>JBPOHT010000028.1:0-66522 GCA_052035235.1 Pseudomonadota bacterium | reverse complement strand
GCGGGGAGAGGGTGGGGGTGAGGGGCGCGCGCTTTCAGTTAGAAGCGGCAGCAGGGATGCCGGCGACTACGCCGGTCAGGAGCTGTTGATCTCTGGAGGTTTATTTCGCCTAAGGGCGAGTTACTTCTCTTTGTTGTACGACAAAGAGAAGTAACCAAGAGAAAACGTACCCTGCCATCCGCGGCCCCGCTGAGGCGGGGCAACCTGCCTGGTGATCGAGTGCGACGGGTCGGGCCCACAGGCCATCCATGGCCTGAGGCCCCTCGGCCGGACTCCTGTCCGGCTCGACCCTGCACTCGACCCCCAGGCAGGCGCTACTGGAAGGGAACCCGGTACGTCAAAAGCATTCGCTTACGCTCACCAAGACTGCAGTTCACGTAGGGCGGGAAAGCGAAGCGCATCCCGCCTTCCGTAAAGCTCGAAAGTGGGATGCGCTTCGCCTGGCAGAGCCTACTCACCACTGCGCCGATGCCCCGCCGTGATCTTCTGCTGAGATAACCTCGGGTTTATCCACCCAGCCTCCCTCAACGCGAGAAGCTCACGCCCAACCCCACGCGCGTGACCTCACGGTTGTAGTCGATCAGGCTCTCGCCGTAGCCCTGCCAGACGTAGAAATTCCAGAACGCGTAGTTGGACAGCGGCGCGCTGTAGCTGAGGTTGATGGCGCCCTTGCCGCTGCCGGGGTTGAAGCGGCCCAGCAGGCCCAGGCGGTGGCGGCGGGCGCCGAACAGGTTGCGCTGCAGGTGCAGCTCGCCGTAGCCGTAGTAATCCTCGATATCCGGGTTGTCGTCGCGCTTGGGGTCGTCGATCGCGCGGCCTTCATCCTCTGGCAGGCGGTACCAGACCTTGAGGTAGGCCAGGGTGTTGGGGTTCTCCCAGAAGCCGGCGGCGTAGATGCGGTTCCAGCTGCGCGAGTCCGGAATCTCCTTGCCGTTGGACTCGTGCTCGGCACCCACGTCCAGGCCCCAGGTCTTGATGCGGTCGTTGGGCTTCCAGCGGTAGAACACTTCCGGGTTGTAGTTGGTCTCGCGGAAGGGGCGCGAGCGGTCGGCGTCGAACACCTGCCAGAACGACTTCTGCGAGTAGGCGAAGTAGAAGTTGGAGCCGAGGACGCGCTGCTTGAAGCTGATCTGGAAGTAGGTCTCGGCTTCCTTCTCGCCGTCCGCCAGCCCCTCGACCCAGCTCACCGGCAGCAGGAACATCGGCCGGTGGAAGGACAGGCCCGGCTTCTCCGCCACCAGTGCGAACACCACCGGGTCGCGGCGCAGGTTCTCGAACAGCAGCGCATTGTCGTCCACCGTTTCCTTGGGTGCCACGGTGATCACCGGCAGTTCCTCGCCGGTGAGGTCGGGCCCGGGCGAGTCCAGGTTCGGCTCCGACTTGCCGCCGTCGGTGGACGGCAGCTTGGTTTCCGCCGGGATCTCGATCGGCTCCTTGTCTTCGGCTGGGGCTACGGACGGCAGCAGCAGGGCAAGGGCGAGCAACGCGGTGCGCATCGGTTCAGGTCTCCATCAACGAAAAAGCCCGCAAAAGCGGGCCTGTACGGGGACCGGCACATCACTGGGATCAGTGGGCCAGGGCATCCACGTAAGGCTTCATCACGCGCTCGACACGGCACAGCTTTGCAAAATGCCAGAGCTTCTTCATGTTCAGCGTGCGCTCGTTCATCGCCGAGCGGAGTGCATCGACCGCGATATGCGGACCGATCTTGTTGCGGAACTTGAAGAGGTCGGCGAGCGTCTTCTCGAGACTGTAGACGCGAACCTTTACGTTTTCCACCACGTGCGTCTCCACGCCCTCGGTGAACGCGGGGCCGCCGAGACGTGCCACCTTGATCTCCGGGTAGTCGACGCGCGGACGTGCGGCGCGGCGCTCGATGGCGACGTAGACCTCGTCGTTGTTCTGCTCGCCGATACCGTGGAAGGCGAGAGCGGAGCGCAGGCAGATCACACCGTTGGGCACGGCGCGTCCGACGATGGCGAGCGACACGCTGGCGTCGACGTTGGTGTCGGCGAGCACGTAGCTGCCGCGTCCGACTTTCTTGATCAGTCCCTTGTCGCAGAGACGACGCAGGTATTCCGCCTGGATGCCATGCGGAACCAAATCCTTCGGACGCAGCACACCGAGCTTTTGTGCAAGCTGGATGATGCGTTCGGATTTGCTGTGCTCGTCCATCGTCGCGGCGGATTCGTGAGTAACGGGCTGAATTGCTCAAATGTGTAAACATTTAAGAACATGTGCGAAAGGATTGCAAGCGAAAAATTCTTTACGCTGAACATCAACAACCCTTGTCAAGTACCCGTCAACAATAAAAAAATCCCTCTTGACCCTTGTGGTCAAAAAATAACCGGTAAGAAGTATTTCCCGTGACTATCAAGGAGTTCCGCCCCGGACGGCAGGCTTTGACGGGTCTGGAACCCGGTATTTGCACCAAGTTAGTGCAAAACGACCCCCGAAGCGGCCCCGATAGCCGGACCCCGGGGAGTGCGCTGCGGCACACGGAGCGAGGGCGGGCGCCCCCATAATGGCGCCCCGAGACCTCTCATCCACCCCCGATCGCTGCATGCTCCGGACTTGATGAGCGACTTCACCCCTCACATCCTGGTTTCGATCGTCGCCCTCGGCATGGGCCTGGCCTTCGTCTCCGCCGACCGCCGCTCCGCCACCTCGCGTGCGCTCGGCGCGGGCCTCGGCCTGATCGGCATCAGCATCTATCTCAACGTGCGCTACATCGGCGATCCCGCCAGCGCGCCCTCATGGTCGGGCTGGCTGGCGTTGCCGGAGTCGCTGGCGATCATGTCGATCCTGGAGTGGATCCTGCGCGTGCGCCGCACGATCCCGGCCGCACCCGAGGTCAACGTCGCCTTCGGTGATCGCGTGCTGCGCGTGGGCCAGGCCGCGGCGCTGCTGTACGGATTGCTGTCGGTCTGGCTGCCGCAGGTACGCATCAGCAGCTTCCTGCGCGTGTTCAATCATCCGGAGTCGCTGCTCACCGGCGGCTTCTGGCTGTTCTTCACGCCGGTGGCGGTATCGGTGCTGGCAGGCCTGGTCGGCATCATCCTGGTGTTGAACCGCCGCCCGGACCGCGCCGAGCGCGTACGCGTGCTGGCGCTGGCCGTGGCCGTGCCCTTCCTGCTCGCGGGTTTCCTGCTGCCGCTGCACCACGCGGCGATCTCCACCGTGCTGGGCGAGGTCATCTTCCTGGTCGGCGCCGTGCAGTACCACGTGCACCAGGGCCGGCGCGGCCAGTTCCTGTCGCGCTTCCTGTCGCCGCAGGTGGCGCAGCTGGTGGCCGAGCGCGGCCTGGACCGCGCGATGCGCGAGAACTACATGGAGATCACCGTGGTGTGCTGTGATTTGCGCGGCTTCACCGCCTTCGCTGCCGAGCAGCCTTCGGGGCGGGTGCTGCAGGTGCTGCGCGAGTACTACGAGGCGGTGGGCAAGGCGGTGGCGGACTTCGGTGCCACCATCAAGGACTACGCCGGCGACGGCATCCTGATCCTGGTAGGCGCGCCGCTGCCGATCACCTTCCATGCCCGCTGCGGCATCGAGCTGGCGCGCCGCATCCGCAGCGTGACGGTGCCGCTGACGGCGGAATGGGGCACCGCGACGGCGCCGCTGGGCATCGGCGTGGGCGTGGCCAGCGGCGTGGTCACGCTGGGCATCATCGGCACCCACTCGCGCCTGGAATACACGGCGGTGGGTTCCACCGTGAACCTGGCCTCGCGCCTCTGCGACCAGGCCCTGCACGCCGAGATCCTGGTGGCCGAGCGCACCGTGGAGCTGGCGGGCGAGGTGGGCTTGAAGGAGCGCGTGCCGATGACGGTGAAGGGCTATGCCGAGCCGGTGCGCAATTTCAGCCTGGTGCTGGATGCAACGAGGAATGCGGAGATCTCCGCGCTTCCCCCCGCAGTGGCAGCCGCGGAGCCGCCGGCGATCAGCACCTGACGCGGCCCGTAGCCCGGTTTCGCGTAGCGAAGCCGGGATGCCCGGCAAATGCTCCATGCGTTGCCCTACCTCGGGCATCCATGCCCTCGCGGGCTTGCCGGTGGAAAATCGGCTACGTTCCTGACGAAAACCGGTTCCGGGTATTGGCCGTCATACCGGCGGAAGCCGGTATCCAGTCGTGCGGCGGCTACTCATGGTGGGACTGGATGCCGGCTTCCGCCAGCATGACGGTTTGAGGGGTTCACGCAGCCGAAGGCTGATCGGCCGCCTCCCTCTCAGTACTTGATGCCGCAGCCGTAGGGCTTGGTCACGGCCTCGGTCACCGGCTTGCCGGCCATGGCTTCGGCCAGTGCCAGCTTCACGTAGGGCTTGGCCTTGGGGATGTCCTCGGCGTCGGCGCTGGCGATGCTGTCGATGCCGCCCATGTAGACCAGCGTGCCCTTGGGGTCGATCACGAACATGTGCGGCGTGGTCTTGGCGTCGTAGGCGTGGCCGATCTTGCCCGTGGGGTCGAGCAGCACGGCAGTCGGCGCCGCGCCGCGCTCCTTGGTCAGGGCGTTGGCCTGCTTGCCGTCGACATGACCTTGCTTGCCCGGTGCCGAGGAGATCACCGTCAGCCAGGCCACGCCCTTGGCGGTTTCTTCCTTCTGCAGGGCCTGCATGTTGCCGGCGTAGTGCTTCTTCACGAAGGGGCACTCGGGGTTGCTCCATTCCAGCACCACGAACTTGCCGCGGTAGTCGGCGAGCTGCACGGTCTTGCCGTTGCTGTCGGTGGCGGAAAAGGCCGGGGCGGCTTCGCCGACCTTCGGCGCGGCCTGGGCGGCGGTGACGCCAAGGGCGGCGGCGAGGACCAGCATCTTCATCATGCGCATCGGGGGGCTCCGTGATTCAGTGAGGGATGGGGCTCAGGGGTTTAGGGAATCGATCACGATCTGCGGCGTCAGCACCTGCGGCAGCAGCTTGGGCTCGCCGCCGTTGACGTAGACCAGGTACAGCGGCACGCCGGGCCGTTGATGCCGTTCCAGCACGCGGGTGATGGCGGGATCGTTACGGGTCCAGTCCGCCACCAGGAAGGCGACGCCGCGTTCGCGGAAGGCCTTCTGCACTGCCTCGGTCTTGAGGGCGACGCGCTCGTTGACCTTGCAGGTCAGGCACCAGTCGGCGGTGAAGTCCACGAAGATGGTCTGGCCCTGCGCGCGCAGTTCGGCCACCTTCTCCTCGGACCAGACCTCCGCGCTGCCGACGCTGGCCTGGGTCGCCGGGCCGGGTTCCATCGCCGGCTGCCACAGCAGCCAGGCGGCCAGCGCCAGGGCGCCGAGCTTGAGCACGCCGGCGACCACGCCGCGGCGCGACCACAGCCACACCGCGAAGGCCACCAGCACCATGCCGAGCATCACCAGGCCCGCGGCGTTGGCGCCGGCCTGGCGCGCCAGCACCCACAACAGCCAGACCACCGTCAGGTACAGCGGGAAGGCCATGGCCTGCTTGAAGGTTTCCATCCAGGCGCCCGGGCGCGGCAGCCAGGCGGCCAGGCGCGGGAAGAAGCCCAGCAGCAGGAAGGGCAGTGCCAGGCCCAGGCCCAGCGTGGCGAACACCAGCAGTGCCACGGCGCTGCCCTGGGTCATCGCGTAGCCCACCGCCGAGCCCATGAACGGCACGGTGCAGGGGCTGGCCACCACCACGGCGAGCACGCCGGTGAAGAAGGCGCCGGCGCTGCCGGACTTCTGCGTGAGGCCCTGGCCCAGGCCCATCCAGCGCGTGCCGAAGTTCACCGCGCCGGACAGCGACAGGCCCAGCGCCAGCAGCAGATACGCCAGCAGGCCGATGAAGGCCGGCGACTGCAGCTGGAAGCCCCAGCCGATGGCCTTGCCGCCGGCACGCAGGGCCAGCAGCAGCGCGGCCACCACCAGGAAGGACACGATCACGCCCGCGGTATAGGCCAGCGCCTGCCGCCTCGCCTCGCCGTCGCTCTGCCCGCGCGACTGCATCAGCGACAGCGCCTTGAGCGACAGCACCGGGAACACGCAGGGCATCAGGTTCAGGATCAGGCCGCCGAGCAGGGCGGAGGCCAGCACCAGCAGCATCGACGGCGGCTCCGAGGGCGCCGCGCTGTCCTGCGGCGCGGCGGCAGGCGGCTTCGCCGATTCCGGCACCGCCGTTACCGCGCCCGGCACGGCCTGCAGCTGGTAGGCGCTGGCCTTGCCGCCCTCGTGCAGCACCAGCACGCCGCGCAACTCCGCTGGTGCTTCGACGAAATAACTCGACAGGCCCTGGCTCAGGCGCAGCTTGCCGCTGCCGTCGGCGTCGATGCGCTGCGGCGCGGCGTGGTTCACCAGGTCGTTGGGCTCGGGGAAGAACTCCACGCGGTCGGCGTGCACCGGCATGCCGTCAATGCCCAGCGTGACGCTGCCGTCGGCAACGGCGAAGCGCGCCTGCCAGCCTGGCGTGGGCTGGGGCAACTCGGCGCGCGCCTTGGCGAAGGCCGCGGTCCAGGCCGGATCCGGCTGGGGCTTGGCCTGCACCGGCAGATCGAGGCTCAGCGTCGCCTTGCCGGGGATGCAGACATCCTTGCAGACCAGCCACTTCGCCTCGGCCTTCAGGCTTACCCCCTGGCCGGGCTGCCAGGCATCGCTGAGTTTCAGCGGCACCAGGTGCAGGGTTTCGTCGCCGTAGCCGTAGTTGGTCAGGTCGCCCAGCGTGTGGGCATGCGGATAGGGCCACTGGATGGGGCCGGCCTCGATGCCGGCCGGCAGGGTCCACTGCAGGCTGGTGGGGATGCCGGAGTCGCCGGGGTTCAGCCAGTAGACATGCCAACCCTCGTCCGGCTGCAGGCGCAGGGCCACGTGGTTCACCGCGCCGCCCGGCTGCAGCCCCTGGTTCTCGGCGACCAAATCCGCCACTACGTGGTCGGCCTGCACCGGTGCGGCGGATGCGGCAGCGGGGCCCAGGGCGAGCAGGCAGGCGGCAGCGAGGCGGCGAAGGTTCATGCGGGGTCCAGGAGGATGCGGTCTAATGACAGGCGGAAAACACGGAGGTTCAGGGCCGTGAGGTCTGGGATCATCAAGTCTATCGCCTGCCTGTTGCTGGCGTCCCTGTTCGTCTGGGCCAGCCCGGCTGGGGCGGCCGGCAGCCTGCGCTGTGGCTCCAGGCTGGTTTCGGAGGGCGATCGCGCTGCTGACCTGCTGGCCGCCTGCGGCGAACCGGCCTTCCGCGATGCCTGGGGCCAGCCCCAGCCCGGCGGCAACATCCTGGCCGACACCGAGGAGTGGACCTACAACTTCGGCCCGCATCAGCTGCTACGGGTGCTGCGCCTGCGCAACGGCCGCATCGTCGGGATCGACACCGACGGCTACGGCTTTCACCTGTCCGCCGTCCGGCGCTGTGATTCCGGTGAACTGGTGCCAGGCCTGAGCAAGTTCCGGCTGCTGACGCGCTGCGGCGAGCCGCTCACGCGCAAGAGCTTTGGCCTGCTGCGCCCGCTGGGGCCGCGCGGGCGCCCGCTGTCGCCTGCATACCGTCATGCCTACGAAGCCGTTTACCGCGAGGAATGGGTTTACAATTTCGACTCGCGGTACCTGATGCGTATCCTCACCCTAGAGGACGGGAGAATCGTCGATGTCGAGAACGGTGGTCGCGGCTTCGATTAGCCTTGCTGTCCTGTTGTCGGCCTGCGGCGGCGCCAGGCCGCAACTGGCCAGCGTTGACGGCGAACTGGCGCCCTGCCAGGCCTCGCGATGCGTGTCCTCGCTTTCACGCGATCCGGACTACCGCATCGAGCCCATCGCCTACGAAGGTTCGCGCGAGTCCGCGCGCCTGGCCCTGCTGCGCATCATCACCGCCATGCCGGGCACCAAGATCGTGCTGCAGACCGAGGACTACATCCATGTCGAGTTCACCAGCCCGGTGATGCGCTACCGGGACGACCTGGAGCTGCAGTTCCCGCGCCGTAACCCGGTGGTCCACGTGCGTTCCTCCAGCCGCGCCGGCTACTACGACTTCGACAACAACCGCGAGCGCGTGGAGCAGATCCGCGCCGAGTTCAATGCGGTGCAGCCCTGAGCAAACAGGGCCGGCCTGGATGAGGATGCGGCAGGGGGAGTAGCGTAAATGGCTGCGAAGAAGCGTCTGTATGACATCGTGCTGTTCGGCGCCACCGGCTTCACCGGCGCGCTGACCGCGGAATACCTCGCGCGTCACGGCGGGACCAAGCTGCGCTGGGCGCTGGCCGGCCGCAATCCGCAGAAGCTGGAAGCGGTGCGCCAGCGGCTGGCGGAGATCAACCCCGGTTGTGCGCAGCTGCCGCTGCTGTCCGCCGAGGTGGACGACAGTGACAGCCTGCAGCGCGTCGCCGAATCCGCCAAGGTGGTGATCACCACGGTCGGCCCCTACATCCGCTATGGTGAGCCGCTGGTGGCGGCCTGCGCCGCCGCCGGTACCGACTACGTCGATCTCACCGGCGAGCCCGAGTTCGTGGACCGCATGTGGCTGGCTTACCACGAGCAGGCGCGCAAGACCGGCGCACGCATCGTCAACAGCTGCGGCTTCGACAGCATCCCCCACGACCTCGGCGCGTACTTCACCGTGCAGCAGTTGCCGGAGGAATCGCCGATCCGCATCGAGGGTTTCGTGCGCGCCGGCGGGCAGTTCTCCGGCGGTACACTGCACTCTGCCGTCACCGCCTTTTCGCGCGTGCGCCAGACCCTGGATGCCAAGGCGCAGCGCCGCCGCCGCGAGCAGTTCCCGCTCGACCGGCGCATCGGCTCGCTGCGGCCACGTGTGCGCTTCCACGAGACCCTGGGTACCTGGGTGCTGCCGATGCCGACGATCGACCCGCAGGTGGTGCGCCGCTCCGCCGTGGGGCTGGACCGCTACGGGCCGGACTTCCGCTACGGGCACTACCTGCAGGTGCGCGAGTTCAGCGGCGTGGCCAAGCTGGTCGGTGGCGTCGCCGCGATCGTGGCCGGTGCGCAGATCCCGTTCACGCGCAGGAAGCTGCTGGCCCTGCGCCACCCCGGTGAAGGCCCCAGCGAGGAGCAGCGCGCCCGCGGCTGGTTCCGCGTGACCTTCCTCGGTCGCAGCGGCCAGCATCGCGTGCGCTGCGAGGTGGCCGGCGGCGATCCGGGCTACGGCGAGACCAGCAAGATGCTGGCGGAGTCGGCGCTGTGCCTGGCCTTCGACAAGCTGCCGAAAAGCGCCGGCGTGGTTACCCCCGCCATCGCGATGGGCGATTCCCTGATCCGCCGGCTGCAGAAGGCCGGCATGCAGTTCCGCGTGGTGGAGGCCACGGAATGACCTCGAAACTCTGGCTGGCGCTCGGCGCCTCGTATGGCTTTCTCGCCGTGGCCCTCGGCGCCTTCGGTGCCCACGCCCTGAAGGCGAAGCTCACACCGGACCTGCTGGCAGTGTGGAAGACCGGCGTCGAGTACCACTTCTACCACGCGCTGGCGCTGCTGGCGGTGGGGGTGCTGGCGCGGCAGCTGCAACCGTCCGGCGCGCTGACCGCCGCGGGCGTCTGCTTCGCGCTCGGCGTGCTGGTGTTCTCGGGCAGCCTGTACGCGCTGGCCCTGAGCGGGGTGCGCGTACTGGGGGCGGTGACGCCCTTCGGCGGGCTGTTGTTCCTGGTGGGCTGGGCTTGCCTGGTGCGGGTGGCGGTCAAGAGCTGAGGCGGTTCCGGGCCTGCACGCCTCAGCCTGCGACCTGTGGCATTGAACAGGTCGCGGAGATTCAAGTGAGAGGAAGCGCGGTTTTTCTCGTGGTTCGGATGCTGGCAGGCGCCGTGGCGCTGACGGCCAGTGGCCCTGCGGCGGCGGAGGCGACCTGCCATGCCGTGACGCGGATCGGCGAGGAACTCCATCTGGTCAGCCGTGCCGGCAAATCCATCCACCGCTACACCGACAGCAGCCAGCCCCAGCCGGATCCATACGTGTCGCTGGCGGTGTCGCCCGACGGCAAGCGCATTGCCTACGTTCCCGATGAGCCGGACCCGGAGCAATTGCTGGTTGCGGATTCGTCGGGAAGAGCCGCCCGCTTCCGGCTGCTGGCGCCCGAGGGTGATGTCTACGGGACACCGGGCATCCTGGAGCTGGGCTGGGTCGACGGCTCGCTGCTTCAGGTCGTGCGCCATCTGAATCCCCGTGTGGGCCTGATGGGTCACTACCGGATACCGACGCATGCCGTTCCGGCCGTGATGGAACTGGCACCCTCGGTCGCTCGCCTGGCCGGGGAGCATTGCACCATCGCCACCCGGACCCATGCGGCGGCTTGTATCCGCGAGTCGGTCGTCAGCGTCGGAGACGAGCGTGTCTACCCGTTGGCCTGGTACGACGGGCTCCGGCCGGTCGAAACCTTGATGATCCCCTTCGGTGCCGAGGCGACTCCCGCCGGCACCCAGGTCAGGATCATGCCGCGTCGCGCCGTGGAAGGCGGCGTGGTCCTGGACGTGAACTACGGCGGCGGCACGACGACGGCCCAGCTCGGTGCCGGCGACGCACTGGAGGTGGCCGATGACGACGCCCGCTATGCCCTGATTGTTGGCATGGCCGGGAAAGGCATTCGCGTGGAGGTGATCACCGATGGCCAGCCACCCTGGGCCGAGATGCTGGAGCCGGTCGTCGCCTGGCGCGACGACGGCAGGCAACTGGCCGTTATCGAAAACCTGTCGTTGGGCAAGCAACTGTCCTTGCTACAGCAGATCGGCACCACCAAGCCTGCCGTGTGGAGCGCCGTGGCAAAAGCCGCGTTGCCGGTCGAGGGGTCTGTGCGGCAGATGCGCTTCGTCTCACCCTCCCGCTTGTTCATTGCAACCGAGGGTCCGTCCTTCCTGTTTCCGGTTGCGGTGAAGCGCAGCGGGCGCCAGTCGAAGATCGTCCTGGGGCAGGCACTTGTTCTGCCCGAAACGATCGAGGTGCAGCGGACGCCGGGGGTAGCGCCGCAGCCATCCAAGGTCCTGGGCTGGGTCTGCACGCAGAGCTGAGCCAACGCTCTCATGCATGGCAGATGTCGGCTAAAGGGCTTCCAGGTCCACGCAGCCTGCCAAAGCCTCGTACCCCGATACATTGGGATGCAGGTGATCTCCGCTGTCGTAGGCCCGAGCAAGGTAGGAAGGATTTAGCGGATCGCGCAGGCAGGCATCGGCGTCGAGCACGGCATCTGCGCCACTGGCTCCACTGCGTACCCATTGGTTCACTTGCTGGCGCGCTTCATCCACCGCCGCGCTACCGCTGAGAATCCCGGGAGTAAGCGGGTCGAGCACGCTGAGGGGGCCGGTGCAAAAGCCGCGTCCCGGGGTGATGGTTCCCAGCACAACGCGCACCCCACCTGCCTTGAGCTGTTTCACCGCTGCAGACAGCCCCGCGACCAGCTGTTCGGCGCTGGGAGCGAGTTGCAGCCCCAGGTCATTGATGCCCTGCAGCAGGATCACGGTGCGCAGGTTCGGCAGGTCGAGAACATCCGGCTGCAAGCGCGAAAGCAAGGCGGGCCCATGCTCTGGACTGAAGCCCTCGGCGTTCACGCGATTGCCGGCAATGCCCGCGTTCACAACGCTCAGCTCGGTGCGGCCGGCCGCGAGCAACCGGCGTTGCAGATAGTCCGGGTAGCGCTGATCCTGGCCGATGACGAAGGGTGAGCCGAGTATGCCCCCGCAAAGTGCCGCCGGAACATAGCCATCGGTCAGCGAATCACCGAGCGCAACGACGGTGTGGCGTGCTTCGCCACCTTGCACTTCCAGCGCCGAGATCAGGAACCAGTTGCTCGCCTGTTCCAGCGGCAGCGGCAGGAATGCGGTATCGCCGGAGAGCGACAGATAAGGAATCTCGAGAGACTGGTAATGGCGGGGCAGATTCCGCAGGGTTGAAGCGGCTGTGAAGCTGATGCCGAGTTTGTCGAACGGCTGGAATTCCAGATCAACGAAATTGCTGGTCGCGGTTTCGCCAGGCGCGATGACTACGGCTTGCTGCCCATTGAAGGCCAGGGTGCGCAGGGACTCCGGGCGCAGGGCCGATCCTCTATCACGCAGTCCCACCGACACCTGTGACAGCGTTACAGGTTCGGTACCCAGGCGATTGGAGAGCCTCAGCCGCACACGGGTGCCGCCGGCATGCGGGGCGATGAACTGCCGCAATGTCGCGCCCGCCGGCACGATACCGTTGAAGGTGTCGCTGGGGGCGGCAGTCCAGGCGGCGACCACATCGTCCTGGGTGGATTGCGGGGCTCCGCTGCTGCAGGCCGCAAGAGCCGCGGAAAGAATCAATGCCAGTCGGCGCAGGGGCATACGATATTGGGACATGCCAAGGTTGTGGCCGAACCTGTGCCAACAGCGGCGCAGAACCGGTAGTGCGGGAGGTGAGGCTCCGATCTCTGGCTTCTACGCCTGCCGGGTGGCAGCTAGAGTCGTGAACTTCCGCCGCCCACTCGCGACGCTAAGATTCCCAGCGCTCTAGCGCCGGGACCCCTCCACGCTGCTCGGGGCTTCACTTCCGCCCCAAGGCCTTCGCAATCGAATCCGCCAACTGGTCCGCGATGCGCGCGGCCGCCGACATCACGGTGCGCTCGCTGGCGTTGTGGGCTTCCTCGGAGGCGGCGGCGCGGGCCTGCTGCACGACCTCGCCGATGCGGGTGGACTGGGCCTGCTGCGAGTGGGCCAGGCCTTCGACGCGGGCGAGCAGCTGGTTGTGCTGGGCCAGCTGCTGCTGCATCTGTTCCTGCACGTGGCGCTGGTGCTGCAGCAATTGCTCCTGCATCTGGCGATGCTGTTGCTGCAGCTGCTCCTGCAGCAAGGTCTCGACCCGGACCTGCAGCTCTTCGAAGCGCGCGTCGATGCGGGTTTCCAGCCATTCCACGCGCTGCTGCAGGTCGCGCATGCCGTCGCGGGCGGCGCTTTCCAGCAGCTGGCGGTCTTCGTCGGGATCGCGCAGGCGCGATTCCACCACGGCGAGGTTGGCCTTGATCTCGGAGACCTGGTGGAAGACGTCCTGCGTCAGCTTCTTGAGGCGCGACTCGAGCTGGTCACGCAGGGCGGCAGGCAGGGCCTGGACGTCGGCCGCCGATGCTGCGGCGACCGGTGCGGGGGTGATGGCAGGCACGGGCGGTGCTGCGCTGACGACCGGAGCCGGGGCTGGTGCGGTCGGAGGCGGCGCGGCGGGGGCGACAGGCAGGGTATCGCGCAGCGCGCTGAACACGGCCTGGCCGATGGTGACGTCGGGTTCGCGCAGGCTGGTGACCTTGCCGGAGGCCGGGACTGCGGCGGCCATCGGCCGGGCGCTCTTCAGCTCGGCGGCGAAGCTCTGCAGGTTTTCCAGCACGCGCGTCAGCTGCTCGGTGGTGGGAGGTTTCTGCAGCACGTCGGAGGCGCCCTTGGCACGCGCCTCGGCGTTGAATTCCGCGCCTTCGTTGGACGAGCAGATCACCACGGGGATGTAGACCGTGGTGGGATCTTCCTTGATGTGCTGCAGGGCGGTGAAGCCGTCGGTGCCCGGCATGACGTGATCGAGGAAAATCACCTCCGGCTGGTGGTCCTTGAGAAAGCTGTAGGCTTCCTCCGCGCTTTCCGCGGTGTCCACCTTGTAGGCATGATGTTCGAGGTGACGCCGCAGCGCGAAGCGCGCCGAGCGTGAGTCATCCACGATCAATGCCGTCTTGTTCCCCATAACCCCTCCAGCAACGGTCTATGGAGGAAATGTATCACCGGTTCCGGCCAACCGGCGCACAAAAGAAAAGCGCGACAGTCTGTGGAGACTGCCGCGCAGGTCTTTCAATGCAGTGGGTTTGACGCTTACTTCTTCTTAGCAGCTTTCTTCGGTGCAGCCTTCTTAGCAGCTTTCTTAGCAGCCATGACAGCCTCCAATTGCCAGAAAAAGTGGCCAGAAACGCAGACCCTCCGTCTGTGATCCACCACCCGCATTGATAGTGTCAGCAGCATTTTGCGAACACAATAGGTTGTGTCGCAGTGTGATGAAATATCCGACGAACGGTAGTTCGCCGGCCATTCGATATCTTGGTTCCACAGAAGACCGGTAGTCATTGCCGGCAAGGACTTAAGGCTTCTCCATGAGTTCGTTGAGCGATTCCGTAACAACTTCCGCTCCGAGCCTGCGCCGGGCGCAGTTACTGCTGGCGCGACAGGCCCTGGAAGCGATCCTGGCGGCGCAGCGCCCGGCGGATGCGATCCTGCAGGAGCTGTTCCGCGCCAACCGCCAGTGCGGTTCGCGCGACCGCGCGCGCATCGGCGATCTGGTCTACGGCGTGCTGCGCGACCTGCGCCGCCTGCAGGCCATCGCCGGCGAGGCCAGTGCCGACGCCGGCGCGCTCTGCGTGCTGCGCCTGCTGGATCTGGTACAGGCCGAAGCGGCGACGCTGGCGGACTGGGGCGTGCCAGCTGCGCCCCTGCTGGCGCAGCGCCTGGCGGACTTCGACCCGGCGACGCTGACGCCCGCGCAACGCGACAACCTGCCGGATGCCTGTCATGCCCTGCTGGTTGCGCAATACGGCGAGGAGGAGACCGCGGCGCTGGCGCAGGCCCTGCGTGGCCAGGCGCAGGTGGACCTGCGGGTCAACCGGCTCAAGGCCACGCGTGAGTCGGCACGGCAGCGGCTGGCGGAGGAGGGGGTGGCGGCGGAGCCGACGCCGCGCTCGCCGCTGGGTCTGCGCCTGTCCGGCCGTGCGCCGCTGCAGAATCTCGGCAGCTTTCGCGAGGGCTGGGTGGAGCCGCAGGACGAGGGCAGCCAGCTGATTGCATTGCTGACGGCGGTGCGGCCGGGCGAGCGGGTGGTGGACTACTGCGCCGGCGCGGGTGGCAAGACGCTGGCGCTGGCGGCGCAGATGCAGGACCAGGGCGAACTGCTGGCCTGTGACATCAGTGCGTCGCGCCTGAAGAAACTGCGACCGCGCCTGGAGCGTGCCGGCGTGAACGGCGTCAGCGGCCTGGCCCTGCCCGATGCCGAGGCCCTGGAGCGGCTCGCCGGCCGTTGTGACGCGGTGCTGGTGGATGCGCCCTGCTCGGCCACCGGCATCTGGCGGCGCAACCCGGAGTTGCGGCTGCGCGAGCCGGACTTCGCGGCGCTGCAGGCCCTGCAGCTGCAGATCCTCGACGACGCGGCGCGGCTGCCGCGCAACGGCGGGCGCCTGGTCTACGCGACCTGCAGCCTGATGGCGGTGGAGAACGACGAGGTGGTGGCCGCCTTCCTGGCGGCGCACCCGGAATACCACCGCGCCGACGCCGGGGCGATCCTGCGCGCGGCGGGTGCGGACTGGGAGGGTGCGGAACTACGGCTGTTGCCGCAGCGGCACGGTACGGACGGTTTCTTCGCGGTCGCGTTCGAGCGGGTCTAGGCGGAGCCGGGCACTTGCCTGGCGTTCACGCGAACGGGCAGGCCAGCATGTCCGGCGCGCCGTCCATGGCGAGGCGGCAGCTCGCCCATTCGGCCCCCGCCCGGCCATCCTTGGCCGGGCCTTCAGCGGGGCGAATGTCCACCGGACATTCGCCTAATCCGCTTCAGCCATCCGCTCGGCGATCACCTTAAGCACCTGCGAGTTGATCGGCAGGCCGAAGTGCGTGCCGCGCACCTCCACGTTCTCGATCTGCGCGCCCTCGGTTTCCACCGAGCACTGCCAAGCAACGATGCCGTCGCTCTTGGTGTGGATCGCGATGCAGGGCACCGGCGGCGCCGGGATGCGGCGGCGGAAGCCGTCCAGGTCGGGCGTGCCACGCATCTTGGGATTCATCAGCCCGAACAGCTTCACCAGGTTGTTGGCATTGGGGTGGCCGTTGAAGGGGCTGCCCAGCGTGAAGACGCGGCGCACGCATTGCGGCTGGTGGCGGGCCATCTCGCGGGCGAACACGCCGCCCAGGCTCCAGCCGATCAGCGTGACCTTCTGGCCGCGCTCCTCGCACAGCGAGCGCAGGCTCTGCGCGAGGCGGTCGCGGACCTGCGGGCGCATGCCCATGTTGCGGCCGCAGCCCCAGCCCACGGCCTCGTAGCCGAGCTGGTTCAGCGCGCGGCGCAGCGCCGCGGTGTTGACGTCGCTGGCGCCGAAGCCGGGGATCACCATCACCGGCTCGCCGCGACCGCGCGGCAGCCCGCGCACGCTCAGGCCGCGCAGGAAATGCTGGGCCACCTCGGCGCCGATGCGCAGCTCGGACAGCAGCAGGAACATGGAGGGCGAGGCGACTTCGGAAGGGTCAGGACGGGCCATCGGCGGCAACGGGGGCAGGTTTGCGCCGATGCTACACGCTCGCGCCGTCGCCGCGACACGTCCTCCCGGGACGGCCGGTGGTCTGCCGGGCCATGCCGTGACGCAGGGGCCCGGGGGTACAATGGCGTCTGTGGATAACCCGAAGTTCCTGCAGATCGGCGGCTACCGTATCGACCCGCCGGTTGTGCTCGCCCCCATGGCTGGCGTCACCGACCGGCCCTTCCGCCAGCTGTGCAAGCGGCTCGGCGCGGGCCTGGCCGTCTCCGAGATGACGACCTCCGATGCCAGCCTCTGGCACACGGAGAAGTCGCGCCTGCGCCGCGACCATGCCGGCGAGCCGGGGCCGATCTCGGTGCAGATCGCCGGCTACGACCCGGAGCAGATGGCCCAGGCCGCGCGCGTCAACGTCGACCAGGGCGCGCAGATCATCGACATCAACATGGGCTGCCCGGCCAAGAAGGTCTGCAAGGTCGATTCCGGCTCGGCGCTGATGCGCGACGAGGCTCTGGTGGCGCGCATCTGCAGCGCCGTGGTCGGCGCGGTGGACGTGCCCGTGACGCTGAAGATCCGCACCGGCTGGGCGCGGGCCCACCGCAACGGCCTGGTCATCGCGCGCATCGCCGAGGACAGCGGCATCCAGTCGCTGGTGGTGCATGGCCGCACGCGCGAGGACCAGTACGAGGGCTTCGCCGAGTACGACACCATTGCCGCGATCAAGCAGGCGCTGCGCATCCCGGTGATCGCCAACGGCGACATCGACTCGCCGGAGAAGGCGAAGCAGGTGCTGGACCATACCGGCTGCGATGCGGTGATGGTCGGCCGTGCCGCGCAGGGCCGGCCCTGGATCTTCCGCGAAATTGCGCACTACCTGGCCACCGGCGAGAAGCTGCCGCCGGCTACGCGCTTCGAGCAGAGCCGCTGGCTGCTGGAGCATCTCGACGCGCTCTACGCCTTCTACGGCGAGGGCCGCGGTGTGCGCGTGGCGCGCAAGCACATCCAGTGGTACTGCCAGGCCGAACCTGGCGCAGCCACTTTCTGGCAGGCGGTGAATCGCCTGACCGACGTCGTCGAGCAGCGCCGCTGCGTCGACGAGTTCCTGAGCCAGCCGGCATTGCCCGAGGTCGCCTGATGTCCGATGACGCCCGCGCGGCCCACGGCCGCGTCATCCGCAGTGAATTCCGCGCGCATCCGCTGCTGCGCAATCCGCACCTGCAGACCCTGAGCCCCTTCCTGCTGCGCAGCCCGCCGGAGATGCCGCTGCGGGTGGAGCGCCTGCAGACGCCGGATGGGGATTTCATCGATGTCGGCTGGAGCGGTGAGCAGAACGCCGGCGCCTCCATCGCCGTGCTGATCCACGGCCTCACCGGCGGCTTCCAGTCCAAGTACCTGCGCGGCCTGGCGCAGCGCCTGTCGGCGCAGGGCTGGCGCATCGCCATCCTGCTGTTGCGCGGCGCCGGCGAGCCCAACCTGACGCCGCGACTCTACAACCACGGCGACACCGCCGACCTGCGCTGGCTGTGGCAGCAACTGCATGCGCGGGAGCCGGGCGTGCGCCTGGCGGCGGTGGGCTGGTCGCTGGGCGGCAACGTGCTGCTCAAGGCGATGAGCGAGGAAGGGCCGGACGCGCTGCCGGACCGGGTGGTGGCGGCCAGCGTGCCCTTTCGCCTGCACGAATGCGTGGACCGGCTGCGCCGCGGCTTCTCGCGCATCTACCAGCAGCGCATGCTGGGTGACCTGAAGAAGGCCGTGCGCCTGAAGCACCAGAAGGTTCCGGCACCGCCGGGCGTGGACCTGGCGGCGACCATGCGGGCCCGTGACTTCCATGAGTTCGACAACGCCTACACCGCGCCGCTCAACGGCTACCGCGACGCGCAGGACTACTACCAGCGTGCCGCCTGCGGCCAGTACCTGGACCGCATCCACCGCCAGACCCTGGTGATCAATTCGCTGGACGATCCCTTCATGACGCCCGACATCGTGCCGCGCGAGACGCAGCTGGCACCACTGGTGACGCTGGAGCTGGCGCACACCGGCGGGCATGTCGGCTTCGTCGCCGCCGGGGTTGGCGGGCGCATGGAGTACTGGCTGGAAGCGCGCATCGCCGGCTGGCTCGGCGCGCCCTGAGAGACGTAGACGCAGACTAGGGGAGCAGCGCATGCAGCACGAATGGTTCGTTCTTTACGCCGCGCTCAACGGCTTGCTCGTCACGCTGCTGGCGCTGAATGTCTCGCGCAACCGCATGCGCCATCGCGTCTCCAACGGCGATGGCGGCAAGCCCGAGATGAAGGCGGCGATCCGCGCCCACGGCAACGCCGTGGAGCACATCACCGTCTTCGGCCTGCTGGTGCTGGCCCTGGAGTTTGCCGCGGTGCCGGCCGTGGTGGCCGGCACGCTGGTGCTGGGCTTCACCGCTTCGCGCCTGATGCATGCGGCCAGCATGCTGGGCTCGGCCTTCCGCCTGCGGCAGGCCGCCGCCGGGCTGACCTACCTGGCCGAAGCGGCCGCCGTGCTGTGGCTGCTGGCGGCCTGCCTGCGGGGATAGGGTGTAGCGAAGACGAACCGCGGCCGAATGGCCGGCCGCGGTTCGCCTGGTCTCAGCCTTCGAGCTTGGCGCGGTCACGCACCGCGCCCTTGTCGGCGCTGGTGGCGAACGCGGCGTAGGCCTTCAGCGCGATCGTCACCTTGCGCGGGCGCGGCGCGGCCGGCTTCCAGCCCTTGGCGTCCTGCGCAGCACGGCGCTGCTGTAGCACGGCGGCGTCGATCTCCAGGTCGATGCGGCGGTTGGGGATGTCGATGTTGATCAGGTCGCCGTTCTCGATCAGGCCGATGGTGCCGCCCTCCGCCGCTTCCGGCGAGACGTGGCCGATCGACAGGCCCGAGGTGCCGCCGGAGAAGCGGCCGTCGGTCAGCAGCGCGCAGGCCTTGCCGAGGCCCTTGGACTTCAGGTAGCTGGTCGGGTAGAGCATTTCCTGCATGCCGGGGCCGCCACGCGGACCTTCGTAGCGGATCACCACGGCATCACCGGCCTTCACCCGGCCGCCGAGGATCGCCTCGACCGCGGCGTCCTGGCTTTCGAACACCACCGCCGGGCCACGGAACTTGAGGATGCTCTCGTCCACGCCAGCGGTCTTCACGATGCAGCCGCGCTCGGCGATGTTGCCGTACAGCACGGCCAGGCCGCCGTCGGCGCTGTAGGCCGTCGGTGCGGCGCGGATGCAGCCCTTGGCGCGGTCCAGGTCCAGTGCGTCGTAGCGGCAGGACTGCGAGAACGCCTGCTGCGTCGGGATGCCGGCCGGGCCGGCGCGAAAGAAGTGGTGCACCTCGGCGTCGTCGGTGCGCACGATGTCCCAGGCATCCAGGGCCTCGGCCAGCGTGCGGCTGTGCACGGTCGGCACGTCGGTGTGCAGCAGGCCGGCGCGGTCCATCTCGCCGAGGATCGCCATCACGCCGCCGGCGCGATGCACGTCCTCCATGTGGTAAAGGCTGGACGGCGCCACCTTGCACAGCGTCGGCACGCGCCGCGACAGGCGGTCGATGTCCTGCATGCTGAAGTCGATCTCGCCTTCCTGCGCGGCGGCCAGCAGGTGCAGTACGGTGTTGGTGGAGCCGCCCATGGCGATATCCAGCGACATGGCGTTCTCGAACGCCGCCTTGTTGGCGATGTTGCGCGGCAGCACGCTCTCGTCGCCATCGCGGTAGTAGCGGTTGGCGAGGCCGACGATGCGCTGGCCGGCGCGGCGGAACAACTGCTCGCGGTCGGCGTGGGTGGCCACCAGCGAGCCGTTGCCCGGCTGCGACAGGCCCAGCGCCTCGGTCAGGCAGTTCATCGAGTTGGCAGTGAACATGCCGGAGCAGGAGCCGCAGGTGGGGCAGGCCGAGCGCTCGATCTTGTCCACGTCTGCGTCGGAGACGTTGCTGTCGGCCGCGGCCACCATGGCGTCGACCAGGTCCAGCGGTATGACCTTGTCGGCGAGCTTGGTCTTGCCGGCTTCCATCGGGCCACCGGAGACAAAGATCACCGGGATGTTGAGGCGCAGCGCGGCCATCAGCATGCCAGGGGTGATCTTGTCGCAGTTGGAGATGCACACCAGGGCGTCGGCGGTGTGCGCGTTGCACATGTACTCCACGGCGTCGGCGATCAGCTCGCGCGAAGGCAGGCTGTAGAGCATGCCGTCATGGCCCATGGCGATGCCGTCGTCCACGGCGATGGTGTTGAACTCCTTGCCGACGCCGCCGGCCTTCTCGATCTCCGAGATCACCATCTGGCCCAGGTCCTTGAGGTGGACGTGGCCGGGCACGAACTGCGTGAACGAGTTGGCGACGGCGATGATCGGCTTGCCGAAGTCGCCATCCTTCATGCCGGTGGCGCGCCACAGTGCGCGGGCACCCGCCATGTTGCGGCCGGCGGTGCTGGTACGGGAGCGGAGGACGGGCATGCGGTTTTCCTGGGTTGTAGGGCCTTGGGGCTGCGGATTCTGCCGGCTGTCATCTATACTGGCAAATACGAAAATCCATGGTCTGTTATAGGGATTGCGAATAGTGGATATCCGGCAGCTGCGCTACTTCGTGGCCGTGGCCGAGGAGAAGAACTTCTCCCGCGCCGCCGAGCGCCTGCACGTCTCGCAGCCGCCGCTGTCCACGCAGGTCAAGGCGCTGGAAGGCGAGCTGGGCGTCGAGCTGTTCCGGCGCAGCAACCGCGGCGTGGCGCTGACGGTGGCCGGCCAGCTGTTCTACGACGAGGTGCGGATCGTGCTGCGCCGGCTCGAGCAGGCGCGGCTCAAGGCGCAGAGCGCCGGCCGCGGCGACATCGGCCTGCTGGCGGTCGGCTTTGTGTCGATCGTGGACTACGGCGTGCTGCCGCCAACGCTGAAGCGCTTCCGCGCGCAGTTCCCCGGGGTGGAGGTCGAGCTGCACGAGTTCACCACCGACGCGCAGATCAAGGAGATCCGCGCGGGACGCCTGGACCTGGGTATCGGCATCGGCCCGGTGGAGGAGCCGGACCTGGCATTCGAGGCGATCTGGCGCGAGAAGCTGGTGCTGGCGGCGCCGGCGGGCCATCCGCTGCTGCGGCGCGAGGGGCCGGTATCGCTGGCGGCGCTGGCCAATGAGAACTTCATCATCACGCCCCGCGACGTCGCGTCGGGCCTGCACGACCTGATCGTGGAGACCTGCCGCGAGCAGGGCTTCACGCCGCGCATCACCCAGCGGGCGCGGCAGATGCAGACGATCATCAGCCTGGTCGCCAGCGGCATGGGTTTCGCGCTGGTGCCGGAGTCGGTGCGCAACCTGCAGCGCAGCGGCGTTCAGTACCGCAGCCTGCGCGGGGCCAGCGCCCGCATCGAGCTCGGCATCCTGCGGCCGCGCGACGATGCCAATCCGCCGGCCGAACACTTCACCGCGGTGTTGAAGGATGCCGTGGCCGGAGTCGACTGAAGCCGGCGAGGTGGTTCCAAAACGTTTCCGATGCAGCCGGAAAGCCCAAACCGTCATGCCGGCGGAAGCCGGCATCCAGTCTTGTAGGATGTGGTGAGCGTAGCGAACCGCATCGGACACGGTAGAGGTCGCTCGATGCGGTTCACTACGCTCACCACATCCTACATAACGGCTTCCGCCGGCATGACGGGGAAAGCCGGCGTGGCTCAGGCCTTGCGCTGTATGAACTCGACCTTGTAGCCGTCCGGGTCCTCGACGAAGGCGATCACGGTGCTGCCGTGCTTCATCGGGCCGGCTTCGCGCGTCACGCGGCCACCGCGAGCCTTGACCCGCTCGCAGGCGGCGTAGGCATCGTCCACTTCCACGGCAATGTGGCCATAGGCAGTGCCGAGTTCGTATTTTTCCACGCCCCAGTTGTGCGTCAGCTCGATCTCGGAGTTGCCGTCGCCGTAGCCGACGAAGGCCAGCGTGAACTTGCCGTCCGGGTAGTCCTGGCGGCTCAGCAGCTTCATGTCGAGCACGGCGGTGTAAAAGGCGATGGAGCGGTCGAGGTCGCCGACGCGCAGCATGGTGTGGAGGATTTTCATCTATCGCATTCTCTCAATCAGGCTCAGGGCGAACGGCAGGGATTCGGCGCGTTACGCCATCTTCGAAACGGCCGACAGCGGCAGCCGCTTCATCAGGAAGCCCAGCGCCGCCCAGGGCCAGCGCGGCACCGAAGCCTCGGCCGGTTCGCGCTCGATGGCGGCGACCAGGGCGCGGCAGCCGGTCTCGGTGTCGACCATGAACGGCGTCTTCTTCACCTTCTCGTTGATCTCCGAGCGGATGTAGCCCGGGAAGATGGTGCTGACGCGGATCGGCGTGCGCAGCAGGTCGGCGCGGATGCCCTCGGCCAGCGCGGCGACGGCGGCCTTGCTGGCGGCGTAGGTCGTGAGGTTGCGCGGCATGCCGCGCAGGGCGCTCATCGAGGAGATCATGACCAGGTGCCCGGCGTTCTGCGCGCGGAAGATTTCCACCGCGGCTTCGCACTGCGCCAGCGCGGCGACGAAGTTGGTCTCGGCGGTCTTGCGGTTGGCGTGGAAGTAGCCGGTGCCCACCGGCTGGCCCTTGCCGATGCCGGCGTTGACGATCACGCGGTCCAGGCTGCCGAACTCGTCGCGGAAGGCCTTGAACACCTCGAATACCTGCTCGTACTGGTTTACGTCGAGCGCGCGGACCGACACGCGGATGCCGGGGTGGGCGGCTTCCAGTTCGGCCTTGAGTTCGGCCAGGCGGTCGGTACGGCGGGCGCAGAGCGCGAGGTTGCGGCCGGCCTTGGCGAACTCCCGCGCCATGCCGCGGCCGAGACCGGAAGAGGCGCCGGTGATGAGGATGGTCTTGCGCATGATCGGGTTCCTGGTGACGGCGTGTGGTTCAGCGGGCGCGCTGCGGCGCCATCATGCGGCCGGCCTCGCGGCGCACCGCGGCGGAGAAGGCGCGCCAGGGCAGCAGGCGCTTGGCCATCCAGGCGACATAGCCGCGGCGGTGGGTGACGATGCGGAAGCGGCCCTGGGCCACGCCGTCGAACACCTGGTCGGCGATCTCGTCGGCGCTGACGCGGGCGCGGGTCACCAGCTTGCGGGTCAGCGCCGCTACCTGGTCGTCGCTGGCACGCAGCGAGTCGGCGAGGTTGGTGCGGAAGAAATCCGGGCAGACCACGGAGACGCCGATGCGGTCGGTGGCCAGCTCCACCGCCAGCACCTCGGACAGCGCCACGACGGCGGCCTTGGTGGCGCAGTAGGCCGCCATCTTCGGCGGATGGATCAGGCCGGCCATGGAGGCTACGTTGATGAAGTAGCCGCGGCCCTGTGCGCGGAACAGCGGCGTGAACACCTTGCAGCCGCGGGCCACGCCCAGCAGGTTGATGTCGGTGATCCACTCCCAGTCGCGCATCGGCAACTCGCCGATGCCGCCGGCTACGGCGACGCCGGCGTTGTTCACCACCACGTCGATGCCGCCCCAGTGGTACTGCAGCCAGTCGGCCGCCGCCTGCAGGTCAGCCTCGCGGCGCACGTCGCAGTTCAGGTAGTGCCCGCCGCCGCCGTACTGGGCCAGGGAGGCCACGGTCTCGGCGCCCTTGCCGGGGTCGATGTCGGCGACGCAGACGCGCCAGCCTTCGCGGGCATAGCGTTCGGCCAGGGCACGGCCGAGGCCGGAGGCGCCGCCGGTGATGAAGATGCGCTGTTGCATGTCGGTCCTCGGGCTTGCAGGCTGGTGCCGATGGTAAACGGCAGGGCCACCGCTGTGGATGGCCCTGGGGACAGGTGGACTGCCCCTTATTGCACGGTCAGGATGCGGTAGCTGGAGTCACCCGGGCTCCAGGTAATGAGGTATTTACGGGTGCCATCCTTCGAGTAGAAGACGTGCCAGGCGACCTGCTGACCGGACGTGGAGGCGGGAATGGCGTAGCTGGCGGTGGCCTGGGTGGTCGTGCTGTCGTAAAGATGCAGCCGGGTTCGACAGCTCAGGTGCACCTGACAGGTCGCAATGAAACTGCCGTTTCGCGAGGGCCCCTGAAGTGCCGCGATCTGTCCGGCCTCCGCCGAGTCCTGTAGATCCACCAGGGTGGAGACGCCCGGATACACGGGGGTGTTGTAGACAGCCAGGGCGCCCAGGGCGCTCATGTCCTGGCTGGGATACGCGGAGGTGCGGAAAATCTTGCCGCAAGCCGTATAGATGCGCCGGCCATTGGCCGAGAGCCACAGGTTGTCGCAGGTCTTTTCCTCGGAGGGCAGGGTCCGGCTGCGCACCGGCTGGAAATCCGGACGCACCTCGGTTGAATAGCGGCTGAGCGTGCTGGCCCCCCTGTTCACGTTGCTGGTGTAGATGGCGTTGCCTTCCGGGTGAAGCCGGGCCAGCAGATCGGAATCGTCGCCTACCCTGCTGCTTTCACCGCTGCGGGCGTTGATCTTCAGGATATTCGGCATGGCATGGGGAAAGACGAATGCGATTTCGCTGCCGATACTGACCAGGTCATTGGCCGAGATGAACCACAGTGCTGAGGGAGCATCGGAGGGAGAGCTCATCGCGGGACGGTCAATCATGTTCACGCTGCTGCCGCCCGGCAGGAAGGGGTCGCCGCCACGGTTGAGGTTCACGTGGGAAAGCTGCTCGCCGAAGGCGACATTCGCGCTGAGGCCGTCCGGGCTGACCGAAACCGAAGGCAGGCGATTGCTCCGATTGCTGGTGCGCAGATCATCCACCGTGACGGAGCGCTTCACGCCGGTGGCGGGATAATAGACGTGAAGCTTCGGTGAGGGGCTGCCCGACACCATGACGATGGCATCCAGGGCCTTGCTGTATTCGGCATCCAGCACGTCGTGATCCAGCAAGACGGACGACTCGATGGCCAGCGTGCCGCTGTCGGGAAGCGAAGAGGCGGGAGCCAGGGCGGGCTCTGCGGGTGAGGCGACTCCGCCAGTGACGGTCAGATTGACCGATATCTGCCGCGGGCTACCGATGACCTGCTCCGTGCAGGCTGGGTCATAGCAGAGCTTCAGCGTCACGGTGTCGCGATAGGTGCCCGGTCCCAGCGTCTCAGGCACGGCGAAGTTGATGTGAACGGTCCCGCTTTGGTCGTCGGTGTTCTCGATGAAGCCGACCCCCGTGATCGCGTTGGCCGTGTGCTCGATGTAGGGCTGCACGTCACGATCCAGGTCGCCGCTGAGGCGTGCGACCAGCGAGGCCCTGGGCGCGTTGTCGCGGGTATCGGCGTTCAGCGTCACGCTGCCGGGAGACACCGACATCGAAACCGCGTTGCCACCGCTGCCACCACCGCCACCACAACCCGCCAACAACAGCGCCATTCCTGCCAAGCCGCAAGCGGCGCCCTTCATCGTCAACATGCGAGAGTTCCCGGTATCGCCCTGGCGGTCGCGAGAGCGGTGCCATCATCCTGATTTTTGTGGCGCCGGCAAACTGATTCAGATGTCAGGTTCGCGCGCGCCAGTGCCGGTACTCCACCATCAGGCAGTGATCCTGCACCACGTCGATGCCCTCGCGTGCCAGCCGCTCGGCGATGGCGTCGTGGCGGATGCCGGACTGCAGCCAGACCGCAGCGGGGCGCTTGGCGAGGATGTCGTCGAGATGGCCGGGGATGTCGACCGGACGGCGGAAGACGTCGACCAGGTCGATGTCGCCGGGGATGTCGGCCAGTTGCCGGTAGACCGGCTCGCCGAGGATGGTTTTCAGCTCCGGCTCGTGCAGGTCCACCGGCACGATCTGCAGGCCCATGTCCTTCAGGGCCGCCGGCACGTAGTGCGCGGGGCGGTTGGCCAGGCGCTCGCTGCGCATGCCCAGCACGGCAACGCGACGCAGGCGGGCCAGCAGGCCCTGGATCTGCGCGGGAGTGGTGAGCAGGTGGTCTTGCCAGTTCATGCGGGGGTCTCCGTGGGGCCGGCGTCGAGCAGCAGCGAGGCAGGCGTGCCGGTGTGGGGATGGGTCGTTTCGGTGATCACGATATCGTCCCAGCCGTTGTCGCGCAGCGCGGCCAGCCAGGCCTCGCGCGAGCGGAAGTACCAGGGCATGGCGGCGGGAAAGCCGCCGCCGAAGGCTTCGAAGCGCTCCTCGCGCCAGCCTTCGCCCGGCGTGTCGCCGGGGTGCAGGGTCTGGATCAGCAAGCGCCCCTGCGGCGCGCGCAGCGCGTGCAGGTGCCGCAGCAGGGCGGGCAGGCGGTCGTCGAGCAGGGCGAAGTTGCAGACCAGCAGGTCATGGCGGCCGAGCGCCGCGGGGTCGAGCTGGTCGTAGCTCAGCACGTGGTAGCGCGCGCCGCCCGCGGCCTGCGCGGCGGCGATCAGCGGGGCGGAGGCATCGATGCCGGTGGCCTCGATGCCCTCGGCGGCCACGGCGCGGCACAACCAGCCCTCGCCACAGCCGAGGTCCAGCAGGCGGGCGGGGCGGTGGCGCCGGATGGCGCCGAGGATGGCGGCGTCGGTGACCAGGCGGCGGCTCTCGATACGGCCCTCGCGCACGGCGGTGGTCCAGCCGGCGGCGTTGTGGATCCAGCTGTCCTGCAGCCTCGTGGTCCGGTCGTCCGGCATGCGGCTCCTTCACCAAAGAAAAGGCCCGCGCTGTAGCGCGGGCCCTGTTGTCGCTTGCGAGGCCTCAGGCTTCGACTTCGATCGCCTTGCGCAGCTTCTTCATCGCCGCGCTCTCGATCTGGCGCACGCGCTCGGCCGAGATGCCGTACTTGTCGGCCAGTTCCTGCAGCCCGGTCTTCTCGCCTTCATTCAGCCAGCGGCGATAGACGATGTCGCGGGCACGATCGTCGAGGCCGGTGAGGGCGCCGCGCAGGCGGTCTTCCTGCTGTTCCTGCCACTCGGCTTCTTCCATCTCGGCGAACTCGTCGCGATGGTCGGCCAGCCAGTCCTCGGGCACGTAGCTTTCCTCGCCGTCGGCCGGGGTGATGCTGAAGGAGACGTCGGCACCGCCCAGGCGGGCCTCCATCTGCTCCACTTCCTCCGGCTTGACCTTGAGGTCGGCGGCGATGGCCTCGACTTCGCTGCGGTTCATCCAGCCCAGGCGCTGCTTGGCCGAACGCAGGTTGAAGAACAGCTTGCGCTGCGCCTTGGTGGTGGCGATCTTCACGATGCGCCAGTTCTTCAGGATGTACTCGTGGATCTCGGCCTTGATCCAGTGCACGGCGAACGAGATCAGGCGCACGCCGACGCCGGGGTCGAAGCGCTTGACCGCCTTCATCAGGCCGATGTTGCCCTCCTGCACCAGGTCGCCCAGCGGCAGGCCGTAGCCCATGTAGCCGCGGGCGATGTGCACCACGAAGCGCAGGTTGTGCAGCACCAGTTGCTGGGCGGCGCCCAGGTCCTGATCGTCACGCAGCTTTTCGGCCAGGCGGCGCTCATCCTCGGCGTTCAGCACCGGCAGATGGTTGACCGATGAAATATAGGCGTCGAGGCTGCCCGTCAGCGGCGAAAGCATGGTGGGCGGGCGGAGCGCAACGGCCTTGGCAGCAGCAGCCTGTGTCATGTGATTCACTCCCTTCGTTGAGGCCATGTTAGCACTCGGGGGATTGGAGTGCTAAGCCCTCTGGAAGTTCCGGAATTTGGCCCCAGTGGGGCCAAGCCATTGATTCGCAAGGCTACTGCGGCTGGATATGGGCCAGGTGGCGCCAGACGGTGATCCAAGCACCGATCCAGCCTAGCACGATGCCGGTCAGCAGCAGCAGCAGGCTGGAGCCAAAGGACAGGCCGCTCAGCGTGAACGTGCTGTCGTACAGGGATGCCAGGGTCTCGCTGGGGCCCGACAGGGCCAGGGTGCCGGTCAGCACCAGGACCAGCGCGAAGACACTGCCGGCCAGGCCGTACCAGAAGCCGGTATAGAGGAAGGGCCGGCGGATGAAGCTGTCGGGCGCACCGATCAGCTTCATGACGCTGATCTCCTCGCGCCGCGCCTCGATATCCAGGCGGATGGTATTGCCCACGGTGACCACCACGGCGATGGCCAGCAGCAGGCCGACGATGAAGACCGCGCGATCGATGATGCCGAGGATGGCGTAGAGCCGCTCCAGCCATTTCTGGTCGAGCTTGGCCAGGTCCACCTCGGGCAGCCGCGTCAGCTCGCCCAGCAGCACTTCCACCTGCAGCTTGTTGCGGCCGCGCTCCGGCGTCACCGCGATCACCGCCGGCAGCGGGTTGTCTTCCAGTACGTCCAGCGCATCGCCGAAGCCGGACTGGCTGCGGAACTCGGCCAGCGACTGCTCGCGCGAGACGTAGCGCGTGGCCTGTACGCCGGGGCGGTCGCGGATCTCCCGCGCCAGGGCGGCGCCGCGCTCGCTGCTGACCGAGTCCTTCAGGAACAGCGACAGCTGCAGCGAGTCCTGCCAGCTGTAGGAGATCTTGCTGAGGTTCTGGGTCAGCACGTGCATGCCGGCCGGCAGCGCCAGCGCCACGCCGATCACCAGCGCGGTCAGCAGCGTGCCCACCGGGTTGCGCCCGAGCTTGCCCAGCGAGAAGAAGAAGACGCGGGTGTGCTCCTGCGTCAGCCGCTTCAGCAGCGGCAGGGGCTGCACCTGCAGGGTTTCCTCAGCGGCCATGCGCATCCTCGCCGGGGAAGGGCGGGAGGTCGTGCATGGCCGGCGAGCGTGGGCGTCGCGCGGTGATCTTGCCGCCGTCGAGGTGGATGATCCGGTGCGGCATGTGCACGATCAGGTGCAGCGCGTGGGTGGCGATCAGCACGCTGACCCCCACCTGGTTGAAGCGCTCGAACAGCTTCATCACTTCCTTCGACATTTCCGGGTCGAGGTTGCCGGTCGGCTCGTCGGCCAGGATCAGTGCCGGCTTGGAGACGATGGCGCGGGCGATGCCCACGCGCTGCTGTTCGCCGCCCGACAGGGTCAGCGGCGAGGACTTCTCGCGGTTGAGCAGGCCCACCGCGTCCAGCGCGGCGCGCACGCGGCGCTGCACGTCGCTGTAGGCGAAGCCGCGGATCACCAGCGGCAGCGCCACGTTGTCGAACACGGTGCGGTCGTACAGCAGGTTGAAGTTCTGGAACACCATGCCGATGCGCTGGCGGAACGGCGCGATGTCGCCGCTCTTCAGCGAGGCCAGGTTGACGTCGTCCACCATGACCTGGCCGCGCGTGGGCTTGCACAGCAGGCCGACCAGGCGCAGCAGCGTGGTCTTGCCGGCGCCGCTGGAGCCGGTGACGAAGGCCATCTCGCCGCGGCCCAGGGAGAAGGTCACGTCGGACAGCACGTCCTTGCCGCCCGGATAGCGGTAGCCCACCTGGTTGAAATGGATGATGTCGGTCATGCCGGCATGTCGTCGTGGTTGCCGCGCCCTGCGTTGTTATTCGCCGATCAGGGCCTCGGCGTAGGCCTCGGCGTCGAACGGTTCCAGGTCCTCGGCCGCCTCGCCGAGACCGACGAAGCGCACCGGCAGGGCCATGCGCCGCGCGATCGCCAGCAGGATACCGCCCTTCGCGGTGCCGTCCAACTTGGTGATGGCCAGGCCCGTGAGGCCGATCGCTTCATGGAACTGGATGGCCTGGGTCAGGGCATTGCCGCCGGTGGTGGCGTCCACCACCAGCAGCACCTCGTGGGGGGCGTAGGGGTCGTGCTTCTGCAGCACGCGCTTGATCTTGCGCAGCTCCTCCATCAGGTGGCTCTGCGTATGCAGGCGCCCGGCGGTGTCGGCGATGATCACGTCCACGCCCCGGGACTTGGCCGACTGCACGGCGTCGTAGATCACGCTGGCGGAGTCGGCGCCCTCGCCCTGCGACAGGATCGGCACGTCCACCCGCTTGGCCCAGGTCTCCAGCTGCTGCACCGCGGCGGCGCGGAAGGTGTCGCCGGCCGCCAGCATCACCGACTTTCCCTCGCGCTTGAAGCGCAGCGCCAGCTTGCCGATGGTGGTGGTCTTGCCGACGCCGTTCACACCGGCCACGAACAGGATGTAGGGCTTGATGAAGGGCGGGATCTGCAGGGGCTTGGCGATCGGCGCCAGCAGTTCCACCAGCGCGGCCTTGAGCGAGGCGCGCAGCTGTTTCTCGTTCTTGATGCGCCCCAGGTTGATGTCGGTCTGCAGGCGTTCGATCAGCCACTGCGTGGCCTCGACGCCGGCATCGGCCAGCAGCAGGCGGGTTTCCAGCTCCTCCAGCGCGTCGGGGCTGAGGACGTCGGCCTTGAAGAACGTGCCAATGTCGCGCGTCAGCCAGGAATCGCCCTTGTTGAGGCGCGCGCGGAAGCGGCCGATGGCGGAGTCGTTGCTCACGGAGGGGTTCCCTGGGGCTCGGTCGTGGATTCGTCGGTCTTCAGGCGCCATACCGCGCCGGCACCGAGCACGCGTGTGCCCGGCAGGCCGCCCAGCAGCTGCGGCAGCGGCACGGCGGTGCGCAGGTAGACGGGATAGCGCAGCAGACGATAGACGCTGCGCGCCTGCTGCTCGGCGATGTAGCCGATCCAGATCGGCTCGCCGTCGGAAGTCTTGTAGCCGGTGGGCCAGAGCCGCAGCAGGTACTGGCGTGTGTCGTCGCCCGGCATCGGTCGGCGCAGCACCAGGGCCTGGTGGCGGCCGGCGTTGACCTGCGGCAACACCGGCAGTTCCTCCACCACCGTTTCCGGTGCCAGCCAGCGCAGGCCGTTCTGCAGGTTCAGCGGCGCGGTCTGCTGCCAGCCCTGTTCCAGCAACTGCGCCTCGATCCGGTCGAGGTCGCCGGCCCATTGCAGGTTGAAGGGCTGGCGCTCGCGGCCGAACAGGTTCTGGCGCTGCGAGCGCAGCTTCTGGTATCCCGAGCGCGCCCAGTCGTCGATCTGCATGATGCTGAGCGTGCGCTGCGGCAGCGGCTCCTGCGCCAGGCCGCGGTCTTCGGACCATTGCAGGCTGGCCGCCAGCACGAATACCGCCAGCACCGGCAGCACGAAGCGGCGGCCGCTGACCTTTTCCGGCTGGTGGCGGCGGTAGCCCAGGCCCAGCAGCGCGGTCCAGACCACGCCGATGCCCAGCGAGAACACCGCGATGCTCCACCACTGCACGCCCAGGTACAGCTGCGCCAGCAGGATCAGCAGCACCAGCGCGGCGCTGATGCCGTAGATCGTCACGCGCGTGCCGGTGCGGCGGCCGGTGGCCAGCAGTACCGGCAGGAAGGAATAGATCACCGTGGACAGCACCAGGTCCACGGCGTGGTAGCCATTGGGCTCGAAGCTGTCGAACTGGCGGAACGGTGGCGGAATCTTGGGTACCAGGTACAGGCCCACCGAGATCAGCGAGGCGAAGCCCAGCGCGCCCAGCCAGTGTGCGGTGGCGCGGCCCTTGCGCGCGATCAGCAGCGCCAGGAACACCACCGTTGCCAGCGGCAGATACACCGGCCATTCGCCCAGCTGCAGCAGCGCCTGCGCCAGCGCGATGCCCCAGGGGCTGTGCAGCTCGCGCAGCGCCTGGAACACGGCGACATCCATCGACCTCGGGTCGGGGCTGATGCCGGGCGCGGCCCAGAAGTACAGGAAGGCACCGCCGGCGGCGAGCAGCGCCAGCGCCATCAGCGCCAGCACCGGTGTCTCCGGCTGGTCGGGGTCAGCCAGGGCCGCGCCGAAGCGGCCCAGGCGGCGGTGGCGGCGGCTCCAGTCCAGCAGGGCGCCGATCCAGTCCTCGGCGCGCTTCTGCAGCTGGCCTATGACCAGGCCGGTAAGGGCGATCACCAGCCAGACGAACAGCGCCAGCAACAGGATCAACAGGGCCAGTCGCCCGGCGACCTCGGCGGCCAGGCCCAGCGAGGCGCCGAACACCATGCCCGGCAGGATGTAGGCCAGTGCCCAGGCCAGGGCAGCGATGCCGTCGGTGACCAGGAACAGCCAGGCCGGCATGCCGGCGGCGCCGGCCAGCGCCGGCGTGACCGAGCGCACCGGCCCGAGGAAGCGCGCCAGCATTACGCCCTTGCCGCCGTGGCGGTCGAAGAAGCGACGCGCGTTGTTAAGGATCTCGGGATAGCGCGCCATCAACCGGCCTTCGAACAGGCGGTTGCCGTAGCGGCGGCCCAGCCAGAACGACAGCGCATCACCCGCCAGGGCGCCGGCGGCGGCGATCACCACGGTGAGCCACAGGTCCAGCGAGCCCAGGGCGATCAGTGCGCCTACGGCGAACAGCATGACGCCGGCGGGCACGAAGGCGCCGAGGATGAAGATCGCGTCGACCATCGCCACCACGAACAGCAGGACCTGCGCCCACATCGGGTGGGCGTTGATCCAGTCGTACAGCAGCTGGACGTATTCGCTCATTCCCTATCGCGGCCTATCGCGCAAGCGCAAACGCCTCGCGGGCGGCCGCCAGCGTGGTCTCGAGCTCGGCCTCGCCGTGCATCGACGACACGAAGCCGGCCTCGTAGGCCGAAGGCGCCAGGTACACGCCGCGCTCGAGCATGGCGTGGAAGAAACGCTTGAAGCGCTCAGCGTCGCTGGCCATCACGTCCTTGAAAGTGCGGATCTGCGTAGCGGCGGTGAAGTACAGGCCGAACATGCTGCCGACCTGCGTCGTCAGGAAGGGGATGCCCGCCGCTTCGGCGGCCTGCTTCAGGCCGGCCAGCAGCTTCGCGGTGGTGGCTTCCAGGCGTGCATAGAGCGCCGTGTCGTCGAGCAGGCGCAGTGTCGCCAGGCCCGCGGCCATCGCCAGCGGATTGCCGGACAGCGTGCCGGCCTGGTAGACCGGGCCGACCGGCGCCAGCTTCTGCATCACGTCACGCCGACCGCCGAAAGCACCCACTGGCAGGCCGCCGCCGATGATCTTGCCCAGCGTCAGCAGGTCGGGACGCACGCCGTAGAGCCCGGCGGCGCCGGTGGGGCCGACGCGGAAGCCGGTCATCACCTCGTCGAAGATCAGCAGAGCGCCGTCGCGGTCGCAGATGTCGCGCAGGCCCTGCAGGAAATCCGCGTCCGGCGGCACGCAGTTCATGTTGCCGGCCACCGGCTCGACGATGATGCCGGCGATCTGGCCGGCATGCGCGCGAAACAGCGCTTCCACCGAGGCCAGGTCGTTGAACTGCGCGGTCAGGGTGTACTTGGCCAGGTCCGCCGGCACGCCCGGCGAGGTCGGCACGCCGAAGGTCAGCAGGCCGGAGCCGGCCTTCACCAGCAGGGCGTCGCCGTGGCCGTGGTAGCAGCCCTCGAACTTCAGGATGTAGTCGCGGCCGGTGGCGCCGCGCGCCAGGCGCAGCGCCGACATGGTGGCCTCGGTGCCGCTGTTGCACATGCGCACCATTTCCAGCGACGGCATGCGGCGCGACAGCAGCTCCGCCATCTCGATCTCGGCCTCGGTGGGCGCGCCGTAGGAGATGCCGGTTTCCAGCTGGCGGCGGATCTCGGCCAGCACCCCGGGGTGCTGGTGGCCGAGGATCATCGGGCCCCAGGAGCCGACATAGTCGACGTAGCGCTGGCCATCGGCGTCGGTGATCCAGGCGCCGTCGGCGGCGGCGATGAAGCGCGGCGTGCCGCCGACGGCGCGGAAGGCGCGGACCGGCGAGTTCACGCCGCCGGGGATGGTCTGTTGTGCGCGGGCGAAGAGTTCTTCTGAGCGGCTCATGGCGACGGTCTTGGAGGCCTGCTGCAAAACGGTGCAGGCCCCTCGCGAAAGGGGAGGGAAGTCTATCCGAACAGGCGTGAATACTCCCGCGCGGCGGCCTCGACATCCGGCGCGCCGAACACCCCTTCCACCGCCGCCGCCATGTCGGCGCCGGCAACGATTAGGGGACCGGTGTTGGACGGCAGCAGGCCGCCGATGACGCAGATCGGCAGGCCGATTTCGGCGCGTGCCGCCTGCAGCAGCGCCAGGTCCGCCTGCGGTGCGTCCGGCTTGGTGCCGGACTCGAAGAAGCGCCCGAAGGCCACGTAGTTCGCCCCGGCGGCGGCCGCGGCGCGGGCGCGTTCGAGAGAGTTGGAGCAGCTCACGCCGATGATCGCTTGCGGCCCCAGGCGGCGGCGGGCCTCCGCCAGGGGCGCATCCGCGGCGCCGACGTGCACGCCGTCGGCGTCCACCGCCTCGGCCAGGGCCGGGTCGTCGTTGACGATGAACAGGGCGCCGAATTCATGGCACAGGCCGCGCAGGGCATGGGCGTTGCGCTCGCGCGTGGCGGCGTCATGCCACTTGTCGCGGTACTGCAGCAGGCGCGCGCCGCCGGCCAGGGCCTCGGCGGCGGACGCTACCAGCCGTTCCGGCGAGCGGCAGATGGCCTCGGAGGTGATCGCGTAAAGACCGCGCAGAGGCGCTGACAGGGGCGGCAGGTGCTTCATGCGGCGCGTCGCCCGGGGATCAGGCGCCCACCGCCCACGGCATAGGCGCGGGACAGCGCGCCGTGGGTGTAGGCCTGCGCGCCTTCGAGTGCTTCAGCCACTGGTTTGCCCGCTGCCAGCAGGGCGGCAATGGCGGCGGCCAAGGTGCAGCCGGCACCGTGGAAGCGCTGCGGCAGGCGCGGCCACTCGAAGTCGCGGGGCGGCTGGCCGGCCCGGTACCAGGTGTTCACCACGTTGCCGCCGGGTTCGTCGCCGCGCGTCACCAGCAGGTGGGTGAGGCCGGTGGCCAGCAGGGCGGCGCCGTCCTCGCCACCGCCCAGCAGGCGCGCCTCGGCGGCATTCGGGGTCAGGACGGTGACCTGTGGCAGCAGCCGTTCCTTCACGGCCAGCAGCAGCTCGCTGCGGACCAGGTGGGCGCCGCCACCGGCGCGCAGCACCGGATCCAGCACCACGGGAACCTGCAGGCGGCGAATGCAGTCGAGAATGGGGTCGAGCTGGGCGGCGTCGCCGAGCAGGCCGATCTTGATGGCCCCGATGCGGCAGTCGGCCATCAGGGCTTCGATCTGGGCCGCCATCAGGATCGGCGGCACCGCCGACACCCGCTGGACATCGGAAGTGTCCTGCACAGTATTGGCGGTGATGACGCCCAGGGCGTGGCCGCCGAGGGCGCCGATCGCCTCGATGTCGGCGCTGAGACCGGCACCGCCGGTGGGATCGTGGCCGGACAGGCACAGCACGCAGGGTGGGGACATTTTCATGCGGGAAGTTTAGCGGCAGCCGGGTGGCAATCCGGTGTTCCGCCTTCCTTTATGCACAGCAGTCAAGGGACGCTGCCACAAGGCCCGTGATAGCGACTTTTTTCTGCAAGAATGCTGCAAGAATCACGTAAGTCATTGATTAAAAAATGGGATGCGGAGTGGATACAAAATGTTCCCACGGTAAAAATGCCAGGCGGGGTGGCTACTTAGGGTAGTGACGAGAATATTGCCCACACACTTATCCACAGATTTTGTGGATGTTTCGATAAATCTCAGCCTCAGCAGTCACTTGCGCCCATGAATTCATGTAACAGGTGGTCCGCCGTATGCAAATCATTCAATAGATTTGCACAGCCTGCGGCCCTCTCGCTGATGCTGGCGCTGGTGCTGCCCCCGGCCGTGGCCGAGCCCGCTCCCGCCGCCTTCGAGCCTTTGACCACGGTCAACGACCGGGAGTTGCCGGAGCTTTCCGGCCTGGCGGCCTCGCGGCGCTGGCCCGGCATCTACTGGGCCCACAATGACAGCGGCGATGGCCCGCGGCTGTTCGCCTTCAATCGCCGCGGCCAGGTCATCGCGCGCATCGAGGTCGAGGGGGCCGACGCGATGGACTGGGAGGACATCGCCCTCTACGAGCGTGACGGGCGCAGCTGGTTGGCCGTGGGCGACATCGGCGACAACCTCGCCTTCCGCAACACCGCGACGATCTACCTGATGCCGGAGCCGGAGCTGGATGCCAGCCGGGTGAAGCCGCTGCGGCGCATCGACTTCCGCTATCCGGACGGCCCGCGCGATGCCGAGGGCCTGGCGGTGGATGCCGAAGGCGGGCATATCCTGGTGATGGAAAAGGGTGCGCCCCGGGTCGGGTTCTACCGTCTGCCGCTGGACCCAGGCCCCGGCGTGCAGACCGCCGAGCGCCTGGCCACGGTGCAACTGCCGGTGCCGGTCAAGCTGCCGCCCGCGGCGCCGCTGGCGGCGCCGCGGGGCCGGGTTTCGGTGACGGCGATGGACCTGTCCCGCGACGGCTTGCGCCTGGCCATGATCAGCTACAGCCGGCTGTTCTGCTTCGACCGGCGGCCCGGCGAGAGCTGGGCCGAGACGCTGGCGCGACCACCGCGGGTCTGGCCGCTGCCGAAGCAGCGCGGGCTGGAGGCCATGGCGATCGAGGCCGACAGCCTCAGCGTGGTGGTGGCGCCGGAGGGCGTCCCCACGCCGGTGCTGCGCGCGCGGCGCATCCTGGCGCCCTGACGGGCTTCATGTGGGGAGCTGGCGTCCCAGCCAGTGTCCGTACACCACCAGCAGCGGCAGCTGCAGCCAGAGCAGCAGCAGGTCGTAGGCTTCCTGGCGCCGGACTTCGTCATCCACCGCCTGCGTCAGCAAATGAGCGCAGGCCATGGCCAGGCCGGAGAGGGCGGCCAGCAGCAGCAGCGTCGGCAGATCCGGCAGCAGCCGCGCGCCATGCAAGCCTGCGGCCGCCGCCAGCCAGGTGAAGACCAGTGCCACGCCGGCGCCGCCCTGCAGCGGCAGGATCAGGCCCGGCGCGCGGCGCAGCAGCGGGATGGCCGGCAGCAGCAGTCCGGTGAAGAACAGCCAGGTGATGAGTCGGTCGGCGCGGCCGGGCGACGCGTCGAGCAGCTCCGCCGGGGAGGGCATGCCACGCAGCCCGTACAGGGCGGCACCGGACAGCAGGATGAAGGCCATCAGGCAGAAGACGCGCGCCAGCGGCAGCAGGAACCACTCCTGCCAGATCCGCAGCGGCTGGTCGCGGGTGCGTCGGTGCAGCACCTGCTCCAGCCAGGCCGTCGCCACGCTCAGCGCGGCGAAGACCAGGGCGGCGAGCAGGATCATCCGCGGGCGGCTAGGCGGCCGCCGGCACCGGCAGGGCGAGGTTCTTCCACAGCCGCAGCGTCGACTCCGACTGGTTCAGCGTGTAGAAGTGCAGGCCCGGTGCGCCGTTGTCCAGCAACGTGCGCGACAGCTGCGTCACCACGTCCAGGCCGAAGTCCAGCAGCGCCGGCTTGTCGTCCTGCAGTTGTTCTAGGCGCAGGCGGATCCAGCGCGGGATCTCGGCGCCGCAGGCGGCGGAGAAGCGCGCCAGCTGCGCGAAGTTGGTGATCGGCATGATGCCGGCGATCACCGGGATTTTCAGCCCTGCCTGCTCGCAGCGGTTGACGAAGTCGAAGTAGGCGTCGGCGTTGAAGAAGTACTGCGTGATCGCGGCGTGCGCGCCGGCCTCCGCCTTGCGGCGGAAGTTGTCGAAGTCCTGGGCCGGGTTGAGGCCCTGGGGGTGCATCTCCGGATAGGCCGCCACTTCGATGCGGAAGTGATCGCCATGCTGCTCGCGGATGAAGCTCACCAGCTCGTTGGCATAGTGGAACTCACCCGGGGCGCTGGCGCCGTCGTAGCCCTGCGGCAGGTCGCCGCGCAGCGCGACGATGCGCTTCACGCCGGCCTCGCGGTAGCGCTGCAGCAATGCCGCGACGTTGGCGCGGGTGGAGCCGACGCAGGTCAGGTGCGGCGCGGCCTCGATGCCGCTGTGCTCCACCACCTGCACGATCGCCTCGTAGGTGCCGTGCTGGTCGGAGCCGCCGGCGCCATGGGTGACCGAGAAGAACGCCGGGCGCACCGTCGCCAGCTTCTGCACGAGATTCGGCAGCTTCTGCCAGCCCTCGGGCGTGCGCGGCGGGAACAGCTCGAAGGAGAAGTGGATTTCCTGGGCCATGGCCAAAGCTTTCTTGTTCCCCGGGGCGCCATTGCGGCGCCCCGGGGATGGTTCCTAGTAGCGGTAGTGCTCGGGCTTGTACGGGCCTTCGACCGGCACGCCGAGATAATCGGCCTGGGCCTGGGTCAGCGTGGTCAGCTTCACGCCGATCTGGGCCAGGTGCAGGCGTGCCACTTCCTCGTCGAGCTTCTTGGGCAGGCGGTAGACCGTCTTCTGGTAGCTGTCCTTGTTGGCCCACAGGTCCATCGCCGCCAGCGTCTGGTTGGAGAAGCTGTTGGACATCACGAAGGACGGGTGGCCGTGGGCGCAGCCCAGGTTGATCAGGCGGCCTTCGGCCAGCACGTAGATCGACTTGCCGCTGTCCGGGAAGGTGTAGCGGTCGGTCTGCGGCTTGATGGTGTCGCGCACGGCGCCGGAGGCGTTGAGGCGGTCCATCTGGATCTCGTTGTCGAAGTGGCCGATGTTGCACACCAGGGCGTTGTTCTTCATCGCCTTCATGTGCTCGAGGGTGATGATGTCCTTGTTGCCGGTGGTGGTGACGTAGATGTCGGCGTAGGGCAGCACGTCGTCGATGGTCTTGACCTCGAAGCCTTCCATCGCCGCCTGCAGGGCGTTGATGGGGTCGATCTCGGACACGACCACGCGCGCGCCGAGGCCGCGCAGCGAGTGCGCCGAGCCCTTGCCCACGTCGCCGTAGCCGGCCACGAAGGCGACCTTGCCGGCGATCATCAGGTCGGTGGCGCGCTTGATGCCGTCAGCCAGCGATTCGCGGCAGCCGTAGAGGTTGTCGAACTTGCTCTTGGTGACCGAGTCGTTGACGTTGATGGCGGGCACCAGCAGCTTGCCGGCCTCCATCATCTGGTACAGGCGGTGCACGCCCGTGGTGGTTTCTTCCGAGACGCCGCGCCAGTCCTTGACCACGCGGGTCCAGAAGCCCGGGCGCTCCTTGGCGACGCGCTTGAGCAGGTTCTTGATGACCTGCACTTCATGGTTGTCCGAGGGGCTGTCGACCCACTTGTCGCCGAGCTCCAGTTCGTAGCCCTTGTGGATCAGCAGCGTGACGTCGCCGCCGTCGTCCACCACCAGCTCGGGGCCGGTCAGGGTGCCGTCGGCCAGCGTGTGGGTGACGCAGTCCAGCGTCAGGTCCCAGTATTCCTCCAGCGTCTCGCCCTTCCAGGCGAACACCGGCGTGCCGGCGGCGGCCACGGCCGCGGCGGCGTCGTCCTGCGTCGAGAAGATGTTGCAGGAAGCCCAGCGCACCGAGGCGCCCAGCGCCTTGAGCGTCTCCAGCAGCACGGCCGTTTCCTTGGTCATGTGCAGGGAGCCGGTCAGGCGCACGCCCTTGAGCGGCTGCAGCGGGGCGTACTTGGCGCGGATGCTCATCAGGCCCGGCATTTCCTCCTCGGCCATGCGGATGCGCTTGCGGCCGAATTCGGCCAGGCCGATGTCACGGATCTTGTAGTCGGGGGAGACGGGCTTGAGCTGGGCGTTCATGTATGACTCCGGGGGCTTTTAAAGGTGGGGAGGCGACGGACGCCGCCTCCCCAGTTGATGCTTACTTCAGTTTCTTGGCGTCGGACGCGAGCAGCTCGGCCTTGTCCGTCTTCTCCCAGGAGAAGGCGGTGTGGGTCTTGCCGTCGGCGCCCTTGAAGTCGTAGGGCTTGCGGCCGAAGTGGCCGTAGGAGGCGGTGGCCTGGTACATCGGGTGGATCAGGTCGAGCATCTTGATGATGCCGCCCGGACGCAGGTCGAAGTGACGGCGCACCAGCTTCTCCAGGGCCTGGTCGGAGACCTTGCCGGTGCCGAAGGTGGTGACCATGATCGAGGTCGGCTCGGCCACGCCGATGGCGTAGCTGACCTGCACCTCGCAACGGTCGGCCAGGCCCGAGGCCACGATGTTCTTGGCCACGTAGCGCGCGGCGTAGGCGGCCGAACGGTCGACCTTGGACGGGTCCTTGCCGGAGAAGGCGCCGCCGCCGTGGCGCGCCCAGCCGCCGTAGGAGTCGACGATGATCTTGCGGCCGGTCAGGCCGCAGTCACCCACCGGGCCGCCGATAACGAAGTTGCCGGTCGGGTTGATGTGGAACTTGGTCGCCTTGGTCAGCCACTTGGCCGGCAGCACCGGCTTGATGATCTCTTCCAGCACGGCCTCGCGCAGGTCCTTGAGCTTGATGCTCGGGTCGTGCTGCGTGGACAGCACCACGGCGTCGATGCCGGTGACCTGGTCATCCTTGTAGCGCAGCGTGATCTGGCTCTTGGCGTCCGGGCGCAGCCAGGACAGGCCGCCCTTCTTGGCCTTGCGGATCTTGGCCTGCTGCTCCACCAAGCGGTGGGCATAGAAGATCGGCGCCGGCATCAGGGCGCTGGTCTCGTTGCAGGCGTAGCCGAACATCAGGCCCTGGTCGCCGGCGCCGATGTCCTCGGCGGCCTTGGCCTTCTTGGCGGTGCCGTCGACGCCCATGGCGATGTCCGGCGACTGCTTGCCGATGATGTTGAGCACGCCGCAGGTGTGGCCGTCGAAGCCGACGTCGGTGTTGCTGTAGCCGATGCCGTTGACCACGCCGCGCGCGATGGCGTCGACGTCGATGTTGGCGCTGGTGGTGACTTCGCCGGCCAGCACGACCACGCCCGTCTTCACCAGGGTCTCGCAGGCAACGCGCGCGCGCGGGTCCTGCGCCAGGATGGCGTCGAGGATGGCGTCGGAGATCTGGTCCGCCATCTTGTCCGGATGGCCTTCGGAAACGGACTCGGAGGTAAACAGGTATTCGGACATCGATGCAGCCCTCGAAATGGGGTAAACGGGAGTCTCAATCCGTTTATGCGGATGAGCGGATATTGTAAAGCCTGCGGGCCGAGGTCGCCATAGGGATGAATTCGGGGGCCCGGGGCGGCTAATCTTGCACAAAAGCCCGGCCCGTAGCGCCCGAATCCGCCCCCCTCAAAGAGCCAAGAATGGCCCCGACACCCTCCAGCATGCTTGCCCTGGGCACGTTCGCACCGGATTTCAGCCTGCCCGACACCCTCAGCGGCAGGCGCCTGGGACTGGCCGACATCCGGGCGGAATACGCCACGCTGGTCATGTTCATCTGCAATCATTGCCCTTACGTGAAGCACGTCAACGCCGAGCTGGTCCGGCTGGCGCGCGACTACCAGGGGCGCGGGGTGGGGCTGGTGGCGATCTCCTCCAACGACGCCCAGGCCTATCCCGAGGACGCGCCGGGGCCGATGGCCGAGGCCGGGCGGGCCCTGGGCTATCCGTTTCCCTACCTTTATGACGAAAGCCAGGACGTGGCGCGTGCCTACCAGGCGGCCTGCACGCCGGATTTCTTCCTGTTCGATTCCGGATTGCGCCTGGCCTACCGTGGCCGGCTGGACGACTCCACGCCGGGCAACGGCCGACCGGTGACGGGTGCCGAATTGCGGGCGGCACTGGACGCCCTGCTGGCTGGGCGCGAGGTCGGCGAGCGCCAGCAGCCGAGCCTCGGCTGCAGCATCAAGTTCCGCAAGGAGCAGGGCTGATGGAACTGCTGGCCCAGCTGTTTCCCGCCACCCCCCGCGGCCTGCTCAACGCCCTGCTGCTGTTCCTGCCGCCGCTGCTGATCCTGTTCCAGCCGCGTGTGCGCTGGTGGTCGCGGCTGCTGTGGCTGGCCGCCACGCAGCTCTGCTGGCTGTTCGTGGCGGTCTATGCCTGGGTGCGGTTGCAGCGCTACGTCGGTGACCCGCAGATGGCGGAGTTCCCGCTGGCCGATGCGATCGGCTGGTGGAGCTTCGCCTTCCCCTGGATGGTGTACCTGGTGTTCCGGGCGCGGCGCTCGCCTGTAACCAGCAAGGACATTCCGCCCCAGGATCAACCGCCCTAGTAATTTCCGCTCATTTCCGGGAAGCCGCCCAGGGGTTATGTTGGGCGGCATAACAAAAGCTTCACATTAATCCTGGAGGAGAAAACATGACGGGCCGGACGAGGCGCACCTTGCTGTGCGCGGCTTTGCTGTTGGCGTTGGGTGGCTGCAACAGCCGTTCGGAACCGGTGGACGGTGCGGGCGGTGGGGTGGGCGGCACCAACCTGGTGGAGGCCGACTACCACACGCGCGCCACGCCGCCGCTGGAGGCGGGCCAGTTCGAGATGATCACGCTGTCGACGCTGCCCGAGGCGGTGACCGACGGCGACGTGCTGCTGGGCCTGCGCGGCCTGGCGGCGGGCGACAGCTTCAAGGTCACGCGCAACGGCGTCGATGTCAGCGCTGCGTTCGCGCGGACCGAAGGCGGTGAAGTGCGCGGCCTGGTCACGGGCCTGGTCGACGGCGCCAACCGCCTGGCGGCCACGGTCACCGGCGACGCGGGCACGCGTCGCGCCGAGCTGACCGTGCTCAACCACCCGATCACCGGCCCAGTGTCGTCGGGCCCCCACCAGAAGCCCTTCATCTGCCGCACCGAGGACAACGGCCTTGGCGCACCGATCGACGCCAACTGCTCGGTCGTCACGCAGTACAAGTGGTTCTACCGCTCGCTGACCACCCAGGGCTTCAAGGAGCTCACCGACCCCTATGCCGCCTACCCGGGCGACGTGATCATGACCGAGACCAAGGATGGCCGTGCCGTGCCCTTCGTGGTGCGCATGGAGACCTCCACGATCAACCGCGGCATCGCGCGCCTGGCGGTGCTGGACGACCCGCATGCCCGTGGTGCCGAGGCGCCGTTCGCGGCCACGCAATGGGATGGCCATGTCTATTACGTCTTCGGCGAGTCCTGCGGCGTCGGCTACCAGCAGGGCAAGAGCGACCCCAACCTGGTGCTGGGCGCGCTGGCGCTGACCGAGATCTCGGCCGACAACCTGCTGATCAACCTGGTGGGCATCGCCGATCGCCTGGCCAAGGGCGACCTGGTGATCCACAACACGCTCAGCGCCTTCGGCAATCACTGCAACCCGCTGATCAGCGCCGAGACGGCGATGCTGATGAAGGAGCACATCACCGAGAAGTACGGCCTGGTGCGCTTCATGATCGGCACCAACGGCTCGGGCGCGGCGCTGCAGCAGTACAACCTGGCCAACAGCTCGCCGGGCGTGCTCAGCGGCGCGATGCCCACGGCGACCTTCGCCGATATCCTGACCACGGCGATGACGGTGGCGGACTGCGGCCTGCTGCAGCACTACTACGAGAACAGCTCGCTGAACTGGAGCGTGCCCAAGCAGGCGGCGGTCAATGGCCACAACCTGCTGGTGGGCAACCCGCTCAACGCCATCTGCCAGTCCTGGGTCGATGCCTTCCTGGACCTGCTCAATCCCGAGACCGGCTGCGGCCCGGTGCCCGAGGCCGACCGCTACCGCGGGCCGGACAATCCCAACGGCCCCAACCTGAAGGGTGTGCGCTGCACGGTGCAGGACGCCAACGTCAACATCTTCGGCCGTGACCCGGCCACCGGCTACGCCAACCGCCCGCTCGACAACACCGGCGTGCAGTACGGCCTGGGGGCCCTGCTGGCCGGCACCATCAGCGCCGAGGAGTTCCTCGACGTCAACCGCAACATCGGTGGCTTCAACATCGACGGCCAGCCGGTGGCCGAGCGCATGCGCATGAACGAGCAGATGGCCAAGACCGCCTACCTGGTCGGCGGCGTCATCGGCCGCGGCGCCCTGGCCGAGACCCCGGTGCTGGATCATGCTCCCTACCTGGACCTGATCCCGGTGGCGAACATCCACGAGGCGGTGCGGCCCTTCATCGTGCGCTCGCGCCTGCAGAAGCAGACCGGCCAGGTGACGACCCAGGGCCTGTGGCGCGGCGTGGTGACCCAGGCCGACGGCTATCCGGTGATGGAGCAGTGGCTGGAGGGGCTGCAGCGGCCGGAGTACGGCGGCGACCACATGGCCGCGGTGATCGAGGCCAAGCCGGCGGCGGCGGCCGACCGCTGCGTCTTCGGCACCATCGGCGGTCGCCTGGAGCTGCCGGACGCGATCCTGCTGCCGCTGGGGCTGGCGCAGCTGCCGCTGCTGCCGCAACTCGGGCCGCTGCACGACCTGATACCGGAATTCGACGTCAACATCCCGCTGCGCGTCGACCTGCCGGAGTTCTACAACAATGACGGCTCCGGCCTGGGAGTCTGCTCGCTGGCGCTGCCGGTGACCAAGACGCCGCGCATGGTGGCCGGCATGCCGATGACCGACGACATCATCCGCTGCCAGCTGCGTCCGGTGGACCCGGCCGACTACGCCGGCAAGCTCAGCGAGGCGCAGATCGCCGAGGTTCGTGCGATCTTCACGGGCGGTGTCTGCGACTTCAGCAAGCCGGCGGCCGAGGATGTGGCCCACAGCCTGCTGTACCCGTCCCTGGGTGGCGAGCGGCAGCAGGCCCCGCATTCCATGAAGTGGTGGGCGGCGCGGTCCGAAAAAGCGCAGTAAGTCATTGATATAAAAGCCCGGCGGCCTTGGTCGCCGGGCTTTTTTGTGTCCTGGGTCCCCAATGAATGGGGAGTTTCCTTGCCCCGGCGCGCGCAAACCCTGAAAATATGCGCCCTTTTTGTTTCCTCAGGCCGCCGCTCCCCTATGCCCGCGACGAACCGCTTCGAACTCGCCAATGCCATCCGCGCCCTGTCGATGGACGCCGTGCAAAAGGCCAACTCCGGCCACCCGGGCATGCCCATGGGTATGGCGGACATCGCCGAGGTGCTCTGGAACGACTACCTGAGCCACAACCCGGCCGACACGACCTGGGCCAACCGCGACCGCTTCGTGGTGTCCAATGGCCACGGTTCGATGCTGCTCTACGCGCTGCTGCACCTCACCGGCTACCCGCTGCCGATCGAGGAACTGAAGAACTTCCGCCAGTTGCACTCCAGGACCGCCGGCCACCCGGAGTACGGCATCACCCCGGGCGTGGAAACCACCACTGGCCCGCTGGGCCAGGGCTTGGGCAATGCCGTGGGCATGGCGCTGGCCGAGCGCGTGCTCGCCGCGCGCTACAACCGTGACGGCCACAACGTGGTCGATCACTACACCTACGCCTTCACCGGCGACGGCTGCCTGATGGAAGGCATCAGCCACGAGGTCTGCTCGCTGGCCGGCACACTGGGCCTGGGCAAGCTGGTGGTGTTCTACGACGACAACAACATCTCCATCGACGGCGAGGTCGAGGGCTGGTTCCGCGACGACACGCCGGCCCGTTTCGAGGCCTACGGCTGGCAGGTGATCCGCAAGGTCGACGGCCACAACCCGGCCGAGATCAAGAAGGCGATCGACACCGCCCGCGCCACGCAGGACAAGCCGACGCTGATTTGCTGCAAGACCATCATCGGCTTCGGCTCGCCCAACCTGCAGGGCAAGGAAAAGAGCCACGGCTCTCCGCTGGGCGAGGCCGAGATCAAGCTGGTGCGCGAGAAGCTGGGCTGGACCCACGCGCCCTTCGAGATTCCGGACGACGTCCGCGCCGGCTGGAGCGCGCTGGAGAAGGGCAAGCAGCGCCAGCAGGCCTGGGACCAGGCCTTCCGCGCCTACGCCGAGAAGTTCCCCGAGGACGCCGCCGAGTTCGAGCGCCGCATGAAGGGCGACCTGCCGGCCGGCTGGGCCGAGCACGCCGCCGCCACGCTGGCCGAGGCTGCGAAGTTCGACAAGCCGGTGGCCACGCGCAAGGCTTCCAAGAACGTGCTGGACGCGCTGGCCTCGGGCCTGCCGGAACTGTTCGGCGGCTCCGCCGACCTCACCGAGTCCAACTGCACCGACTTCAAGGGTCACAAGGCCCTGCGTCACGGCCGCCTCGACGGCAACTACGTGAACTACGGCGTGCGCGAGTTCGGCATGTCGGCGATCATGAACGGCGTCGCCCTGCACGGCGGCCTGATTCCCTTCGGCGGCACCTTCCTGACCTTCAGCGACTACGCGCGCAACGCCGTGCGCATGGCCGCGCTGATGAAGATCCGCAGCATCTTCGTCTACACCCACGACTCGATCGGCCTGGGCGAGGACGGCCCCACCCACCAGTCGGTGGAGCACGTCGCCTCGTTGCGCCTGATCCCGAACCTGAACGTGTGGCGCCCGGCCGACCAGTTCGAGACCGCTATCGCCTGGCAGGATGCCATCGAGCGCAAGGATGGCCCCAGCGCGCTGGCGCTGACGCGCCAGAACCTGGTGCCGCAGGCACATCCGGAGCAGCACTTCACCGATGCCCGTCGCGGCGGCTACGTGCTGTGGGAGCCGGCGGCTGCGGCCGAGGGCATCCTGATCGCCACCGGTTCGGAAGTGCAGCTCGCCGTCGATTCGGCCAAGAAGCTGGCCGAGCAGGGCATCAACGTGCGCGTGGTGTCGGTGCCCTGCGCCGAGATCTTCCGCCGCCAGGATGCCGCCTACCGCGAGTCGGTGCTGCCCAAGACGCTGCGCAAGCGCCTGGCGATCGAGACCGGTGTCTCGCTGTACTGGGCCGGCATGGTCGGCGACGAGGGCGAGGTCCTTGGCGTGGACACCTACGGCGAGTCTGCGCCGCTGGCGGCGGTCATGAAGCACTTCGGCTTCACGGTCGAAAACGTCGTGGCGAAGGTTGCCGCGCTGCTGGGCAAATGATTGGAGGGGCGCCGCGAGGCGCCCTTTTGTTTTTACCGGACGCTGCGGACGATCCGCAGTCTTTGAAACCGAGGAAAGTGAGATGACCGTCAAAGTAGGTATCAATGGCTTCGGCCGCATCGGCCGCAACGTGCTGCGTGCCGCCGTGCAGAACTTCGATGGCGATATCGAGATCGTCGGCATCAACGACCTGCTGGAGCCGGACTACCTCGCGTACATGCTGCAGTACGATTCCGTGCATGGCCGCTTCAAGGGCGACATCAAGATCGAGGGCGGCGCCCTGGTCATCAACGGCAAGAAGATCCGCCTGACGCAGGAGCGCGATCCGGCCAACCTGAAGTGGAACGAGATCGGCGCTGAAGTCGTCATCGAGTCGACCGGCCTGTTCCTGGACAAGGCCAGCGCCGAGAAGCATCTCGCCGCCGGCGCCAAGAAGGTGATCATCTCGGCCCCGTCGAAGGACGACACCCCGATGTTCGTCTACGGCGTCAATCACAAGACCTACGCCGGCCAGTCCATCGTCTCCAACGCCTCCTGCACCACCAACTGCCTCGCGCCGCTGGCCAAGGTGCTGAACGACAAGTGGGGCATCAAGCGCGGCCTGATGACCACCGTGCACGCTGCCACCGCCACGCAGAAGACCGTGGACGGCCCGAGCAGCAAGGACTGGCGCGGCGGTCGCGGCATCCTCGAGAACATCATCCCGTCCTCCACCGGCGCCGCCAAGGCCGTGGGCGTGGTGATCCCCGAGCTGAACAAGAAGCTGACCGGCATGGCCTTCCGCGTGCCGACCTCCGACGTCTCGGTGGTGGACCTGACGGTCGACCTCGAGCGCGAGGCCACCTATGAAGAGATCAAGGCCGAGATGAAGGCCCAGAGCGAAGGCGCCCTCAAGGGCATCCTCGGCTACACCGAGGACAAGGTCGTGGCCACCGATTTCATCGGCGACGCCCGCACCTCGATCTTCGACGCCGAAGCCGGCATCGCCCTGGACAAGACCTTCGTCAAGCTGGTGAGCTGGTACGACAACGAGTGGGGCTACTCCAACAAGTGCCTCGAGATGGTTCGCGTCGTCGCCAAGTAAGCCTTCGGGAGACGAGAACGGGAGCGGGGAGACGCAAGACTCCCCCTCCCGTTTTTCTTGGTTATCCCATCCTGTCTTCCGCTGCACGGAGTAAAAATAATGACCGTCCTTCGCATGTCCGACCTGGACCTGACCGGCAAGCGCGTGCTGATCCGCCAGGATCTCAACGTGCCGATCTCCAATGGCCGCATCACCTCCGACGCGCGCCTGCGCGCCTCGCTGCCGACGCTGAAGCTGGCGCTGGAGAAAGGCGCCTCGGTGCTGGTGGTGTCGCACCTGGGCCGCCCGAAGGCCGGCAAGTTCGATCCCGAGGCCTCGCTGACCCTGGTGGCCGCCTGGCTGTCCGAGAAGCTCGAGCGCACCGTGCCGCTGGTGACCAACTGGATCGACGGCATCGCCATGGAGCCGGGCCAGATCGCGCTGGGCGAGAACACCCGCTTCCTGAAGGGCGAGAAGGACAATGACGAGGCGCTGTCGAAGAAAATGGCGGCGCTCTGCGACGTCTACGTGATGGATGCCTTCGGCACCGCGCACCGCGCCGAGGCCTCGACCCACGGCGTGGCCAAGTTTGCGCCGATCGCCTGCGCTGGCCCGCTGCTGGCCGCGGAGCTGGATGCGCTGGGCACCGCCCTAGCGACGCCGAAGAAGCCGCTGGCCGTGATCGTCGGCGGCAGCAAGGTTTCCACCAAGCTGGACCTGCTGGAAAACCTGGCCGACGTGGCCGACCAGCTGATCATCGGCGGCGGTATCGCCAACACCTTCCTGGCGGCCATGGGCAAGCCGGTGGGCAAGTCGTTGCACGAGGCCGACATGCTGGACAAGGCGCGCTCCATCCTGGCCAAGATCCAGGCCCGCGGCGGCGACATCCCGCTGCCGGAGGACGTGGTGGTGGCCTCCGAGTTCTCCGCCGAGGCGCATGCCGAGGTGCGCAGCGCCGATGAGGTGGAGTCCGACGAGATGATCCTCGACATCGGCCCCAAGACGCGCAAGAAGCTGGCAGCGCTGCTGAAGTCCTGCGGCACTATCGTCTGGAACGGCCCGGTGGGCGTGTTCGAGTACGACAGCTTCGCCGGCGGCACCAAGGCCATCGCCGAAGCCATTGCATCGGCCGAGGGTTTCTCGCTGGCCGGCGGTGGCGACACCCTGGCGGCGATCGACAAGTTCAAGGTGGCCGAGCGCATCGACTACATCTCCACCGGCGGCGGCGCCTTCCTCGAGTTCCTCGAAGGCAAGAAGCTGCCGGCCGTGGAAATCCTCGAGCAGCGCGCCAAGGGTTAACTCCAGCCGACCGCGACCATGACGGTGACTCCGCCCTGGCCGCTGCCGGTCGTACGGCTGCTGCGCACGGAGCACGGCTACGGTGGCCGTGACGAGCGCGTGCGCGACTGCGCGCAGCTGCTGTTCGACTATGGCGTGCAACGCTGCCGCTACGGCGAGCCGGCGGTGGGTGAGCACGGGCAGGGCTTCCTGCTGCGCGATCCCGCCGCCGAGGACGCCGCCTGCCGCCGCCTGCTGGCCCTCGGCCTGGTGTCCTTCGATTCCAAGCGTCCCTCGCTGCTGACCCCCCACAGCGAGCGCGACTGGCTGAAGCTGATGGCCGAGCCGCTGCCGGCGCTGCAGCGTGAAGGCTGGCAGATCGACGTCGATCGCGATTTCAGCTTCCGCCTGTACGAGCCGGAGCCTGATTGGCTGTTGCAGATGCAGGAGGGCGAGGGGCGCGACTGGTTCGGCGTGGCGCTGGATGTGGACGTGGAGGGCGAGCGCCTGCCGCTGCTGCCGCTGCTGGTGGCCTTCCTGCAGGATCCGCGTGCCGGCTGGACCCCGCAGAAGTTCGCGGCGCTGGAAGACGATGCGCCGCTGTTGTTGCGTGACGAGGCCCGCGATCGCTGGATCCGCGTGCCGGCCGGCCGGCTCAAGCCGGTGCTCAACGTGCTGCGCGAGCTGTTCACGGCGACCTGGCTCGACGACGGCGGACGCCTGTGGCTGCCGCGCCCGCAGGCGCTGACGCTGGATGAACTGCTGCACCTGCCACAGCTGCGCTTCGACGGCCAGGCCCCCGGCCCGTTGGCTGGCGTGGTCGAGGTGGCGCCGCCCGAGGGGCTCAACGCACAGTTGCGCGGCTACCAGCAGCAGGGTCTCAACTGGTTGCAGTTCCTGCGCGCGCAGAGTTTCGGTGGCGTGCTGGCCGACGACATGGGTCTGGGCAAGACCCTGCAGACCTTGGCCCACCTGCTGCTGGAGAAGGAAAGCGGCCGCATGGACCGCCCCTGCCTGGTGGTGGCGCCGACCAGCCTGATGTTCAACTGGCGCCGCGAGGCCAAGCGCTATGCGCCGGCACTGCGCGTGCTGGTGCTGCAGGGCCAGGACCGGCGCCTGCGCCACCACGAGATCCGCGATCACGACCTGGTGCTGACCACCTATCCGCTGCTGGCGCGCGATCACGAGGCGCTGTCGCGCCACGAGTATCACCTGCTGGTGCTGGACGAGGCGCAGTACATCAAGAACAGCCGCTCGCAGGCGGCGCAGAAGGTCAGCCAGCTGCGAGCACGACACCGGCTGTGCCTCAGCGGCACGCCGATGGAAAACCACCTCGGCGAGTTCTGGTCGCTGATGAACTTCCTGATGCCGGGGTACCTCGGCAGCGAGACGGAGTTCCGCCAGCGCTATCGCAAGCCGATCGAGCAGAACGGCGACCAGGATGCGCGCGAGCAGCTGCTGCGGCGCATCAAGCCCTTCCTGCTGCGGCGGACCAAGGCGGAGGTCGCCACCGAGCTGCCGCCGCGCACCGACCTGATCCGCAGCGTGGCGCTGGAGGGGGCACAGCGCGAGCTCTACGAAACGCTGCGCCTGTCCATGGACCAGCGCCTGCGCGAGGAGATCGCCTCTCGCGGCCTGGCGCGTAGCCATATCGTGGTGCTGGATGCGCTGCTGAAGCTGCGCCAGGTCTGCTGCGACCCGCGCCTGTTGAAGATGGATGCGGCGGCGCAGGTCACCGAATCGGCCAAGCTGCAGTTGCTGATGGACCTGCTGCCGGAGATGCTGGAGGAGGGGCGTCGCATCCTGCTGTTCTCGCAGTTCACCAGCATGCTGGAGCTGATCGAGGAGCGCCTGCAGAAAGAAGGCATGCGCTATCTCAAGCTGACCGGCGAGAGCCGCGACCGCGAATCGCTGGTGGAGCGCTTCCAGCGCGGTGACGCGCCGCTGTTCCTGATCAGCCTCAAAGCCGGCGGCACCGGCCTGAACCTGACCGCTGCCGACACCGTGATCCACTACGATCCCTGGTGGAACCCGGCGGTGGAGCAGCAGGCCACCGACCGTGCTCATCGCATCGGCCAGGACAAGCCGGTGTTCGTCTACAAGCTGCTCACCGAAGGCACCGTGGAGCAGAAGATCGCCGAGATGCAGGAACAGAAGCGCGCCCTGGCCGATGCCCTGCTGGCGGAATCCGGCAGCATCGCCGGCTGGAGCGAGGACGAGCTGCGGGCCCTGTTCACCCCGGCCTGAGCGCACGATCCGCTGTCGCGTGCCGGCAGCGCTTGATTCGCCGGCCCATCCCCTCCATGGTAGTCGTATCGATCTTCCTGGAGCGCTTCCGATGACCCGTCTGATCCAAGCCGGCCTGCTGGGCATGGCACTGCTGCTGAGCGGCTGTGGCTACAACACCCTGCAGGGCCAGGACGAGGCCATCAAGGCGTCCTGGGCCGAGGTGCTGAACCAGTACCAGCGCCGTGCCGACCTGGTGCCCAACCTCGTCGCCACCGTGAAGGGCTATGCCCAGCAGGAGCAGGACGTGCTGGTGCAGGTGACCGAGGCCCGCGCCCGCGTCGGCTCGGTCAACATCAACGCTGGCAGCTTCAGCGACGAGGCGGCGCTCAAGCAGTTCGCCAGTGCACAGGGCGAGCTGACGTCCGCGCTGTCGCGCCTGCTGGTGGTGTCCGAGAACTACCCGCAGCTTAAGTCGGACACCCTGTTCCGCGACCTGCAGGCGCAGCTCGAGGGCACCGAGAACCGCATCACCGTGGCGCGCAACCGCTATATCGAGTCGGTTCAGGCCTACAACACGACGGTGCGCTCCTTCCCGACCAACCTCACCGCGATGGTGACCGGTGCCCAGGTCAAGCCGAGCTTCACGGTGGAGAACGAGAAGGCCATCGCCGAGCCGCCCAAGGTGGATTTCGGCAAGTAAGCGCGCTCCATGCTCCGGCGCCTGTTTGCGGTACTGGCCTTGCTGGCCGCTTTCACCGCGTCCGCGGAGGTCGCGGTGCCGGAGCTGCGCACGCGGGTCACCGATCTTACCGGCACCCTCGGCTTCGGCGAGCGCGAGCGCCTGGAGCGCAAGCTGGCCGATTTCGAGCGCGATCATGGCAGCCAGCTGGCAGTGCTGGTGGTGCCGACGACGCAGCCGGAGACCATCGAGCAATACTCCATCCGTGTCGCCGAGGCCTGGAAGATCGGGCGCAAGGAACAGGACGATGGCGTCCTGCTGCTGGTGGCCAAGGACGACCGCAAGCTGCGCATCGAGGTCGGCTATGGCCTGGAAGGGGCGATTCCTGATGCCATCGCCAAGCGCCTGATCGAGGAGGTGATGCTGCCGCGTTTCCGTGAGGGCGACTTCGCCGGTGGCATCGACGCCGGCGTCGACAGCATTCTCGGCCTGGTACGCGGAGAGAGCCTGCCGACGCCGGCCCGGCGCAGTGCGAAGAGCGTGTCCGGGGACTTTCTTGGCTTCGTGGCCCTCGGCTTGTTCGCGACGACCATGTTCCTGCGCTCGGTGCTGGGCCGCTTCTTCGGCGGGGTGGCGGCAGGAGCCATCAGCTACTTCGCGGTGATGCTGCTGCTGGGGGTGCTGGCCTATGCGGTGGGCGCTGCCCTGCTGGCCTTCGTAGTCTCGCTTTGCATGGGGACGGGTGGGGGTGGATGGAGCAGCGGACCCGGGGGCTGGGGTGGTGGCTGGAACTCCCGCAGCTCGGGGGGCAGTTGGGGCGGGGGATTCGGCGGGGGCGGTTTCGGGGGCGGTGGTGGCGGTGGTTTCGGCGGTGGTGGTGGCGGATTCGGTGGCGGTGGCGCTTCGGGAGGCTGGTGAGATGAGACTGCGCCGCTTGGGGCAACACCTGATGGCCGGCCCCTGGACCCTGCGCCGGCTGTTCCCGGCGCCGGTGCTGGCCGAGATCGAGGCGGCGGTGAAGGCCCTGGAGGCCAGCCATGCCGGCGAGATCCGCTTGGCCATCGAGGCGGCACTCGATCCGGCGGCGGTCTGGCGTGGTGTCGCGCCGCGCCAGCGGGCGATCCAGGCCTTTGCGCAGCTCGGGGTCTGGGACACCGCGCAAAACGATGGCGTGCTGATCTACCTGCTGCTGGCCGACCGCGACGTGGAGATCGTCGCCGACCGTGGCGCCGGCGGTGGCGGCGTGCCCCAGGCAGAGTGGGAAGCCTGCTGCCGCGCGATGGAGCGGCACTTCGGAAAGGGCGATTTCCGTTCCGGGGCCCTGGCCGGCATCGAGGCGGTGGCCGGCGTGCTGGCGCGCCATGGCCCCGGCCGCCGTGATGCCGGCAATGAACTGCCGGACCGCCCCGCCATCCTTTAAACTGCGGCTCTTACGCACTTTTCCGAGGAACGCCCCGTGCGCTTTCAGGGTACCGATACCTACGTTGCCACCAACGACCTGATGATGGCCGTCAACGCCGCCGTGACGCTGCAGCGCCCGCTGCTGGTCAAGGGCGAGCCCGGCACCGGCAAGACGCAGCTGGCGCGCGAGATCGCCACGGCGATGGGCCGGCCCTTCATCGACTGGGCGATCAAGTCCACCACCAAGGCCCAGCATGGCCTCTACGAGTACGACGCGGTGTCGCGCCTGCGCGACTCGCAGCTTGGCCAGGAGTCGGTCAAGGACATCCGCAACTACATCATCAAGGGCAAGCTCTGGGAGGCCTTCGACAGCGAGGTGGCGCCGGTGCTGCTGATCGACGAGATCGACAAGGCCGACATCGAGTTTCCCAACGATCTGTTGCGCGAGCTCGACCAGATGGAGTTCTACGTCTACGAGACGCGCGAGACGGTCAAGGCGAAGAACCGCCCGATCATCATCATCACCTCCAACAACGAGAAGGAACTGCCGGACGCCTTCCTGCGCCGCTGCTTCTTCCACTACATCCGCTTCCCGGACAAGGAGACGATGCAGCAGATCGTCGACGTCCACTTCCCGGGGCTGAAGAAGCACCTGATCAAGGAGGCCATGGAGGTGTTCTTCGGCCTGCGCGATATCCCGGGCCTGAAGAAGAAGCCCTCGACCTCGGAACTGCTGGACTGGCTCAAGCTGCTGCTGGCCGAGGACATCGACCCGACCGTGCTGCACGACGCTTCCACCAAGAAGTCGTTGCCGCCGCTCTACGGCGCCCTGCTGAAGAACGAAGCCGACGTGCACCTGTTTGAACGCGTGGCCTTCATGGCCAGGCGTTCGTAAGGTTCCTGGCTTGAAATGAAAAACGGCGCCCTCGGGCGCCGTTTTTCGTTATTGCCAAGCCTTCAGACGAACAGGAAAGCCACCGTGCGTGCCAGTTCGCCGATCGCGGCGTCGGCGCTGGAATGGCAGCGGTCCGGCATGCCGGTGATGCGCAGCCAGACGCTGGAGACCACGCCGGTCTTGTGGTCCGGGTGTTCCTGGCTCAGCGTGATGAACTGCTGCGGCAGCTTCGGGTCGGGCTGTACGCGGATCGTCACCTCGCCGCTGCGGCGCGAGATGTTGAAGTAGCGGATGCGCGGGTCGTCCTTGAGCTTGACCTGCAGTTTCTCGCAGTAGCTCACGATCTTTTCCCATTCCGCGCGCAGCTTGGCTTCCGACTCCTGCTTGTCCTGCTGTTCGCGTTCGCGGTGCGCGCGGATCGAGCGGGCCATACCCTCCAGCGGGTCGTCCGCGCTCGGCGGCGGCGCGATTTCAGCGGCGGCCTTGGGTGCGTCGAGATCCGGCAGGATGAAGTTGAAGCCGGCGATCGGCGACGACGGCAGGCTGGCCGCGGGCGGCGGTGCTGGCTTGGGAGGCGGTGCGGCGACCACGGGAGGTGGCGCAGGCGGCGGGGGTGGGGGCGGTGGAGCCAGGATGGCACTGAGCGCCGGTATGAGTATTGGTTCGGTTCCCGGCTCGGCGCCGGCCGAGGGACGCGGCGGCATCGGCATGGCGGAGACACCGGTCAGCGGCATCGTCGCATCCGGCGGCGGTAGCGGCAGTACCGGGGCGCGCATGATGGTGGTCGCCATGCTGTCGGCGGCGCCCGCGGCCGATGTGGCGGCGGCCTGGTCGTGGAATTCCAGGCGCTGCGCGCCGATGTAGATGACGTCGCCGTTCTTCAGCGGAGCCCGGCTGATGCGCTGCCCGTTGAGGATGGTGCCGTTGCTGCTCTTGAGGTCTTCGACGAAATAGCGGCCGTTGACGTAGCCGATCATGGCATGCCGGCCCGACGCGAACGTGTCGGGCAGAACGATGTGGTTATCCGGCCGGCGACCGATCGACAGAGAGGTCTGGCCCAGGGGCCATTCCTCGGTCGCGGCCCCTGACTTGCGGATGATCTTGGCCATCTCAGTCCTGAATCCTGAAGCGAGAGCGAATCCTCTTTGAGACATTGTCGGCAGGCGCGGGGTCACATGCAATGGATGGAGCCCCCCATCCCCCGATATGGGTCGGCTTCCCGGCCCTTGGGCGAGCCAGATTCGTCATCAGCCCCGTCTGCAAGATTCGCGCCTCCCGCTTCCCCGGGGCAAACGGGGCGGGAGCCGGGCGCCGCTGACAAAATTGGTCAGCTTCTGACGGCGGTGGTGTGGACTCAGGCAATGAGATAGGCCAGCTCCCGGACCAGCTCGGACATCGCCTCCCGGGCGGTGGGATAGCAGCGGTCGGCCTGGGCGGTGCGGCGCAGCCAGATGCCGGTCAGCGCGTGGCCCTTGTCCTCGGGATGGTCCATCGACAGCTGGGTGAAGGTCACCGGCAGATCGGCCGCGCGCTGGGAGCGGATGATGATGTCGTTGTTGCGCCGGGAGATGGCGAAATAGTGCACGCGCGGATCGCCGTCCACCTTGAGCTTGAGCTGCTCGGCATAGGCCACGGCCTGGTCCCACTCGCCGCGCAGGCGCGCCTGCGCGTCCTCGCGTTCCTGCTGTTCGCGCTCACGGTGCGAGCGGATCGAGCCGACCAGCTGGTCCAGCAGGCCGGCGGGGGCGGGATCGGCGAGCGCATGCCGCTCGGCCGGGGCGTCCGGCAGGGCGGTCAGCAGCGGCAGGTCGAAGGGGCCGGCCGCTGCGGTCGGCAGGCCGGGGAGCGGGATCGTCTGCGCAGATGCGGGCGCCGGGCCGGGCGGTGCCGGCGGATTGGCGGGGGGCGGTGCCGGCGCGACGGCTGGCCGTCGCAGCGGTGCCGGCGGCGGGGTGCGCGCCACCGGAGGATCGATGAACTCCAGTCGCTGCAGGCCGATCAGGATGATGTCGCCATGGCGCAGCGGTGCCTGTCGCACGGCCGCACCGTTGACCCGGGTCCCGTGGGTGGTCTTGAGATCCTCGATGTAGTGGCGGCCGTCGGCAAAGCCGACGACGGCATGCTGCAGCGCCGTGTAGGCGTTGTCGATGACGACGTTGCTGTCGGGACGGCGGCCGATCGTCAGCTGGAACGATCCCAGCTCGATCTCCTCCGCCCCGTCCCGCGTCCTTCTGACAATCTTCGCCATGATCCCCGGATACCGACTTCCCCGAGGGGATATTGTCCGATGCCGAGGGCGGGTGGGTAAAGGTATCCGGTCACGGATGGGCGCCGCGCAGCTCCCGAACGGCCTGCTCCAGCGCCTCCGCCCGGACCTCCGACGCCGGCACTGCCGGGGCGGCGCTCATGCCGATGCGGGCGCGCAGGCGCCGCGGCAGGCGCATGCGCCGCAGGCGGCTGTCGCGGCGCGACCACATGCTCTCCCACAGGCCGCTCAGGGCCATGGGAACCACCGGTACCGGGCTGCGCTCGATGATGCGCTCGATGCCGGAGCGGAAACCCTGGATTTCGCCATCCGGCGTCAGGCCGCCCTCGGGGAAGATGCCGACGATGTCGCCGGCCGCCAGCGCGGCGGCGATCTCCTCGAAGGCCTTGTGCATCAGCGCCTCGTCCTCCCGGGCGGGGGCGATGGGGATGGCGCGCGCGGTTCGGAAGATGAAATTCAGCACCGGGATGCGGAAGATCTTGTGGTACATCACGAAGCGCACCGGCCGGCGGATGTTGCCCCCCAGGATCAGGGCGTCGACGAAGCTGACGTGGTTGCACACGAGCACCGCCGGCCCCTCGTCCGGGATGTTCTCCATGCCGCGCTGGTCGATGCGGTACAGCGTGCGGGTCAGCAGCCAGACCATGAAGCGCATCAGGAACTCGGGCACCAGCGAGTAGATGAACACGGCCACCGCTGCGTTCATCAGCGCCACCACCAGCAGCAGTTCCGGGATCGACAGGCCGGCCTTGAACAGGCCCACGGCGAGGGCGCCGGCCACGACCATGAACAGGGCGTTGAGGATGTTGTTGCCGGCGATGATGCGCGAGCGGTGCGACGGCTCCGAGCGGGTCTGGATCAGGGCGTAGAGCGGCACGATGTAGAAGCCACCGAAGACGCCGATCAGCACCAGGTCGGTGACCACGCGCCAGGCGCCGGGTTGTTCCAGGAAGGCCTTCGCGCTCAGGCCGGTCACAGTGGCCGCCTCCGGATGCGCCAGGTACAGGTCGATGCCGAATAACGTCAGGCCGATGGACCCCAGCGGCACCAGGCCGATCTCCACCTTGTGGCCGGACAGGCGCTCGCACAGCAGCGAGCCGGCGCCGATACCCACCGAGAACAGTGTCAGCAGCAGCGTGGCCACGGAGGGATCGCCGCCCAGCACCTGGCTGGCATAGGTCGGCATCTGCGACAGGAAAGCGGCGCCGTATAGCCAGAACCAGGAGATGCCCATCACCGACAGGAATACGGTCCGGTTGGTGCGCATGAAGCGCAGGTTGCGCAGGGTCTCGGTCAGCGGGTTCCAGTTGATGCGCAACTCCGGCGCGGCCGGTGCGGCCGGCGGGATTGCGCGGCAGGCGGCGTAGCCGGCCAGCGCCAGGGCGATGATCGCCACGCTGATCCAGTGTGTGCCGCCGGGCTGGGCCACCAGCCAGCCGCCCAGCACCGTGCCGAGCAGGATCGCCAGGAAGGTGCCGGCCTCGACCCAGGCGTTGCCGCCCACCAGCTCCTCCTCGCGCAGGTGCTGCGGCAGGATCGCGTACTTCACCGGCCCGAACAGGGCGGCCTGGAAGCCGAGCAGAAACAGCACGCCCAGCAGCAGCGGAATGCTGCCGATCCACAGGCCGACGGCGCCTAAGGCCATGATGCCGATCTCCAGCAGCTTGATGCCGCGGATCAGCCGCGACTTCTCGTACTTCTCGGCCAGCTGGCCGGCCGTGGCGGAGAACAGGAAGAACGGCAGGATGAACAGCACCGCTGCCAGGTTCACGTAGAAGTTGATCTGTTCCTGGGCCAGGCCGGCGATGCCGAAGGTCACCAGGATCACCAGGGCGTTCTTGAAGACGTTGTCGTTGAACGCGCCCAGCGCCTGCGTCAGGAAAAACGGGCCGAAGCGGCGCTGCCGCAGCAGGCTGAACTGGCTGTCCTGGCTCATGGGATTCCCTTCATGTCGTTCTTGTGACGGGCAGTGTAGCGGCCCGGGTGGTGGCCGCACAGCAATCCGGGGCTGCATATATGCCTGCAAATGGACGCCGATCAGTTCCGCCCGCACAATGCGATCCATGGGACGACGCAACCTTCACACCCGAGAGCAGCAGCGCGACATGGCCATCGCCGCGGCCGAGCTGATCCTGGTCCGCGAGGGCATCGACGAGCTGAGCATGCGCAAGGTGGCGCAGGCCATCGGCTATACCGTCGGCAATCTCTACCTGCTGTTCCAGAACCAGGACGACCTGCTGGCGGCACTCAACGAGCGCACCGCCGACGCGATCTACCTGTCGCTGCGCGACCGGATCGAGGTGCTGGACGATCCGCGCGAGCGGCTCGGCGCGATGGCGAGGGGCTACATCGAATTCGCCACCGGCAACCCCAACCGCTGGCGCCTGCTGTTCGAGCACCAGTTGCCGGAGGAGATGAAGCCGCGTCCCACGGCGGATGCACGCATCCGCCGCCTGTTCGAGCTGGTGGAGACGACGCTGGCCGCGCTGGAACCGAAGCTCAAGGCCGATGCCCTGCGCCTGCGTGCCACGACCTTCTGGGGCGGCATCCATGGCATCTGCTCCCTGGCGGTCAGCGGCAAGCTGAGCTGGGGTGGACGCAGCAGCGACTACACGCTGTACTGCGAGGAGATGATCGCCGCCTTCTTGGGGCCGTCGAAGCCGCGGCGTCGGTCGTAGACGTCCACCAGCAGCGGTGACTCCAGCTGACTGGCCGGTGTCACCGTGACGCGGTTCCACGGAATCCGTCCGAAGTACCAAGCTCGCCAGAAGCCCAGCTGCGACTCGGGATTGCGCATCAGCAGTTCGCGGAAGCTTTCCCTCTGTCCGATCTCGATGCCAATGGCCTCGCGGTAGACGTCGTAGGCGAACTTCGAGCAGAACGCGCGCCTTGGCCGGTCGTACTTGAATCCGGTGTCGTACCAGAGGCTGAAGCGGCTTTCCGCCTCGCGGCGCAGGGCGGCCAGCTGCTCGGGCCGCAGTGGCGAGCGCGGTCGTCGCACCATCACCCCACAATCCTCGCTGCGTGCCAGGAAGGCGGCGAGCGGACTGTAGCCCGACAGCGGAATGCGGCTCTCCGCGACGCGCCAGCCGCTGGCCGGATCGCGGAAGGCGATGCCGACATGCGAGGTCCAGCTGGCCGAGGCCTCGGCGATGCGCCGGCCGAAGGGGTTGCGCAGGCGCGTGAACAGCAGGTCGCCGTCCGCCAGTTGCGGCTCCAGCAGGCCGGCGGCCTCGATGGCTTGATGTCTGGCGTTCATCCGTTCTGGATCCCGTATTCCTTCAACAGCTTCTCGGTGCGGGCCTGCGCCACCTTGTTGATCAGCTTGTTGGCCTCGAACTGGTCGCGCAGGGTCTTGGCCAGCGTGAAGGTGGCGCCGGTCAGGAACAGCGTCCCCAGGATCATGTAGCCGCGCATCCAGATTTCCACCGGCATCACGGTGAGCCCGAAGACCATGCCGCCGAACGCGCAGGCGAAGGACGCCTTGACGAAGAAGATCCAGCCCGGCGAGTCCAGGCGGGTGGAGTCGAAGTTGTCGGTCGTGTCCATGGGTATTCCTCAGATGATCTGCAGCAGCTCATGCAGCAGGTGCAGGCTGCCGGGCAGGGCGAAGGCGAAGGCCATCGCGGCGGACGCCAGCAGCAGGCGGGCGGCGCGTAGTGGCGAGAAGCCCTGGGGGTTGTTCGTGGCGTTCATATGAACATTGATCAATTAATGGGCGAAACGGCAGCACCGGCGAAGCGCGCTTTCATTTCCGCCAGGCGGGCCTCGACTTCCACCTGCAGGTCCACGCGGGCGACCTCGCGTTCGAAGCGGCCGTCCTCGTTCAGCAGTTCGGCCGCGGCCTCCGCCTCGGATTCGTAGCGGGACGCCTTCTGCGACAGCCGGTCCATCTGTTGGGCGCGGTCCATGGCGCGGGTGTAGCTGTCGGTGGCGCGTGCGGCACTGCCCAGGGCCGTGGCCGCGGTCTGGTTGGCCGCGATCACGGCGGCGCGGCTGCGCGCGGTCTCCAGTTCCGCCTTGAGGTGCTGCACCTGCTCGCGCAGGCGCAAGGTGGCGCGCTGCGATGCGCCCAGGGGAGTTTCCAGGGCCTGGGCGCGTCTGCGCGATTGCACGGCACGCTCCAGGGCGCTGCGGGCCTTGTGCTCGTCACCGGCCTGCAGCAGGCGCTCGGCCTTCTGCTCCCAGTCCGCCGCCTCGACGCCGGCCGCTTCGCGCTGGCGCTGCAACTGCTTCTCGGCGCCCAGCGAGACCACCAGGGCCTGGTTGGCCTGCTGCAGGTCATCGCCCAGATCGCGCAGGACCTGGGCCGCCATCACCTGCGGGTTCTCGATCTCGTCGATCTGGTGGTGGGCCTGGGCGGTGACCAGGCTGCGGATGCGGGCAAGCAGGCTCGGCATGAACGTCTTCCTCCGTGTTCGTTCAAAAATAAACAATGTTCATTGAAGGTAGAAGCAAGTCGCGGGGCTGTCAATGAGAGGGCCATGCAAGCGCCTGCTACGGCTGGAAAAATAGTGGCTGGCGAGTGGCGGTGATGCCGCTGCCAGGCGAAAGGCATTGCCAGCCCCGTAGGATGCGGTGAGCGTAGCGAACCGCATCGGATACGGCAGAAGTCGCGCGATGCGGTTCGCTACGCTCACCACATCCTACTTGCCTTTTCCCAACCAAAGACCGTCATGCCGGCTTCCGCCGGTATGACGAAGCGGGTGCTGGCCGGACCCTAGGAAATTGGTGAAGAACCAAGAAAAAGCCCGCCGAAGCGGGCCTTTCTGTAACGCACCGGAATCAGCCGTCAGGCCTTGCCGGCGAGCTGCGCCACGATCGCCGGGTTCTCCAGCGTGCTGGTGTCCTGCGTGATCTCCTCACCCTTGGCGATGGAGCGCAGCAGGCGGCGCATGATCTTGCCGCTGCGGGTCTTGGGCAGGTTGTCGGCAAAGCGGATGTCGTCCGGCTTGGCCAGCGCGCCGATCTCCTTGGCGACGTGGTCGCGCAGTTCCTTGGCCAGCTTGTCGGCCTCCTCACCGGTCGGGCGCGGGCCCTTGGCGATGACGAAGGCGAACACACTCTCACCCTTGACCTCGTGCGGGCGGCCGACCACGGCTGCTTCAGCGATGCGCGGATGCGAGACCAGGGCGCTTTCGACTTCCATGGTGCCCAGGCGGTGACCGGAGACGTTCAGCACGTCGTCGATGCGGCCCAGGATCCAGTAGCAGCCGTCGGCGTCGCGGTGCGTGGAGTCGCCGGCGACGTAGTACTTGTTCTGGAACTGTCCCCAGTAGGCCTTGACGTAGCGATCGTTGTCGCCCCAGACCGTGCGCAACATCGAGGGCCAGGGCTTGGAGACGACGAGGTAGCCGCCGGCGTCCTGTTCCTTGATCGGCGTGCCGGCCTCGTCCACCACTTCCACGCAGATGCCGGGCAGGGGCTTGGTGCAGGAGCCCGGCTTGGTGGTGATGGCGCCCGGCACCGGCGCGATCATGATGGAGCCGGTCTCGGTCTGCCACCAGGTATCCACGATCGGCAGGCGCTCCTTGCCGATCACGCGGTGGTACCACATCCAGGCCTCGGGATTGATCGGCTCGCCGACGCTGCCGAGCAGGCGCAGCTTGGAGAGGTCGTACTGGTTGGGCCATTCCTCGCCCAGTTTCATCAGCGCGCGGATCGCGGTGGGCGCGGTGTAGAAGATCGTCACGCCGTGGTCCTGGCAGATCTTCCAGAAGCGGCCGGCATCCGGGATGGTCGGCGCGCCTTCGTACATCAGGATGGTGGCGCCGTTGGCCAGCGGGCCGTAGGTGACGTAGGAGTGGCCGGTGATCCAGCCGACGTCGGCGGTGCACCAGAAGACGTCGTCGTCACGGATGTCGAAGACCCACTGCGTGGTCATCGTCGCGCCCAGCAGGTAGCCGCCGGTGGAGTGCTGCACGCCCTTGGGCTTGCCGGTGGAGCCGGAGGTGTAGAGCAGGAACAGCGGGTGCTCGGACTCGACCCATTCCGGTTCGCAGCGCTCGGAGGCGGCGCCCAGCAGCTCGTGCCACCAGAGATCGCGGCCGGCCTGCATGTCGACACCGTGACCGGTGCGCTGGTGTACGACGACCTTCTCGATGGTCTTGCAGCCCTGTGCCAGGGCTTCGTCCGCGACCTTCTTGAGCGGCACGATGTTGCCGGCACGGTGGCCGCCGTCGGCGGTGATCAGCAGGCGCGCGCCGGTGTCCTCGATGCGGTCCTTCAGCGAGCTGGCGGAGAAACCGCCGAACACCACCGAGTGGATCGCGCCGATGCGGGCGCAGGCCTGCATGGCGATGACCGCTTCGGGTGCCATCGGCATGTAGATCACCACGCGGTCACCCTTGGTGACGCCCTGGGCCTTGAGCACGTTGGCGAGCTTGCAGACCTCGGCGTGGAGCTGCTTGTAGGTGTAATTGCGGGTGTCGCCCTTTTCGCCTTCGAAGCGGATCGCGATCTTGTCGCCGCGGGCCAGCAGGTGTCGGTCCAGGCAGTTGGCGGAAGCATTGAGCTTGCCGTCGGTGAACCAGCGGTAGTTCGGTGCGGCGCTGTCGTCCAGAACCTGGGTGAACGGCGTCTGCCAGCCGAGGTTTTTGCGGGCCAGGTTGGCCCAGAAGCCGTTGTGGTCGGCCTCCGCTTCGGCGTGCAGGGCCGCGAGTTTCTCGGCGTTCAGCCGGGCGCGAGCGGCGAAGTCCGCCGGCGGCGGGAACGTTCGGGTTTCGGTAAGGACGGATGCGATGTTGTCGGAACTCATGCCTGTCTCCGCAGAGCTGGTTTCTTGATGATTCGGGTGCCGGCGAAAACGCCGGGGGGCTTTCTTATGGCACGAAGGCCCCCCGGTGTCTATCGCCTGTGTTGCTGATCAAATGATCGTGATGGAGCTCAGTGGGACGAGGCGCCGCTGGCCCCGATGCCGGTCTGCGAACGCACCAACTGGGCCTCGAACAGCGCGGCCTCGCGGCTGGCCTGGGCGGAGCTGTCCGTGATCGAGAACAGCCAGCAGCCGAGGAAGGCCACGGTCATCGAGAACAGGCCGGGTGCGTCGTAGGGGAAGATCGGCGTTTCGTAGCCGAACACCTTCACCCACACGGCGGGGCCCAGCACGGTCAGCGTCACTGCGGTAGCCAGGCCCAGGCCGCCACCGACCACGGCGCCGCGGGTGGTCAGGCCCTTCCAGAACATCGACAGGATCAGGATCGGGAAGTTGGTGCTGGCCGCGACCGCGAAGGCCAGGCCCACCATGAAGGCGACGTTCTGCTTCTCGAACACGATACCGAGCAGGATCGCCACCACGCCCAATGCAAGGGTGGCCATGCGCGAGACCTTCAGTTCCTTGCCTTCATCGACCTTGCCGCGGGCGAAGACGTTGGCGTAGAGGTCGTGCGATACCGCAGCGGCGCCGGAGAGCGTCAGGCCGGCAACCACGGCGAGGATCGTGGCGAAGGCCACCGCGGAGATGAAGCCCAGCATCACTTCGCCGCCAACCGCATGGGCCAGGTGCACGGCCGCCATGTTGTTGCCTCCGAGCAGGCCGCCCTTGTCGTCCAGGTAGACGCTGTTGGAGCCCACCAGGATGATGGCGCCGAAGCCGATGATGAAGGTCAGGATGTAGAAGTAGCCGATGAAACCGGTGGCGTAGAACACGCTCTTGCGCGCTTCCTTGGCGTCCTTCACGGTGAAGAAGCGCATCAGGATGTGCGGCAGGCCGGCGGTGCCGAACATCAGCGCCAGGCCCAGCGAGATTGCCGAGATCGGGTCCTTCACCAGCGCGCCGGGGCCCATGATGGCTTCGGCTTTCGAATGCACCGAGATGGCTTCCGTGAACATGCGGTCGAATGAGAAGCCGACGTGGCGCATGACCATGAAGGCGATGAAGCTCGCGCCGCCGAGCAGCAGCACGGCCTTGATGATCTGCACCCAGGTGGTGGCGAGCATGCCGCCGAAGGTGACGTAGACCACCATCAGCACGCCGACGATCACCACGGCGGTGGAGTAATCCAAGCCGAACAGCAGCTTGATCAGCTGGCCGGCACCGACCATCTGCGCGATCAGGTAGAAGGCCACCACGACCAGCGTGCTGGACGCGGCCAGCGTGCGGATCGGCGTCTGCTTCAGGCGGTAGGCGGCGACGTCGACGAAGGTGAACTTGCCGAGATTACGCAGCCGTTCCGCGATCAGGAACATGATGATCGGCCAGCCGACGCGGAAGCCGAGCGAGTAGATCAGGCCGTCGAAGCCGGAGCCGAACACCAGCGCCGAGATGCCCAGGAACGAGGCCGCCGACATGTAGTCGCCGGCGATCGCCAGGCCGTTCTGGAAGCCGGTGATGCCGCCACCGGCGGCATAGAAGTCGGCGCGCGACTTGGTGCGGCCGGCGGCCCACTTGGTGATGAACAGCGTCAGGCCGACGAAAGCCAGGAACATCGCGATGGCGATGGGGTTGATCTCGGACTTGGTCACGGCCCCTTCGAGGGCGCCGGCGGCGTGGGCCGGCAGGACGATGGCCGCAGCGGAGGCGACAAGGAATTTGCGCAGGCTCACGGCTGGCCTCCTACTTTCTCGTGCAGGCGGGCGGTCAGGCGGTCGTACTCGCCGTTGGCCTTCCAGACGTAGATGCCGGTCAGCAGGATCGCGGTGAGGATCACGCCGATGCCGAGCGGGAAGCCCAGGGTGGTGGCGCCGTCGCCGACGCGCTGGCGCAGCACGTCCGGGGCGAAGGCGATCAGCAGGATGAAGCCGTAGTAGACCGCCAGCATGATCGCGGTCAGGGTCCAGGCCAGGCGCGAGCGCTTGCGCGTCAGTTCCAGGTAAAGCGGATCGCGACCGATCCGCTCCAGCATTTCAGTGGGCATCGTTTTCTCCTCCGTGCACGGGCAGCTGGTTGCTGCTTGTGGTCTTTCTGGCGCAGTTAGGATGCCAGGTTCGATATCTATTAAAAACAGTGATTTAGGCCGATATCATTGATTTGGGGGTGTTACGGAGCGTAACGCACCTGTCACGAAGCGTGTCGTGCCCGGTGGCGGCGTGTGCTGCGTTTCGCCCTGACCTGTATGGACGGGGTGGCGACTGTCACGCCCAGACACAATAATGTCCGGCTAAGAGGGCGCCCATGCAGTGCCCGCACGATGACATAGGCTACAGAGACTTATGGCGGCAGATTTCGAGATTCACCGAGATACGGAAGGGCGTTGGTTCTGGACCTTCCAGGCAGGCGAGAACCAGACCATTGCACGCGGCGCTGAAACCTATGCACACCGCGTCGAATGCATCCACGCCATCAGCCTGGTACGCAGCCTGGCGCCGCGCTGCCGCATCTTCGACATGACCGAGGCTGGGACGGCCAAGGTCGTGACGCCCGACGCCGCGGCCTAGCAGCCGGCGTCCACCCCCACCGTCGCTCCTCTCGGCAACCCTGCCGGGGCAGTCCCTGCCCGGTACCGTGGTGCGAGCCGACATCCATTAACCAAGGAGAGCTGCACAATGAGGAACAGAAATGCCACGATGGTCCTGCTGATGCTGTTGGCGCCGGGAGTGGCGCAGGCGGACGAGATCGCGAAGAACGGCGGCGTGGGCCTGCGGCTGGGTACCGCCGGCATCGGCATCGACTACACCTATGGCCTGAACCGCTTTTTCGACCTGCGCGCCGGATACAACTTCGGATCCTTCAGCGGCAACTACGACGAAGACGGCATCGACTATGACGCCGACCTGAAGATCAGCGCCGCGTCTCTAATGGTGGACTATAAGCCTTTCGCCGGCGGTTTCCGCATTACCGCGGGCCTCTACACCAGCTCGCCCGAGCTGGATATCGATGCCCGCTCGCGCAACAACACCGAAACCTTCGAAGTCGGTGAGCGTGAGTATCGTGGCGACAACCTGAACCTGAATGGCGGCATCGACCTTGGCTCCACCGCACCCTACCTGGGCGTGGGCTGGGGCGGCACCACCAATGCCACTGGCTTCGGCGTCAGTTTTGACCTCGGCGTGATGTTCACCCAGTCGCCCGACGTCACGCTTGGCGCCATCGGCCGGGCCTGCGACGCCACCGCCAACGCAAACTGCGATCCTACCGATCCGGCACAGAGCTTCGATGTCGGCGCCGATCCGCTGTTCCAGACGGAACTGGCGAACGAAGTGCGCAACCTGGAGGACGATGCGAAGGACTTCAAGTTTTGGCCGGTGCTAAGCCTGGGCCTGCACTACCGCTTCTGAGCGCAGATGTGACCCGTCCTGAAATAGGTTGACACCTATACGGGGTAAAACTGGTCGCTAAAGTATGCTGGATACAGACGCCCGATGGATTTCATCGGGCGTTTTGTATTTCAGGGCCAGGTGTGGCCGTTCGTG
>JBPOHT010000047.1:0-41698 GCA_052035235.1 Pseudomonadota bacterium | reverse complement strand
ACGGCCTTGACCGCGAAGCCCTGGTCGGAGAGATAGCGCTCGAGCAACTGGCGCAGCCGCAGGTCGTCATCGACGACCAGAATCTTGGATCGGTTCTCGTTCATGGGCGCCAATCCTAGCGGGATCGCCGGCGGCCTGCCAGTGGATTTAACAAAGCCTTACAAAGGCGGGACCGGCGCAACAATTGGCTTACAGCGCCCGTCGAGAATGCCAGCGTGCCGAAAGAGCGGCGAACAAACCGATGGAGACGATCATGAAAGCCCTGTTCCTCAGCATCGCCCTTGGATTGGGTCTCGCCCTGTGGGGCGCCGAACCGCAGGCCGGGATCGACCACCTGATGGCAGCCGGCAAGATGGCCGGCGAGCAGGTTTACAGTATGCTTCGCTGAGTGAAGCGAAAGGAAGTGAAGTGAGCGCGGGACGCGGGACACGATGGATAGGAATCACGGCAAGCCTGCTGTTGCTGGCGGCGGAGGTGTCCGCCCAGGGCATGCCGCGACCGGCGCGCGACCGTGATGGCCCGCGACCGCAACGCATGATGCCGGATTCCCGCCCGTCGCAATTCGCCGCCGAGGAAGCCTCCGGCCAGCGCCAGCGCATGACCCCGGAAGAACGCCGCCAGTTGCGGCGCGACGTGCACGACGCGGGGCGCGACCTGTACCCCGAACGCGAACGCCTGCGCGAGCAGCGCCGCGCCGCGCGGCGCGGTGAGTAGATAGGCAAGAGTCGGCGCTGGTGGTACGGCGGCCGTGGCCGCTACGGCGGGATTGGTGGTCTTACCGTGTGCTACAGTAATACCTATATTCGCGGCATTACCGGAGGCAAGCATGTTGAGTTCATCCGTTACCACCAAGGGACAGGTCACAATTCCCATCGAGTTGCGCGAAAAGCTCGGCATCAAACCCGGTGATCGCGTGGGCTTTGTCGATGAGGGCGGCCGGATCGTGCTGCAGCGCCAGGAAACGGCCATCGAGGCGGTCTTCGGCGTGGTCAAGACCAGCAAAGGCGTGACGCTGGAACAAATGGAGGAGGCGATCACCGTCGGCCGGAGCCGTCGTGCTGGCCGTTGACACGAATGTTCTGGTGCGCGTGCTGGTTGACGATCCGGGAGCATTCGATCAGTGCCGCACGGCGCGCGAAGCGGTCAGCGCGGCCGGAAAGGTCTTTGTGTCTCAGGCGGTGCAGGTGGAGACGGCCTGGGTACTGGTCCGTGCCTATGGCCTGAGCAAGAAGCGCTTGCAGGAGGTGTTTGGTGCGATCGCCGATCATCCCGCATTCGAAATGCAGCGCCGGGATGTATTCCTTTCGGCCCTGCAAACCTACCTTACTTGCAGCGCTGATTTCGCCGATTGCCTGATCCTGACGGAAAGTGCCCTGGCCGGGCATGAGTTGGCGACCTTCGACCGCAAGCTCGGCAAATTGGCGGGCGCCTGGTTGCTGGCGCCAAGCTAAAAAAACGCCCTCGTGGATTCCTCCACGAGGGCGTCTTGCCGGAACAGTCGGCGCTGGTACCACGCCAACCCGGGAATTCAGGCCGTCACGCCATCCGCCACTTCCTTGAACTCGGCGATCTGGTCGAAGTTCATGTAGCGATAGACGTCGGCGGACTTGGCTTCCAGCGTCTTGACCTGCTCCATGTACTCGGCCACGGTCGGGATTTTGCCCATCAGCGCGCAGACCGCCGCCAGTTCGGCCGACGACAGATAGACACGGGTTTCGATGCCCAGCCGGTTGGGGAAGTTGCGCGTCGAGGTCGACACCGCCGTGCTGCCCTTCTTGATCTGCGCCTGGTTGCCCATGCACAGGCTGCAGCCGGGCATTTCCATGCGCGCGCCGGACTTGCCGAGCACCGCGTAATAGCCTTCCTCGTTGAGGATCATGGCATCCATCTTGGTCGGCGGGGCGACCCACAGGCGCGTCGGGATGTCGGTCTTGCCGTCGAGGATCTTGCCGGCGGCGCGGAAGTGGCCGATGTTGGTCATGCAACTGCCGATGAATACCTCGTCGATCTTCTCTCCCTGCACGGCGGAAAGCGGCTTGACGTCGTCCGGATCGTTGGGGCAGGCGAGCAGCGGTTCCTTGACGTCGGCGAGGTCGATCTCGATCACGGCCGCGTACTCGGCGTCGGCGTCAGGCTGCAGCAGCGTGCCCTTGGCGATCCAGTCCTCCATGGCGGCGATGCGGCGCGCCAAGGTGCGTTTGTCCTCGTAGCCCTCGGCGATCATCCACTTCATCAGGGTGATGTTGGAACGCAGGTACTCGACGATGGGTTCCTTGTTGAGGCGCACCGAGCAGCCGGCGGCGGAACGCTCGGCCGAGGCATCGGTGAGCTCGAAAGCCTGTTCCACTTTCAGATCGGGCAGGCCTTCGATTTCGAGGATGCGTCCCGAAAAGATGTTCTTCTTGCCTTGCTTGGCGACGGTCAGCAAGCCCTGCTGTATGGCGTAGTAGGGAATCGCATTGACCAGGTCGCGCAGGGTGATGCCGGGCTGCAACTTGCCCTTGAAGCGCACCAGCACGGATTCCGGCATGTCCAGCGGCATCACGCCGGTGGCGGCGGCGAAGGCCACCAGGCCCGAGCCGGCGGGGAAGGAGATGCCGATCGGGAAACGCGTATGCGAATCGCCACCGGTGCCGACGGTATCCGGCAGCAGGAAGCGGTTGAGCCAGGAGTGGATCACGCCGTCGCCCGGGCGCAAGCTGATGCCGCCGCGCGCGGTGATGAAGCTGGGCAGGGTGCGGTGGGTCTTGACGTCGACCAGCTTGGGGTAGGCGGCGGTGTGGCAGAAGGACTGCATTACCAGGTCGGCGGAAAAGCCAAGGCAGGCGAGGTCTTTCAGTTCGTCGCGGGTCATCGGGCCGGTGGTGTCCTGGCTGCCGACGCTGGTCATGCGCGGCTCGCAGTAGGTACCGGGGCGCATACCCTTGCCCTCGGGCATGCCGCAGGCGCGGCCGACCATCTTCTGCGCCAGGGAATAGCCCTTGCCGGAATCCTTCGGCGGCTGCGGCAGGCGGAACAGGGTGGAAGCGGCCAGGCCGAGGAACTCGCGGGCCTTGGCGGTGAGCGCTCGGCCGATGATCAGGTTGATGCGGCCGCCGGCACGCACTTCGTCGAGCAGCACTTCCGACTTGTAGGCGAAGCTGGCAATGACCTGGCCGTTCTTCTCGACCTTCTTCTCGTAGGGGTAGATATCGACGACGTCGCCCATGTTCATCTGCGCCACGTCGCACTCGATCGGGAAGGCGCCGGCGTCCTCCTGCGTGTTGAAGAAGATCGGCGCGATCTTGCCGCCGAGGCAGAAGCCGCCGTAGCGCATGTTCGGCACGAAGGGGATGTCGTCGCCGGTCCACCAGATCACCGAGTTGGTGGCGGACTTGCGCGAGGAGCCGGTGCCGACCACGTCGCCGACGTAGGCGACGATGTGGCCCTTCTTCTTCAGGTCATCGATGAACTGCATAGGGCCGCGCTTGCCGTCTTCTTCCGGCTTGAAGGCCGCGTCGGAGCGCGTCATCTTCAGCATGGCGAGGTAGTGCAGCGGGATGTCGGGGCGGCTCCAGGCATCCGGCGCCGGCGACAGGTCGTCGGTGTTGGTTTCGCCCGGCACCTTGAACACGGTGACGGTGATCTTCTTGGCCACTTCCGGACGGGTGGTGAACCACTCGGCATCGGCCCAGGACTGCAGCACGGACTTGGCGTTGGCATTGCCATTCTTGGCCAGTTCGGCCACGTCGTGGAAGAAGTCGAACATCAGCAGCGTCTTCTTCAGCGCTTCGGCGGCCACGGCGCCGACTTCGGCATCCGGCAGCAGGTCGATCAGCGGCTTGACGTTGTAGCCGCCGACCATGGTGCCGAGCAGTTCGGTGGCCTTGGCGCGCGAGATCAGGCTGCACTTGACCTCACCGTCGGCGACCGCGGTCAGGAACGAGGCCTTGACCTTGGCGGCGTCGTCCACGCCCGGCGGGACGCGATGGGTCAGCAGGTCGAGCAGGAAGGCCTCTTCGCCCGCCGGCGGGTTCTTGATCAGTTCGATCACTTCGGCGGTCTGCTGGGCAGACAGCGACAGCGGCGGAATGCCGAGGGCGGCGCGCTCGGCAGTGTGTTGGCGATAGGCTTGCAGCATGGTGTTTGGCAGTCCGATGTTAAGAAGGCGGAGGGCTACGAGCGCCGCGCGGGCCGCGATCCTGGGAGCAGAAGCTATCGGTCTGGCGCAGTGCGCCGAGCATTATATCAGTAGAGGCTGCTTCGCGGACCCCGCGAGGAGGGGCAAAACATCCTGCCCGCGGCAATTCAGGCGGCCTCGGGCCCTTTGCCGGAGTCATGCCCAACCAGGGGTTCCGCTGCCTCGATTTCCCCACCGCCGAGGCATTCCGCACCATCGTAGAGCACCAGGAACTGGCCGCTGACGGCGGCGCGCTGCGGTTGCTCGAAAACGGCGCGGAGCCCCCCGTCCGGCAGCCGTTCTACACGGCAGGCCTGCAGCTCCTGGCGGTGCCGGATACGCGCCTGCAGCCGTTCCGGCAGCGGGTCGGGGCGCCGGATCCAGTGGAAGGGCCCGGTATCCACCCGGAAGGACATCAGCAGGGGGTGCCGCGAGTCCTGGGCGACGATCAGGGCGTTGCGGCCCGGGTCCTTGGCGACCACGTACCAGGGAGCATCGCGGGCACCCTTGCGGCCGCCGATCATCAGGCCCTTGCGCTGGCCCGGCGTGTAGAACATCAGGCCCTGGTGCCGGCCGACGACGGTGCCGGCTTCGTCCAGCATGGGGCCGGGGTTGGGCTTCAGGTAGTTGGAAAGGAATTCCTGGAACTCCCGCTCGCCGATGAAGCAGATGCCGGTGGAGTCCTTCTTGCGGTGCACCGGCAGCCCGGCCCGGCGCGCGATCTCGCGGACCTCGGGCTTGGTCAGCCCGCCGACCGGGAACAGCACGCGCTCCAGGTGCTCGCGGGCCACGGCGGCCAGGAAGTAGGTCTGGTCCTTGTCCTCGGTGACCGAGCGCAGCAGCCTCGGGCCGGCGTCGCTGTGTTCGATACGGGCGTAGTGGCCGGTGGCGATCCAGTCGGCCCCCAGGCGCAGGGCGTATTCGCGGAAGGGTTGGAACTTGACCTCGCGGTTGCACAGCACATCCGGGTTCGGCGTCTTGCCGGCCTCGTAGTCGGCCAGAAAGCGGGCGAACACGCGGTCGCGGTATTCCTTCGAGAAATCCACGCGATGCAGGGGGATGTCCAGCTCCTCGCAGACCGCGCGCGCGTCCTGGTAGTCCTGCGCGCTGCTGCAATAGCCCTCTTCGTCCTCGGTCCAGTTGACCATGAACAGGCCGCTGACGCGGTAGCCCTGTTCCTTCAGCAGCCAGGCGGAGACGGAGGAATCGACGCCTCCGGAGAGGCCGACGACGACATGCTGCTGGGCGGCCACCGCAGGCTCAGTCGAGATGCGCGAGCATCGACAGCGGGAAGCGCTGTCCAGCGAGGTAATCATCGACGCAGCGCAGGACCATCGGGCTGCGGTGCAGGGCGGCGGAGGCCGCGATCTCGTCGCGGGTCAGCCACACGGCCCGCTCGATGCCCTCGTCCAGCTGGTGATTCGGGCGTTCACGCAGGGCCTTGGCGACGAAGGCGATGCGGAGGAAACCGTAGCCGAGATCGACCGGATCGTGGTGGTAGAGCCCCAGCACATGGGTCGGCTCGACGTCCCAGGCGCTTTCTTCCAGCGTCTCGCGGATCGCGCCCTGGACCAGGGTTTCGCCCTGTTCCCAATGGCCGGCCGGCTGGTTCATGCGCAGTTCGCCGGCGATGCGTTCCTCCACCAGCAGGAAGCGACCATCCCGCTCGACCACGCAGGCGACGACGACGTGGGGCGTCCAGCTCATTACGACGCCGCCTCGGGCGGCGGCGCCCCAGGCAGCAGGCCCTGGCGCTTGAGGGTATGGAAGCCCTGCGCATCCGGCGGGCCCATCTGCATCAGCAGGTTCGGCAGCATCGGCGGTGCGCCGGGCTTGGCGCGGGCGCGCAGGTTCAGCTCGTAGCTCTGGTCCGGTGCCAGGCGGGCTTCTCCGCTGAGCTCCAGCGGGCCGGACACGGAGGAGAGCTGGGCGACGATGCTGCCGTCTTCGGTGGTGATCTCGGCGCGGAAGTCACCCAGCGGCGTCGGCTGCCCCAGTGCCCAGGCCAGCCCCTGCAGGTCCACGGTGGCCTCGGCCTGCTGCAGGCGGCCCTTGGCCATGCGCAGCTCGCGGATATCCAGGCCGAGCTGGCCATCCACGGGCACAAAGGGGAATCCGGCGGCCGCAGCCAGCGGACGCAGGCCGCCATTGGCGCGCAGCCCGGCCAGCCTCAGGGTGCCCAGCGGAGATACGGAAAGCTTGCCGTCCAGCAGCACCGGGTCGCGGGTGGACTGCAGGGCCAGGCCGAGCCGTCCCAGCAGCAGCTGGGACGGCTGCATTTGCCAGCGCAGGTCGGATACCAGGGTGTTGCCGTTGCGCACGATGCCGGCCACCCGCCCGTCAACCAGGCGGCCTTCCAGCCCGAACAGCTCCACCGGCATCGGCCGATCCTTGGGCTTGAGCCAGGCATAGACGCTGGCGGCGGGCGCCTGCACCAGCAGGGCGACGACCAGGAAGCCCAGGCCGAGCAACAGGAGGCTGCGAATCTTCATCAACGTACCAGGGAGAGTTGCGCGCTGACCACGCCGGGAGCCGACTGCTTCTCGATCTCCGCGGTCTGGGCGTGGATGCCGTAACGCAGTTCCAGTTCCTGCATCCAGCGCAGCAGGTTGTCGAAGGACACGTCCTCGACCCAGACCTTGACCTCGCGATCGCCCTCGGGCTGGATGCGGGTGGGTTGCTTGCCCAGCGTGTTGCGGGCGCCCTGGTCGACCACGCCCAGGATCGAGGATGTGCGATCCACCGGCCTGCTGTGGCCGGCGCTGGCCTGCGACAGTGCGGCCAGTTCCTCGATGCGCCCGGCGACCAGGCGAGCGGTGGCCAGTGATTCCTCGCGCTGCTTCTGTGCCTTGACCAGCGGCTGCCAGATGCCGCCGTACAGCACGGCGAAGCCGACGACCACGGCGCAGAACAGGACCATCCAGCGCTCGCGCGGTGCGAGCTGGGCGAGCCATTCCTTGAGGCGTGCGATGGCGGCGTTCATGGGCCAGGGCTCAGCTTGATGCGGATTTGCGCGCCTTCGGAGCCGGAGTTCGCGGACTGCACGTCCAGGCTGGCGCCACGCGGCTGGGCGAACCAGGCGCGCAGGACTTCCAGCGGCTGCAGGCTGCTGCCGCTGAGTGAGGCATAGACCGCGCCGTCACGGTATTGCACGCCCTGCAGCGTCAGGCCGGGGGCGGCCGCCAGGGCATCGGCCAGTACCTGCATCAGCGGCAGCAGGCCGCCGCCGCCCTTGCCGCTCTTGAGCGAGGCGAACTGCTGCTCGACCTGCGCCGGCAGGTCGACGATGCGGGTCTCCGCCGGGAACAGCTGCTGGTAGCGCTGGACGTTGGCGTCTTCCTGCTGTTGCAGCTGCTTGCGCAGCTGCCAGCCGGACAGGCCATGCAGGATGGCAGCTGCGACGATCCACAGCGCCAGCAGGGCCGCGGTGATCTTCCAGGGCTGCCACAGGCGCAGCAGGTCCTCGCTTTGCGAGTAACTCCCCTGCAGCAGGTCGATGCCGTTCTCGGCGCGCTGGCTCTGGAGCAGGGCTTCCAGGGGAGAGATGAAGCCGGGCAACAGTTCCACCGGCCAGGCCAGCCGGGTGAAGTCCGGCGAGGCGTCGCGCGGCACGATGATGCGCAGCGTGGCCTTCTTGTCCGGGTCGGCGAGCTGGAGCATCAGCTCCAGGTCTTCGGGACTGCAGGCGAAGGCGGAAAAGGCGGCGTTGCGCACCAGGATCTGGTCGTTTTCGGCCAGGGCGCTCCAACGCTCCGGGTCGGCCGGCGCCAGGCACAGGGCGTCGGGCAGCATCAGGTCCGGGATCAGGCCGCGCTCGGTGAAGGGGCGCAGCCATTCGTCCATCTTGGCGCGAGCCACCACGGCCACCGGCCACCGGCCGTCCTTCTGGCGCGGGCCGAGGGCGAAGTGCAGGGTATCGACATCCTCGGCCAGCTGGTCTTCCAGGGCATAGGGTGCAGCCTGCAGCACCTTGGAGGCTTGGCGGGCGGGGACATCGACCGAGGCCAGGCGTACATCCGCGGCGGGCACCAGCACCACCAGGCGGTGGCCGGCGGCCTTCAGCAGGATCGTCTCCAGCGGCGCGTGCTGCACCGGGAACGAGGCCACGGCCTGCGGCGACGCGATGCAATAGGCCGTGTCGGTGCCGGGGTCGGTGGCACGCAGGCGGATGTAGAGCGTGTTGCGCAAGGTGGCCTGGAGTGAGTGCTTTATTCGGTATCGATGCTGCGCGCGTACACGTACGGCGCCGCGCCCTGGGAGGGCCGATAGTAGAAACTATACAGGGCCAGCCGGCCGCTGCCTACGAAGATCTCGGCCCGCAACATGAAGTAGCTGCTGTTGACCGCCAGCATCGTCGTGGGCGCGTCGCCGGCCCCGAAAATGGCATTGGTGCCGGAGGTCAGGTCGCCGATGTTCTCGATCGGATCCTTGATCCGGTCCTCCAGGAATTTCTTGTGCAGTGGCCCTGGCTCCTTGGCCAGGGCGAACAGCACCGCTTCCGGCGCCGTGTTGACGTTGATCGGGGTGCCGACCTGGGGCAAGGCGGTGACGTAGGGGCGCAGCCGGGAGTAGAGCTCGCGTGTCATCCCCTTGACCGCCAGCAGCTCGGTGGGGCTCTCCATCAGGCGGTTGGGGACGCGGTAGGGTGGGTTGTAGCCCAGGTATTCCGTGTCCTCGCCGCCGTCGAAGCCGGTGGGGTTGCTGTCGGCGTCGATCCAGTCGCGGATCGCGGAGGCCAGGCCCTGGGCCTGGAAGCTGTCGACCTCCAGCAGGCGCAGCAGGCGCAGGAACACCTGCTGCTGCTGCTCGAAGGCCTGCTTGTCCGGCACGGCGAGGTTGTTGAGGTTGTAGCGTCCCTGCAGGTCCGTCATCTGGCCGCGGGCGGCGCCCTCGTCGATCGGCAGGTAGTCGACCGGCTTGGCCCAGATGTCGCCGAGGCCGTCGTACTGGTTGTCCTGGATGTCGCGCTCGAGGATCGTCAGCAGCCAGGACTCGATGCCGTCGGCGTACCACCAGGCACGCTCGGAGTCCTGCAGGTTAGCGGCGCGGTGCACCGCGATGTTGGCGGAGGTCAGGATGGCGGTCGCCGCCACCGTGGCCAGCGCCACGACCAGGATCGCGGTGATCAGGGCGACGCCGCGCTGCCGCTTCACTGGGTCAGCTCCCCGTCGCCGGGTGAAGGCGCGTTGTTGGTGTCTGTGCCGGGGGATGTGTCCGGATTGGTATTGGGATTCGGGTTGCCGCCGGGGCCGGGCACCTGGGTGACCGCGACCTTCTTCACCCCCAGACGGAACAGGAAGCGCAGCTCGCCCCATCCCTCGCTGTCGAGCTCGATCTCCACTGCCAGCGGGATCGGCGCGTTGGCGGCGGTGACGGAGCTGTTGCTGGTCGGGGGCCAGTCCTCGTGCCACTCACGCTTGTCGTCCAGGAAGCGCCAGCGCAGCTCGCGCACATCGTCGAACAGCACCAGTTCCACGGGCTTGGAGTCCTGTGCCAGGTCGAGCACGCGCCAGCTTTCGCGCTTGAACTTCTTGCCGTCCAGGCGATAGCTGACCCGTTCCAGGCCTGGGCGCGGCAGCAGCAGGGGATTGCGCCAGCCGCCGCGGGTGAATTCGACGCGGGCGTCGCGGCTCACGTAGATGGCCGGCTGCAGATCGCCGTAGGCGTCTCGGGCCGGGCGGTTGCGCACCTGCTGGAAGTCGTCGCGCAAGCGGATGTAGGCCTTCTGCACCGAGGCGGTCTTCTCCATCGCCACCTCGACGCCGGCGCGGGTCTGCAGCACCGTGTCCAGGCCGCCGTAGGCCATCAGCGCGAATACCGCGAAGATCGCGATGACGACCAGCAGTTCCAGCAGCGTGAAGCCGCGCACCGTCCTCATTGGCGCCCCGTATCGGCGAGGAAGGCGGAGAGGCTGGCGGCGGCGTCCTTGTTGCGGGCCTTGGCCGGGCGCACGCTGATGTCGGCGCGACGCAGGCGCGCGTCGGGCGTGGCCTTGATCTCCACTTCCCATTTCCATTTCGCGCCGGCCATCTCGACCTCGCCGTCGGACTTGCCGATGTCCGGCCAGGCGAGCTGTACCGACAGCTCGGTGAGTCGGTTGTGGGCCACCCACAGGGCCACGGTCTTCTCGCGCAGCCGCCCGGCATTATCGGCGTAGCGCGCCATGCCGGAGAGGATGGCGCCCATGGCGATCGCCAGCACGGCGACCGCGACCAGCATTTCCAGCAGCGTGAAGCCGGACGAGCGCTTCATTTGCGCTTTCCTTCGCCGGCTTCGAACGTGAACTTGCCCAGGGCGTCGGACTCCACGGTGTAGCGCGTGGCGCTGCCGTCGGCTCCCACCACCAGGTGGAAGGCGGTGACCTCGCCGCTGGGCAGCAGCAGGATCTGCGGCTTGGGCTCGGACTCCTCGTCGTCGCCTTCCTTGTCCTGGGCCGGCGGCACCACGCGATCCTCCACACGCAGCTGCATGCCCAGCGGCGCGGCGAAGGGATGGACGCGGAACGGGCCTCCGCCCTGGTAGGGCTCCCACTTGCCGTCCTGTCCCATGCCCAGGAATTCGTAGCGATCCGGCAGGTAGCGGAAGCCGATCAGCACGCCCTTGATCTCGGCTTCTTCCAGCGCAAAGCGCAGGGTGCGGTCCAGGCGCCGTGCCTCGAACTCGATGCGGTCATCCACCGAGCGCCCGCCGAAAGGCAGCGTGATGAAGCTGAGCATCACGCCGATGATGACGATCACCACCAGCAGCTCGAGCAGCGTGAAGCCCCGCAGCGCGGCAGGAGCGGCCGGACGGAATGCGGGGCTGCGGCGCAAGGCGGCGCCGTCGCTTACTTGGACGCGTCCCAGTTGCCGATGTCGGCCGCCGAGCCTTCGCCGCCCGGGCGGTTGTCCGCGCCCAGCGAGAAGATGTCGAACTCGGCGTTCTTGGTGCCGGGGGAGAGGTACTGGTAGGCGTTGCCCCAGGGGTCCTTCGGCAGCGATTTGATGTAACCGCCGGTCTTGTAGTTGCGCGGTTCCGGCTCGCCCGAGGGCTTGGACACCATGGCTTCCAGGCCCTGCTGGGTGCTGGGGTAGTAGAAGTTGTCGAGCTTGTACATGCTCAGCGCCGACTCGAGCGCGCGGATGTCCTGCTTCGCCTTGACGATGCGGGCCTCGTCGGGCTTGTCCATGATGTTGGGCACGACGAAGGCGGCGAGAATGCCGAGAATGACGACCACCACCATGATCTCGATCAGGGTGAAGCCGCCCTGGCGGCGCGCGGCGGAAGCTTTGTACATGGGGATCGGAAGATGTCTGGAACAGGCCTGGATCGGCCGCAAAAAATGATAGCAGACTCGCTCATGCGTTCCCGTGAACGATGGGGCATGCCGGCGGCGGTGGCGCTGCTGTGCCTGGCCCTGGCCCTGGGTGGGGATTCCGTATGGCAGGCCCTGGCCTACCAGCGCGATGCGGTCTCGGCGGGCCAATGGTGGCGGCTGCTCAGCGCCAACTTCCTGCACCTGGGCTGGTACCACCTGGCGCTGAACCTGGCGGGGCTGTGGATCCTGCTGTTGCTGTGCCCGGAGCCGGTACCGGCCTGGGACTGGCTGCTGCGCCTGCTGGTGCTGGGCCTTGGGGTCACGGTCGGGATTTACTTCTGGGCACCGCACTGGCTCAGCTATGTCGGCTTCTCCGGCGTGCTCCACGGCCTGTTCCTGCTGGGGCTGCTACCGCAGGCGCTGCGGCGCGACCGCATCGCGCTGGCGGCCCTGGCCTGCCTGGCCGGCAAGCTTGCCTGGGAGGCGATTTCCGGCGTGCCGATTTCCGATGAACAGGCACTCGGTGGTAGGGTGGCGCAGGAGGCGCACTGGTTCGGCATCATCGCCGCCCTGTGTTACGCCGCCGTCGCCGGCCTGCTCCGGCAAGGACAGAAGGCCGCGAGCTGAAGCGCCGCGGTGGTTTCCAACTCCAGAAGAGCAAACTCTCCAGATCATGCAATACGCAATCGTTTTCCCGGGCCAGGGTTCCCAGGCCGTGGGCATGCTGTCCGGCCATGCCGATCCGGTGGTCGCCGAAACCTACGCCGAAGCCTCCGCGGTGCTGGGTTGGGACCTGGCCGCACTGGTGGCCAATGGCCCCGCCGAAGAGCTGAACCGTACCGAGCGCGCCCAGCCGGCGCTGCTGGCGGCCGGCATCGCCGCCTGGCGCCTGTGGCAGAAACAGGGCCTGCCGGCCCCGGCCGGGCTGGCGGGCCATAGCCTGGGCGAGTACAGCGCCCTGGTGGCGGCCGGCAGCCTGGACTTTGCCGACGCACTGAAACTGGTGGAACTGCGTGGACAGCTGATGCAGGCGGCCGTGCCGGCCGGTACCGGCGGCATGATGGCGATCCTGGGCCTGGAGGACGAACAGGTGGAGGCGGTGTGCAAGGCCTATCCCGGTTCCGAGGTGCTGGAGCCGGTCAACTACAACTCGCCGGGCCAGGTAGTTGTGGCGGGCGAGAAGGCAGCCCTGGACTGGCTGGCCGCCAATGCCAAGGCCCATGGCATCAAGCGCGCGCTGCCCCTGCCGGTGTCCGTGCCCTCGCACTGCTCGCTGATGCGCGGAGCCGCGGAAAAGCTGGCGGAGAAGCTGGCGGGCGTTATGGTCCGCGCACCCTCGATTCCCGTGTTTCACAATGTTGACGCGCAGACCCGTCAGGATGCGGCCGCGATTCGCGAAGCACTTAAAGTACAGTTGTACTGTCCGGTGCGCTGGACCCAGACCATCCGGGGTCTTTCGGGCCTGGGAATCGGGGTCTTCGTCGAGTGCGGTCCGGGCGAGGTCCTTGCCGGTTTGAGCAAGCGCATTGGCAAGGAGCTTGCGGCCGCTTCCTTGTCGGAGCCGGCGGGGCTGGAGAAGGCCCGTGGGCTGGTGGCCGGCGAAGCGGCGGTTTGCAGCCCGTCTGCCGCTTGATATATGATGCAAGTCATTGATCGTATTAGTAAAATAAACAGTCGTTCACGGATGAGCGGGATTTGGGAGTCAGGATCATGAAGTTGCAGGGCGAAACCGTCCTGGTCACCGGTGCCAGTCGCGGCATCGGCAAGGCCATTGCCGAACGGCTGGCGGCCGAGGGCGCCAAGGTCACCGGAACCGCCACCAGCGCCGCCGGTGCCGAGGCCATCCAGGCCTGGCTGGGCCCGCTGGGCGGGCAGGGCAAGGTCCTGGACGTGCGCGATGCCGCGGCCTGCGACACGTTGATCGCGGAGCTGGGCCCGGTGTCGGTGCTGGTCAACAACGCCGGCGTGACCCGCGACACCCTGCTGCTGCGCATGAAGAACGAAGACTGGGCGGACGTCCTCGAGACCGACCTCAGCTCGGTCTTCCGTCTGTCCCGCGCGGTGCTGCGCGGCATGATGAAGGCCCGCCATGGCCGTATCATCAGCGTCGGTTCCGTGGTGGGCACCATGGGCAATGCCGGCCAGGCCAACTATGCCGCCGCCAAGGCCGGCCTGATCGGCTTCTCCAAGTCGCTGGCCCGCGAGATCGGCTCTCGCGGCATCACGGTCAACGTGGTGGCACCCGGATTCATTGACACCGACATGACGCAGAAGCTGGGGGAAGATGCGCGCACCGCGCTGCAGAACCAGATTCCGCTCGATCGGCTCGGTAAACCGGAAGATATCGCTGCGGCGGTAGCCTTCCTGGCCTCTAAGGACGCCGGTTACATCACCGGCGAAACCCTGCACGTGAATGGTGGAATGCTGATGGCCTGACACGGGCTTTTCTGCAAAGTCAACTGACTTTGCAGGCTTGTGTTTTTGCCGCAACGCACCACTACAATACGCCGTCTCTCAAACAAACAGATTTACCCAGGAGTGATGCATGAGCACGTTGGATGAGAAAGTAAAGAAGATCATCGCTGAGCAGCTTTCGGTCAGCGAAGATCAGATCACCCCCACCGCTTCCTTCGTCGAGGACCTGGGTGCCGACTCGCTGGACACGGTCGAGCTGGTGATGGCGCTGGAAGAAGAGTTCGAAATCGACATCCCGGACGAAGAAGCCGAGAAGATCGTCACCTTCCAGGACGTGCTGAACTACATCAAGGCCCACACCCAGCAGGGTTGATGGCGCCGGGTACACCCCGCAAAAGAAACCCCCAAGCAGGAATTCTTCTATGAGCCGCAGACGCGTCGTCGTCACCGGCCTGGGCATTGTTTCGCCCGTCGGCAACACGATTGATAGCGCATGGGAAGCGATCCTGGCCGGAAGGTCAGGCATCGGTCCCATCGAGTACTACGACGTGTCGGCTTATACGACCCGCTTCGGGGGCATGATCAAGGACTTTCGGGCCGAGGATTTCCTCGGCCCGAAGGAAGTCCGGCGCACCGATCCCTTCATCCACTACGGTGTCGCGGCCGCCAAGCAGGCGGTCAAGGATTCCGGGCTGGAGATCACGGACGCCAACCGCGAACGCATCGGCATCTGCATTGGCTCGGGCATCGGCGGTATCGGCGCCATCGAGAGCGAATGCGGCGTACTGCACAAGTCCGGCCCCAAGCGCGTCTCGCCCTTCTTCGTTCCCTCGTCGATCATCAACATGATCTCGGGGCATGTTTCCATCGACCTCGGCATCACCGGGCCGAACCTCGCCACGGTCACCGCCTGCACCACGGCGACCCACGCGATCGGCGTCGGCGCCCGCCTGATCCAGGCCGGCGATGCCGATGTCTTCATTGTCGGTGCCGGCGAAGCCGGCTCCGCACCCGCAGGCCTGGCTGGCTTCTGCCAGGCCCGCGCACTGTCCACCCGCAACGACGATCCGACCCGCGCCAGCCGGCCCTGGGACAAGGATCGCGACGGCTTCGTGCTCGGCGACGGCGCCGGCGTGCTGGTCCTGGAGGACCTGGAACACGCCAAGGCCCGCGGCGCGAAGATCTATGCCGAGTTCATCGGCTTCGGCATGTCGGGCGACGCGTTCCACATCACGCTGCCGCCGGAAGACGGCAACGGCGCGCGCCGTTGCATGCAGGCCTGCCTGCGCAATGCCGGCCTGAACCCGGAAGACGTGCAGTACGTCAATGCCCACGGCACCTCGACTCCGGCCGGCGACATCGCCGAGACCCTGGCGGTGAAGGGCGCCTTCGGCGACTACGCCTACAAGCTGGCCGTGTCGTCGACCAAGTCGATGACCGGGCACCTGTTGGGCGCTGCCGGTGGCGTCGAGGCGATCTTCAGCGTGCTGGCCCTGCGTGACCAGGTCATCCCGCCGACGATCAACCTCGAGAACCCCAGCGAGGGTTGCGACCTGGACTACGTGCCGCATACGGCGCGCCAGGCCAAGCTGGAGGTGGTGATGTCGAACTCCTTCGGCTTCGGCGGCACCAACGGTACGGTGGCGTTCAAGCGCTTTTCCTGAAAAGCGGCGGGGCGGGTGCTGAGAGGGTCGCACGCGATACACTGCGCTCATGAGTTTGCGCGCTGAAATCGCTGGTTCCATTGATCTTTTCGAAGTGCATCGGCAGGCGCCGGAGCGCTATCCCTTCCTGCTGCAAAGCGTTGCTGGTCATCCCCAGTCCGGACGCTACGACATCCTCTTCGCGTTCCCCGGTCGCAGCGTTTCGGCGCAGGCCGCCGCGGGCGGGGATTTCTTCGGCGAATGGTCACGCGCCATCCGAGAAGAGGCCCTGGCGCCCGTCGCGCCAGACCTGCCGTTCTGTGGTGGCTGGTTCCTGCTGCTGGGCTACGAAGCGGCCCGCTTCGTCGAACCTGTCCTGCGCCTGCCGGCCTCGCCCTATGGGCTGCCGGATGCCCTGGCGGTGCGCTGCAGCGCGGCCGTCATCCATGACCGCGAGCGCGGTGTCACCACCTTGCTGGCGGAGAGCGATCCTGCGCAACTCGAACAGCTGCGCCAGGATGTGGATAACTACTTTAACAATGGTCAGCAAACCATTGATTTAGAATTAATATCGTCTGTGGAAGAAGATCCGGACGAGCGCTATCTCGATGGCGTCCGGCAGATCCTGGAATACCTGAAGGCGGGAGACATCTTCCAGGCCAACCTGTCCCGGGCCTGGCGGGCACGCCTGGCCCCCGGGCGTAGCTACCTGGACGTGTACCAGGGCCTGCGGCGGCGCAATCCGGCTCCCTTTGCGGGTTTGGCCTGCTGGGGCGGCAGCGCGGTGCTCAGCTCCTCGCCGGAGCGCCTGGTGCAGATCGACGAGGGCTGGGTGCAGACCCGCCCGATCGCCGGTACGCGGCCGCGCAGTGCCTCGGCGGCGGAGGACGAGCAGCTCAAGCGCGGACTGATCGGCAACCTCAAGGAGCGCGCCGAGCACGTGATGCTGATCGACCTGGAGCGCAACGACCTGGGCCGTGTCTGCGAACCCGGCAGCGTCGAGGTCAGCGAGCTGATGACCATCGAGAGCTATGCCCACGTGCATCACATCGTCTCCAACGTGCGGGGGCGCCTGCGTGCGGGGCTGGGCCCGGCAGAGGTGCTGCGCGCCGTGTTCCCGGGCGGGACCATCACCGGCTGCCCCAAGGTGCGGGCCATCGAGGTCATCGCCGAGCTCGAAGGGGTCGGCCGCGGGCCCTACACCGGCGCGATGGGCTATCTCTCGCACAGCGGCCGGCTGGACACGAACATCCTGATCCGCAGCCTGGTCTGCGAGGGCGACCGCGTCAGCTTCCGCACCGGCGCCGGCATCGTCGCCGACTCCAGGCCGGAGGCGGAGCTGGCCGAGACGCGCGCGAAGGCGCGGGGCCTTTTGCTGGCCCTGGGGGCCGACGCTTGAACGCTCTTTTCAACGGTGCCGCCTGCGACAGCGAGCTGGCATCCTCGCGCGGCCTGCATTACGGCGATGGAATATTCCGCACCATGCTGCTATGGCAGGGCGCGGTGCCGGACCTGCGGCGCCAGCTCGACATACTGGAACGCGACGCGGCCCGCTTGCACCTGCTGCCGCCACCGCTTGCGGTGCTGGAGGAGGAGATCGTCTCGCTCTGCGCCGACCAGGCAGCCGGAGTGATCAAGCTGATCCTCAGCCGACGCGCCGGCGGGCGGGGGTACCGCTCCGAAGGCGACGAGTGCGATCGCCTGCTGCTGCGCATGCCTGCCCCGCGGTATCCCGAAGCGCACTGGGAGCAGGGTATCCGTTGTGCCCTGAGCCGCGTGTCGCTCGGCGACCAGCCGCTGCTGGCGGGGGTCAAGCACCTGAACCGCTTGGAGCAAGTCCTGGCCAGCCGCGATTGGCCGGAAGATGCCGAAGAACTGTTCGTATGCGATGCTCGCGGGCTGGTGGTCGCCGGCACCCGCAGCAACCTGTTCCGGGTGGTGGAAGGACGCCTCTGGACCTCGGCGCTGGAGCGCTGCGGCATCCGCGGCATGATGCGTGACAAGATCCTGGAACTGGCCGAGCAACTGCAGATTCCCGTGCACTTCGACGACCCGACTCCGGACCTGCTGCGGCAGGCCGATGAAATCTTCGTCAGCAACAGCCTGATCGGCCTGTGGCCGGTGCGGGAGTTCGATGGCGTCGCATTGGCCGCACCCGGCCCACTGACGCGGCGGCTGGCGGCTGCCCTCAACCATCCGAGAACCCTCTGATGCGAACTTTCTTCACGTTGCTGTTGCTCGCGGTGCTCGGTTCCGGCCTGGTCGGCTGGGATGCCAGCCGCCTGCTGCAGGCACCGCTGCCGCTGTCGCAGACCGAATCGCTGGAGGTATCCACCGGCAGCTCGCTGACCACGGTACTGGCCGGCCTGCAGGAGCGCGGTATCGTGCAGCCGCCGCGGTTGGCGCTGTACCTGCGGCTCTACGCCCGCTTCACCGGCGTCTCCGGCCGCATCAAGGCCGGCGAGTATGCGCTGCAGCCGGGGCTGAATCCGCTGGACCTGCTGGCGCTGATGGTGGAGGGCAAGACGCGCCTGCACGACCTGCGTCTCACCGAGGGCTGGACCTTTGCGCAGGCGGTGAAGCTGATGCGCGCGCATCCGGCGATCCGCCAGACGCAGCCGGAGGCCACGTCCGAGGAACTGATGGCGGCGATCGGCCGCGCCGGTGTGCACCCCGAGGGACGCTTGTTCCCCGACACCTACCATTTCCCAAGGGGCACCACCGACATCGATTTCCTGCGGCGCGCCGCCGACGCCCTGGACAAGGCGCTGGCGCAGGAGTGGGAGGCCCGCGAGGCGGACCTGCCTTACGCCACGCCGGAAGAGGCGCTGATCATGGCCTCCATTATCGAGAAGGAAACCGGAGCGGCCTTCGAGCGTCCGCAGATCGGCGGGGTATTCGTGCGCCGCATGCGCATGGGCATGCGCCTGCAGACGGATCCGACGATCATCTACGGCCTGGGCGAGGCCTTCGACGGCAACCTCCGCCGCGTGGACCTGGTCACCGACAACCCCTACAACAGCTACACCCGTGACGGGCTGCCGCCGTCGCCGATCTGCCTGCCGAGCCGGGCCGCGATCAATGCCGCGCTGCACCCGGCGCCGGGCACGTCGATCTACTTCGTGTCCAAGGGTGACGGCACGCATCAGTTCTCCGATTCGCTGCAGGAGCACTCCGCCGCCGTGCGCCGTTACCAGTTGGGCCGTCCATGAGTGCAGGGCGCTTCATCACGCTGGAGGGAGGCGAGGGTGCCGGCAAGTCCACGCATGGCGCCTTCATCCGCGACTGGCTGCAAGCGCGCGGCCGCGAGGTGGTCCTGACGCGCGAGCCCGGCGGCTCGCCGCTGGCGGAGGAGATCCGCCGCGTGGTGCTGCAGCCCTGGGCCGAGGGCGTAGGCGCCGAGAGCGAGGTGCTGCTGATGTTCGCGGCGCGCGCGGCCCACCTGAAGGCCACCGTGCTGCCGGCGCTGGCCGCGGGCAAGGACGTGGTCTGTGATCGTTTCATCGACTCCTCGTACGCCTACCAGGGCGCTGGCAAGGGCCTGGACGAGCGGCATCTCGCGGCGCTGGAGACGCTGGTGCTGGGCAGCTTCCGCCCCGACCTGACCCTGGTCTTCGACCTGCCGCCGGAGCAGGGCCTGGCGCGGGCGCGCGGGCGCGGCGATGCCAACCGCTTCGAGGATGAATCCCTGGCCTACATGCAGCGGGTGCGCGAGTGCTTCCTGCGTCGCGCGGCCGCGGAACCGCAGCGCTGCCAGGTAATCGACGCGGCACCGCCGCTGGAACAGGTGCGGGAATCGCTGCGCGCCGCACTGGAGGTCCGCCTGTGAGCGCGCTGACGCAACCGCTGCCCTGGCAGAAGGAACTCTGGCTGGACGTCAGTGCCCTGGTGCTGCAGAAGCGCCTCGGCCATGCACTGCTGCTGACCGGCCCGCAGGGCGTGGGGCGCCGCACGTTCGCGCGCGCGCTGACCGCCTTCCTGCTGTGCGAACAGCGTTCCGGCTATGCCTGCGGCCAGTGTCGCAGCTGCCAGCAGCTGGCGGCCGGCAACCATCCCAATGCGCTGCTGCTGAGCCGCGAGGGCCTGCACGGCCTGGCGCTGACCCCCAACGGCCGCCATGAGCAGGGACTGGCGCATTGGACGCCGGACAAGGACAGCAAGAAGCGCGACATCGCCGCCGACGCCGTGCGCAAGATGAGCGAGATGCTGATGTTGTCGACCCACTACCACGGCTCACGCGTGGTGGTGTTCGATCCGGCCGAGGCACTCAACGAGTCCAGTCTCAACTCGCTGCTGAAGACCATCGAGGAGCCGCCGCCGGGCACGCACTTGCTGCTGGTGTCGGAGCGGCCGCAGGCGCTCAAGGCGACGCTGCGCAGCCGCTGCCAGCGTCTGCGTTTCGGTATCCCGCCGGAGGCCGAGGCGCTGGAATGGCTGCGGGCGCGCCAGCCCAAGGCCGACGCGGCGCTGCTGCGCGAGGCCCGCGGCGCGCCACTGCGTGCGCTGGAACTGGACGGCTCCGACGAGCGAGCTCGCGCGCGTGACTGGTCCGAACTGCTGACCGGCGTGCTGCAACTCAAGCAGGAGCCGATCGCGGCGGCCCAGCGCATCGGTAAGGACGACGCGGCGGACTTCCTCACCTGGCTGATGGGCTGGCTGACCGGCGCCCTGAAGCAGGCCCTGGGCGGTGGCGGCCTGCTGCCGCCGCCGGAACTGCACCGGCTGATCCAGGAGGCCACCGACGCCCGGCGGCGCCTGGAAGGCAACGCCAACCCGCAGATGCTGCTGGAGGCCCTGCTGGTGCTGGCCTCGCGCCAGGCCCGCGCGCAACGGCGCACCTGACGGTCAAATCAGGTAGATTGTAGGAATACGAGAATATTGAGGGGGAGTAGTGAGCACACCGGCACCACGCCCGGGCGGCGCCCAGCCCGGCATCCTGACCTTGAACATCAAGGACAAGTCGGCGCTGTACGTGGCCTACATGCCGTTCGTGAAGAACGGCGGCTTGTTCATTCCGACCAACAAGGAATACCGGCTCGGCGACGAGGTGTTCATCCTGCTGACCCTGATGGACGGCGCGGAGCGCCTGCCGGTGGCCGGCAAGGTGGTCTGGGTGACCCCGCGCGGCGCGCAGAACAAGCGGCTGCAGGGTATCGGCGTGCAGTTCAGCACGCAGGACGGCGGCACCACGCAGAAGAAGATCGAGGCGCTGCTGGCTGGCGCCCTGGGTGCGGACCGGCCGACGCATACGATGTAGGTTGTCGCTGCTGCCCCCACGAAAAAGCCCTCCTTCATGGAGGGCTTTTTCGTGGGGGCGTTTCACCAGGAAGATCGACAACACGTCATGCCGGCGGGAGCCGGCATCCAGTCCCGGGCAGGAGTAGCCCATCGATGACTGGATACCGGCTTGCGCCGGTATGACGGTGTTTGTTCTGAAATAGCAGTCTTCGCCTTGCCTGCCGAAGCAGCAAGCTGGGACTTGAACCCTCAGGCGGTCGCCGGGGGAATGCCCTTGTCCAGCACGTAGGCGTCATAGCCCTTCTGGGTCAGGATGAAGACCGCCACCGAGCTGCGGCGGCCGGTGTCGCAGCAGACGATCCAGGTGGTCTTGGGCTCCACCAGGGTCAGCTTCATCCGCAGCATGTACAGCGGCAGGTTGAGGCTGCCGGGCAGGCTGTGGGCCTGGAACTCGCTGGGCAGGCGCACGTCCAGGTACTTGGCCTGGCCGCTGGCCACCAGCTTCTGCGCTTCCACCAGGCTGATCTTGCGGGCCAGGGGCTCGTTCAGCAGCTTGCGGAAGTCGTCCTTGGCCAGGCGCATCAGGCTGCCGCGGGTCAGGGCGGTGACCGTGGCGTTGCGCTTGGCGTCGGAGATCAGGGCCTCCTCGCCGAAGCAGGAGCCGCTTTCCAGCTCGGCCAGGCGAACAGCCTTCTGGTTGGGCTGCTCGCGGGTCACCATGCAGCGGCCGGACATGATGACGTAGAAGAAGTCGCCGTCCTCGTCCTGCTTGACCACCACCTGGCCGGGCTCGACCTTGACCTCCTGCATGCGCATGAACATGGCTTGCAGGTTGGAGGGCGGGATCATCTGGAAGGTGCGCATCTGCAGCAGCTTGGACATCCAGTCATCGGAGTTGTCGCCGCCGGACTGAAGCTCGCCGACCTCGAAGCTGCCGGTCTGGTCCCAGGTCAGCATGACGTCGAGCAGGCCGGCATCCACGGTGAAGTACTGCACCGGGCCGTGCGCGCGCGCCGACACCTTGCGGGGAGACTGGTGAGCCACGCGGTGATGCGCGGTGGGGTCGCCGGCACGCAGGCGGGCGATGGGCTTGCCGCTGGCGTCCTCCAGATGCAGCTCGCCGCTGATCAGGAAGATGGCGTTGGTGGCCGAATCGCCGATCTTGAACAGGTAGTCCCCGGAACGGGCTGCCGTGACGACGGCTTTCTTGGCCAGGTCCACGCGGCTTTCCGGCCGCAGGGCATTCAGCGGCACGTAGTTCGCGAAAACGGAGGGGTCGATAGCCGTGCCCGTGCTCATGGAGGTGTCAGGGTCGTCGCTTTATGGCTCGTTATGCCGCAATGCTAGCACGCGAGCCTTGCCCGACGACCTCCTGACCGGACCCCCGTCACATTGTGAGCAGAGCCGCGGGCGCGTGGGCGAACAGGCGCTCTGGCAGCAGCCATTCATCCAGCGGCTGGGCCGAATCCTCCCCCAGGAGGTTCCGGGCCGGGCGCCGCAGCTCCGGTGGGATGCGGATGGCCGTGTCGGCCCAGTCCGCCCGTCGCAGGTCGGGCGCGCGCGGGTCCGGCAGCAGGGGCAGGGTGCGCAGCGGCACGGCCACCACCACGGCCTGGTCGCCGAAGCGCCGGGCGAAGGCCAGCAGGCGGTTCGAATGCCGCCCCCGGATGGCCAGCGGCAGGTAGTCGCCGGCGGCGAACAGCTCCGCCTGCTGCCGGCGCAGGCCCAGGGCGACCTGCAGCAGGTGCTGCTTGAGGTATCCACTGCGCCAGCCGCGAAGCAGCTCCGGCAAGGGAGCTGCCGCGTCCAGTGCCCGGGCACGCGCGTCGAAGTCCACCGGGCGACGGTTGTCGGGATCGACCAGGCTGAAGTCCCACCACTCCGTGCCCTGGTAGAGATCCGGCATGCCCGGCGAGGTCACGCGCAACAGCGCCTGCGTCAGGCCATTGACCGCTCCGGCGGCGGCGATGTCCTGCACCAGGGCATGCAGGCTGGTGACGAAGCCGGCATCGCCCAGCAGGCGCTGCAGGAAGCCGCGGCTATTGCTCTCGTAGGCCAGGTTGGGCTCCAGCCAGCTGCTGTGCCGCTTGGCCTCGCGCAGGGCCTTCAGTTGCCAACCGGCGACGCGTTCCTCCAGCGAGGCGAGGCCATCGCGATCATCCGGGAGCAGGTCCAGGGGCCAGGCGCCGACCAGGGTCTGGTAGAGCATCAGCTCGTCGGCGGCATCGGGGCCGGCGCTGCCATGGCGCCGGGCATTGCCCGCACGCCATTCCCGCAGGGTCGTCGCCCAGCGCTGCGGCAGTTCGCTGAGCACCGCCAGCCGCGCGCGCAGGTCTTCGCCGCGCTTGTGGTCGTGCGTGGCGGTGGCCAGCATCGTCAGCGGGTAGCGTTGGCGGCGCTCGCGCGAGAGGCGATGGAAATCGGCGACGCCCAGCGCGAAGCGTGCCGGGTCCGCGCCCACCTCGTTGCGCGACAGCAGCCTCCCATGGCGGTAGAACACGGTGTCTTCCACCGCCTTGGCGGCCACCGGCGCGGTCAGCTGCTGGAAGCGAGCCATGGCACGCAGGCGTAGGCGCCGGGCGGCGGAAGCGCGCAGTTGCCGCGGCGGCTCGCCGCCCAGCCAGCGATCGACCAAGACCAGCAGGGGCTGGTCCGAATCCTGCAGTTTCGCCGCGGCGGCGGCGACCACCTCGCGCATGATCGCGGCGTCGGCGGCACTGCGGCCGCGGCCATCGGCATAGGTGCGATACACGGGGAAGTGCACCAGCAGCTCCGACAGCACGCGCCGGATCGCGGGCAGGGTCCAGTCGCGCGTGCCGGGCTCGCTGCGGGCGATGCGGTGCAGGGCATGCGCGCAGGCGTTGAAGTCGGCGCTGAACAGGTCCTGTGGAATGCTGCGGCGTGCCCGCGCCTCCTCGATCTCATGGCCGGCGCGCCCGGAAAGCTCGCGCCACAGCTCGCTCAGCGGCGACTCTCCGTCCGGATCGTGCAGCAGGGCACCGACGTCGTTCATGAAGGCGTAGCCGCTGCTGCCGTCCACCTGCCAGTCCCGCGCCAGCTTCTCGCCGGGCCCGAGGATCTTCTCGACGACGATGTAGGCGGGCTCTTCTGGCAACCCGGGTGGTCGCTGCGAGGCCAGTTCCGCCAGGCGTGCACGCAGGCGCCGGCAATAGGCGCGGGGGTCTGCAAGGCCGTCGACGTGATCGATGCGCAGCCCATCGAGCAGGCCCTCGGCGTAGAGCCGGAACGTGGTTGCGTGCACGGCCTCGAACACGGCCGGTTCCTGGATGCGCAGACCAGCCAGCTGGGTGATATCGAAGAAGCGGCGCCAGTTGATCTCGTCGCCGGCGCAGCGCCACCAGCTCAGGCGGTAATGCTGGCGCTCCAGCAGGCGGTGCAGATGGCGAGGATCGGCATGCGCGTCGAGGATCGCCCGCAAGGCTTCGGGGCGGGCCTCGAATACGGCCGCCAGTTCGCCGCGCGCCGTGGTGAAATCACGGCCGGCCTGGAACAGTTCGGCTTCCTCCGGCATCCCGGCCTGCCGCAGCAAGGGGGCATAGTCGCGCGGTGCGAGCGGGAAGCGGTGGCCGTGGTAGGCAAACTGGAAACGCTCCTCGAAGCACAGCGCGATCTCGCCTTCCGCCAGGGTTTCGCCGTAAGGCTTGCCGAGGAAGGGGGCCAGCACACGCCCCTGCAGCAGCGGATCGCTGGAATCCCAGTCGATGTCGAAGAATCCGGCATAGGGGCTGCTCGGGCCGTTCTCCAGCACGTCCTGCCACCAGGGGTTGTCGGCTTCGCCGACCGCCATGTGGTTGGGGACGATATCCACGATCAGGCCCATGCCGCGGGCACGCAGGCCGGCCACGAGTTCGCGCAGGCCTTCCTCCCCGCCGAGTTCCGGATTGACCTGCGTCGGGTCCACCACGTCGTAGCCGTGTATGGAGCCGGCGCGGGCGCGCAGGATCGGCGAGGCATAGAGATGGCTGATGCCGAGGGCTTCGAAATAGGGCAGCTGCCGCAGGGCATCGGCGAAGCCGAAGCCGGCGTGGAACTGCAGGCGCTGGGTGGCGCGGATGATCATGATGTCGGGCCGCGCTCTTCGCGTAGGATATTGAGCCGCTGCTGGGCTTCCGGGTGACGCAACAGCTGATCCGCGGGCTCCGGCAGGCGCCGGCGCCAGTTGGGATGCTCGTCGAGGGTTCCCGGCAGGTTGGGCTGTTCCGCCAGGCCCGCGATGTCCTCCAGCGGGATCAGGGCCAGCTCGCAGGGCGTGCGGGCGACGAAGCGCAGCGCGGGCGCGATGGCCGCCGTTCCATCCTCGGCGGAGGGCCTCGGCGGGCTGGCCACGCCGGCATGTTCGAAAGCGCCCCAGAGCATGCCGCGATCCTGCTCTCGCGCCTGACGGTCACGGGCCGCATCCGCGGCGCTGCCCTGGCCGGCGGCTTCGCGCACATCGATATCGCGCCCCTGCCACCAGCCGCGCGTGGTCGGCAGGTCATGCGTGCTGGTGGTGGCCATCGCCGCCGCGCTCCAGCGAGCAGGCTCGATGAAATAGCCGTGGTCGCGCTCGAACCAGAGCACGCGCATGCCCAGCACGCCGGCCTGCTGCATGCGTTCGCGCAGGCCCTCCGGCACGGTGCCCAGATCCTCGCCGACGATCAGCGCGCGATGGCGCCAGGACTCCAGCGCGATCAGCCGCATCAGGTCCTCCAGCGGAAAGCGGAGGTAGGCGCCGTCGGCCGCGGTACCGCCGTCCGGGATCAGCCACAGGCGCTGCAGGCCCAGCACGTGGTCGATGCGCAGTCCGCCGACGTGGCGCAGGGACGCGCGCAGCATTTCCAGGAAGGCGGCATAGCCGCGCGCCTGCAAGGCGCGGGGCGACAGCGCCGCCAGTCCCCAGCCCTGTCCCAGGGCGCTGATCGCATCCGGCGGCGCTCCGATGGTGAGCCCTTGCAACAGGTCTTGCTGTCGCATCCACGCCTGGCTGCCGCCGCCGTCGCTACCCACGGCCAGGTCGCCGATCAACCCGATCGCCATGCCGGCCTGCTTGGCGGCACGCTGCGCACCGGCCAGGCCACGTTCCGCCAGCCATTGCAGGAACACGTGGAAGGCCACCTCGTCCTCGTGGCGGGCGGCGAATTCCGCCACCGCCGCACTGGCGGGATCGCGCAGTTCCGCCGGCCAATCGCGCCAGTGCCAGCGCTCCTGGGCGAACTGTGCCGCATGCAGTGCCTCGAAGCGCGCATGTGCTTCCAGGGCCGTACCGCCGGCAGTGCGGTAGCGGCGCCACTCGTCCATCAGGGGGGTTGGCGAGCCGGCATCCTGCCGTAGCAACAGGTTCCAGGCGGCGCGCAGGAGCTGCAACCTCAAGCGCTGGGCGCGCGGCCAGTCGATCAGCGCGGCGGCCTCCAGCTCCGCCAGGCTGTCCGCGATGCCGCATTGCTGCGCCAGGCCGGCCATGACCTCCGCGCCCAGCAACGAGGCGGGATCGCCATGCATGACGTTGTGGAACAGGCGACTGGAGGGCGCGTAAGGGCCATAGCGATGGATGTCGGCGCTGAACTGCGCGTGCACCGGGCTGATGGCTACCGCGTCCGCGCCGGCGCCGGCGGCCTGCCGCAGGAAATCCTCCAGGGCGGTGAAGTCGCCGATGCCGCCATCGCCGGGACGCCGCAGACCGTAGAGCTGCGCCGCCAGGCCCCAGATGCGCGGGCGGGTCGCGAGGTCGGCAATGCCGCAGCCGCGGCGTGGCGCCACGGCCAGCGTGATCTCGCGATCGGCCAGCTCGAGCCGGTGATAGCCGGGCAAGGTCACCGGCCGCAGGCGGGCGCGGGCGCCGCCGATATCCTCCGGTACCAATTCCACGGTATCGCCCTGCTCCAGCGTCAGCTTCAGGCGGCGGCCCGGTGTCAGCTCGCTGGAGGGACCCTCGAAGCCCGCATCGGGCGAGGCAGTCACCAGGGGCGGCAGGCGCGCACGCGCCTGCTCGCCGCGCAGTTCCGCCAGCGTCGTCGAAAGTCGGGAGCTGCTGTCGCAGGGCAGACCCAGTGCTCCGAGGATGCGCTGCAGGTTTTCGGCAGAGACCTCGCGCTGTTCGCCGCGCCAGTCCTGCCAGCGTGGCGCGACGCCGGCCAGTTCGGCCAGTTCATGGAGTTTCATGAGGACTCCTGGAGGTAGACGGCGCAGCGCCGCCCCGGCAGTTGGCCCGCTGCCAGCGCAGTGGCCAGATCGGGCGCGGTGCCGTAGAGCAACCTTCCGGCCTGCGGCGGCACCGGCACCGGCGTCTCGTGGAGATTGACCCAGACCTGCAGTTCCGAGCCGTCGCCCAGTTGCCAAGCGGCATGCACGGCGCCCGGGGACAGGACCTCCGCGCCCAGGCTTCGGCTGCCGGAAAGGCGGGGTATCAGGCGGTCCCTGCGCAGCGCCAGCAAGCGGCCCACTTCAACGCGGCGCGCGCGCTGCGCGGGATCGATGGCTTCGGCAGGATCGGCGGCGGAACGCCGGAACGTGGCTTCGTCGTTGGGATCGGGAATCGCGGAGCGCGCCCGGTCGCTGGCGAAGGCGCTGAACGACGCGAACTCGCGCCGACGGCCTTCGCGCACGGCCTCGGCCAGATCGCCCTGGAAGTCGGTGAAGAACAGGAAGGGGCTGCGGCTGCCCCATTCCTCGCCCATGAACAGCAGTGGGATTTGCGGACTGAGCAGTTGCAGCGCCATGGCGGCGCGCAGCGATTCGGGATGCGCCAGCACGCTCAACCGCTCGCCCAGCGCGCGGTTGCCGATCTGGTCGTGGTTCTGCAGGAAGAACACGAAGGAGTAGGGCGCCAGGCCACGGCTGTCGCTGCCACGCGGCGTACCACCATGGCTGGGCGAGGGTTCGCCCTGGTAGGCAAAACCTTCACCGAGGCAGCGCGCCAGGTGTGCGGCGGGAGCCTCGGCGTAGTTGGCGTAGTAGCCCTCGCGCTCGCCGGTCAGCAGTACGTGGAGGGCGTTGTGGATGTCGTCATTCCACTGCGCGGAGTAGCTGCCCGCCAGGTGATGTGCCTCGTTGCGCTCGTTCTCCAGCACCAGGTGGATGTGGCGAGCCGGGCCGACACGCTGGCGCAGCAGGGCGCCGAGTTCGTCGATGAAGCTATCGTCGTGGATCGCATGCACGGCATCCAGGCGCAGGCCGTCGAAGCGGTACTCCTCCAGCCAGTACAGCGCGTTCTCGATGAAGTAGCTGCGCACTTCCGGGCGACGGAAGTCGATGGCCGCCCCCCATGGCGTCTGCCGGTCCTCGCGAAAGAACGGCGGCGCGTAGGCGGACAGGTGATTTCCCTCGGGGCCGAAGTGGTTGTAGACCACGTCGAGCAGCACCATGATGCCCAGGCCATGCGCGGTGTCGATCAGCTGCTTCAGCTGGTCCGGCCGGCCATAGGCGGAATCCGGGGCGAAAGGCAGCACGCCGTCGTAACCCCAGTTGCGGCTGCCGGCGAAATCCGCCAGCGGCATGAGCTCGATCGCCGTGATGCCCAGTTCGGCCAGCTCCGGCAGGCGCTCCCGCACGCCGTCGTAGCCACCGCAGCTGCCGACGTGCAGTTCGTAGATCACGGCCTCGGTCCAGGGGCGCCCGATCCAGTCCTGCTGCTGCCATTCGTAGCCTCGCGGATCGATGACTTCGCTGGGGCCGCCGACGTCGCGTGGCTGGAAGCGTGACGCCGGGTCCGGCACTTCGCGGCCATCCGGCAGGCGATAGAGGTATTGCGCTCCAGCGCCACAGGAAGCCTCCACCGCGACCCAGCCATCGGGTTCGCGCCGCATGGCCTGGGGCGGTTGCCCATCGACCAGCAGTTCCACCGCGTCTACTCCGGGAGCCCAGAGACGGAACGAGGTCAGGCCGTTGGCCAGCAGCGTGGCGCCGAACGGCAGGCGATGCTCATGCCTCATGCCGCGGGCTCCTCGGGCTTGAACTGGGCGAGCAGCAAGACCACGCTGCGGCGGTAGACGTCATAGTGCTGATCGCTCAAGGGGACTTCCGGCTTCGAGGGTTCGCGGGTATCGACCACCAGGCGCCAGGACAGCGCCGGCTGCGGCAGGTGGAAGCGGTGCTCGGCGATGTCGGCATTGCTCAGCAGCAGCATCGCTTCGATGCTGCCGTCCTCGCAGCGCCGCGCGCGGCGCACCATCAGCAGCCGCGCCATGCCGTTCTGCCAATCCTCGCCCTGTAGTTCATTGCCGCTCTCGTCGAACCAGTCCACGTCGCGCAGGCCCGGCACCACTTCGATCTGGGCATGCTGGTAGTAATCCGCGCGCAGCAGCGGATACTGCTGCCGCAAGCGGATCAGGCGCGCGACGAAGTCGTGCAGGGAGCGGCCGTCTGGCTGCTGCAGCAGGGACCAGTCCAGCCAGGCGATCTCGTTGTCCTGGCAGTAGGTGTTGTTGTTGCCACCCTGGGTCTGGCCGAACTCGTCGCCGGCCAGCAGCATCGGCGTGCCGTGGGCGAACAGCAGGGTGGCCAGCATGCTGCGCCGCAGGCGCTCGCGACGCAGCAGGATGCGCGGTTCCTCGGTGGGCCCTTCGGCGCCCCAGTTGTGGCTGTCGTTGTGATCGGCGCCGTCGCGATTGTCCTCGCCGTTGGCCTCGTTGTGCTTCTGCGAGTAGCTCACCAGGTCCTTGAGCGTGAAGCCGTCGTGCGCGGTGATGAAGTTGATGCTGGCCCAGGGGCGGCGCCGGTGATGGTCGAACAGGTCGGCCGAGCCCTGCAGCCGGGCCGCCAGTGCGGCGCGCTGGTTGGGATCGCCGCGCCAGTAGCGGCGCAGGTCATCGCGGAACATGCCGTTCCATTCGCTGAAGCCTGCCGGATGCTGGCCGATCTGGTAGCCACCGGGTCCGACGTCCCAGGGCTCCGAGATCAGTTTGACGCGCGACAGCACCGGATCCTGCATCAGGGCATCGAAGAACCCCGCGCCCGGGTCGAAGCCCGAGGGCTCGCGTCCCAGGCTGACGCCGAGGTCGAAGCGGAAGCCGTCGACATGGAATTCCTGCACCCAGTAGCGCAGCGAATCCATCACCATCTGGATGACGCGCTGCTGCGAGAAGTCCAGGGTGTTGCCGCAGCCGGTATCGTTGATGTGGTAGCGCGGCTCGTCGGGCATCAGGCGGTAGTACACGGCGTTGTCGAAGCCGCGCAGCGACAGCGTGGGGCCCAGCTCGCTGCCTTCGCAGCTATGGTTGTAGACCACGTCGAGCAGCACCTCGATGCCGGCGGCATGCAATTGCTTCACCGCCCACTTGATCTGGCCCAGGGTGCCGTCGGAGAGATAGGCCTCCTCCGGAGCGAACCACGACAGGGTGTTGTAGCCCCAGTAGTTGGTCAGGCCGTTCTCCAGCAGGTGACGGTCCTTGGCGAAGGCGTGCACCGGCAGCAGTTCTACGGCGGTGATGCCGAGCTGCTTGAGGTATTCAATCGTGGAGGGGTGCCCCAGTGCGCCGAAGCTGCCCCGATCATGCTCGGGCAGGTCCTCGCGACGCTTGGTGAGGCCGCGCAGGTGGGCCTCGTAGATCACGGTCTCGGACCAGGGGATGCGCGGCGGGTGATCGTTGCCCCAGTCGAAGTGCTCCTCGCAGACCACGCCCTTGGGCATGTAGGCGGCGCTATCGCGGCGGTCGAAGGACAGGTCGGCCCTGGACGAGCCGATGTGATACCCGTACAGCGCATCGTGCCATTGCAGTTGCCCGTGCAGACGGCGGGCGTAAGGGTCCAGCAGCAGTTTGTTCGGATTGAAGCGATGTCCCTGCTTGGGCTCGTACGGACCGCTGGCGCGGTAGCCATAGAGCTGGCCGGGCCGTGCATGGGGCAGGTAGCCATGCCAGATGCCATCGGTGCAGTCCGGCATCGCCAGACGCGCGGTCTCGTGGCGGCCGTTGGCGTCGAACAGGCACAGCTCGACCTTCTCCGCATTCTGGGAGAACACCGAGAAGCAGACGCCACGGCCATCGAACTGGGCCCCGAGGGGGTTGGGAACGCAGCGTTGCAAACGGTCGGGCAGATCAGACATGCGACGAATCCTCCTGCGGGTCCCACACCAGCAGCAGGGTGGATAGTGGTGGCAGCGTCAGGTTCAGCGAGTAGGGCTGCCCGTGGCTGGGCTGCTCACTGGCCAGGAGCCCGTCGCCGTTGCCCATGCCGAAGCCGCCGTAGTTCACGGCGTCGCTATTGAGCATCTCGCGCCAGCGCCCTGCGCGCGGCGCGCCCAGGCGATAGCCATGGCGCGGCACCGGCGTGAAGTTGCAGATGGCGATCACGGGGGGGGCGGCGAGATGCCCGGCGCGATACCAGGCGAAGACGCTGTTCTGCCGGTCGTCGCCGACGATCCACTGGAAGCCGGAACCCTCGCAATCGCACTCGTGCAATGCCGGCTGCTCGCGGTAGAGGCGGTTGAGATCGCGCAGCAGGTCGTGAACGCCGCGGTGCAGGGGATCGTCCAGCAGTGCCCAGTCCAGGCTGGCGTCGTGGTTCCACTCGCGTGGCTGCGCCAGTTCACCACCCATGAACAGCAGCTTCTTGCCGGGGTGCGACCACATGAATCCGTAGTAGGCACGCAGGTTGGCGAACTGCTGCCAGCGGTCTCCCGGCATCTTGCCGATCATGGATCCCTTGCCGTGCACCACTTCGTCGTGCGACAGCGGCAGCATGAAGCGCTCCGAGAAGGCGTAGACCAGGCCGAAGCCGATGTCGTCGTGATGATGCGCGCGGTGCAGGGGATCGCGCTGGATGTACTGCAGGCTGTCGTGCATCCAGCCCATGTTCCACTTGTAGGAGAAACCGAGGCCGCCATCCTGGATAGGGTGCGTCACGCCTGGCCAGGCGGTGGACTCCTCGGCGACGACGATGGCGCCGGGACAGCGCGCCGCGACCACCTCGTTGAGATGCCGCAGGAACTCCACGGCCTCCAGGTTCTCGCGCCCGCCGTAGCGGTTGGGCACCCACTCGCCGGGCTTGCGCGAGTAGTCGCGGTAGAGCATCGACGCCACCGCATCGACCCGCAGTCCGTCGAGGTGGAACTCCTGCAGCCAGTGCAGGGCGCTGGCGATCAGGAAGCCCTGCACCTCGCGCCGGCCGAAGTTATAGATCAGCGTGTTCCAGTCCTGGTGATAGCCCTCGCGCGGGTCCTCATGTTCGTACAGCGCGGTGCCGTCGAAGCGCGCCAGCCCATGCGGGTCGCTGGGGAAATGCGCCGGCACCCAGTCCGCCAGCACGCCAAGACCGGCGGCGTGGGCGCGGTCGATGAAGCGCTTGAGGGCCTCCGGCTCACCCATGTCGGCTTGCGGGGCGAACATGCCCAGGGGCTGGTAGCCCCAGGAGCCGCCGAAGGGATGGGCGGTGATCGGCAACAGTTCGATATGCGTGAAGCCGAGGTCCTGCACATAGGGGATCAGGCGTTCGGCCAGGGCGTCCCAGTCCGGCGTTTCGCCCTTGCGCCAGGAGCTGGCATGCAGCTCGTACACGGCGATCGGCGCCTGCGGCGACTGGCGCGCGCCCCGTCCGGCCATCCAGGCATCGTCGGTCCAGTCGTAGGGTCGCTCGGCGGCAACGATGGAAGCGGTCTGAGGTGGACGCTCGGTCTGCAGGGCCACGGGGTCGGCCTTCTGTGCCAACTGGCCATGCGTATCGAGGATCTCGTACTTGTACAGGCTGCCCGCCGGCAGGCGCGGCAGGAACAGCTCCCAGATGCCACTGCCCTGGCGCAGGCGCATCGGATGGCGACGGCCATCCCAGTGATTGAAGTCGCCGATCACCGATACACGCCGCGCGTTGGGCGCCCAGACAGCGAAGCGGATACCGGGAATCCCATCCACGATGGCGTGCTGCGCGCCCAGGCACCCGCCCAGGCGATAGTGGCGGCCTTCGCCGATCAGATGCAGGTCCAGTTCGCCCAGCAGCAGGCCGAAGGAGTAGGGGTCCTCGGTCTCCTGCAGTCCACCGCCAGGCCAGTGGATGCGCAGCCGGTAGCGGCGGTTCTGCGGGATGCGGCCGGCGAACAGGCCCGGGACCTGCAATGGCTTGAGCACCGCCAATACGCCGCTCTCATCCACCGCGGCGACTTCCTCGGCCCCCGGCAGGAAGCAGCGCAGCACCATGTCCTGCGCATCCGCACGAGGGCCCAGCACGGCAAAAGGATCACCGAGACTACCCTCGGCCAGCGCCTGTGCCTGGTCTTGCGGGACAAACAGGCCGGAGTCGCGCGCCTTCATCGCGGTACTCCCAGGCGCTGCACCAGCGCCGCCAGGCCCCGCAGGGGCACCGGCAACCAGTCGGGCCGATTGGCGGCCTCGTAGCAGAGTTCGTATGCAGCCTTTTCCAGGGTGAAGAGATCGATCATTGCGCTCTCGGCGCCCTCCGATTCCCAGCGATGCGGGATGGCGGAAGACGCGCTGCGATAGGCCTGCAGGAAGACTTCCGGTACTTCGCGGCGGAAGCGCTTCAGCACCGCCTCACGCGCCTCTGGATGCTCCACACGAGCGCCGGCCACCGCGGCGGCGTAGTCGAAGGAGCGAAGCATGCCGGCGACGTCGCGCAAGGGGCTGGTGCGGCGGCGGCGCTCCGCCAGTGATCGTGCCGGCTCACCCTCGAAGTCGATGAAGTAGGCGTCGCCCTGTGCCACCAGTACCTGGCCCAGGTGCAGGTCGCCGTGGGTACGCGTCAGCAGCGAGCCCAGGCCTTGCACGGCCAGTGCCGGCACGGCGGCCTGCAGCGCGGGACGCGCCGACTGCAGCTGCTGCGCCAGCGCCTGGTCGGCCTCCGACAGGCCCGCGGCGGTGCGCAACTGGTCCAGCGCTGCTTCGACGGACGCGAGCACCGAGGCGGTCCACTCGCGCCGGTCCTCCTCGCCGGCACTGCGCGGCGCGAAAGCAAAGTCATCGCTGTCCTGCGCCAGCACGGCGTGCAACTCGCCGAGGCGGCGGCCGAGCAGGGCCGCAAACGGTAGGTACTCGCCCAGCGTATCCACCGGCGGATCGCGCGGCGTCGCGGCATCGGCGAAGGCGCGCTCCAGAAGGTTCAGGGTCCAACCCCAGGCATCGCCCTGGTTGTGCATGAAGCCCTGCAGCACGGCCAGCACCCGCGGGGTGCCCTCGCGGTCGATGTGCGTGACCTCGCCCAGCAGGGAAGCGATGTTGGGATAGCCGCGCTCGGTCAGCACACGGCCCATCTCGGCTTCGGGATGCAGGCCCGGCAGCAGACGCCGGATCAGCTTCAGCATCACTGCCTCGCCCAGGATCAGCGAGCTGTTGGATTGCTCGGACGACAGGCGCCGCACCTCGGCTTCGGGGGCAATGGTGATGGCGTCCAGCCGCGAGGTCGGCAAGAAGTGTAGCTCGCCATCGTCGGTGGGCAGCGCCACGCCGCTGCGCAGGTAGTCCAGCAGCCCACGCGCCAGGGCATCCAGCGTAAAGGCATCGGTGAGATAGCCGAGCTTGGCGCCGCGGCGCACGCGGGCCAAGGCCAGTTGGTGAGGCAGGGCGGTGACGGCTTCCTCCTCAGGCAGGAAGCCCAGCGGCAGCTGCCAGCGCTCGGGGGATTCACCGGCGGTTTCCACCTGCGTCATCAGGATCGGGCGCGCCGTACCGGGCAGCATGGTGGCCGAGACGATGCGGCAGCCGTCGAATCGACGGTCCTTGGCCGAGAACCAGCGGCGCTTCGGCAGGTAGGCCGGCAGCACCTCCTGCTCCAGAAGCTGCCGCGAGGGCGCCTGCAGCAGTTCACCCACCTCGCGCCGCAGCACGAAGGTGCGGAAGTCCGGCATCGGCTCCGGCGAGGGCTGGTGCCAGGCCGGCATCTGCGCTTCGCGGGCCAGCAGGAACCAGTAGAAACCGTGCGAGGGCAGCGTCAGCAGGTAGGGCAGCTGGCCGATCGGCGGAAAAGCCGAACCGCCGACCATCTCCACCGGCACGCGGCCGGCGAAGACCGCCAGGTCCAGCTCCACCGCCTGGGCATTTCGCCCCACGTTGGCGACGCAGAGGATAGTCTCGCTGCTGCCATCCTCCGCAGTGTGTTCGCGCAGGTAGGCCAGCACGCGCCGGTTGCGGGGGGACAGGAGCTTGAGCGTGCCGCGGCCGAAAGCCTTGTGCTGGCCACGGATGCGCAGCATGCGCCGCGTCCAGTTGAGCAGGGAATGCGGATCGCGGTCCTGGGTCTCGACGTTGACGGCCTGATAGCCGTAGACAGGGTCCATGACCGGTGGCAGCACCAGCGCTGCCGGGTCCGCGCGCGAGAAGCCGCCGTTACGGTCCACCGACCATTGCATGGGCGTACGCACGCCGTCGCGGTCGCCGAGATAGATATTGTCACCCATGCCGATCTCGTCGCCGTAGTACAGCACGGGCGTGCCCGGCATCGACAGCAACAGGGAGTTCAGCAGCTCGATGCGGCGGCGGTCGCGCTCGACCAGCGGCGCCAGGCGGCGGCGGATGCCCAGGTTGATGCGCGCGCGGCGGTCGGCGGCGTAGGTGGTCCAGAGATAGTCGCGCTCCTTGTCCGTCACCATTTCCAGCGTCAGCTCGTCGTGGTTGCGCAGGAATACCGCCCACTGGCAACCGGCGGGGATATCCGGCGTCTGACGCAGGATGTCGGTGATGGGGAAGCGATCTTCCTGGGCGATGGCCATGTACATGCGCGGCATCAGCGGGAAGTGGAAGGCCATGTGGCATTCGTCGCCGTCGCCGAAGTAGAGGTTGGTGTCCTCCGGCCACTGGTTGGCCTCGGCCAGCAGCATGCGGTCCGGGTATGAGGCGTCGATCTCCGCGCGGATACGCTTGAGGATGCCGTGCGTCTCCGGCAGGTTCTCGTTGTTGGTGCCCTCGCGCTCGATCAGGTAGGGCACGGCGTCCAGGCGCAATCCGTCCACGCCCAGGTCCAGCCACCAGCGCATCGTCGCCAGGACCTCGTCCATGACCTGCGGATTGTCGAAGTTGAGGTCCGGCTGGTGCGAATAGAAGCGGTGCCAGAAGTAGGCGCCCGCCACCGGATCCCAGGTCCAGTTGGACTTCTCGGTGTCCAGGAAGATGATGCGAGTGCCATCGTACTTCTGGTCGCTGTCGGACCAGACGTAGAAGTCGCGTTCAGGGCTGCCGGGCTTGGCGCGGCGCGCGCGCTGGAACCAGGGGTGCTGGTCCGAGGTGTGGTTGATCACCAGCTCGGTGATCACGCGCAGGCCTCGCTCATGGGCCTCGGCGATGAAGCGCTTGGCATCGGCCAGCCGGCCGTAATCCGTGTGCACGGCGCAGTATTCGGCGATGTCGTAGCCGTCGTCGCGGCGCGGGCTGGGATAGAACGGCAGCAGCCAGATCGCCGTGACGCCGAGGCCGGCGATGTAGTCCAGCTTGTCGATCAGGCCGGCGAAGTCGCCGATGCCATCGTTGTTGGCGTCGAAGTAGGACTTCACGTGCAACTGGTAGACCACCGCGTCCTTGTACCAGAGTGGATCTGGTGGGAATGCGCTGTTGTTGTTCTTCGGCTTCCTTGCCATGAATGTCTTCCCTATGCGCGTGGCCGTATGCGCCAGATGGCGAACGGCAGTTCCTGCGGAATGAATCGCCAATGCTGCAGCTTCCCGAACCAGCTGAAGCGGCTGCCGCGCATCAGTTCCTCCACGTCCAGCACGCCATGGTCGGGCAGGCCGAACTCCCAGAGCGGCGCCTCGAACTGCGTCTCCTGGACGCGATGCGGGTCGAGGCTGATGGCGCAGAGGATGAAGTTGCTGCGATCCGGTGTGGTCTTGCCGAAGTACAGGACCTGGTCGTTGAAGGCGTTGTAGAACTTCACGCCGAGGTGCGTCTGCAGTGCGGGGTTCTCGCGACGGATACGGTTGAGGCGGGTGATCTCGGCGACGATGTTGCCCGGCGCCTGCCAGTCGCGCGGCCGGAGCTCGTACTTCTCCGAATCCAGGTACTCCTCCTTGCCATGGAGTGCCGCCGATTCGCAAAGCTCGAAGCCGCTGTACATGCCCCAGAGTCCGGACAGGGTTGTCGCCAGGGCGGCGCGGATCATGAAACCGGGCCGGCCCGAGGTCTGCAGGAAATAGGGATTGATGTCCGGCGTGTTGACGAAGAAGTGTGGCCGGTAGAAGTCCTTGGGCGGTCCCTGCGTCAGTTCGGTGAGGTATTGGGTCAGCTCACGCTTGTCGTTGCGCCAGGTGAAGTAGGTGTAGCTCTGCTGGAAGCCGATCTTGGCCAGGCGATACATCATGGCGGGGCGGGTGAAGGCCTCGGACAGGAAGATCACCTCGGGATGGCGCGAGCGGATGTCCGCGATCAGCCACTGCCAGAAAGGCAGTGGCTTGGTGTGGGGATTGTCGACACGAAAGATCTTCACGCCCTCGTCGACCCAGCCCTGGACGACGTCGCGCAAGGCCAGCCACAGTGAAGGCGTGGCGCCTTCGGCATAGAAATCGACGTTGACGATGTCCTCGTACTTCTTGGGCGGATTCTCGGCATAGCGAATGCTGCCGTCGGGGCGCCAGGAGAACCACTCCGGATGCTGCGTCAGCCAAGGATGATCCGGCGAGCACTGCACCGCAAAGTCCAGTGCCAGCTCCAGGCCTTGGGCCTCAGCGGCTTGGCGCAGCCGGCGGAATCCCTCGATGCCGCCCAGCTCTGGGTGGACTGCTTCATGCCCGCCATCGACGCTGCCGATGGCATAGGGGCTACCCGGCTCGTCAGGGCCGGCGCGCAAGGAATTGTTGCGACCCTTGCGATGCTTGAGGCCAATGGGATGGATCGGCGGGAAGTACAGCACGTCGAAGCCCATGGCGCTGATCGCCGGCAGGCGCGCGATGACGTCATCGAAGCTGCCATGGCAAGTCGCGTCCGCCGTCTGCGAGCGGGGGAACAGCTCGTACCAGCTGGCGAAACCGGCACGCTCGCGCTCCACGTCCACCACGAACTCGGCACTGCACAGGAAGGGCCGCGAGTCGACGGAGGCCAGCTGCTGCGCCAGTTCCGGGTCGAGCAGCAGGGCCACCGCGTCTGCGGCGTCCCTCAAGCACGCCAACCAGGGCGTCAGGGTGGGCTCGGCAGACTCCCCGGCGATCTGCTGCAGCAAGGCAATGCCCTCCTGCGTCTCGAGTTGCAACGACAGTCCGGCGTCGCGCTTCTTGGTCAGCTCGTTGCGGAAGCCCTGCCAGCGGTCGAGCCAGGCCTCGATGCGCCAGCGCTGCGAACCCAGGCCCAGCGGTACGATCGAGGCACACCAACGGTCGTTGCCGAGGAAGCGCATCGGCAACTGCGCCTGCGGCGTGACCAGCCTGACGGCGAGTTGCGCATGTCCGTCGATGAAGATGTCGGCCTCCACCGTGACGGCCTGGCGCAGGCTGGCCTTGGACGGCCAGCGTCCTTCGTCAACTTGGGGCGAGATGCGCTCGATGGCGATGCGGGGTGCAGCCACCGCTTCCACGACCGACGCGCTGCCATTCCTGTTTTTTGTCATTCGTTCTCCTGCGGCGGCGGGCATGATCGGGCCCCGCTTGCCGCGCCAGGTCTTGAGCCTTTTCAGGCAAGGGGCGGGCCAAGGAAAAAGAGCAATGTTTCCGGATAGATGGAGTGACCGCTCGTGATTGGACGGGCGCCGCCCGGTGCAACTTGCACGGAGGCTCATGCAGGCTGCATGACACTGCGCGTGAGGTTCTGCTCAGGCAGACACGGGAGGCAACCGCTGTGACGTTTCAGCACGACCGGCGCGATGCGCCGGCAGGTGAACGACGATGGTCACCGTCATCGCAGCGCCTCTGGCTCCTGCGCCATGCCGTCATCCGGGAGCGGCGGCGTACTGTCGACTTCGATCGCGGGATCCAGCGGGGGATCCTGGGGCTGCGCAGGCGGATCCTTCACCGGCGCAGGCTTGCGCGGATCCTTGATGCCCGGGTGACGTTCCTTGTCGCGTGCCATGGGGACTCCATGCCGAGAATGCCCCTGTTGGACTGCCGGTGGCGCCCCGGGTTCAGCCCTTGGTTTCGAGTACGCGATCCCAGGCCGCCGGGCGCGGCGGTGGGCTGGTGATGCCCTTGCGGGCGCGCAGGATCGGCGATGCCTGGCGTACCCAGCCGTCGAGCTGCGAGCGGATCACAGGCTTGCTCAGCAGGGTCGCCTGCAGGCCCAGGCCGCTGAGCAGGCAGCTGAGCTGCAGGAACATGTCGGCCGGGCGCAGCTTGGTGCCGCTGGTTTCGAAGTAGTAGTTGGCGGCGGGCTCGAACAGCGCCATCACGCGCCGCAGCATCGCGCCCAGCGCCTGCGCCAGTTCCTCGTCACGCTGGCTGGCGGCCACCAACTCGCAGTAGGCACGGTAGAGCGGGGTGGCGAACATCTGCTCCCAGCAGGCATCCACGAGGGCCTGCAGGCGATTGTCTTCCTCGGAGATCGACAGCAGCAGCGTGCCCAGGCGGCGGTAGGTGCGCTTGAGCAGGTCTTCCGAGGCGTCCAGCAGCAGGGCCTGCTTGCTGGGATAGTGGTGCACCTGCGCGCCACGCGACACACCGGCGCGGCGCACGATGGAGCTCAGCGTGCTGCCGGCATAGCCGTCTTCCGCCAGGCTTTCCAGTGTGGCGGCGAGCAGGCGCTTGCGCATGGCTTCGCTGCGCTCTTCCTGCGTGCGCCGGCGCGGCTTCTCGGTAATGGCGGTTTTCATGGCGGGCGCGATTCTGGGCATCCCGAACCCTCTCGGCAAGAAATTTTTAATGCCCTGAAGGGCTTGGCCCCCGGCGCTCGCGCCACGGTTGACAGCCCTTCCGGCTGGACCACTATGATACAGTCCAGACTGTATGTAAATGATCCATTTCCTCCCGGAGCCCCCTGATGATCCCGCGTAGCCTTTTCACGGCCGAGCACGAAGATTTCCGCAAGACTGTCCGCCGCTTCTTCGCCGAGGAGGTCGTGCCGCACCGCGAAGCCTGGGAGGCCCAGCAGCACGTAGACCGCCAACTCTGGAACAAGGCCGGCGAGATGGGCCTGCTATGCGTGAACATGCCGGAAGAGTTCGGCGGCCTGGGCGTGGACCGCACCTACAGCACGATCCTGATGGAAGAGCAGTCCTACGCCGGCGACTCCGGCGTCGGCTTCTCGCTGCACTCGGACATCGTGGCGCCGTACATCAACAACTTCGGCTCCAAGGAGCAGAAGGCCCAGTACCTGCCGCGCATGGCCACCGGCGAAATTGTCGGCGCCATCGCCATGACCGAACCGGGCACCGGCTCCGACCTGCAGGCGGTAAAGACCACCGCCGTGCTCGACGGTGACGAGTACGTGCTGAACGGCTCCAAGATCTTCATCACCAACGGCTACCTCTGCGACCTGGCCATCGTCGTCGCCAAGACCGGCAACTCGGGCGAGGGCGCCAAGGACATCTCGCTGCTGCTGGTGGAAGCCAACAGCCCGGGCTTCAGCAAGGGCAAGCCGCTGCGCAAGATCGGCATGCACTCGCAGGACACCTGCGAGCTGTTCTTCAAGGATGTGCGCGTGCCCAAGGCCAACCTGCTGGGCGGCAAGGAAGGCATGGGCTTCATCATGCTGATGCAGGAGCTGGCCTGGGAGCGCCTGATGATCGCGATCACTTCGATCGCCGGCGCCGAAGCGGCCCTGAAGCACACGCTGGAGTACACCCGCAGCCGCAAGGTCTTCGGCAAGCCGGTGGCCTCCTACCAGAACACCCGCTTCAAGCTGGCCGAGATGAAGGCCGAGCTGGCCATCGGCCGCGTCTACGTGGACCGCTGCGTGGAACTGGTGGTGAAGAAGAAGTTGGGCGTGGACGATGCCGCCACCGCCAAGATGTGGACCTCCGACCTGATGTGCAAGGTGATCGACCAGTGCCTGCAGCTGCACGGCGGCTACGGCTACATGCTGGAGTACCCGATCGCCCGCGCCTGGGTGGATTCGCGCGCCCAGCGCATCTACGGCGGCACCAACGAGATCATGAAGGAACTGATCGCGAGAACCCTCTAAGGGGCCGCGCTGGTACGTCCCTTTACAAGTTTCTTGACACGTCCCTGTGCAAGGCCGGGCCATTCATTGCCCGGGATTTCAAAACAAGCAGAAAGTTCTGGAGAGGCTTCAATGGCTGATCAGCTTCGCTACGACGGCAAGGTCGTCATCGTCACCGGTGCCGGCAACGGCCTGGGTCGCCAGCATGCGCTGATGTTCGGCGCGCGCGGCGCACACGTGGTGGTCAATGATCTCGGCGGCAACATCCATGGCGGCGGCAAGTCCTCCGCGGCGGCCGACAAGGTGGTCGAGGAGATCAAGGCCCTGGGCGGCCAGGCGGTCGCCAACTATGACTCCGTCGAAGACGGCGCCAGCATCGTGAAGACGGCCGTCGATGCCTTCGGCACGGTGGACATCGTCATCAACAACGCCGGCATCCTGCGCGACACCAGCTTCCACAAGATGAGCGTGGACGACTGGAACCTGATCGTGCGCGTGCACCTGAACGGCTCCTTCGCGGTGTCGCATGCCGCCTGGCCGATCATGCGCGACAAGGGCTACGGCCGCATCGTGATGACCACCTCGGCGGCGGGCATCTACGGCAACTTCGGCCAGGCCAACTACGCGATGGCCAAGCTGGGCCTCGTGGGCTTCGCGAGCACCCTCGCCCTGGAGGGCAAGAAGACCAACGTGCTGGTCAACACCATCGCGCCCATCGCGGGCTCGCGCATGACCGAGACGGTGCTCCCGGCCGACCTTCTGGCCGCGCTCAAGCCCGAGTACGTCTCGCCCTTGGTGGCGTGGTTGTGCCACGAGTCCAACGGCGACACCGGGGGGCTGTACGAGGTGGGCGGAGGCTTCGTCGGCAAGCTGCGTTGGGAGCGGAGCGAGGGCGCGACGTGGCGCCTTGGTCGCGGGTTTGGCCCGGAAGACCTGCGCGACCGTTGGGACGAGATTGGTGACTTCTCGAAGGCCACGCACCCCGCGAGCGTGACCG
>JBPOHT010000032.1:0-22671 GCA_052035235.1 Pseudomonadota bacterium | reverse complement strand
CGAGCCGGACAGGATGTCCGGCCGAGGGGCCTCAGGCCATGGATGGCCTGTGGGCCCGACCCGTCGCACTCGATCACCAGGCAGGTTGCCCCGCCAAAGCGGGGCCGCGGATGGAGGGTGTGTTTCTTTTGGTTACTTTTCTTTTCACAAGAAAAGAAAAGTAACTCGCCCTTAGGCGAAATAAACCTCCAGGGATCCACAGCTCCTGACCGGCGTAGTCGCCGGCACCACAGCTTTGATTCTTCACCGAATGCCCGCTGCCCCTCACCTCGGCAACTGCTCCTGCGTTCGAGGGCATGGATGCCCGAGGTAGGGCAACGCATGGAGCAGTTGCCGAGCCCTACCTCGGGCATCCATGCCCTCGCCAGCCCTCTCCCCGCAAGCGGGGAAAGGGAGTAATGGCAGAGCGTGCCTCGATACACCGCTTCGCGGCACTCGGCATGAACGGTCAGGGTCGGGGACTAAGCAGGAAACCCGGCTTCGCTACGCGAAGCCGGGCTACGAGATAGAACCGCCTGGGGATATCGGCGCTTCAATCTGCTCCAGCTTCAGCCCCACACCCGTCACCCGCCGGCTCCTCGCCTCATCCAGCAGCCACGCCAGCGTATCCGCCGCCCGCTGCACCGACAGCCCGCTCGCATGTATGTTGGAAATGCAGTTGCGCTCGGAGTCCGCGCGGCCCACCCGCGGCTCCCAGGTGAGGTACACGCCCAGCGAGTCCGCCACCGACAACCCTGGCCGCTCGCCCACCAGCACGGCGACCAGCCGCGCCCCCAGGGCCTCGCCCACCTCGTCTCCCAGGGCCACGCGGGCCTGCTCCGCCAGCACCACCGGTGCGGCGCGCCAGCCCGGCAGGCGATGCAGTGTCTCGTGGACCAATGCGGCGGCGTGGCGGTTCACCGCCTCCGCCGACAGCCCGTCCGCAATCACCAAGGCCAGGTCCCAGTCGCCGCGCGGCAGCAGGGCGAGATCGCTTTCGCGCAGGCGCCGGCCCAGGTCCGGCCGGCGCAGGTACTGCGCGCGATCCTCCACGCGGCTGTGCACGCGCAGGCTGGGCAGCGGCGCCAGCGCGGCGGCCAGCGTGTCGAAGTCCGCATGGCCATGCACGGCATCGCGCGCGCGGCTGTGCGCGGCCTGGAACTCCAGCACCGCACGCGTCGGCAGGCCGTCGCCGCTGCGGCCCAGGCCGATGCGGGCCGGCGTGGCGGCGCGCAGGCGAGCGTAGGGATCGGGAGCGATGTCGTCGGTCACGCCAGCATCCGCTGCATCAGGCGCGCATCGGGCGGCGCCAGCCGGCCCTGTGCGTCGAGCAGCTCCATGCGCTGCAGCCAGGCCTCGAACTCCGGCGCCGGGCGCAGCTTGAGCAGGTGCCGCAGGCCCAGCACGTCATGCCAGGACAGGCTCTGGTAACCCAGCATGACGTCGTCCGCGCCCGGCACGGCGATGACGAAGTTCACGCCGGCATTGGCCAGCAGTGTCATCAGCGTGTCCATGTCGTCCTGGTCGGCCTCGGCATGGTTGGTGTAGCAGACGTCCACGCCCATCGGCAGGCCCAGCAGCTTGCCGCAGCAATGGTCCTCCAGGCCGGCGCGGATGATCTGCTTGCTGTCATAGAGGTATTCCGGCCCGATGAAGCCGACCACGGTATTCACCAGCAACGGCGAGAACTCGCGCGCGACGGCATAGGCGCGCACCTCCATGGTCTGCTGGTCCACGCCATGGTGCGCGTTGGCCGACAGCGCGCTGCCCTGCCCGGTCTCGAAGTACATGACGTTGCCGCCCACCGTGCCGCGCTTGAGCGACTGTGCGGCGTCCATGCCCTCGCGCAGCAAGGCCAGGTCCACGCCGAAGCCGCGGTTGGCAGCCTCGCTGCCGGCGATGGACTGGAACACCAGGTCCAGCGGCGCGCCGCGCTCGATGGCGCGCAGGCTGTTGGTGACGTGTGCCAGCACGCAGGACTGCATGGGGATGTCGTAGCGCTGCCGCAGCTCGTCCAGCATCTGCAGCAGGCGGATGGTGTCGGACACCGAATCGCTGGCGGGGTTGATGCCGATCACGGCATCGCCCATGCCGAACAGCAGGCCGTCGAGGATCGAGGCGGCGATACCTACCGGATCATCAGTGGGGTGGTTGGGCTGCAGGCGGCAGGCCAGGCGCCCCGGCAGGCCAATGGTGCTGCGGAACGCGGTGACCACGCGGCACTTGGCGGCCACCGCGATCAGGTCCTGGTTGCGCATCAGCTTGCTGACCGCGGCCACCATTTCCGGCGTCAGCCCCGGCGCCAGCGCGGCCAGGGCTTCGGTGGTCGCGGCGTAGGACAGCAGCCAGTCGCGGAACTGGCCAACGCTCAAGTCCGCCACTGGCGCGAAGGCGGCGGCAGCGTGGGTGTCCAGGATCAGGCGCGTGACCTCGTCGGCCTCGTAGGGCACCAGCGGCTGTTCCAGGAACACCCGCAACGGCAGGTCCGCCAGCACATGGCGTGCGGCCACGCGCTGCTCGTCGCTCTGGGCCGCCAGGCCCGCCAGTTCGTCGCCGGAGCGGCGAGGCGAGGCGCAGGCCATCAGCGCCCGCAGGTCCGCGAAGACCCAGGTCCTGCCGTTCAGCGTGATGCGGTAGGCCGACATGGTCGTATTACCAAGCATAGCCCTTGCCAAGGCGTGCGATCATGCGGCCCCGGCCGGAGATGCCCATGCCCGATACCAAGACCCACATCGCCCTGCTGATCGACGCCGACAATTCGCCAGCGGCCAAGATCGAGGTGATCCTCGCCGAACTGGCCAAGTACGGCGTGGCCCACATCCGCCGCGCCTACGGCAACTGGACCAAGCCGGGCTTGAAAAAGTGGACCGAGCAGTTGCACGAGCACGCGATCCGCCCGGTGCAGCAGTTCGACCTGACCAAGGGCAAGAACGCCACCGACGTAGCCATCGTGATCGATGCGATGGACCTGCTCTATTCCAATAACGTGCAGGCCTTCGCCCTGGTGTCCTCGGACTGCGACTTCACGCCGTTGGTGACTCGCATCCGCGAGCGCGGATTCGACGTCTACGGGTTCGGTGAGAAGAAGACGCCGGAACCCTTCCAGAACGCCTGCTCCAAGTTCCTGTTCCTGGAACAGCTGGTAGAGGCAGACGAGGCTGGGGACAGCGACGCACCGAAACCGGCACAGGCAAAGAAGGCCTCGACGCAGGAACTCAAGCAAGACACCAAGCTGGTAACGCTGCTGCGCAATGCCGCGGAGAGCGCGGCCGACGACGACGGATGGGCCTATCTCGGCGCTCTGGGCCAGCAGATCGGCAACCAGGCGTCCTTCGACCCGCGCAACTACGGTTACAAGAAGCTCGCCGACCTAGTGAAGGCCAGCGGCCTGTTCGAGGTCCGGCAGGCCGGCAACCAAGTGCTGGTGCGCGACAAGCGCGCCGCCAAGGTTGCCAGGCCGCCCGCGCCTAGCGCAGCGACATCACATACTTCTGCGCCTCCGGCAGCCCAAAAGCCGAAGCCGCCGACGGAGCCGCCATCGTCGGACGCCTGACCGGCGCGGGCTTGGCCATGTCGGCCGTCAGCGGCTCGACGAAGCCGAAGGCCTGCAGTTCCGCCATCAGGTCCAGGGCACCGGCACCGGCCGGATGCAGGCGGGCCAGCTTGGCCACCGGCTTCTCGCCGTCGGTGGCAATCAGCAGGATGCGGAGCGCCTGTGACAATCCGGCGGCTCGGCTACGAATCTCCTCCCGTCCTTTCTCCGTCTTCACGTAGATCGTTTCGGGGTTCATGACTGTCTTCCTGTACCGGGCCCGGCTTGAGCCCTGTGACGGTCGTCGCAAAAAGCGTGCACAAACTGGACGATCGTCCGATTCCCGCCGGGGAATCGGCTCAAGTACCTGTAGGTAAAAGGATTACAGCCGTTGAGGAATGCGGCGGGCCTACTTGATCAGCTCTTCCAGCTCGGCCAGGCGCGCTTCCAGGGCCTGGACCCGGGCTTCCAGCGCCGCCAGGGCGCCCGCGTCCGGACGGGCCGCTGGCACCTCCGGCTCCGCCCACTCGGTGCCGCCGGCATCGCCGCACAAAGTGTGTGCATAGCGCGCCTCCTTCTGGCCCGTCGCGCGCGGCAGCAGCACCACCAGGGGCTGGGCGCGGTCGGCCAGGTCGTTCAGCGCTGCCGCCAGGGCTTCGCCCTCGCCCGGGCCGCCGAGGCCGGAGGCGTTGGCGCGCAGCTCCGCCAGCGTCTGCGGCCCACGCAGCATCAGCGTGGCCAGGATCGCGGCGGTCTGCGGCTTGAGCAGCAGCTGCGGGCTGAACTGGTGGCGATACTTCTGGGCGCGGGCGCTGAAGCTGTCGCGCGCCACCAGCTTGAGTTCTTCCAGGCGGTTCAGCGCATTGCCGACCTCGCCCTCGCTGAGGTTCATCACCGGGCTGCGCGAGCTCTTCTGGTTGCCGGCGAGCATGATCGCGTTGCCCGTCATCGGGTAGTACTGCGGCGTGGTGATGGATTTCTCCACCAGGGAGGCCAGCACGCGGGCTTCGGCGGGCGACAGCAGCAGTTCGGACATGGGAAATTCCCTCTAAGCGGGGGGCGATGTTACACGCCTGCAAGCGACGTCTGGTATATGCCCCTGAAACAAATCTCCAGACAAATCTCCGGGGGAGACATGGGTACCCGACGCGAATTCCTGAAGCAGGCCGGCGGCGTTGGCCTGGGCCTGGGGGCTACGAGCCTGGCCGGCTGCGGCGACAGCGACCCGATGGGCAACGCTGGCGGCGGCGAACTGACGCCGGGCACCGTGCCGCCGGCGGACTTCGACTTCCCTACCGGCAGCCTGCTGCCCTTCGCCCACGGCGTGGCCAGCGGCGATCCGCTGGCTGATCGCGTGATCCTGTGGACGCGCATCACCGAGGTGACCCCTCGCAGCGGCGGCGTGCCCGTGACCTGGCGCGTGGCCAGCGACCCGCAGATGCGCAACGTTCTGCGCAGCGGCACGCAGGCCGCCGTCGCCGCGCGCGACTGGACCGTGAAGGTGGACGTGACGGGCCTGGCGCCCGCCACCACCTACTACTACCGCTTCGAGGCGCTGGGCGCCTACTCCATCACCGGCCGCACGCGCACCGCACCGGCCGACATGGTCAGCGAGGTTCGCGTGGCGGTGCTGGCCTGCTCCAGCTACTGGTCCAGTTACTGGAGTGGCCTGGGGCATCTCGCCGCGCGCAATGACCTGGACCTGGTGATCCACTGCGGCGACTACATCTACGACTTCGTCGACGAAGACGAAACCGTGCGCGCCCGCCGCGGCCGCGCCGACACCGCAGACGTGGACTACCGCGACTGGCTCAACCTGGCCGAGATCCGCCGCCGCTACGCGCTGTGGCGCAGTGAGCCGCATCTGCTGCGTGCACACCAGCAGCATCCCTGGTTCATCGTCTGGGACAACCACGATATCGACGACGGCTTCGGCAACGAGCTGCCCACCGATATCGACGGCAACACCTCCACCGCCACGCTGGCCGACACCACGCGCGCCTTCTGGGAGTGGACGCCCTCGCGCCCGGTGCTGGCCGACGGCAGCGGCCGTTTCCTGCTGGTGGAGGACGGCAGCTACCCCGAGCCACCGGAGGTAAAGCTGGTCTACCGTGCACTGCCCTACGGCCCGCTGCTGGACATCTACGGCGTGGACACGCAGATCGGCCTGCCGGGCTATGGCCTGGAGATGGACGCCTCGCATCTGCCGGAGGGCGCGCCGAGCCTGTTCGGGCGCCGCCAGTTCGAATGGTTCACCGGCGAGATGCTGGCCTCCGCGCAACGCGGCGTGACCTGGCGCCTGGTCAACAACCAGACCTGGATCGCCCCCGCCGACACACCCGACGTGGTGGAGGGCGTGCCGCTGCCCAAGCTCGGCATCTCGCGCTGGACCGACTACGGCGCCGAGCGCGCCGCGTTGTTCGGCTACCTGCGCGGCGCCAATCCGGCCGAGACGCGCGTGCGCAACAACGTCTTCGTCTCCGGCGACGTGCACGGCAACTGGGCCTCGGACCTGGTGGAGACCAGCACGCTGCTGCCGCCCGGCCTGGGCCTGGCCGCACCGAACCTGCGCAGCGGCTCCACGCCGGAGAACCTGCTCGCCGGCTGGGGCCGCGCCCTCACCGGCAACCTGCCGGGCATCAACCTGCGCGCGGATTCGGTGGGCGTGGAATTCGCCCCCAGCTCCATGGGCCGCGGCGGCGCCGACGAGCTGATCGCCAACGCCCTGGGCTCCGGCAGCAATCCGGCCGTCAACGTCACCGCCGCGCGCCTGCTGGAGCTGGCGCTGCTGGTCGGCAACAACAACTGCCGCTTCATCGAGTGGGTGGACCACGGCTACGGACTCGTCAGCCTCAAGCCGGAGCGCGCGATCTTCGAGTGGTGGTGGCAGGACAAGCTCACGCCGGATTCACCGGACGTGCTCGGCTACCAGATGGTGACCTTCACCGAGGAGAACGCGCTGGCCCTGCCGCCGCGCTTCCCCGACCAGATCGACAGCGTGATGGCGCACGGCATGGCGGTGGAGGCGACCGTGGGCGAGCGCATGGCGGAGCCGGCGCCGGAGGGGATGTTGCTGGAGGCTTGAGGCGTTGTATCCCTCTCCCGCAAGCGGGAGAGGGATCAAGGGAGAGGGTTTCTGTAGATCATGCAGGGGCCAACCCATCCGCCTTCTACAGCTCCCTCTCCCGGCAACTGCTCCATGCGTTGCCCTACCTCGGGCATCCATGCCCTCGCCGCCCTCCGGGCACCCTCCCCCACAAGTGGGGGAGGGAACCGATACCTCAACCCGACCGCGCCGCCAACCAGTCCGCCACCTGCGGCCAGATATTCATCGGCGCCTTGCTGCCACCGAGAATGCCCATGTGCCCGCCCGGCACTTCGATCAGCGTCTTGTCCGGGCTGCGTGCGTGCTCGAGGATCGGGTGCGTGCAGCCGGTGGTGACGATCACGTCCTCGGTGCCGGCCACCAGCAGCAGGTTGGCGTCGATGTCGCGCAGCTCGGCCTCGCAGCGCCTGATCGGCAGGCGGCCCTTGGCCAGCACGTTGTCGGCCCAGAGGTATTGCACGATGTCCTGCATCACGCCGCCTGGGTAGGCCACCATGCCGTCGAGGAAGGCGCCGTTGGTGGCGTGATCGCTGACGAACTCGCGATCATGCAGGTTGCGCAGCAATTCGAAGTAGCCCTGCAGGCTCGCCACCGGGTTGGTCAGCTTGAAGGCCAGGCTGTTGGCCCAGCCCGGCGAGCGCCACCAGCGCGGCGAGGTGTTGTGCGGGCGGAAGCCCGTGCGGTCGCGCAGCCAGCGCAGCTGCTTGGACAGGCGCTGGTACTGCACGCCCAGCATGCCGTTGTTATGGTAGTCACAGGGCGCGCCGATCAGCGCCAGGTTGACGATGTCCGGATCGCGGCTCAGCGCGGTATAGGCGTAGGAGAACAGGCCGCCGAAGCTCCAGCCGTGCAGCGACAGGCGCTGGCTGCCGCTGTGCTCGCGCACCTGCGCCAGCATCTTCGGCATCAGCTCCGCCACATAGGTGGCAATGCGGAAGTCGTCATGCCGCGAGTCCGGGCGGCCCCAGTCCACCAGGTACAGCTCGAAGCCACGCGCGCGCAGGTAGCGCACCAGGCTGCGCTGCTCGAACAGGTCGTAGATCAGCATGTTGACGGCCAGCGGCGACACCAGCACCAGCGGCACGGCGTGCGCCTCGCGCTGCACCGGCACGCGCTGGTCCAGCAGCTCGATCTCGTCCTGCGCCAGCGGCGGGTAATAGCGCAGCTGCGCGATGCCCTCGCGGTGGATCACCTCGTAAGGCGTGCGCTCGGCCTGCACCAGCTCGTCGCTGCGCAACAGGCGGTCGCGCAGGTTGGTGGTGCTGTGGCTGGCGCTGCGGGCGAGGCGGCGGCTACGGTGGATCAGGCGCTGGTGCAGGGGCATCGTTACAGGCAGGCAAGGGGCGAAAGCGCGGCAGTCTAAGGGCGTGCCGCATAAACGCAATTGGCCGTAGCGCTGACGGCAGCGTCAGAAAATGCCTCTCGGCATCCGGGTCAGGGAACCCCGGGCGGCGTGTAGTACTGGCCCTGTTCCAGCGTCTGCGGCTCCTCGGCACCGGTGGCGAAGCGCACCGGCAGGCTGCGGCGGGTATAACCCGTCAGCGGCTTGAACACCTCGAAGTGCAGGTGCGGCCGGCCGGAGAAGCCGGTGTTGCCCGAATAGCCCAGCACTTGCCCCGCGGCCACCGTTTCGCCGGGACTCACCACCACGCTGAACTGGCGCAGGTGCAGGTACCAGCCCACGGTGCCGTCGGCATGCACCACCGCCACGTAGTTGGCGTCGTCGACATAGCGTCGGTCAGGGCCACCGATGCCGGAATCGGCCTTGATGGCGCAGACCACTCCCGCGCGCGCGGCGCGTACCACCGTGCCTTCCTTGGCGGCGAAGTCATAGGCATTGAAGGAAGCATCCTGGTGGCTGTAGCTGCCGCCGGCCCCCTGGATCAGCTCGTAGGTCGTGCCCGGAGCCAGCGGCAGCAGGTAGACCTGGCCGCTGTCGTGGACGCCCTTGGCATCGCCGCACTGCCAGCGCGACTCGTAGTGATACTCCGGCGCTTCCGTCCCCGTGCCAGGACGCAGCTCGAACAAGGCCAGGCCCCGTGCATCGCGCACGCTGCGGGTGAACGGCAGGGGTTGGTCGGACTCCATGTGGCTCAGCTGCGCGCGCACCGTGACCGTCACCGGGTAGGCCTTGGGGCTGTCGAGCAGGAAGCGCAGCCGCTCCCCGGCCTGCTCCGTGTAGACCCGGACCTCCAGCACCTCGGCGGGCACCGCCCTCGGCGGCACGCCCGGCGTCTCAGGGGCCTCGCGCCCGCAGGCGGCAATAACGGGCAACAGGACCAGCAGGCAGGACAGGCGGATGGACATGGCGCGGACGGTTCCGTGGACGCGCCATTGTAGGCAAGGCCCACAAGCCCGCGCTCAGGGCTCGGCGGCTCAGGTCCCCGGGGCCACCCGCAGGATCCGGCCCTCGTTCTCGTCGGTGACCAGGTATAGGTAGCCGTCCGGCCCCTGGCGCACATCGCGCACGCGCGCCTTGATGTCGTAGCGCTCCTCCTGCTTCACCTTCTCGCCATCCAGTTGCAGGCGCACCAGCTGGCCGAACTTCAGCGAGCCGACGAAGAGATTGCCCTGCCAGGCTTTGAAGCGGTCCGCCGTGTAGAAGGCCATGCCGCTGGGCGCGATCGAGGGCACCCAGTAGTGCAGCGGCTGCTCCATGCCGACCCGCTGCTGCTCGCCCTTGCCGATCTTGAGGCCGGAGTAATCGGTGCCGTAGGTGATCACCGGCCAGCCGTAGTTGCGCCCAGGCTGCGCCACGTTGATCTCGTCGCCGCCGCGCGGCCCGTGCTCGTGCGTCCACAGGCGGCCGGTCTGCGGATGCATCGCCGCGCCCTGCGGGTTGCGATGGCCGTAGGACCAGATCTCCGGTTTGGCATCCTTGCGGCCCGCATAGGGATTGCCCGCCGGCACGCCGCCCTCGCGGTCGATGCGGATCACCTTGCCCAGGTGTCCGTCCAGGGACTGCGCCTGCTCCATGCCGCTGTAGCGTTCGCCCAACGTCACGAACAGTGCACCATCGGGGGCAAACACCAGGCGCGAGCCGTAGTGATTCTTGCTGTCCACCGAGGGCTGCTGACGGAAGATCACGCGCAGCTGCTCCAGACCGTTGTCGCCCAGGCGAGCATGCGCCACTGCCGTGCCGTTGCGGCCTTGCTCGCGCGGCTCGCTGTAGCTGAAGTAGACGCGCTGCGTCTGCGCGAACTGCGGATCCAGCACCACGTCGAGCAGGCCGCCCTGGCCACCGGCCGCCAAAGCCGGCAGGCCCTCCAGCGGCGGAGAGACGGTGCCCTTGGCATCCACCACCCGCAGGCGGCCGGGCTTTTCCGTCACCAGCATGCGCCCGTCGGGAAGGAAGGCCAGCGCCCAGGGATGCTCCAGCCCACGCGCCACCTCGGTCACCTGCAGCGCGCCGGCCGGCGCCACCGGTGCGCCATCGCCACGGGTGCAGGCCGTGAGCAGTAGCCCCGCCAGCAGGATCGAGCCTCGCATGTGCTTCTCCTTGGAATTCAGCCTGTAGGACCTGCCGCCGGTGATTTGGTGCCATCGTCCTTATGGAGGGGGACGCCATGCCCGCCCCTGCCGAGGATAGCGCGACCATCAGCAGGAGAAACCGATGCCCACCAAGGCGCAGATCGAGCAGGCCATCCGCAATCATTTCGAAGCCTGGAATTCCAAGGACAAGACTCGCTGGATGGCGAACTTCGCCGACGGCATCCGCCTGGAAGACCCGGTGGGCGGCCTGCCCAAGATCGGCAAGGACGGCCTGGAGAAGAGCTGGACCAACTCCTTCAAGGACGGCCATGACTGGAAGATCGAGATCGTGCTGATGCAGATCTGCGCCGACCAGGCCGCCCTGCACGTGAAGAACCACGGCAAGGTCGAGGGCAAGCCGGTGGAGCTCGACTCCATCGAGATCTACACCATCGACGACGCCGGCAAGGTGGCCTACATCCGCACCTACTTCAATCCGCCGGAAGGGCAGCAGCTGGATCCTTACTTCTTGCAGCAGAAGAAAAGCTGAGGCCATTCTTTCCAGCAGGGATGATTAGAGGATAAAGCGGTGCTATCTGTTCACTCCCTCTCCCGCTGGCGGGCGAGGGTGGGGGTGAGGGTGGTGCAGCGGCGGTCACGCACATTGCCGCCGATTGAAGGCTTCACCCTCACCTCGTGTTTGCCGGCTGGGGGAGTGACATTGAGTCACTCCCCAGTAAGCAAACACTTCCTCTCCCGCTCGCGGGAGAGGAAGTGTCGATAGTGCGGCTGGCGGACGTGTAGGCCTTTTGCGCATGGCATTCCCGTGGTCCAGCCGGTAAAAAGGGCGCCATGCGCCCCCTGATCCCCCTCCTCCTCTCCCTCGTCACCCTCACCGCCGCCGCCCAGGACGACTGGCCCAACCTGCGCCAGCTCGAGAAGACCGGCGCGAGCGCCACCGCCCTCGCGCTGGACCTGCAGACCGGCCGCATGCTCGCGGCGCACAATCCGCAGCAACGCCTCAACGCCGCCTCGCTGACCAAGATCGTGCTGGCCGCCGCCGCGCTGGAGGCCTGGGAGCCGGAGCGCACGCTCGCCACCGATCTCTATGCCACCGGCAACCTCAACCAGGGCGTGCTCGAAGGCTCGCTGATCCTGCAGGGCCAGGCCGACCCCACGCTGGAGCACCGCGACCTCTGGCTGCTGGCCGCGCAACTGCGTCAGGCCGGCGTGCGCGAGGTGCGGGGCGATCTCAACGTCAGCACCCTGCCGCTGGGCCGACCCGCCTGTGAAACGGCGGACCGCTGCAAGTTCATCGCCCGCAGCGATTCCTCCTACGCCGCGCCGCTGTCGGGCATCGGCGTGGACTACGGCAGCTGGTGCGTGGATTTCTCGCCGAGCCTCGAACCGCGCCACTGCTCCGGCGTCGCCCTGCCGATTACCGTCGAGGGCCGTATCGAAGCGCGCGGCGCGCGCAACAGCGCACCGCTGGTCATCGCCCGCACCCAGGGCAAGGAGGGAGACCGCATCCTGGTCTCCGGCACGCTGGACCCCGGCAACCTGCAGCGCGTCTACCGCTCCATGTCAGACCCCGCCGGCGGCACCGGCCAATTGCTGTGGCAGATGCTCGCGGAGCTCGGCATCCGCGTGAACGGCGGCCTCTATCTGCGCGAAGAAGCATTGCCCGCCAACGCCTGGCGCGTGGCCGGCGTGCAGGGCCTGCCGCTGCGCGAACAGCTCGAGCGCATGATGCGCTACTCCAACAACTACATCGCCGACGTCATGACGCTGAAGCTGGCACAGGAAGCACGTCCCGGCCCGGCGCCGACGCTGGCGCAGGCCGCCACCCAGCTCTCCGCACGCGTGGTGCGCGCACGCCAGGCCATCGGCGACGGCGCCGTCATCGCACCGCCGCTGTACAGCGGCAGCGGGCTGACACCGGAGAACGCGCTCTCCGCACGCGACCTGATCGCCGTGCTGCGCGAGCAGTACCTGGGCACGCGGACCTTCCCCGCGTTCTACGCCGGCCTGGTCGTGCCGGCGGATTCCGGCGGCACGCGCATGCGCGAAGGCAGCCCCGCCTGGATGACGCGCACTGCCTTCAAGACCGGCACCATGAGCGAGCCGCATGCGGTCTTCGGCATCGGCGGCTACCTGCGCAAGCAGGACGGCGGCTGGTTGGCCCTGGCCGTGCTGGTCAACGGCGCACCGGGCCAGGCGCTCAACTCGCGTGAATCGCTGAAGTACATCCGGGCAGACGTGGAAGCGTTGCTGGCGCGGTACTGAGCCTCGTCCACTCCATTCAAGCGGCGGCTGGCGTACGGTTCGAACCAGAATCCCCAAGACCGTCATGCCGGCGGAAGCCGGCATGACGAGACAAGAGAGAAGATCCCGCGCCTACACCACGCAGGGACATCTCCAGTCAGAGTGCTGTTGCTTTCATCAATCATCTGCTTCCGCGGCAGAGTCCTGATCGCCAGCCCATACCAAGGCATGACAGGCGTCCCCCTTGACTTTAATAGTTAGGAGTCCTAATTTATATCCTGTCAGTTACAGGAGAAGGCAGATGAACGACAGCTTGCAGCTCGCCCCCGAATGGCAGGTGGACCAATGGTTCAACACCGCGGCTCCGCTGAGCCTGGCAGCCTTGCGCGGCAAGGTGGTGGTGGTCGAGGCCTTCCAGATGCTCTGCCCTGGCTGCGTCTCGCATGGCCTGCCGCAGGCGCAGCGCGTGCACCAGACCTTCCCACAGGACAAGGTCGCGGTGGTGGGCCTGCATACGGTGTTCGAGCATCACGCAGCGATGACGCCGGTTTCGCTGAAGGCCTTCCTGCACGAATACCGCATCGGCTTCCCGGTGGGCGTGGATCGCCCGGGCCAGGGCACGCCGATCCCGCTGACCATGCAGGCCTATCGCATGCGCGGCACGCCCACGTTGATCCTGATCGACGCTCAGGGTCGCCTGCGGCAGCAGCACTTCGGCCAGGTGGATGACCTGGTGCTAGGCGCGGAGATCGCCACGCTGGTGGCCGAGGCTGAAGCGGACGCCGCATTCGCGCAGCCGGACCACGCGCACGCGGCAGCGGCAGCGGGTTGCGAGAACGGCCGTTGTGAGATCGGTACCGCCTGATCGCAGCAGCGGGAAAACAAAAGGGCGGCCGTGAGGCCGCCCTTTCTTCATCCGCCGGGGCGGGCACGAGTCCCGCCCCGGCGCCTACAACAACACGGTCTGCCTTATGCATGACCGTGTCACCTGTTCCGGCTCATTGCGCGCATGGCCGGAACGCTTCCGTCGTCCTGCTGCGCCCAGGTAGCTTGCGCCGCCTGGGCTGATGAATAGAGGCTGGGAAATGACGGCACCTTATGGCGTCATCGATTAAGTCATTCCCAGCCGGCGAAGTGGATTGATCGCTTTGATTTGACAGGGGCGATTGCAAAATCCAATCGTCTTTTCAATTCTCTGCTGACTTCCTCCTCGCCAGATTTGGACGGCGGTTTCGACCCAGAGTTCCCGGGAATTTCCTGCAGGATTTCAGCAGGATTTACCGCCGCCGGGACTTGTAGCCCAGCACGTCGCTTGCCGCTTACGGCAGCGGGCAGGGCGCACGCTGGAAGAAGTCGCGCATGCCTGCGAGATCATCGGTATTGAGCCAGTCCACACCGCTGGCCAGCAGCGTGCACCAAAGCCGGTCGCGCGCCGCGCCCGGTGCATCAGGCGTACCCCACAGGCGCAGGCGGCGGCCCGCGGCATGCGTGCGCTGCACCGCGTCTTCCAGCTTGAGCCGTTGCGCCGCGGGAAATTCGCCGTTGCCGTCCCAGCCGAACTCCGTCGCCCAGTTGGCGCTGATCAGCGGCATGAAGGATATCGGCGCGCTGTCGTCCAGGTCCGTGAGCCGGCCGTCGTAGCTGGAACGCCGCGTGGCCGCGGCTTCCATCTCCGCGCGCGGCCGGTTGCCGGATACCACCACGTCGATCGCTCCGGCATGCAGGCCGCTGCCGTCATGGCGCGTGAACAGCTCGCCGTACTCTGCCAGCTGCTGCTCCAGCTCCTGCCAGGTGGCCGGGCCCGCGGTCTTCAGGTCCACCAGCAACTGCAAGCGACCACCCGCGTGAATGACGCCGCCGTGAGCCGCAGCGTAGTTGGCCAGCGGATCGAGGTAGAGATTGCGCAGCGTCCGGCCCGCGCGGATTTCGCCGAGGCTGTGTGCCACCGCCAGGTCACCACCCAGCGTGCGGAAGACATCCGCCTCCACACTGCCGAAGCCCTGCTCCAGCGCGTCGAGCAACGGTCGCTCATGCAGGTAGTCGTTGTGGGCGTGCGCATGCTGCAGCATCGCGGCGTCCGTGCCGTCCGGGATCGCAGATGAACCGACCGGCTCGCTGGAGCTACAGGCGACAAGCAGCAGGATGGCGAGGACGGGCAGTCGGCGGAGCATGGCGTGGGTCACTCGATAAAGAGTGAGCAGACTATGACATCCGCATGACGCACACGTGATCGCAGCACTCGTAGGGCGGGAGCATCCCGCCTTCGGCAGAGGCCCGCGTTACGCGCCAGCCCTTACTCCCCGTTCAACTCCGCCAGGATCTTCTCGCGCGCCGCCGTCCACATCGCCAGGCCCTTGTCCGGCGTGCCGGTGATCAGCAGCACCGCCGTGTAGCCCTTGCCGAAGTCGATCCACGGCGTGCTGCCGAGCAGGCCGGGATCGCTGATCTCCGGGCCGTCACTGCCGGGATGATTGTCCGGTGAGGAAATCCACCAGCCCTGGCTGTAGCCCACCAGTCGCGCGCCCGGCAGCGCCGGCGTGAAGTACACCGGCAGGCCGATGACCTGACTCTGCCGCAGGGTCTGGCCTTGGGTGCGCGTCAGCAGCGGCGCGCCACCGTCGAGGATCACTTGGCTGAACTTGATGTAGTCCGGCGCATTGGACACGGCGCCGCCGGCCACTCGCGGATTGGCCGACTCGCCGTAGCTGAAGGAATCCATGCCCAGCGGTGCGGTGACGCGCTCGCGGAACAGCGTGCTCCAGGGCTGCCCGGTGACCCGCTCCGCCACCAGCCCCGCCACCTGGTAGCCCGCGGCGCTGTAGCCGAACTGCGTGCCGGGGAGGAAATCCAGCGGCGCGGCCGCGATCTCCGCCGCGCAGTCCTGCAGCGTCATCATGTTCATCTGGTCCAGGCAGGGCGAGGTCGTGATCAGGCCGGAGGTATGGTTGAGCAGCATGCGCAGCGTGATGCCGGACTTGGCCGCCGGCCAGGTGATGGCATCGCCGAGGTACTGGCTCACCGGCGCATCCAGGCTCACCAGGCCTTCACGCTCCAGCGTCAGCAGCGCTACCGCCGCCGGGGCCTTGGTGGCGGAGGCGATGGGAATCGTGGAGTCCAGCGTCATGTCGCCGCCGGCGCGGCTGAATTCGCGGCGGCCGTCCACGTTGAGCACGAAGCTGTAGCCGCGGACCTGGGCGTCGCTCTCGCCGACGGCGCTGTCCAGCGTTTGCGCCAGCTCGCTCCAGTCGTAGACGGGGCGGTACTCGTCCGATCTTTCCAGGTTGCAGGCGGACAGCATCACCGCCCCCGCCAAGATGGAAAGGCGGGCGCAGTATCGGACAAATGTCATGGGATGGAGCCTCCGTGGCGCCGTGTTCCGGTTGCCCGGAGTCTTCCATGCCCCTTTGTATCAGGCGTTACGGAAGCGTGTGGATTGGTCTCAATGATCGCATGCCGGGGCGATAGTTCCACGCACGGCTGTCAACGTCAGGGACATCCCGAAGAGGGTAATGCATCACGCTTCGCCCGCGCCGGCACTGAACCCCGCTTTCTTCTGTGACCGAATCCTCCCCGGCCCCGGCAAGCCGCATGTTCAGATGCGCCACCTGAATTCCATTCAACGGAGTGAATGCCGTGTCCAAGATCCGCCCTGCCGCCTTCCTGTTGCTCTGCGCCGCCGCCCTGCCCGCCCTCGCGGGCCCGGCCAAGCCCGGCCTGTGGGAAACCAAGACCACCAGCGATGGCGAAACCGAGACCGACCAGCACTGCATCAAGGCCAACGACAACTCCTTCGAGCAGTGGCGCGGCCAGATCAACAAGGGCTGCACGGTGACCACGCTGAAGAACACCGCCACGGCCCAGGCCTACGACTACAACTGCGCCAGCCCCACGCAGAACGGCAAGGGCCACCTGGAGATGACCTTCACCAGCCCGACGCAGTACAACGCGAAGATGCAGTTCGGCGGCAAGCTCATCGCCGGCGGCAAGAGCATCCCGCTGGACATGAAGATGGAGCAGCAGGGCCGCTGGGTGTCGGCGGCTTGCGGTGACGTGGGATCGGACGGGGAGTGATCCTGCTCACACCTGGCCATCAAAGTCGGGTCAGCGATCCAGCCAGTAGCTTGCTCGATGACGACGCCCCTAGCACGAGCGTTTCGGGGATCCCGGAGGCCGGCGGCGATGCGTTATGCCAGCCCAGTCCACTCATCACCTGGACCGCAGTTCCGCAGGTCTCCGTGAGATCTACGTTGAAGGGACTGTGGTCAGGATTGATGAGGGTGAGCTGGCCGGTGTAGTTGCAGCCCCCGCTATTGCCCGACACTTCACCAGTTGTCGTGATTGTGAAGAAATAGTTGGCCCCATCCTGGGTCAGAATCCAGCTACCGGCCATGATGGGCAGATTCGAGTCTCTCGCATAGACCGGCTCCAGGTAATCCAGCGAGAAGCTGCCGCTACCTCCACCTGCCACGCTAAAGCTGCCGTCAATGCTGGCAGCTTCACTCACGACGCCATTTATCCGTCCGGAGATATTGAGCTGCCCGTTGTCGAAGACGAAGCCATTTCTCGCGAAGCCCCGATAACTACCGCCAAGGTTTTCACCACGGGTCGTTAGCGTGCCGAGGAAAGCTGCGGACAGCGAACGGCCCAGCAGCATCATGCGGCCATTCTCACCCACCATACCGACGACATCGATGTTCGAGTCGGCTGTCGTGATGACACCCCGGAACGCGCCGGCGGGAGAGACATCCGGCCCATTGTCGCCACCGCCGCCGCCACAGGCCGCGATGCACAGGCAGAGCATCAAAGGGCTGATCTGTCGCGGGGCGAATCCGGTCATGGCGTTTCCTGGGCTTGAGTTATTCCCTAAAGGCTACGAGCCGATTAGCGAAGCGTCTACCTGAACGCTCTGTCAGGTATGAGCGGCGCCGGCATGGCGCTTCCTCTGCGTATGGCGGCCGCATGTATCACTCAACAGGTCGAAGCAGAACTTGACTCTGGCTTAATTAAGGATATTATCTATCCTTAAGGATAAGGATAATCCTTAATAAGCGGCCAGGCCAAGCCTCGCCTCGGAATCACGGCCCGGCACCGCGGGGCTCACTGGAGAAGAACATGAAACTCGTCATCATCGGCGGCACCGGCCTGATCGGCTCGGCCCTCACCCGCCAGCTCCGCGAAGCGGGCCATGAGGTCATCGCCGCCTCGCCGCGCACCGGCGTCAACGCCGTCACCGGGGAAGGCCTGGCCGCCGCCCTGCAGGGAGCCCAGGTGGTAGTGGACGTCAGCAACTCGCCCTCCTTCGAGGACCAGCCCGTGCTGGCCTTCTTCGAGAGCTCCACCCGCAACCTGCTGGCGGCCTCCGCCGCTGCCGGCGTGCAGCACTACATCGCCCTGTCCGTGGTCGGCACCGAGCGCATGCTGGCCGCCGGTTACTTCCGCGCCAAGATGGCGCAGGAAGAACTGATCCAGGCCTCCGGCATTCCCTACACCATCCTGCGCGCCACGCAGTTCTATGAATTCCTCAGCGCCATCGCCTACGGCGGCACCGTGGGCGACACCGTCCACCTCAGCTCCGCCGCCCTGCAGCCCGTCGCCGCGGCAGACGTCTCTTCCGCGCTCGCAAAGCTGGCCGTGGCAGCGCCGCACAACGGCATGCTGGAAGTGGCCGGCCCGGAGAAGGCGCCGCTGGATGGGTTCGTGCGCCGCTTCATGCAGACCACTGGCGACGTCCGCGCCGTGGTCAGCTCGCGGGAAGCTGGCTACTTCGGCACGCCCTTGACCGACGAGTCCCTGACCCCGGGCGCCGGGCCCATCCTTGGGCCGACGCATTTCGAAGCTTGGCTAGGCAAGGTGGCAGCGGCGGCCTGAAGGGTTGAGCCCCCGGGAGGCCGATCGGTGGCCGTTCGTCCTGAGCCTGTCGAAGGATGAGCGGCCACAGGTCACCGCGGGTGGATCAGATCCCGCCTTGCGGTACCCTTTCGCAATCGCCTCCATCAAGTCCCCTCTCCCCGCCTGCGGGGAGAGCGTTTGGCCTCGCTGAGGCCTGACTTAATGTCAGGCCGAAGTAAGCTGAACGCGGGTGAGGGGCCAGTCACCAAGCTAAAGAGAAGGAAACCATGGTCCTCAAAAGCCAGGTCGAATGGGCCCTGCACTGCTGCGCCATCCTGGCAGGCCTGCCCGTGGGCAAATACCTGCCCACCAAGGACCTCGCCGAACTGCACGGCCTGCCCAAGGAATACCTGTCCAAGGCCCTGCAGAGCCTGTCCCAGGCCGGCATCGTCACCAGCACCCTGGGCCCCAGCGGCGGCTACCGTCTGGCCAAGGCCCCGGCGGGCACCAGCTTCCTGGACGTGGTCGAAGCCATCGAGGGCAAGCAATCCACCTTCGTCTGCACCGAGATCCGCAAGAACAACCCCTGCCGCAAGGCCGGCACCCGCGAAGGCAAGAGCTGCGCCGTGGCCCGCGTCATGTGGAAGGCCGACCAGGCCTGGCGTGCCTCGCTGCGCGAAACCACGCTGGCCGATCTGGTGGAGACGCTGGAAGATGAAGTGCCGGCGGCGGTGTGGAAGGAAACCTTTGCCTGGGTGACGGCGCGGACTTGAACCGCATCCTTACTCGTGGGCTTCTTGCCACGGCGGGCCGATCCGCCGTGCTTCGTCGCCTGACTCAGCCCTGGCGCATCAGCAGATCCAGGTAGGACCCCGGCTTGATTTGCAGCGGTCCATCCTTGCCGTGTATCAGCGGCTCACGCCCCGGCATGCGCACACCGCAGCCCGCCGGCAGCGCCAGGTAAGGCAACGCCCCCGGCGCCCGTTCGACCACCGCCTGATACAGCGACATCAGCTCCAGGGATTCCATGTCCTGATGATCATGGTCTTCATCGAGGCAGCCGATGAACCAGCCGGAGTCGTTTTCCTCCGGCGCCGCACGGCTCATCAGGAAGCCCTGCGCCGCCGGCAACCGCGTGCAGACGATGCAGCCCTGTCGCAACGAAGGGATATCCATGGCGTCCGCAGGCAGGACGCTGGCCACCGTATCCTTCTGCTGCCTTAGCTGTCGCAAGGTTGCCGTCACGCCCGGCACCCACTTGATGGGCATCGACCCGAACTCCGGCTCCAGGAATCCCAGAGCCTTACCCTTCTTTTTCAACTGCAGGAATGACCAGCCGATCTGCACCGTCTCGCCTGCGGCAAGCCGGCGCCCGTTCGCCACCCAGGACTCCAGCACCTGCACCAGCCACTCGGCATCGCCTGCGAGCATCCGCCCCGGATCGAACTCGATCGCAAATTCAGGATGCGCGTGCTCTCGGCAACGCTGGGTCAGGAGGGTTTTCGTTGGCATGGGAGGGATGTTGTTCGGGACAACGACATCATCTCAGGCAGGCCAGGATCAGGCCAGTTGGACAAAGGCCTGGTACGGAAGACGTGCCAGCGGCGGTGTGGCAGGAAACCTTGCCTGGGTAACGGCGCGGACCTACGTGGGAGACTATTCGCCTTTCCTTCTCTCTAAGCCTATCGCGGCACACTCGTCGGATCCACGAACTGGCCGAACAGTGCTCTTTCTGGCGTAGCCACTCCAATCACCAGCGTGGTCGGCGATCCTCCGCCTCCCTCCCCATACCAACCCAGTCCAAGCAGGGTAGTAATCTTGCCGGCGCAGTTCTCGACGAACGTCACATTGAACGGCAGGAACGCCGGATTTATCAGCGTGATCGCGCCGGTGTAGCTGCAGCCATTGCCCGCATCACCGGTGAGCGCTCCATCATCGGCAATGGTCAGCCCGTGGGAGATGCCGTTCATTCCACCCACCCAATTGCCTTTAAGGCTCGACAGCGAAGAGCCGCGTAAATAGGCAGACTGAAGGGAGGTCAACTCGAATGTTCCGGCGCCCCCGCCTTCTGCGGTAAAGCTTCCTCGTAGTGTCCCAACACCATCTACGTCACCGGAAAACTGTCCGCTCGTGATCGCTTTCCCGTTTTCGAAACTGTCGAAGCGCGTGAAGGCACGATAGCGTCCGCCCACCTTGGTCCCGTTCAAGGTTATTGGTCCGAAGTACACCGGATCGGCCTCGGTGGGATTAGCCATCAGCATGCGTCCATTCTCACCAACCATGGCCACGACCGTGGTCCTGAGATCACTCGTTGTGGACTGCAGGGCCCCGAAGAACACTCCACCCATCGAAGGAGCCGCGCCTTCAAAGACGTCTGCATCCTCCGCACTTCCCCCCGCATCGCCGCCACCACAAGCAGCGAGACCCGCGCAAACCGCTAGTGCGGTGAAATGCCTGAGGATGCTGAGGTTCATGGCTGTCCCCGGAACCGGATGTGGTGCTTTCTATCGAACCCTGGCCTTGGCCAGGTATACGATCTGCGAGACGCGCCCATTCTTGAACCAGTAGACCACGCCATTGGTCTGGTCGAACAGCGAGTCGCCTTTCCTGACAAGACCGGTTATCCGCTCGATGTCCGCAAGCTCGGTACCCACGGTATATCCGTTCACGTCACGGAACGAAGGGTCGTTGACGATGATCGAGTCCACCCAGCCGGACTCGTCCTTGATCGTGACGTCCACATCGCCGAAGCGATACCGGACATTGTTGCTGTTCACCTTCTTGGACCGCGGCTCACCCAGGACCTGCACAACTTCGGCCAGGGTCGCGGTGCCCACGGCAATCTTCTTGTACGAAAGCTCGTAGTTGCGGACGGCCGCATCCTTGGCATGTGCAACGCTACACAAGAGCAGCAAGGCTAGAAGGACTTTTCGCATGTGGTCTTTCAGAACATCCAGATTTGAAGTAGGTGAAGGCTAGCCTACGCACTTAAACCCCTCTGGGCGGGTCGAAGACGCGCCGGTACTCGCTTTAAAGCATCAAGGGCATGAAGGAATAATTTACTTCGACCCCTTTTCCTAACTCTGAAATGCCCATGCTAAAGCAGCCCCTTCTATCCCCCGCGAATAATCTTGTGTTGAATAGCGTAGTGTTTGCCTTTCGGAGTAAGACGAACGTCGCCATCCGCATCTTGAGTAAGTAACTCTTCTGATCTAGCTTGCTCAATATAAATATCAAGCATGATCCTAGACATCGGAATATTTTGGACCAAAATTCTGTACGGGACATAGCTAGTTGTCTGACTTTCAAAAACCGAAACAACTGCCTTCATCACCTGTAGAACGCCATCACCAACGCGATTAGCTGGCGTCTCCGACACTGGGGCAAATGGATTATTCGCGATAGCGGGCTTCTCGTAGAGCGGAGAGTTATGCAAAGTCCGCAGTAGCTCATCAAACGAGAATTCGAATTGATCGGCCTGCGAAAAATCCAAGTACAGCTTAGATCTTAGAAACGCTGGCACATTATGTGTCCCATTCTGGCGAACCAGCGGAACGACCTTATTGGAATCTATTCTTTTTAGCAGATCGGCTGTAACAATCATTTTTTCATATCCAACTCCACCCGCACCGGAGTTTGCCTTGTCGACATACTTACTCGTGCAGATCATCAGAACTCGGTCAGCAGCAACCAAGCCACGCTCCATGAATTGCGGTAGATCATCTCCTGGCTTCAAATCCCACTGATCAAGAATTGCATCGACTCCATTGTTTCTCAGCCGCGTCGCAAGATCGAGTACCCATTTCTTATGCTCTAGAGAGTCATGGGAATAGGAAACAAACGCTTTCGGAATCGACATGCTTTAGCCCCTCTAAATTAATTTGATGACTGGGGAGATTTATGCGCGTGGCATAGCGTACAAGGCAGCCATCTCAAGGTGGAATGACTGAATTAGTACACGCACTTCTGCGCGTGTCCTCTTGAGATCCTCGTATAGAGGAGCTTCTCTTTGAAGAATCATCGGGTCCCGAAAGCGACTCATAGCCCGCGATATTGATAACAGCGAATCTGCGGCGTCTTCCGCTCCTAGTAACCTTAGATGAGAGATTGCTTGATAGAGACTTTCTTGGGCTGCAAGCCAGTCCCTATCTCTTGCGCGTATTCTTTCCCACTGTGTGCTTGAAAAATTACTTTCAGGAGGTTTTCTCCCGCGATAGATTCCACCAAGCGCGCTTGTGAGCTTACGCCAGCGATAGAAGAGCATTTCCGCTTTTTCAGCTGCTTTCTCCAAAGACTCTAACTTTCGCACTACCGCGATTTTCTTTAGCTCATTCTCGTGGTTTTGCTTCGATAACTTTAAAGGGGTCTTCGTGAAGTCGTGTGGGTAAAAAGTTAGCCACGGCCAGGCTGTAGCCCGCATGGCAGCTGGGTTTGCGGTGCCGGTGCATGCTGCGAAATCTTGGCACGATGTGGCATGGCTACTTCACGC
>JBPOHT010000025.1:0-45122 GCA_052035235.1 Pseudomonadota bacterium | reverse complement strand
CGGAGTTGAACAGGCGACGGGTGTGCTCTTCCAGGCGGAAGATCGCGGTGCCCTGGGGGGTCTTGTAGGCGCGCACGCCCTCGAAGCAGCCCACGCCGTAGTGCAGCGAGTAGGTCAGCACGTGGGTCGTGCACTCGCGCCAGGGCTTGAGTTCGCCGTCGTACCAGATGAAGCCGTCGCGGTCGGCGAAGGTGCTCATGGATCGTTTACCTGTCAGGAATCGGTGTCGGGGCCTGCCGCGGAAGCGGCCGAAGCCCTCTATTATAGGCAATCCCGATCCTTCACTGCCCAAGAATGGCCCTGACCGATTCGCTCCCCGTCCGCGGGCCGCAGCCTCGCATCCTGATCGTGCGCCTGTCGGCGCTGGGGGACATCGTCTTCGCCACGAGCCTGCTGGAAGGCTTGCGGCGGCGCTTTCCGCAGGCCCATATCGCCTGGCTGGCCCAGACCGGTTTCGGTGGCGTGCTGGACGGCGATCCCCGCCTGGATGAACTGATCACGGTACCGCGCGACACCCTGCAGTCGCCCGCCGCCCTGCTGCGCCTGCGCCGCCGGCTGACCGAGGCGCAGTACGACTGGGTGATCGACTGCCAGGGGCTGCTGAAGTCCCGTGTCCTGGCCAGCCTGGCCGGCGGCGCCACGCGTATCGGCTTCGATTCCAAGGAGCCCGGCAGCTTCCTGTTGCACTACCCGATGGCCAAGGGCGGCGTCGATTGGGACATCGCCCCCGAGTACCGCCACCTGGCACTCCAGCTCACCGGACAGGAGGCGCCGCCCCCCACCCTGCGGATCAGCGACGCGATCCGCGACACGGTGGCCGAGGGCATGACCCGCCGCGGCCTGGCGCCCGGCTTCGTCGCCCTCTGCCCCTTCACCACCCGGCCGCAGAAGCACTGGTTCGAGGAATACTGGCCGCAACTGGCGCAGTTGCTGGCCGACCAGGGCCTGGGGCCTTTCGTGGTCTTCGGCGGGCCTGCGGACCGTGCCACGGCCGAGCGTATCCATGCCCAGTTGCCGCCGGGCAGCTACAACCTGGCCGGGGAAACCCGCCTGCCCGAGTTGGGCGGCTGGCTGTCCCAGGCCGGGCTGGTGATCGGCGTGGATACCGGCCTGACCCACATCGGCATCGCGGTGCGCCGGCCCACGCTGGCGCTGTTCGGCTCCACCTGCCCCTATACCCGGGGCGCCGACTCGCCGCTCACGGTGATGTACGACGCGCTGCCCTGCGCGCCCTGCCGGCGTGACCCGACCTGCGGCGGCCAATGGACCTGCATGCGCCAGCTGACCCCTAATCGCGTGGCCGCCGAGGCCCTCAAGCTGCTGAAGACCCCATGAAGATCGTCCACGTCGAAACCGGCATGCATCTCTACGGCGGCGCGCAGCAGGTGGCCTATCTGCTGCGGGGGCTGTCGGCCCAGGGCGTCGACAACGTGCTGGTCTGCCCGCCCGGCGCCAGCATCGGCCAGCATTTTGCCGGCAGCGCGGTGAAGGTCATCGAGACGCCCTGCAAGGGCGACCTGGACCTGGGCTTCATCGGCCGGCTCAAGCGCATCCTGCTGCAGGAGCAGCCGGACCTGGTGCACCTGCACAGCCGCCGCGGCGCCGACGTGCTGGGTGGCCTGGCCGCGGGGCGCGCGCAGGTCCCGGCCATCCTCTCGCGCCGCGTGGACAACCCCGAGTCGCGCCTGGCGGCCTGGCTCAAGTACCGGCTGTATGCGCGGGTGATCTGCATCTCGCAGGGTATCGCCGACGTGCTGCTGTCTGAAGGCGTGGACCCGGCGCGCGTGCGCGTGGTGCGCAGCGCGGTGGACGCCAGCCCCTGGCTGGGCGCCGAGCCACGCGCCGCCTTCTGTGCCGAATTCGGCCTGCCGCAGGAGACGCCGCTGCTCGGCGTGGTGGCCCAGCTGATCGAGCGCAAGGGCCACCGCTACCTGTTCGAGGCCCTGGCGGCACTCAAGGACCGCCATGCCTTCAGCCTGGTGGTGTTCGGCCAGGGGCCGCTGCGCGAGGAACTGGAGGCCCTGGCGGCCAGCCTGGGCCTTGCGGAGCGCATCCGCTTCGCCGGCTTCCGCAAGGACCTGCCGCGCTGGCTCGGCGCCCTGGACCTGCTGGTACATCCGGCCTTGATGGAAGGCCTGGGCGTCTCGCTGCTGCAGGCCTCGGCGGCAGGCGTCCCGATCATCGCCTGCCGTGCCGGCGGCATGCCAGAGGCCGTTCGCGACGGTGTCAGCGGCCTGCTGGTGCCGCCGGGAGACAGCGGCGCGCTGCGCGAGGCACTGCAGGGCCTGCTGGAGAATCCCGCGCGCCGCCAGGAGCTGGGGCGCAACGGCCACCGCCTGGCGCTGGGAGAGTTTTCCGCCGAGGTGATGGTGGCGGGCAACCTCGGCGTGTACCGCGAACTGCTCGGGCGCTGAGGGTCAGCGCCGGCGCCCGGCCAATACCGAGATGCGCTCGCCGAGGTCCTCGTAGTCGCCGAGCTGGCGCAAGGCGATGTAGGGGAACAGCTGCTGGTACCAGCCCAGCGACCGGAACTGCCAGTGCTTGCTGTCCGGCTTCTCGGCGGTGTTCTCCACCAGGAACAGCAGGCCGCCCGGCTTCAGCACGCGCGCGAACTCCGCTACCGTCGCCGGCAGAGCGTCCTCGGCGATACCGCCCAGCACCAGGCAGCACCAGATCACGTCCACCGAACCATCGGCCAGCGGGATGCGTCCATCGCGGCTGACGCGGTATTCCGTGGCGGGCGCCGCCGGTGCGATGTCGAGCAGGTGCTGGATCGGATCGACCCCCACCGCCTGCCCACCGATCAGCTGCGCCAGCCCGCCGGTGAAGCGGCCGGGGCCGCAGCCGAAGTCCAGCAGTGTCGTCTCGCCGCCGGCCAGCTCAGCCTTCAGCATCGGGAACAGGATGCCCTTCTGCCACTCGGTGACCGCGTCCACCTCTTCGCGGGAATGGCCCAGGTTCAGCACCGAGCGCACGCCATGCTTGCGGGCACGCTTCTCCCAATAGCGCAGCGGGTCTTCCTTCCAGAGTGAGGACAGGGACTGCAGCAGCTTCTTCATGTCTTGAGGTCTCCGCTCTCAGGGCGTGCCGCGATAGATCGCCGCCAGGCGCTGGCCTTGCACGGCGGCGTCGTATTCCTGCTCGATATGCCGGCGCCCGGCGTCGAGCCAGCCGCGCCATTGCGCCGCGTCGGCCGACAGCCAGCGGCGGATCGCGTCGGCGATGCCGTCGACATCGCGCTCCTGCGCCAGCCAGCCGGTCTGCCCATGGCGGATGACCTCCGGGATATCGCAATGGAAGCTGCTGACCACGGCGATGCCGCTGGCCGCGGCGTCGGTCAGCGATACCGGAGCGCCGCCCTCGCTGTCGCCGTCGGCGGCGGTGACGCTGGGCGCCAGGAACAGGTGGTTGGCCTCGAACTCGGCGCGCAGGACGGCAAAGGGCTGGTAGCCCAGCAGCCGCGTGACCGGCTCCAGGCCATGCCGGCGGATGCCGTCCAGGATCTTCTGCTTTTCCTGCTTGCCGGCCTCGGTGGGCTCGGCATCGCCGATGATGGTGATCTGCAGCGGCAGTTCGCGCTGGATGCGTCCCAGTGCCTCGATGGCATAGGGAATGCCCTTCTTCTCGCGGAAGCTGGCGGCGATCAGCACCTTCAGCGTCTCGCCGGGCGCCCAGTGGCGCGGACGGTAAGGCACGGCGGCAACGTCCACGCCCAGGTGCTGCACGCGGATCTTCTCCGGCGGGCAGCCCAGCTGCTCCAGCGAGCGGCCCATGGCGCTGCCCTCGCAGAGGAACAGCGTGTCGGGCTCGGCGAAGAGTTGCGGATAGCGCTGGCGCCAGACCGGCTTGGACTTGGGCAGCTTGGACATGTCCTGGCCGTAGAAGGTCACCACGTGCCGGCAACCGGCGCGGCGTACCGCCTCGCGCACGGTCCAGCCGTTGTTGCCGAAGTGCGAATGCACCACGGCCGGGCGGATCGAGCGCAGTTGCTCGGTGAGATAGGGGAAGCCGTCGCGCGAGCCGAAGGCGTAGCGCAGCTTGTAGAGCAGGTAGGGCCCCAGGCCCTCCTGCTTCAGGCTGTGGATGTTCGGCACCTCGAACTGACCGAGGTTGCGCGTGCTGCGACAGACCACGTGGCTCTCCACCGCCGGCGGCAGGTTGCGGACCTGGCTGTAAAGCCAGGTCTGCGTCTGCGGCAGCCACGACGGCGCGTATTGGACGACCTTGAGCGGCGTGTCGGTCATGGGAGCGGAACGTTCAGTGGCGCTGCAGCAGTACCGAGCGGACCATGCCGATGACGTACTCGACATCCGCATCCGTCAGCTTGGGCGAGATCGGCAGGCTGACCGTGCGTTGGCCGATGCTCAGCGAGTTCGGGCAATCCTCGGGACGCCAGCCCAGCGCCTGCTGGTAATAGGGATGCTCCGGCAGGCTCAGGTAGTGCACGCCGACGCCGATCTTGCGCGCCGTCATCGCATCGAGGAAGGCGTCGCGGGAGATCACGCCCGGTGCCTGGTCGATCAGCAGCGTGTAGAGATGGTAGGCATGGCGGGTGTCGGGCTCGTCGGCGGCCGGTCGCGTCACCGGCAGATCGGCGAAGGCCTCCTGGTAGCGCGCCCATATCTGTGCACGGCGCTCCCAGCTGGCCTGCACGCGCGCCAGTTGGTGGATGCCGATGGCCGCCTGCAGGTCCATCATGTTGTACTTGTAGCCCGCCTCCACCACCTGGTAGTGCTTGAAGCCGGAGTCGCTGAAACGCTTCCAGGCATCCTTGCTCATGCCGTGCAGCGCCAGGGTCTTGACCCGCGCCATGCCGGCGGCATCGCGGCCCATGACCATGCCGCCCTCGCCCGTCACCACGTTCTTGGTGACGTAGAAGCTGAAGCAGCCGAAGTCACCGAAGGTGCCGGCATGCCGGCCGTGGTACTCGGTCTCGATGGCGTGGGCGCAGTCCTCGATCACGTGCAGCTTGTGCCGGTCCGCGATCGCCATCAGCGCATCCATGTCGCAGGGGCGGCCGGCGAAGTGCACCGGCAGGATCGCGCGCGTGCGCGGCGTGATCGCCGCTTCCACCGCCTGGGGGTCGATGTTGTAGGAATTCGGATCCACGTCCGCCACCACCGGCTTGAGGCCGGAGTGCAGGATGGTGTTGACCGTGGCGCAGAAGGTCATTGGCGTAGTGATGACCTCGGAATCCGGCTCCAGGCCCAGCGCCATCAGGCTCAGGTGCAGCGCCGCGGTGCAGGAGTTCACCGCCGCCGCCTGCGGCGCTTCGATGCCCTTGTAGGCGGCGAAGTCACGCTCGAAGCGCGCGACCTTGGGGCCGGTGCCCATCCAGCCCGACTTCATGGAATCGACGACTTCGTCGATCTCCTCCTGCCGTACCTCTGGTGCACCGAAAACCAGGAAATCGTCTCTCAGCTTCATGACTCTCTATGCCTTGATCGTGTTCTTGCAGGGAATGCTCAGAATACCTGTTCGTCGAGCAGGCGCATCAGGTAGGCGCCATAGCCGCTCTTGACCAGCGGCCGCGCCAGGTCGCGCAGCTGCTCGGCGGTGATGAAGCCGCTGCGGTAGGCCACTTCCTCCGGCGCCGAAATCTTCAGGCCCTGGCGCTTCTCCAGGGTCTGGATGAACACGCCCGCCTCCAGCAGCGAATCATGGGTGCCGGTGTCCAGCCAGGCCATGCCACGGCCCATCGACTCCACGGTGAGATCGCCGCGCTTCAGGTAGAGGCCATTGAGGTCGGTGATCTCCAGCTCGCCGCGCGGCGATGGCTTGAGGCTGCGTGCCAGTTCCACCACGTCCTTGTCGTAGAAGTACAGGCCGGTGACGGCGTAGCGCGACTTGGGCTGGGCCGGCTTCTCCTCGATCGACAGGACCTTGCCGTTGGCGTCGAAGTCAATCACGCCGTAGCGCTCGGGATCGTTGACCGGATAGGCGAACACCGTGGCGCCGCTCTTCTGCGCCGCGGCGCGCTGCAGCGACGCGATCAGCCCGTGGCCGTAGAAGATGTTGTCGCCCAACACCAGCGCACAGCCCTCGCCGCCGATGAACTCCTCGCCGATCAGGAAGGCCTGGGCCAGCCCGTCCGGCTTGGGCTGCACCGCGTACTGCAGGCGGATGCCCCACTGGCTGCCGTCGCCGAGCAGTTGCTCGAAGCGCGGCGTGTCCTGCGGCGTGGAGATGACCAGGATGTCGCGGATGCCCGCCAGCATCAGGGTGCTCAGCGGGTAGTAGACCATCGGCTTGTCGTAGACCGGCAGCAGCTGCTTGGACACTGCCTGCGTCGCCGGATACAGGCGCGTGCCGCTGCCGCCCGCCAGGATGATTCCCTTCATGTCCTATGCCCTCCCCAGTCCCAGCCGCTCGCGGCCATAAGCACCCTGCACGCTCCGGCACCAGCCCATGTGATCCAGGTACCAGACCACTGTCTTGCGAATGCCGCTCTCGAAAGTTTCCTGCGGCCGCCAGCCGAGTTCGCGCTCGATCTTCGAGGCGTCGATGGCATAACGCAGGTCATGGCCCTTGCGGTCCTCGACGTAGGTGATCAGGCGCTCGTGCGGACGGCCCTGCGGATCCGGACGCAGTTCGTCGAGCAGCGAACAGAGCTGGCGCACCAGGTCGATGTTGCGCTTCTCGTTGTGCCCGCCAATGTTGTACTGCGCGCCGTTGGCAGCCTCGGTGAAGACCTTCCACAGCGCGCGGGCATGGTCCTCCACGTGCAGCCAGTCGCGCACATTGGAGCCGTTGCCGTAGACCGGCAGCGGCTTGCCCTCCAGCGCGTTGAGGATCATCAGCGGGATCAGCTTCTCCGGAAACTGGTAGGGCCCGTAGTTGTTGGAGCAGTTGGTCATCACCACCGGCAGGCCGTAGGTGTGGTGCCAGGCACGCACAAGATGATCCGAACCCGCCTTGCTCGCCGAGTACGGCGAGTTGGGCGCATAGGCCGTGGTCTCGGTGAAGTAGCCCGTCTCGCCCAGGCTGCCGAACACTTCGTCGGTGGAGACGTGATGGAAACGGAAGGCCTGCCGGCGCTCCGCGGGTAGCGGCTGCCAGTACGCACGCGCCGCCTCCAGCAGGCGCAGGGTGCCCACGACGTTGGTCTGGATGAAATCGTCCGGCCCGTCGATGGAGCGGTCCACGTGGGATTCCGCCGCCAGGTGAATCACGCCATCCGGCTGGTGCTCGCGGAACACTCGCTCCAGCGCCGCGACGTCACGGACATCGGCCTTCTCGAAGCAATAGCGTGCATTGCCCGCCGCGCTTTCCAGCGAATCGAGGCTGGCGGCGTAGGTCAGGCAGTCGAGATTGACGATCGAATGATCGGTGCTGCGCAGCAGGTGGCGGATCAGGGCCGACCCGATGAACCCTGCGCCTCCGGTGATCAGTATTTTCATGTGTGTAATGTCAGTTCTTCGCAGGCTCGCGGCACTGGGGGATTCAGTCCAGCACGCGGATGCCGACGGAACGATAGATCTCGAGGATCGCGCTGCCCGAGAAGCCCGGTGGCACCAGCGTGGCCACGTTCACGTCGGCACCCAGGCAGCGCAGGTAGATCAGCGCACTGGTCAGCATGCCGACCACCTCGGTGCCCTTCAGCAGGGGCGCGAGGATCTCCAGGGGCAGGCGTTGGGGAATCTCGATCACGCCCGTCGCAGGCAACCGCAGGGGCAGTTCGCGCGAACGCGGATGGCGCTTGATCGCCACGGTGCCGCCCGCGTCAATCGTGCGATCCACCAGCGCCTGCAGTTGTTCAAGGATCGCGGGTTGCTCCCGCATCAACGAATCGTGCGGCAATGCCAGCAGCAGCTGGATGCCATCCAGGGCTGCGGGGTCCAGCCCGGCGCGCAGGTTGGCCTCGGCGCACACCGCCTGGACCTGGGGCAACTGGAACCATGCCGGGTCGATCCGGCGCAGGGGCTTGGCGCGCAGCCCCTCGTGCACCTGATCGGGCAGCACCACCCAGGCCTCGCGCACGGCAACGGCCACGCCGAGGTAGGGCTCCCGCTCCGTCGGGATACCGTAGAGCAGGCTGCGGAATCCGCTCGCAATCGCCCGCACGAATGCGGAGCCTGGCACCGTCGCCGCCGCCAGTGTCGAATAGCTCGCGGTCCCGTCGTCGACATAGGCGCCGGTCGCCTTCGGACAGGCCGCCAGTGCGGCGAAGAACTCGGCACGGCGATCGTTGCCCACGGCCACGTAGGCTGGCTCGAACTGCCGCGCGTAGTCCATCACCTCGCGCATCCGCGCGCGCGCATGCGTCAGTTTCAGCAGCGGCTTCTTGCCGATCTGGGAGAAGCGACGCGTCTCGACGAAGGGCTTCGGACGCAACGCCTCGATGGCTTCGGCGATGAAATCGCGGTCGCCGTCACGCTGGTCGATCAGGGCGAGCGAGCAGCGGGCATTGAAAAGAGCGCCGGCGGCGATGCCGAGCGCCCAAAGACTGTGCAGCGGCGTCGATGCAAGGAACAAGACGTTGGACATGCGGGGCGGCCTTAGCCGAGCAACTCCCAGGAGGCAGGGGTCCCGCGTACTACGTCGCGCGCCACCCGCTTGCCCAGCAGGCGCTCGTAGTACTTCGGCGGCAAGCCCAGGCCGGGGCGGATGGCGCGCAGGTTGTCCGGTGTCAGCACATCTCCCGCCTTCAGGTCCTGCGTGATGTACAGGGACCGGCGGAAAACCTTGGACTTCTCCTCGGACGCCGTCAGGCCGTAATGCACCTGCCCCATTGCCTGGCGGGCCCGCTCGGTCTCCACCACCAGTTGCGTGAGTTCCTCGGGCTCCAGCGAGAACGCAGAGTCCACGCCGCCATCCGCACGGCGCAGCGTGAAATGCTTTTCGACGACCGTCGCGCCCAGGGCCACGCTGGCCACCGCGGCACCGACCCCCATCGTGTGGTCGGACAGGCCGACCTGGCAGTCGAACAGGCCGCGCAGGTGCGGAATGGTCGCCAGGTTGGTGTTCTCCGGCGTGGCCGGGTAGCTGCTGGTGCATTTCAGCAGGACCAGGTCCTTGCAGCCGGCTTCCCGCGCCGCCCGCACGGCTTCGTCGATTTCCGCCACGCTGGCCATGCCGGTGGAGATGATCAGCGGCTTGCCGGTGGCGGCCACCCGGCGGATCAGCGGCAGGTCGATGTTCTCGAACGAGGCGATCTTGTAGCAGGGTGCGTCCAGCGACTCCAGGAAGTCCACCGCCGTGAAGTCGAACGGCGAGCTGAAGGCGATCATGTCCTGCTGCTGTGCGCGTTCGAATATCGGCTTGTGCCACTCCCAGGGGGTGTAGGCCTGCTGGTAAAGCTCGTACAGCGAGTTGCCCTTCCAGAGGCTGTTGGGATCGGCGATGAAGAACTCGTCCCGCTTGAGGTCGAGCGTCATCGTGTCCGCGGTATAGGTCTGGATCTTCAGGGCGTGCGCGCCGGCCCTGGCAGCGGCATCGACGATCTCCAGCGCGCGTTCGAGCGACTGGTTGTGGTTGCCCGACATCTCCGCGATCACGAACGGCGCATGCCCTGGGCCGATCCGGCGATGGGCGATTTGGATGTCCTGGATCATGGCCTCAGCCTCTGTTCGTATGCCTGGTTCTTGAATGCGTAGCCGGCTTCACGGAAAGCCCTGTGGGAGGCCACGTTGGCCTCCAGGACTTCGCCGACGACGGTCCGGACTTCGGGGTGCTCCGCCGCCAGCCAGCGACTGCCGGCCCCCAGGATGGCCGGCCCATAACCAGCGCCACCGCAACCCGGAACCAGGTAGATCGACACCAGGGCGCCGTCCTGCTGCACATCATATCGCAACACCCCCACCGGCCGACCCTGGTCCTCCGCGATCAGCAGTGCCCGTTGCGGGTCCGCCAGGACCTTCCCGAACCAGCGCTGGTGGTCGGCGTAAGGGATCACGGAACTGGAATGGGAATGCCGGCGGGTGCTCTCGTCGTTGCGCCACTCGTACACGTTGCGCACATCGTCGGCTCGGGCTCGCCGCAGCCGCACCTCCGGTGCCAGCAGCCGGCGCGCCACCCGTTCCGCTCCACGGCCGTCCGCCAGTTCGAGGTTGAGCCGTGACACCTGCCGGAAATGTGCGGGGTCGGCGGCGATCGCATCCAGTTGCCGCGCCAGGGACACGGCGTCCAGGCCGACGGCTTCGACCACCCAGGCCTTGCCGGCCGCGCCCATGGCCTGAGCGGAAGGCCGTTGGTTGTCCGCCACCACTAGGATCACTGAAGGCAGGCCCATGCAGGCTCGCTCCCAGGTCGTGGAACCGCCCGCACCGATCGAAAGGTCCGCCGCGCGCATCAGTTCGGCCATGTTGCCCACCTGCTGGTGGAACTGCAGGCCCGGCTGGCGGGCACAGTACTCCCGCAAGGAAGCCGCCGCCGGGTTGGAGGCACCCACGACGACGTCGGCCGGGCGATCACGGAGCACGGACCGGGCCAGCGCTTCCAATGCCAGGGCGGTATATCCCCCCGCATCGACGCCCCCCAGGAACACCAGCAGCCGGCGCAACTGCTCACGCGGCTGCACCTGCGGGCGGGCTGCCACGAACTCCGCACGCAGCAGCGCGTAGTCTGGCCCCAGCAGGCGAATGCAGCCGGCGGGCAGCAGGGACGCATAGCGCTCCTCCGCATCGGGCAGCAGGGCCTGGTCCAGCAGCAGGTCAGCGTCATGATGACGGTCGGCGAGATCGTCGATCACCGCCATGCGCCGCGCGACCCTGCGCAGCTTGCGCTGCCAGCTCGCATCGATCGCGTAGTGATCGACGATCATCCATTCGATGCCGCCCAGCGGCTCCAGGGCATGCAGGCACTCCTCCGCGTCCAGTTCCATCGGCACGCCCAGCCATGCGGCATGGGCCAATGCGCCGCCTTCGGGCAGCGGGTCGCGCGGCGGCGGCAGGACATGCAGGGCATGGCCCTGGTCGCGGATCAGCCCATGCAGATGCCCCGGCAACTCCCGGCTGAGGAAATGGACCTCCGCACCCCGGCTGCGCAGCTCCGCCGCCAAGGTGAGGCAGCGCATGACGTGCCCGGTGCCCATGAGCAGGGACGCGTCCACGCGGATGGCGATGCGACGCATGGCTTCAACCAGCCTGGCGCAGCGCCCCGAACATCAGTTCCGCACGCCGCCAGTCCTCCGGGGTATCGATGTCCTGCACCCGATAGCGGGGCAGCAGCCAGGGGCGGGCCCGCTCGGAGAAGATGGGCACACGGGCCCGGAAGGCGGCGACTCGGCCCCAATAGAACTGCCCCGCGTCATGCAGAGCCGGCTCCAGATCCTGCGATCGTGTATTCAGGTGCTGTGGCTGGAACATCGCTACGCCGCCGCCGGGCAGCTCGCGCAAGGCCCGCTGGATCGGGAATGCATAGTGCGTGGCGGAGAACGCGTAGTCGAAGCCCGGGGCATCGAGCAAAGCCGCGGCGCCGAGCAGGTCTTCCGGCAGCACCATGGGCGCGGTGGAGTACAGGCAGCAAAGCTGGTCCGGCTTATCGCCTTGCGAGGCCAGCTCATCGATCGCGTGGACGATGACATCCATGGTCGTGGCATGATCATCGGACAATGCCGCAGGACGCAGAAACGGCACGTCAGCCCCCCAATCCCTGGCAATCCCGGCAATCTCCGCGTCGTCCGTCGACACCACCACCCGCTGCGCGACTCCACTGGCCAGCGCCGCCTCGATCGACCAGGCGATCATCGGCTTGCCGAAGAACGGCTTGATGTTCTTGCGGGGTATGCGCTTGCTGCCGCCACGGGCAGGAATCAGGACGACACGCCGGCTCACCGCAGGGCGTCCCGCAACGCGGCCACCACACGGTCCTGCTGCTCGTCCGACAGACCGGCATACATCGGCAGGCTCACGGCTCTGGCGTAATACGCTTCCGCCTGCGGGAAATCGCCGGGCTTGAAACCCAACCGTCGGTAGTGCGGCTGCAGATGGACCGGGATGTAATGCACGTTGACGCCAATCCCGGCGGCGCGCAGGCGCTCGAACAGCGAGGCACGCGGCACGGCCGTGGACTGCACGACATAGAGATGCCAGGCCGACTCCTGTCCGTCCGCCTGTGCCGGCAGCACCAGCGGCAGGTCCGCCAGCAGGCGGTCGTAACGCGCCGCCAGCGCGCGGCGGCGGGCGATGAAGGCATCCAGGCGTGTCATCTGGCTGCTGCCCAGTGCCGCCTGCATGTCGGTCATGCGGTAGTTGTAGCCCAACTCGACCTGCTGGTAATACCAGGGGCCCTCCGGCGCATCTTCCATCTGCGCCGGATCGCGCGTGATGCCATGCGAACGCAGGCGTTGCAGGCGCTGGGCGAGCGCATCGTCCTGCGTCGTGATCAACCCGCCTTCGGCGGTGGTCACGATCTTGACCGGGTGGAAGCTGAACACCGTCATGCGCGAGTGCGCGCAGTTGCCCACCGGCGCGGCACCGTAGCGCGCGCCGATGGCATGGGAAGCGTCCTCGATCACGGCAAACCCATAGCGCCGCGCCAGTTCGCCGATTGCCGCCATGTCGCAGCTCTGGCCGGAAAAATGCACTGCCACCACGACCTTGGGCAAGCGCCCCCGGGCCTTGGCCCGTTCCAGCTTCTCGGCCAGGCGTTGCGGGCAGAGGTTGTAGCTGCGCGGATCGACGTCGACGAAATCCACGTCCGCGCCGCAGTAGAGAGCGCAGTTGGCCGAGGCCACAAAGGTGTTCGGCGAGGTCCACAGCAGGTCGCCGGGGCCAAGATCGAGTGCCAGGCAGGCTATGTGCAGCGCCGAGGTGGCGCTGTTGACCGCCACCGCGTGACGAGCGCCGCAGTAGGACGCCAGCAACGACTCGAAGGCCGGCACCGCCGGCCCCTGAGTCAGGAAATCGGAACGCAGGACCGCGTCGACAGCGGCGATGTCCTCTGCACTGATCGACTGCCGGCCGTAAGGGATCACTGCATCGCCTTGCGGTTGAACTCGACGATCTCGGCAGGGGTCAGGAACCAGTCGTTCTTGCCGGACTGGTACTCGAAGCCAAGCTCGACCTCACGTCCCTTCTCGCCCAGCTTGTTGACCAGGAAGTGGCTGTTGTCGTCCGCGCCCTGGAAGAAGATCGAAGGACGCAGCACGAAATGGTCGTCGAACTCCAGCGTCAGGTGCGAGTCGTCCGCCGGGCACATGACCTCGTGCAGCTTCTCGCCCGGACGGATACCGACAATCTTCTGCTTGAGCCCCGGCGCCATCGCCGTGGCCAGGTCCACGATGCGGATCGACGGAATCTTCGGCACGAAGATTTCGCCACCCTGCATGCGCTCGAAGTTCTTCAGCACGAAGTCGACGCCTTCCTGCAGGGAGATCCAGAAGCGCGTCATCTGCTCGTGCGTCACCGGCAGGTGGTCCGCACCCTTGGCGATCAGCGATTCGAAGAATGGCACAACCGAGCCGCGCGAACCGACCACATTACCGTAGCGCACCACCGAGAAACGGGTGCGGTGCGAACCGACAAAATTGTTGGCCGCGACGAACAGCTTGTCCGAGCAGAGCTTGGTGGCGCCATACAGGTTGATCGGGTTGGCCGCCTTGTCGGTGGACAGGGCTATCAGCTTCTCCACGTTGTTGTGCAGCGCCGCCTCGATGACGTTCTCCGCGCCATGGATGTTGGTCTTGATGCACTCCATGGGGTTGTACTCGGCCGCCGGCACCTGCTTGAGCGCTGCCGCATGGATCACGATATCCACGCCGGCCATGGCCTGGCGCATGCGCTCGGCATCGCGCACGTCGCCGATGAAATAGCGCATGCAGGGCGCGTTGAATTCCTGCGACATCTCGTACTGCTTGAGTTCGTCGCGCGAGAAGATCACCAGACGGCGCGGCTTGTAGCGGCGCAGCAGCGTCTGGGTGTACTTCTTGCCGAAGGACCCGGTACCCCCCGTTATGAGGATGGACTTTCCATCAAACATGCTAATGCCCTGTTTTAAGTTGAATTTTGCCGGCCCGCCGGGGACGGTCCGAAGCGGTGAGGATTCTAAACCCAGCGGCCCAGAATAGCCTCCCAGATTGCGGCTATTTTTGAGCGCTCCTGAGAAAATTGTCCGGTTTCGGCATAGGAATCCTCGCGCTGCAGGGCCCGGCCATGGGTCCACTCCCGGTAGGCCCGGTAACAGTCGATCAGGGTCGCGACCTGGTCCTGGCCGATGCTGCCCGCCCCGGCCAGCGCCTCGAGCTGCCTCCAGTTGTCGCTCCAGTGCGACACCGCAGGGTGGGCGGCCGCATCGCGCAGGACCAGGAACTGGGTCAGGAACTCGCAGTCGGTCAGCCCCCCCCGCCCCTGCTTTACGTCCCAACGCTGCTCGTTGGACTTGTCCAGGTTCTCCCGCATGCGGCGGCGCATGTCCGCCACCTCCCGTCCGAGCACCTCCGGGTCGCGTGGTCGGCAAAGCACTTCCAGGCGAACCGCCTCGAAGGCGGCACCGATCCCGGCCGCCCCCGCCACATAGCGTGCCCGGGTCAGGGCCTGGTGCTCCCAGGTCCAGGCGGAATTGCGCTGGTAGTCGGCAAAACCCTCCAGGCTGGTGACCAGCAGGCCGGAGGCGCCGCTGGGGCGCAGCTGCATGTCCACCTCATAGGCCCGGCCGGCCGGGGTCTGCGTGGCCAGACTGTTGATCAGGCGCTGCGCCAGGCGGGCGTACCAGGCGCCGTTGTTGAGCGGGCGCCCGCCACCCTGGGTGTCCTCGTCCAGGGCATCGCAGTCGTGGACGAAGACCAGGTCCAGGTCCGATCCATACCCCAGCTCGAGCCCGCCGAACTTGCCGTAGGCGATCACGCCGAAGCCGGCGGGGACACCATCCCGGCGCCGTGGCTCGCCGTACTGGGCGGCCATCTCGGCCCAGGTAAAGCGCAGGGCCTGGGCCACGATGGCCTCCGCCAGCCAGGTCAGCCGGTCGCTGATCTTGACCAGGGGCAAGGCCTGCAGCAGGTCCGCCGCGGCGATGCGCAGCGTCATTTCCTTCTGGTAGCGGCGCAGCAGGTCCATCGCCGCCTCGGTGCCCTGGTCCCCGATCTCCGCGGCCCGCCGCTGCAGGTCCTCGAACAGCTCGTCCTTCTCGGGCGGCGCGTACAGGGTGCGGGGATCCAGCAGGCTGTCCAGCAGGACCGGGGATTTCGCAATGAATTCGGTCAGCCAGGGACTGGCGGCGCACAGCCCCAGCAATTGCTGGCGGGCGTTGTCGCTCTCACGCAGCAGGGTCAGGTAGGTGGACCGGCCGACCACCGCCTGGATGATGCGCAATGCACGCTTCAGCGCCACGACCGGCTGCGGCTGCAGCAGGGCCTCGTCCAGCAGCTGCGCCAGCAGCTGCTGCAGCTTGAGCACGGTCTCCTCGCGCATCGCCCGCACCAGGCGCAGCGACTTCAGGGCTTCCAGCTCGTCGACCAGGTCCTTCGGCGACTGCTTGTAGCCGGCCGCATACAAGCCGTCGGCGGCATCGCCAGGGTCGAGCTGGCCGCTCCACAGCCCCGCCACCAAGCGCGACAACGGGCTCTCGCTGCGGCCCTTCTGCGACTCGGCGAACACCCGGCTGAATTCCTGCTGCACCAGGCTGCGCACCGCATCCAGTTCCTCCAGCAGCCCGCACCAGTCGGCATTGCCCATGGCGGCGCAGAGCGCGGCGCGGCGCGCGTCGTCCGCCGGCAGGGAGTGGGCCTGTTCATCGCCGTACATCTGGATGGCGTTCTCCAGCCGCCGCAGGTAGACGTAGCACTCGTCCAGCCGCGCCGCGGTCTGTGGCGGCAGGTGGCCGGCCTCGCCCAGGTAGCGCAGCACCGGGCGCAGGCGCGCGTCGCGCAGGGGCGTCTCGTTGCCGCCGCGCACCAGCTGGAAGGACTGCACGATGAACTCCAGCTCGCGGATGCCGCCATGCCCGAGCTTGACGTTGTCGTCCATGCCCTTGCGCTTCACGTCGTCCTCGATCAGCCGCTTGAGCTCGCGCAGGCTGCCGATGGCGTTGTAGTCCAGGTAGCGGCGGTAGACGAAGGGCCGCAGCGTACGCAGCAACGCCTGCCCCGCCTCGATGTTACCCGCCACCGGCCGCGCCTTGATCAGGGCATAGCGCTCCCACTCGCGGCCGTGCACCTGGTAGTACTCCTCCATCGCCGCGAAGGACGCCGCCAGCGCACCGGCCGAGCCGAAGGGGCGCAGCATGGTGTCCACGCGGAACACGAAGCCGTCCTCGGTACGGGCCGACAGCAGCTTGCCGGTCTCCTGCGTCAGCCGGCCGAAGTACTCGTCATTGCTCAGCGGGCGGGCGCCGTCGGTCTCGCCGCCCTGGGTGTAGCAGAAGATCAGGTCGATGTCTGAGGAGAAGTTGAGCTCGCGCCCGCCGAGCTTGCCCATGCCCAGCACCACCGGCAGGCTCTCTTCGCCGCCCTCGCCCCGCGGCCGTCCATGGCGGGCCTGCAGGCGGCGCTCGGCAAAGCGCAGCGCCGCCTCGCAGCAGGCATCGGCCAGGTCCGACAGGTCGGCCAGGGTCTCGTCCAGCGGCGCCCAGCCGGCCAGGTCGCGGAAGGCGATGCGCGCCATGTCCTCGCGCCGCAGCTGGCGCAGGGTCCGCTGCATGTCGGCATCCTCGGCCAGGTGGCCGGAGCCTTCCTGGATGCGCGCGGCCGTCTGGCCCGGCTCCCGGCTGCGGCGCAGCCCGTCCAGGGCCAGGCCGCGATCCAGCATCCAGTCCAGGGCCTCGGCCACGAAGGGGCTGGCGGTGCAGACCCGCCCCGCCACCTCCGCCAGCCCGGGTTCCTGGGCCAGCAGCCGCGCCAACTGCTCCTCGACGCGGGTCACAGCGACGGCATGCGGTCGAACCAGGGCAGCGCCCGCTCCAGCTGAGCTGCCACCCGCAGCAAGCGCCCCTCCTCGCCAAAGGGCGCCACGAACTGCAGCCCCAGCGGCAGGCCCTGGGCGGTCTGGTACAGCGGCACCGACATCGACGGCGTGCCGGTCAGGTTGGACAGCTGCGTGAACGGCACCTTGGCCAGGCTCTCGGTGGCGATCTGCTCCACCATGCCGCTGCGCAGCAGCAAGCCGCCGCCACGCAGGCCCAGCACCAGCTTCTGAGCCGCACGCAGGGCGGCCGGCTGGTCCAGCTCGCCGATGCGCACCGGCGGGCAGGCCAGCGTCGGCGTCAGGTACAGGTCATGCGTCAGGAAGAACTGCCCGAAGGCGCGGGCAAAGTCGTTCCACAGCCGGCGGCGGCGCACGTATTCGCCGGCATCCAGCGCCGCGCCAGCCTGGGCGAAGACCCGGGTGTCGGGCTCGAAGTCGCTCTCCGCACAGCCGGTCAGCGCGCGGATCTCGGCGACGCTGGCGGCGACATTGCCCATGTACATGGTGATGAAGCAGCGCGCCAGCAACGCGCCGTCCACGGCCGGCTCGGCCTCCTCCACGTGATGCCCCAGCGACTCCAGCAGCTTCGCCGTCTTGTGCACCGCCTCGACGTGCTGCGGGTCCACCGGCGAACCCAGCGGCGAGCGCGTACAGAAGGCCACGCGCAGGCGGCCAGGCTCGCGCTGCAGCTCGTCCATGTAAGGACGCTCCGGCGCACGAATCTCGAAGGGCGCACCGATATCCGGCCCCTGCAGCGCATCCAGCATGGCCGCGCTGTCGCGCACACTGCGCGACACCACCAGGTCACTGTTGGCGCCCTCCCAGGCCTCGCCCATGCGCGGGCCCAGCGGCACACGGCCGCGCGACGGCCGCAGGCCGAACAGCCCACAGCAGGCGGCCGGGATGCGGATCGACCCGCCGCCGTCGTTGGCGCCGGCCATCGGCACGATGCCCGCCGCCACCGCCGCGGCCGCGCCGCCGGAGGAACCGCCCGGCGTGTGGTCCAGGTTCCAGGGATTGCGGGTGATGCCCCAGGCGCGCGACTCGGTGATGCCCTTCAGGGCCAGCTCCGGCGTCGCGGTCTTGCCGAAGATCACCAGGCCGGCGTCGAGGAAGCGCTGGGTGATCGCCGCATGCGAGGGCGCCTTCCAGTCACGCAGCGGCACGCAGCCGGAACTCGCCGGCACCCCGCCATAGTCCTGCACGATGTCCTTGATCAGGAAGGGCACTCCGGCAAACGGCCCCAGCAGCGTCTCGGCCGCCCGGGCACGGCCGATCCCGTGCATGGGGATGTTGATGGCGTTGATCTTCGGATTGACCGCCGCCGCGCGTGCCAGCGCGGCCTCCAGCAGCTCCGTGGCCGTGGTTTCGCCCCGGGCCACCAGCCCGGCCAGGCCCAGCGCGTCGTGCCGCGCATAGTCCGCTGCGGAAATCATGGGTTCTCCTTCAGTCTGAATTTTCTGCGCATAGAGTAGCGGCGTTCCGCGCCGGCCTTACAATCGCGCAAACGGATTCCGACAACGACCATGAAACGCCCCACCGCCCTGCTCGCCCTCATGCTGGCCGCCTGCGCCAGCGGACCCACCACCGAACAGCTGCTGAGCTTCACCCCCGGCCAGGCCGTGCCGGTGGACCTGGCCGCGCCCCAGCTCGCCAATCAGGTGGGCAAGCGCATCACGCTCTCGGGCCTGGCCCGCCAGCGCGAGGGCAGCTGCCTGGGCGTGGCGCCGGTGTCCAACAACGACTGGATGCTGACGGGCGAGAAGGAGTGCGTCTGGGTCAATGGGCGCGCCCAGGGTGCCGCGCTGATGGACGTGCGCAACAGCAACAGCCGCGAGCCGCTGGCGGTCACCGGCAAGCTGATCCGGACCAAGGAAGGCGTGCTGGTGCTGATGGCCGAGCGCAACCCGCCGCCGGCAGCACCGGTCCACGCCGCCCCGCCGGCGCCGCTGCCGCCGCCTGTCCAGACGCTGCCGCCAGCGGCCGAACCGGCCCCTGCTCCGCCGCCGCCTGAGTACGTACCGCCCCCCGCACCACAGCCCGAGCCGCCGCCGGCCGAGGCCGCTCCGGCACCGTTGCCGGAGCCGCCCCTGCCGCCCGGCTATTACCGCTCGCCGGGGTACTGAGAACCCCTCAGTGGCTATGGGCCAACCAGCCCATGCCGCCGGCATCGGCCGCGGCCCGCTCACCGCGACGCTTCCAGATCTTCTCGTGGAAGTGGTAGGCCACGGTATTGACGCAAGGCTCCACCAGGGCCACCAGGCCGCCGGTCATCCAGCTGCCCGTCATGGCCCAGACGACCAGGAACGCGACGCCGATGTGCATCGCACCGAAACTCAGGGTCTTGATCATGGCCGTTCTCCTTGGTTGATTGGGTTGGCTGGAGAAAGATGATAATGATTATCAATATTGATGCCATTGATTTGTTCCTATGGCGTCGATTGCCGGAGCCAATCGCCCCGGCCGGCCGGCCATGAGCCCCGCCGAGGCCGCCCTGCTGGCCGGCGCCGCCTTCCTGGCCGGGGGACTCAATGCCCTGGCCGGCGGCGGCAGCTTCCTGACCCTGCCAGCGCTGATGGCGGTGGGCGTACCGCCGGTGGCCGCCAATGCCACCGGCACCGCCGCGCTGCTGCCGGGCTACCTCAGCGCCGCCTGGGCCTCACGCCGGGACCTGGTGGCACCGGCCGGCCTCGGCCTGCCCAAGCTGCTGGGCCTGGCCTTGCTGGGCGGCAGTGCCGGCGCCGCCCTGCTGCTGCTGACACCGGACCGCCTCTTTGCCTACATCGCGCCGCTGCTGCTGCTCGCCGCCACGCTGCTGTTCGCGTTGCAGCCGCGCCTGCAGCGCCCCAGCTCCGCTGCCGTGCCGGCGGCCGTCGCCGCCACCGTGATCCTGGCGGTCTGCCTCTACGGCGGCTACTTCAACGGCGGCCTGGGCATCCTGCTGCTGGCCGCGCTGTCCCTGCTGGGCGTGCGCGAGCTGCATCGCGCCAACGCCCTGAAGAACCTGGTCTCCGGCGTACTCACCGCCATCGCCGTGGCGCTGTATGCCGCCGGCGAGGCCGTGCGCTGGGGGCCGGCGCTGTGGATGATGCTGTTCGCCACCGCCGGCGGCTACGCCGGCGCGCGCTGGGCGCGCCGCATCCCCCCGGCACGGCTGCGGGCCTTCATCGTGCTGTCCGGGCTGGTGATGGCCGCGCTGATCGCCCTGCGCCTGCGCGGAGCCGCATAACCATAGGAATGCAGGGGCAAATCAAGGATGATGGGCGCCGGTCCGCGCAGCTGGGAGAACAGGCTTTTGAGGGATGAAGTGCACTACCTGCAGGGTATCGTCGCGCGGCAGTGGCCGCAGGCCCGGGTCCTGATCCTGGGCGACGTCATCCTCGACAAGTACACCTACGGCCGCGTCGAGCGCATCTCTCCCGAAGCGCCGGTGCCGGTGGTACGGGCCGTGCGCAGCAGCGAGCAGCCCGGCGGTGCCGCCAACGTCGCCATGAACGTGGTCGCCATGGGCGGCAAGGCCACCCTGATCGGCTTCACCGGCCAGGACGCGGACCGCGACCTGTTGCAGCGCCAACTGGCCGAGGCCGGCGTGGAAGCCGCCCTGGTCGCCGTGGAAGGCACGCCCACCACCGCCAAGCTGCGCGTGCTGGCCGGCCAGCACCAGATCGTGCGCCTGGACCACGAATCCACCGCCGAGCGCCCGGCCGCCGCCTACGAGGAGTTGCTGCAGCGCTACGAGGCCGCCCTGCCTTCCGCCCAGGTCGTGATCCTGTCCGACTACGCCAAGGGCGTGCTGACCGAAGCGGTCTGCAAGCGCGCCATCGCCCTGGCCCGCCAGGCTGGAGTGCCGGTACTGGTGGACCCCAAGTCGCGTGACTTCTCGCGCTATGCCGGCGCCACCACCATCTGCCCCAACCGCAGCGAGCTGGCCCTGGCCACCGGCGTGCAGGGCAGCCCCGAGCAGGAACTGCAGGCCGGCCAGCACTATGTCGCGGAGCTGGGCCTGTCCTACCTCACGGTGACCATGAGCGAGAAGGGCATCTACCTGCTCTGGCCCGAGCGCCGTCACCACGCGCCGGCCGTGGCGCGCCAGGTGTTCGACGTCTCCGGCGCCGGTGACACCGTGATCGCCTCGCTGGCGCTCTGCGCCGCCGCGGGCGTTCCCCCCGAGCAGGCCGCAGGCCTGGCCAACTTGGCCGCCGGCATCGTCGTCGCCAAGGTCGGCACCGTGCCCGCGTCGTCCGGCGAGCTGCTGTCGGAGCTGCGCGCCCTCAGTGCCGACGCCTCCGACCGCAAGGCCATGAGCCTGCCGGAGCTGGCGGAGAAAACCGCCGCCTGGCGTGCCGCCGGCCAGAAGGTGGTCTTCACCAACGGCTGCTTCGACCTGGTCCACGTCGGCCACGTCACCCTGCTGGAACAGTGCCGCGAGTTCGGCACCCGGCTGGTGGTGGGCATCAACAGCGACGCCTCGGTCTCGCGCCTCAAGGGCCCCACCCGCCCGATCATCGCCGAGCAACAGCGCGCACGCCTGCTGTCGGCGCTGGCGGTGACCGACGCCGTGGTGATCTTCGACGAGCCCACGCCGATCGAGGTCATCAAGGCCATCCGTCCGGACGTGCTGGTCAAGGGTGGCGACTACACCGAAGCCACCGTCGTCGGCGCGCCGGAAGTGCGCAGCTGGGGCGGCCGCGTGGAACTGGTGCCGCTGGTCGAAGGCTTCAGCACCAGCGACATCGTGCGACGCATCACCGCGCAGGCCAAGGCCTGACGCCCATTCCCGGAGCGCGATCCTGAAGGCGGCCTTCCTCGACCGTGACGGCGTCATCAACGTCGACTCGGGCTACGTCTACCGCTGGGAGGACTTCGCGTTCCTGCCCGGCGCCGTCGGCGCCATGCGCCGGCTCGCCGCCGCGGGCTACGCCCTGGTGGTGGTCACCAACCAATCCGGCATCGCCCGCGGCCTGTACACCGAGCCGCAGTACGAAGCCCTGACCGCGCAGCTGCGGCAGGCGCTGGCGGCCGAGGGCGTGCCGCTCGCCGCGGTCTACCACTGCCCGCACCTGCCCGGCGGCAGCGTCGCCGCCTACGCCCGCGACTGCGACTGCCGCAAGCCCGCGCCCGGCATGCTGCTGCGCGCGCGCCAGGAGCTGGGTATCGACATGGCCGCCTCCCTGATGGTGGGCGACAAACCCTCCGACATCGAGGCTGCACGCGCGGCCGGCGTCGGCCGCGCCTACCTGGTGGGAGATGCGCAGGCCCCTGCGGATGGCCGCTTCGCCGACCTGGCGGCCTGCGTCAACCATCTGCTCCCGGCGAATCCGGCATGAACGCGATCAACCCGCCAGACGCGGACACCCCGCTGCGCGAAGCCGCCGTGTGGTCCCGCCGCTGGCTGTTCGAGTCCGCCCTGCCCCTGTGGTGGCAAGCCGGCGCCGACCACGTCGGCGGCGGCTTCCACGAGAAACTGGATCTCGACGGCCGGCCAGTCGGCACGCCGACCCGCGTGCGCGTGCAGGCACGCCAGCTCTACGTCTACGCCGAGGCCGGCCGCCTGGGCTGGACGGGTCCCTGGCGTACCGCCATGGAACACGCCCTGGACTTCATGTTGCGCGAATATGCCCGTGGCGACGGCCTGTTCCGCAGCAACCGCGGCGGCAGCGACTCGGACCTGGATATCTACGACCAGGCTTTCGTGCTGTTCGCGCTGTCGCAGGCCTATGCCGCGGATGGGCGGCCGACGGAACTGCTGCGGCTGGCGCGCAGGCTGATGGAGCGTCTCGACACCTTGCTGGCTCATCCCCTGGGCGGCTACGAAGAAGCCAATCCACGCCGCCTGCCGCTGCGGTCCAACCCGCACATGCACCTGCTGGAAGCCCTGCTGGCCTGGGTGGAGCTGGGCGTGGAATTACCCTTTCGCGAGCGCGCCCTGCAGATCGTGGCGCTGGGCAGCCAGCGGCTGATCGACCCTGCCACCGGTGCCGTGGGCGAATTCTTCGACGGCGACTGGCGCTTCGCCGCCGGGGCCGAGGGCGCGGTACGTGAGCCCGGTCACCAGTTCGAGTGGGCGTTCCTGATGGACCAGTCGCAGCGCCTGCTCGGCAGCGAAACCTCCGCGCGGGGCCGCGCACTGGAACACTTCGGCAGCCGCCACGGCATCGACGCATCACGCGGGGTGGCGATCGCGGCCGTGGACGCCGCCGGACGCCCTGTCGATCGCCGCGCGAGGCTCTGGGCCCAGACCGAACGGCTGCGCACCAGCCTGTTGATGGAGAGCAGCCCCGGCGCCAGTTCCCTGGCGGCGTTTGCCAGCCTGCAGCGCTTCCTCTCCACGCCGGTGAACGGGCTCTGGTGGGAATGGATGGCGGCAGACGGCGAGTTCGTCCGCGAGCCCTCGCCCGCCACCTCGCTGTATCACGTCATGACGGCGCTGTCGGACCTGTGCCGGCGGCATCCCTGATTTCGTCATACCGGCGAAAGCCGGTATCCAGTCCCGACAGGAATGACTGAGGCCAGGGCTGGATAACAGCGTCCGCAGGTACAACGTACTTTTCCGCTAGCTGCGGAAGATGAAGTACACCGCACCGCACATGCAGAACGCCGCCCACAGATAGTCCAGCTTGATCGGCTGCTTCATGTACAGCACCACGAAGGGCACGAACACGCTGAGCGTGATCACCTCCTGCAGGATCTTCAGCTGCGGCAGCGTCAGCGCCGTATAGCCGATGCGGTTGGCCGGCACCTGCAGCAGGTACTCGAACAGGGCGATGCCCCAACTGAGCAGCGCCGCGATGATCCAGGGCTTGTCGCGCATGTCCTTCAGGTGCGCGTACCAGGCCATGGTCATGAAGATGTTGGACAGGATCAGCAGGCCGGTGGTTTGCCCGAGAACGCTCCAGTTCATTGCTCTCCCCGAAGACACGCCAGAATGAAAAAGCCCCGCCAGTAGGCGGGGCTTTTTTATACCTCATTTGCCTCAGTCGTCGTTGGCGACGCCCAGCAGGTGCAGCAGGCTGGTGAAGAGGTTGTAGATCGACACGTACAGCGTGGTGGTGGCGAGGATGTAGTTGGTCTCGCCGCCGTTCACGATCTCGCCGGTCTGGTACAGGATGATGCCGCAGGCGAACAGCGCGAACAGGGACGACAGCGCCATGTGCAGCGGCTGCAGGTAGAAGCCGAACAGCGAAGCGCCGACCATCACGAGGCTGGCCACCAGGAGCAGGATCATGCCGCTGAACAGGAAGCCGCGCATGAAGCTGAAATCACGCTTGGTCTTCACCGCGTAGGCCGACAGGGCCACGAAGATCGTGCCGGTCATGCCCAGCGCCATCATCACCGTCTGCGCGCCGTTGGCCATGCCGAGATAGCGGTTGATGATCGGGCCCAGGCCGAAGCCGAGCAGGCCAGTCACCGCGAACACCACCCAGATGCCGGCGGAGGAGTTGGCGGTGCGCGGCACCACGAACCACAGCAGGCCCATCGACACCAGCGAGCAGACCAGGCTGATGCCGTAGCCCACGCCCACCGCCATCGACACGCCGGCCATCACGGCGCTGAACAGCAGCGTCATCGACAGCAGCAGGTAGGTGTTGCGCAGCACCTTGTTGGCGGCGTCGGCACCGGTATCGCGCACCAGCGGCGTGCTGCGCGGCTGCGCACCACTGCTCACCGGGACGGGACGAAGTTCATTGTTCCAGCTCATGGCGGTCTCCTTAAGATCGCAAGAGTTTCAGTGGTTTCAGATCAGAAAGGTATCACGGAGGGCTTGCGCGTGTAATGCAGGTAGCCGGCATTGGCACCCGCACGCAGGCCCACGCCGGTGCGCATCGGCGCCATCACGATGTTGCCGCTCTGCTGGTAATTCACGCCGATGCCCGCGGCGAGATAGAGGCTGCCCTCTACGCCGGGAAAGCGCTGGAACAGCTGCGAGGTGTTACGCAGGTTGTACACCAGGGTGACCGTCTTGGAGGCATTGCCGCCCCAATCCCAGCCCACCGAGGGGCCCTGCCAGTACACCGGCATGCTGTCGCCGCCCTTGTACTGCAGCGTGCCGCGGCCATAGCGCAGGCCCACCACCACGGCACCGGAGCCCTCCTCGCCGATGATGTAGGCGTTGGGGCGGCCGTACTTGGCAAAGACCTTCTCCACGGCCTGCGCCACGTCGGCGGAGGTCTTGCCGAAGAACTTCGAGGCCTCGGCCACGATCTCCTCGCTGGAATAGGTTTCCTGGCTCACCGGCGCATCGGCGGGAGTCGTTTCCGCCGGCACGGCGGTTTCCTGGATCGGGGCCTGGGCATCGCCCGGGGCGCTGCTGATCGGCTCCATGCTCTGGCAAGCGGCCAGCAGGAGTACGGCGGGCAGCAGGATGAGGGATCGCATGCGGGACGGCTCCTTGGTGTCAGGCTATGTCACTGGATTCTGCGTCAAGCAGACCGTGCAGGCTAGCGGAAAGTTCCCGGAAGGTTTCCGCAAGTACCTGAAAACGCTATGACAAGATTTTTTCGGGTGCTGTGTCCCTACGGCAATAGCCATGTCACGGGGGGCTTTGGATAATCCCGCTTATCCAAACCTTGCCCTGCAGGAGTGACACCATGAAGTACGGCCGCCGCGTCGCCATTATCGGTGGTTCGCGCATCCCCTTCGCGCGTTCCAACACCGCCTACTCCACCAAGTCCAACCAGGACATGCTGACCGCCTCCCTCAAGGGCCTGGTCGACAAGTACCAGCTGCACGGCGAGCGTATCGGCGAGGTGCAGGCCGGCGCGGTGCTCAAGCACTCGCGCGACTTCAACCTGACCCGTGAATCCGTGCTGTCCTCCGGCCTGGCGCCGGAAACCGCCGCGGCCGACGTCCAGATGGCCTGCGGCACCGGCCTGGCTGCCGCCATCAACATCGCCAACAAGATCGCCCTGGGCCAGATCGAGTCCGGCATCGCCGGCGGCGTGGACACCACCTCCGACGCGCCGATCGCCGTGGGCGAGAAGCTGCGCAAGATCCTGCTCGAAGTGAACCGCGCCAAGACCGGCGCCCAGCGCTTCGCCGCGCTGTCCAAGTTCCGCCCGGCCATGCTGGCCCCGGCCATCCCCACCACCGGCGAGCCGCGCACCCGCATGAGCATGGGCGAGCACTGCGAGGTCATGGTCAAGGAATGGAAGATCCCGCGCGAAGCGCAGGACCAGCTGGCCTACGAGTCGCACCAGAAGGCCGCCCGCGCCTGGGAAGCCGGCTTCTACGCCGACCTCGTGGTGCCCTTCGCCGGCCTGGAGCGCGACAACAACCTGCGCCCGGACATCTCCATCGAGAAGATCTCCACGCTCGGCCCCGCCTTTGACCGCAAGTCCGGCCAGGGCACGCTGACCGCCGCCAACTCCACCCCGCTGACCGACGGCGCCTCCACCGTGCTGCTGGCCTCGGAAGAATGGGCCAAGGCCCGCGGCCTGGAGCCGCAGGCCTACCTGACCCACGTCGAGACCGCCGCGGTGGACTTCGTCAACAAGAAGGAAGGCCTGCTGATGGCCCCGGCCTACGCCGTGCCGCGCATGCTGGAGCGCGCCGGCCTCAGCCTGCAGGACTTCGACTTCTACGAGATCCACGAAGCCTTCGCCGGCCAGGTGCTCTGCACCCTCAAGGCCTGGGAAGACCCCAAGTTCTGCAAGGAGCGCCTGGGCTTGTCGCAGCCGCTGGGCTCCATCGACCGCTCGCGCATGAACATCAAGGGCTCCAGCCTCGCGGCCGGCCACCCCTTCGCCGCCACCGGCGGCCGCATCCTGGCCACGCTGGCCAAGATCATCGCCGAGAACGGCCACAAGGGCCGCGGCCTGATCTCGATCTGCGCCGCCGGTGGGCAGGGCGTGGTCGCCATCGTGGAAGGCGCGTAAACCTTTAGTGGTTGCAACGAATAAGGCCCGCTTCGGCGGGCCTTATTCGTTGGCTTGCCGCTTTCCGGGAGTCACCCAAAAAAATCGTCATACCGGCGAAAGCCGGTATCCAGTCCCGCCATGATTCGCCCCAGCCCGAATTGATCCCCAGCAACCGGACACTGTCCGTTTGGCCAGCCGTTTCTCCATAATTCGCGGACATGACTATCACCCCCGCCCCCACCTTTCGCGAAGCCTTCCTGGTCTGGCTCAAGATCGGCTTCCTCAGCTTCGGTGGGCCGGCCGGACAGATCGCGCTGATGCACCGCATGCTGGTGGAGGAGCGCAAGTGGATTTCCGAGACACGATTCCTGCATGCGCTGAACTACTGCATGCTGCTGCCCGGCCCGGAGGCCCAGCAGCTCGCCACCTACGTCGGCTGGCTGCTGCACAAGACCTGGGGCGGCATCGTCGCCGGCCTGCTGTTCGTGCTGCCCGGCTTCGTGCTGATGGTGGCCATCGCCGCGGTCTACGTCATCTACGGCGACCTGACCTGGGTGCAGGGCCTGCTCTATGGCATGCAGGCGGCCACGCTGGCCATCGTCATCGAGGCCGTGATCCGCGTCGGCAAGAAGGCCCTCAAGACCCGCGCCCTGTGGTGGCTGGCCGGGGTCGCCTTCCTGGCGATCTTCGCCCTGCACATCCCCTTCCCGCTGATCGTGCTCGGCGCCGCGCTGCTGGGCCTGGCCGCCGCGCGCTGGATGCCCCGATGGCTGCCGGCACCGCCCAAGGCCGGCGACGAGGACCATGACCCGGTGCCGGCCCACGCACATCCCTCGCAGCCCGCCTGGACACTGAAGCTGCTGCTGGCCGGCGCCGCGCTCTGGGGCCTGCCGATCCTGCTGATGTTCGTGTTCCTCGGCGCACAGCACGTCTTCACGCAGGAGGCCGTGTTCTTCAGCAAGATGGCCGTGGTGACCTTCGGCGGCGCCTATGCCGTGCTGGCCTACATGACGCAGCAGGCGGTGGACCGCTACGGCTGGCTGATGCCCGGCGAGATGGTCCAGGGCCTGGCGCTGGCCGAGACCACGCCCGGCCCCCTGATCCTGGTACTGACCTACGTCGGCTTCCTCGGTGCATACCGCGACCCCGGCAGCCTCGACCCGCTGCTGTCCGGCGTGCTCGGCGCCACGCTGTCCACCTGGGTCACCTTCGTGCCCTGCTTCCTGTGGATATTCCTCGGCGCGCCCTACATCGAGCGCCTGCGCGGCAACGCCCAGCTCAACGCCGCCCTCACCGGCATCACCGCCGCCGTGGTCGGCGTGATCCTCAACCTGTCCATCTGGTTTGCCCTGCACGTGCTGTTCCGCCAGGTCGGCGACTGGCAGGCCGGCCCGCTGCGCCTCCCCGCACCGGACCTCGCTTCGCTGGACGGGGCTGCCCTGCTGCTCGGCGCTGGCGCCATGCTGGCGATGCTGCGCTTCCACGTCGGCCTGCTGAAGGTGCTGGCGATCTGCGCGGCGCTGGGGCTGGCAGTGAAACTTTCCGGCCTGGCCTGACGCTGTCGCGTACCATCGAATAGTCCCCATGTACCCTCTCCGCCCGCGATCGTTGACGATCCCGACGCCATGCTGGCGCCTCTGTTCCGGCGTCTTCGAACCAGTCGCCTGAATTGATGAAAACCTTCCATGATGGGCACCGCCTGACCGTGATCGCCGCGGTGCTGCTGGCGATCTGTCTGGGCCACCAGGGGCATCGCATCCTGCAACTGGCGGCGTTGGCCCTGCCGGGCCTGCTGTGCCTGTGGTGGCACCCATCCGGGAACGCGCTTCGCCGCCTGCGCGCGGCGATCATCGCCGTCTGGACCGCGGGATTCGTCCTGGATGGTGTCCTGCGCTACTACCTGCGCGCCGCTTACGAGGCCGCGCCCGAAAGTAGCCTGATCCTGTCGGCAGTCGCCAACACCCACCCCCAGGAGGTGCGCGAATTCCTGACGATGTACGGTCTCGAAATCGCCCTTTGCCTGAGCTTCGCCATGCTCGGCATCGGCCTGGGACTGCATGCCGCCGTCTGCTCGCTGCGGCCGGATGGCCGGCCAGCTCCCAACTCGAAACAGGACAGCTGGCGTACGCAGCGTCGCGCCGCCACCGCCGTGCTGGTGCTGCTGTGCCTGGCGGCCTACATCAACAAGCCCACGCGCCGCTGGCATCCGGCCCTGTTCTGGCCCACCTGGGCGCTGAAGATCGACGATCTGCGCTACAGCTGGGCCCACCAGGAGCAGCGACATGCCGAATCGCTGGCCGAAGCCAGGGCCGTCACCCCGGTCCGCACGGACCCCAGCCCCTCCACGGTCGTCATGGTGCTGAGCGACAGCGTCAACCGCGACAACATGCAGCTCTACGGCTATGCAAGGGCCACCACACCCGAACTGCAGCGGCGCAAGCAGGGGCTGTCGGATGAATTGCTGGTGCTGCGCGATGCCTGGTCCTCCGAGGCTGGCACCTATCTCGCCCTGGGGAGCATCTTCGAGTTCGGTGCCGCACAGGACCCTGCCTCGCTGCACCTGCTCGCCCTGGCGCGTGCCGCCGGCTATGAGGTCTGGTGGATCAGCAACCACGACGACCTGGCTATCGCACAAGTGCATGGCCAGCTGGCCGATCAGGTCCGCTTCGTCAACCGCGTCCCCGGCCGGGTAACGGCCTCGCTGGACGAAGCCGTCATGCCGGCGCTGCACGAGGCGCTCGCCGACAGCTCGCGGGACAAGTTCATCGTCGTGCACATGCTGGGCGCCCACCCGCACTATGCGCTGCGATACCCCTCGGGAGACACGCCCTTCGATGACGCGCCAGACTCGGTGGATCAGGCGATGATCGCGCAGCAACGTCCCTGGTGGCTGCGCCAGAAGCGCGCCGAATACGACGCGGCGATCCTGTATCACGACGGGGTCGTTTCGCGCACGCTGGACGAGACCCGCAAGCACCAGGACCCCGGTGAGTACTCCGCCTGGATCTACCTGTCGGACCACGGCCAGGAGGTCGGGCATGAGATCGACCGGGCCGGGCACAGCGCACAGACGTCCGCCGGATACCGCATCCCGACACTGATCTGGCAAAGCCAGCCGCGCCAACCCCTGCCAGCCGATGTGGCGGAGCGTCCCTTCCGCTCGGACTGGTCGGCCTGGACCCTGGCGAACCTGATGGGCATCGACTGGCAAAAAGAGTCCTCCGCGAAGGATGTGCTGCACAGCGAGTACCGCTGGCAGCGCAGCCAATTGCCCGAGCGGGTCCGGCCATGAAACTTTCCGGGCTGGCTTGACGCTGTAGCCCCCGTAGCCCGGTTTGCCGCTGGCAAGCCGGGAACACCCTCCGCCGCGAGAACGCTGGGAACTTCCCCCGCTTACTTGACTCTGTAGCGGGTACAGGGTGTTCAATATGGGGATATGCGCCGTTTCCGCTCGCCACCGCTGACGCTGGTCCTGCTGCTGGGCTTCGCCCTGCTGCTGACCCGCGTCGTGGGCACCCACCTGCATTTCTGCCTGGACGGGCAGGAAGCGCCGGTGGCGGTGCACATCGCCGACGGCGAACAGCACCATGACGGCCATCACGGCGGCGATATCGACGTCGACAGCTCCTCGGCCGCAGGCAAGCCCTCGCAGCTGTCGCTGGCCACGCTGGCCCTGTTCATCGCCATGGTCTTCAGCTGGGCGCCGGTCCGGACGCGCCTGGCCACCACCCTGCCCCTCATCGCGGCTCCGCCGCGACGCAAGCTGCCCCACGTCCTCCGGCCGCCCTTGCGCGGCCCACCCCGCTTCGCCTCCCTCGCCTGACGTAGCCCCTGCGTCGCCACATCGGCGGCGCGCATTCCATTGCCCGGGAGGCAATCATGTTCCGCTTTTCGTCACGGGTGCCGACGGCACTCGTGCTGTTCCTGCCGTTGGCGCTGGGCGCCGGCACCGCAACCGCTGCTGAAAACCTGACACTGGCCGCCGCGCTGGCGCGGGCGGAGCAGCAGCACCCTTCCTTCGACACGCAACGCGCGTTGGCGCGCATCGCCGAGAGCCAGCTCCGCCAGGCCGGCCTGCGGCCGGTGCCCGAGCTGCGCCTGGAGACCGAGAACCTGCTGGGCAGCGGCCCCTATCGCGGCGCCGACGGCCTGGAGACCACGCTGGGCTTCAGCCAGCTGATCGAGCGCGGCGGCCTGCTGGATCGCCGCCTCGACAGCGCCCGCGCACAGCAGTCCCTGCAGGCGGAGGACGCCGCCATCGCCACGCTCGACGTCCGCGCCGAGGTGGCGCGCCGCTTCGCGCACGTGCTCTCGGACCAGGCCCAGCTCGCCATCACCCGCGAGACCAGCGCCCTGGCCGAAGACACCGGGCGCGAGGTGGAGCGCCGTGTGGCCGCCGCCCGCAGCCCGCTGGCCGAACGCTGGCGCGCGCGCATCGCCCTGGAGCGCGCCAAACTCGACGAGGAGCATGCCGAGCATGAGCTGCTCAGCTCGCGCCGACACCTGGCAGCCGCCATGGGCCAGCGCGAGGCCGATTTCGGCGAGGTCACCGGCGATCTGTTGCAACTGCCCGAAGTAGCCCCGGTGGAGGAACTGCTGGCCCGCCTGGAGTCGGCGCCGGAGGCACAGCGCCACGCCAGCGAGATCCGCCTGCGCGAATCCGAGTGGCGCCTGGCCCAGGCGAAGGCCAAGGCCGGCGTCACCATCGGCGCGGGGCTGCGCCGCTTCGAGGACGGCGGCGACACCGCGCTGCTGTTCTCCGCCGCGCTGCCGCTGTGGCAGGGCTCGCGCCAGCAGGGTGCCATCGCCGAAGCCGAGGCGCGCCGCGACCAGGGCGACGCCGAACGCCGCAGCGCCCTGCTGCGTGCCCAGGCCCAGCTCTACGCGCTGTACCAGGAGATGAATCACGCCCGCGCCGAGTTCGAGGCGCAGCAGGAGCGCATCGTGCCGGCCGCGCAGAAGGCGCTGGAGCAGACCCGCTATGCCTGGGAGCGAGGCCGCTACTCGCTGCTGGAGCTGCGCGACGCCCAGGCCGAGTGGGCCGTACAGCGCCGCCGCCGGGTCGAGGCCGCGGCCGAGTACCACGCCCAGCTGATCGAAATCCAGCGTCTCACCGGGCAGCTCACCCTGCCCTCCCAGGCCGGCACTGCCGCGCCCTGAACCGGAAAATCATTCATGAACAAGATGCTCATCCTGCTGCTGACCCTTTCGCTGGCCGCCTGCAAGCGCGGCCCCGAAGCCGCCGACGAACACGGCCACGGCCATGACGAAGAACAAGGCCATGCCGAATCCGCTCCCGCCAAGGGCCCGCATGGTGGTCGCCTGCTCACCGACGGCGACTTCCAGATCGAGATGACGATCTTCGAGCAAGGCTTGCCGCCCGAATTCCATGTCTACGCCCGCCATGGCGGCAAGCCCCTGGCGCCGTCCGCGGTGGACCTGAGCGTGACGCTGACACGCCTGGGCGGCGAGACCAACGCCTTCCGCTTCGTGCCGGAGCAGGACTACCTCAAGGGCCAGGGCACCGTGGCCGAGCCGCACTCCTTCGACCTGCGCGTGGAGGCCGTGCACCAGGGCCGCAAACACGCCTGGACCTATTCCTCGCACGAAGGCCGCACCCGCATCGGCGCCGGCATGGCGCGCAGCATGGGTATCGAGACGGCCGTCGCCGGCCCCGGGGTCCTGCGCGAGCGCCTGCCGCTGTACGGCAGCATCCGCCCCAATGCCGAACGCGTGCGCGCGGTGGCTGCCCGCTTCCCCGGCGTGATCCGCAGCGTCTCCGGCCGCCTGGGCGACACCGTCAAGGCCGGCCAGGTGCTGGCGACCGTGGAGAGCAACGAAAGCCTGCAAACCTACGCGGTCACCGCGCCGATCGCCGGCACCATCACGCAGCGCGCCGCCAACCCCGGCGAGGCGGCCGGCAGCGAGCCGCTGTTCGTCATCGCCGACTACGCCAGCGTCTGGGCCGAGCTGAGCGTCTTCCCGCGTGACCGCGCCCGCCTGCAGGCCGGCCAGCCGGTGAAGATCACCGCCGCCGACGCCCAGCAGGCCGGCAGCGGCGTGATCGGCGCCATCGGCGCCGCGGCAGACGGCCCCACGTTGCTGGCCCGCGTGACCCTGGACAACGCCCAGGGCCAGTGGAGCCCCGGGCAGTTCGTCACCGCCGAGGTGGTGATCGGCGAGGCCTCCGTGGGCCTGGCCGTGCCCAACGCGGCACTGCAGGGCTACCGCGACTTCACCGTGGTGTTCACGCAGGTCGGCGAGGACTACGAGGTGCGCATGCTAGAGCTGGGCCGCAGCGACGGCGAGATGACCGAGGTACTCGGCGGGCTCAAGCCCGGCGCGCGCTACGTCAGCGCCAACAGCTACCTGGTCAAGGCCGACATCGAGAAGTCGGGCGCGAGTCACGATCACTAGGAGATCCTGACCATGCTCGAAAAAATCATTGATTCATCCATCCGGCATCGCTGGCTGGTGCTCCTCGCGGTGGCCGCCATGGCGGCGCTGGGCGTGTGGAACTACTTCCGCCTGCCGATCGACGCGGTGCCGGACATCACCAACGTCCAGGTCCAGATCAACACCGAGGCGCCGGGCTTCTCGCCGCTGGAGGCCGAGCAGCGCATCAGCTTCGCGGTGGAGAACGCCATGGCGGGCCTGCCGCGGCTGGAGTACACCCGCTCGCTGTCGCGCTACGGCCTGTCGCAGGTCACGGTGGTGTTCAAGGACGGCACCGACATCTACTTCGCCCGGCAGCTGGTCTCCGAGCGCCTGCAGGAGGCCCGCTCAGCCCTGCCGCCCGGCACGGAACCGGCGCTGGGGCCCATCGCCACGGGCCTGGGCGAGATCTTCATGTTCACCATCAAGCCCAAGCCCGGGGCGACACGGCCGGACGGCCAGCCCTGGGACGGCGCGGACCTGCACACGGTCATGGACTGGATCGTGCAGCCGCAGCTGGCCAAGGTGCCCGGTGTCACCGAGATCAACAACGTCGGCGGCCATGAGCGGGAGTACCTTGTGGCGCCGCTGCCCGGGCGGCTGATGGCCTATGGCCTGGGGCTGCGCGACCTGATGCAGGCCCTGGCCGCCAACAACGCCAGCGTCGGTGCCGGCTACATCGAGCGCAACGGCTCCCAGTACCTGATCCGCTCGCCGGGCCAGGTGCAGGGGCTGGAGGACATCCGGCGCATCGTGATCGGCCAGCGCGATGGCGCACCGGTCAGCATCGGCGATGTCGCCGAGGTCTCCATCGGCCACAACCTGCGCACCGGCGCCGCCACCATGAACGGCGAGGAGGTGGTGCTGGGCACCGTGTTCATGCTGATGGGCGAGAACAGCCGCGAGGTCTCGCGCCGCACCGCGGCGAAGCTGGCCGAGGTCAACCGCTCGCTGCCGGCGGGGCTGACGGCGGAGGCGGTCTACGACCGCACCGCGCTGGTCGACAAGACCATCGACACCGTCAAGAAGAACCTGTTCGAAGGCGCGGTGCTGGTGGTGGCGGTACTGTTCGCGCTGCTGGGCAACCTGCGCGCGGCGCTGGTCACCGCCCTGGTGATCCCGCTGGCCATGCTGTTCACCATCAGCGGCATGGTGGCCAATCGCATCAGCGGCAACCTGATGAGCCTCGGCGCGCTGGACTTCGGCCTGATCGTCGATGGCGCGGTCATCATCGTGGAGAACTGCCTGCGCCGGCTGGCGGAGGAGCAGCGCCGCCGCGGCGGGCTGCTGTCGCTGGACCAGCGCCTGCAGACGGTCCGCGCCGCCACCTCGGAGGTCATCCGTCCTAGCCTGTTCGGCGTCTTCATCATCCTGGTGGTGTACCTGCCGATCTTCACGCTCAGCGGCGTCGAGGGGAAGATGTTCCACCCCATGGCCTTCACCGTGGCGCTGGCACTGACCGGCGCCCTGATCCTGTCCGTCACGTTCGTGCCGGCGGCGGTGGCACTGTTCGTCACCGGCAAGGTGCAAGAGCATGACAACCGTGTGATGCGCGCCGCACGCCGCGCCTACGAACCGGCACTGCGCCTGGCGCTCGCCCGTCGCTGGCCGGCGATCGGCGGCGCCGCCCTGCTGGTGCTGATATCCGGCTGGCTGGCGACACGCATGGGCTCGGAGTTCCTGCCGACGCTGGACGAGGGCGATATCGCGATGCACGCCATGCGCATCCCCGGCACCGGCCTGGAGCAGTCCATCGCCATGCAGCGCCGCGTCGAGGAAGTCATCCGCGAGTTCCCCGAGGTGGATCGCGTGATCGCCAAGCTCGGCACCGCCGACATCGCCACCGACCCGATGCCGCCCAGCGTGGCCGACACCTTCATCATGCTCAAGCCACGCGACCAGTGGCCGGATCCGGACAAGCCCAAGGCCGCACTGGTACGCGAGCTGGAAGAAGCCGTCATGCAGGTGCCGGGCAACAACTACGAGTTCACCCAGCCGATCCAGATGCGCTTCAACGAGCTCATCTCCGGCGTTCGCTCCGACCTGGCGGTGAAGATCTATGGCGACGATCTCGACGTGCTGCTGGAACAGGGCCGGCGCATCGAAGCCCTGCTCAAGACCGTGCCCGGCGCGGCGGACGTCAAGCTCGAGCAGGTCACCGGCCTGCCGGTCATGACCATCCGCCCGCGGCGCGAGCTGCTGTTCCGCTACGGCCTCAACGTGGCCGACGTGCAGGAGGTGGTGTCGATCGCACTCGGCGGCCAGGTAGCCGGCGAGGTCTTCGAGGGCGACCGGCGTTTCGAGCTGGTGGTACGCCTGCCGGAATCGCTGCGCAACCAGCAGCCGGTGATCGAGAACCTGCCGGTGCAACTGCCCCAGGGCGGCTACATGCCGCTGCGCGAGCTGGCGGAGATCAGCATCGCGCCGGGCCCCAACCAGGTGAACCGCGAGAACGGCAAGCGCCGCGTAGTGGTCACCGCCAACGTGCGCGGGCGGGACCTGGGTGGCTTCGTGACGGAAGTGCAGCAGCGCACCGGCGAGGCCATCGAGCTGCCGGCGGGATACTGGATCGGCTACGGCGGCACCTTCGAGCAACTGATCTCGGCCACGCAGCGCCTGCAGCTGGTGGTGCCGATGGCACTGCTGCTGATCCTGGGCCTGCTCTACCTGGCCTTCGGCTCCTGGAAGGACTCGCTGCTGGTGTTCTCCGGCGTGCCCCTGGCGCTGACCGGCGGCGTGCTGGCGCTGTGGCTCACCGGCATCCCGCTGTCGATCTCCGCCGGCGTCGGCTTCATCGCGCTGTCCGGCATCGCCGTGCTCAACGGCCTGGTGATGGTGTCCTTCATCGGGCAACTGCGCCAAGGCGGCACACCGCTGGACCAGGCGATCTTCGAAGGGGCCGCCACGCGCCTGCGTCCGGTGCTGATGACGGCACTGGTCGCCGGCCTGGGCTTCCTGCCCATGGCGCTGAACGTCGGCACCGGCGCGGAGGTCCAGCGCCCGCTGGCCACCGTGGTCATCGGCGGCATCATCAGCTCCACCCTGCTGACCCTGCTGGTACTGCCCGCCCTGTACCGCCTCGCCTACCGCCGCGAGGCAGAGGCCTGATCCGCACCGCCAGGAACCAAGTCAGGGGCCGGGAGTCGAATCCCGGCCCCCTCCACTCAAGGAAACATGGAATGCTCTGCCCTGCCTGCCAGGCCGACCTGATGATGACGGAACGCCAGGGAATCGAGATCGACTACTGCCCCAAGTGCCGCGGCGTCTGGCTCGACCGCGGAGAACTGGACAAGATCATCGAGCGTAGCGCCGCGCCGCAGCGCGAACAGCCCGCTTCGCCGCCGCCGCGGCGCGATGACGACGACTACCGGCGCCACTCCGGCTACGGCGACCACGGCAAGCACGGCTACCGCCGCAAGTCCTGGCTCAGCGAAATCTTCGACTGAGAAAATTTCGCTTGAGAAAACGGCGCCTCAACGCCGCAAGTGAACGAATGTATTTTTCACCCAGCCCCGCTCAGCCCCTCAGGACTGAACGGGGCTTTTATTTGCGTTTGCCCCTAAGGGCAAGGCTGGGCTCCACGGTCAATTACGACTGTTTTCCTGACGACTGAATCAGCTTGGGCGCCTCTGTAGGGGCCAGCTTGAACGGGCGTTCTGGGGCGATGAACGGAACGACTGATCGGTCAATTTGCATCCTAGACTGGGGCCGGTGGTTCGCACCTCGCGAACCGGGGCCTAATCGCGCCGCCACGCCCTGAAAAGGGGCATGAGCGGTGTCTGAACGGAACTCATCGGATGACCACGCAAGCCAAGGACCTGGCAGAGAACATCAACCGCTTCTACGACGCGTCGATGTTCAGCGACCGCCTGATCAACTACTACGGCGGTAGCGACTACACCAACTTCGGTTACTGGACCGACGCCACGCGGGACGCCCGGGCGGCCTGCGATGCCTTGATGGCGCAGCTGCTGGGCTTCATCCCGGAGAAGAAGGGGCGGATCCTGGACGTCGCCTGCGGCAAGGGCGAGACCTCCCGCTACGTCTCCACCCTCTACCCCGCGCAGCAGATCACCGCGATCAACATCTCGGAGCGCCAGCTCGCCCGCGGGCGCGAGATCGTACCGGGCGCCACTTTCCAGCTGATGGATGCCACCGCGCTGGACTTCCCGGATGCCAGCTTCGACGCCGTCATCTGCGTGGAGGCCGCCTTCCACTTCAACACCCGCGAGAAGTTCCTGCGGGAAGCGGCGCGCATCCTCAAGCCCGGCGGCCACCTGGTGCTGAGCGACATCCTCACCACGCAGCGTGCCGACGAGGATCACCAGCGCCGCATCCCGGAGAACCACGTCGCCAGCCTCGACGAATATCGCGAGCTGTACCACCGCTGCGGCTTCTCGCCCGACACCGTCATGGATGCCACGGAGAACTGCTGGCGCGGCCATTACCGGCACATGATGAACTACGCCCATGAAGCGCTGCTGCACAAGCAGGTCACGCGCAAACAGCTGGAACAGTCGCTGGATATCTACTACGAGCGCGCGCAGTACATCCAGTACTACCTGCTGGTGGGCGCCACCCGCCGCTGATCGCGGGTCAGGCCGCCTGGCGCAACACGCGTAGCATGGAGATGCCCTGCTCGATGCGGTCGTCACGCATGCCCGACATCGCCATGCGCTGCGTCAGGCGCAGCATCAGCGCATTCCAGTCCTCGTCCTCGCCAAAGCCCTGCAAGCCGGACTGCTCCACCAACTGATCGACCAGGTCCAGGTCCTGGCGCCAGCGCGGGTCGGCGGGGCCATGGTCCAGCAGTCCCTTCATCAGCAACGGCGCCCAGCACTTGTGCAGGAATTCGCCCGCCGCCGCCGGCACCTCGCGCCCGAAACTGGTCAGGCGCAGTTCGTCCATCACCCGCCGCTGCACCGCGTGCAGCACTGCCTGCCGCCGCTCCTGCGCCCGCAGGCGCTTGGCTTCCAGGAACGCCTCCACCTGGGCCTCGCCGATGGGCTGCTGCGTCAGGATCGCCTGGCGCACGAACTCCGGCGCCAGCTCGAACTGCACCAGTAATTGCTCCAGGCGTTCTGCGGCGCGGCGCTCCTCGTCGTTGCCGGTGACGCGAGCGGTGGCCGCCTTGAGCATCATCTCGTCCACCAGGCTGCTGACCGGGTGGTGCGGAGAGGTGAACAGCGTGGCGTCGGCCAACGCCGTCTTGACCAGCGGCAGGCGCACGGCGTTCTGTCGGTCGCGCAACTCGCGCGGCAATAGCGGATCGGCAACCGCCTCGCTGAAGAACCGCCCCGCTACGCTCATGCGCTGCAAGGGCGCGTGATGCTGCCCTTCGGCCATGTCGGGCATGGTCTGCTTCTGCGTCAGTGCCAGCAGGTCGGCCGCCAGCGATCGGTCGTCGTAGTAGCGCTCGTCGGCCTGGTCCGCATAGTGGCGCAGCATCGACAGCGTGCCCTCGTCCACCTTCGGCTCCCGTACCGGCGCCACCTGGGTCGGCAGCGACGAGAGCTGCACATCCAGCTGCTGCGCCGTACTGCCGATGGCACGCAAGGCCACCACCAGGCCACGGTAGAGCTCACCCAGCCGCAGCAACACATCCTCGCCGAAGCGGGCAAACAGGAACTTCATGTGTGCCGCCGGCCAGCCCAGCTGCTGCGCCGTGTCCTGCAAGGCCCGCGACAGGCCCGCCGGCGCCAGCGCGCGCACGTTAACCGGCACATACAGCGTGAGGCGGATGGTCTGCAGGCGCTCGTCCAGGTCCGCCAGCAGACGCGCGTACTTCTCCTCGGCCTGCAGTTCAGTGCGGCCGGACAGCAGCTCGTCACCGGGCTGCGCCTCGTCCAGCCCGGCGCCACTGCCGATCAGGCGCGCGTCCACGGCATAGATGAAGGTATCCACCCAGCGCTCGGAGATGATCGTGAAAAGGCCGCGCAGTTCGCGGATCGCCTCGCGCCGCAACGGATCGGTAGCGCGGCTCTCGTACTCCGCCAATGCGTCGGGCAAGTGGTGCATGAACGGCGCCAGCAGCCAGGCCAGCTCGCCGCGCACGGTGCGACGCAGGGACTCGGCCGCCGCTGATCCCAGCCGCTGCCGGTAGGAGGCCGGGTCCGACGCGTGGCCGTCGCCCAGCGGGCGCTGCAGGGCCGGCATCATGCCGACACCTCGCGCACGGGCTCCGGCCCGGCAACGGTGCAACCGATCCTGGCGGCGCCCTCTGCCGGAGCGCCTGCACTGCTGGACGTCATCACTGCTTGATCCCGAAGAACTTCAAGAACACCAATGCGTGAATCTTAAGACGGCCACCCGCAGGACAAGCCCTGCAAACGGCCCCATTCCGCCAGTAAATACGGCCTACGCGCCCACCGTGGCGGGCTCGCTACTTTGTTCAGCAATAGCCATGCCCATCGCCCCCGGCACTCAGGCGGTGCGTGGCTCGCTGGGCGTGCTGGTGCTGCGCAGGCGGTTCTGGCCGCTCAGCGTGTAGCGCGCGGCCCCGAACTGCTCGGGCGAGTCCTTCTGCAGGATCGTATCGACGTACCACCATTCACCCTGGGTACGCTCCGGCGTGATGTCGAGCAGCACATAGCCGTGACGTTCCCCGTCGAAGTACTTGATGTGCGGGTCGATCAGGCCGAACGCGGCCCGCAGCAGCGGCGTGGTGCCGTCCGGCAGGCCGCTGGAAGTCACCGAGGGCGAGACAAACTCCACCCCAAGCGCCTTGATCAGGCCCAGGTCCAGCGGATCGCCCACGATGTTGTCGATCAGCGTCAGCAGCTCGCCGGGGTCGCGATACAGCTCGTTGCCCCAGGAGCTGTGGATGTCGCCGGTCAGCACCACCAGGTTCTCCACGGGTCCGCGCTCGACGGCATCGAACACGCGGTCGCGTGCCGCCGGGTAACCGTCCCACTGGTCGCCGTTCAGCGCCAGCAGTTCCTCCGCCAGCGTCAGGCCGAGCAGCGACAGATCCGGCAGCGAGGCCAGCCTCAGCTGACCAAACATCACCTGCTGCCCCAGCAGCTTCCACTTCGCCGTGGACGCGGTCAGCCGCTCCACCAGCCAGTTCTCCTGGCGCAGGCCCAGCATCTGGCGCGTGGGGTCGTTCAGCTCCGGACCGGAGGGCAGGATGCTCAGCGGCTCCTCGCGGCCATAGAGCCGCGTATCGAGCATGATCAGGTCCACCAGGTCACCGAACACGAACTGGCGCCAGATACGCTGCGGATCGGCCGGGTCGGCCACGCGGATCGGCAGCCACTCGAAGTAGGCCATGATCGAGGCCGCCTTGCGGAACTCCCAGGCCCCCTCCTCCCCCTCGGTATGGTTGCCCGCGCCATCCTCCCAGGAGTCGTTGGTGGACTCATGGTCGTCCCAGACCACGATCATCGGGTGCTGCAGGGTCATCGCCTGCAGGTCGGGGTCCTGCCGGTACTGGGCGTGGCGGTCGCGGTAATCGTCCAGCGTGACCATCTCGCGGCCGTTGCTGTGGGCACGGTCCAGGCCCTCAACGCCGGACGAGCCCGACTCGTAGAGGTAGTCGCCCAGATGGAACACCGCGTCCAGGTCCAGGCGCTCAGCGATACGGCCATACACCCCGAAATAGCCGCCCGAGTAATTGGAGCAGGAGGTAAAGGCAAAGCGCAGCCGGTCCACCACCCCCACCGGCAGGGTCTTGGTGCGCCCCACCGGCGACACCGCACCGCCGGACTCGAAGCGGTACCAATAGCGGGTAGCTGGAGCCAGGCCGGCCGGGTCCACCTTCACCGTGTAGTCCCGCACCCGATCGGTCACCACGGTTTCGGACAGCACCACGTCCCTCATCTCCGGGTCACGCGCCACCACGTAGCGCACCCGCACCGGGCCGTCACGCTCCGGGGTGACCCGGGTCCACAGGATCACGCGATCACTGAGCGGATCGCCGCTGGCCACCCCATGCTCGAAGCGAACCGTACCCGCCGCCCCATCCACCGGATCGCTGCTACCGCAGCCAGGCAGCAGGGCCACGCCGGACAGGCCGCCGAGGCCTAGCAGGAACTTGCGACGCCGCATCGTGGAATCCCCCGTCTAAAGAGACCAAGTATCGGCAATCGACATCACGGCGGGATGAAAAGGGCGCTAGGAGATATGACCCATGACAGGGGACGACGCCCGGGCCCTGCAAGCATGCCAGGCGCCGTCGGGCGGCCATGACCACTCCCTAGTTCGACTGCTCAAGGGCCAGGGACAAACATTGGCCATGAATACACAGCAAGACCTGCAATGTTCAGAATAACCGTTGCCACGAAAATGGACTGAAAGGGTTGTTTCACTGTTTTGTGACGGATTAGTCGCTGTGCGGCATAGGCTCCGGGCCAACCACAGAGCAGGGCCATCATGTGCAATGTGACCTCTGGTGTGCGTGGCCTGTCTCTTTTCGCCGCATTCTTATCGAGGCAATAAGCGACAAATGAGACCAGGCTCGCTACAGCATAGACGCCTAGTACGGCTGACGAAATCCAGTCCACGAACAGGCAGAACAGCAAGCAGCCAATGAACAGCACCGTGATACCTCCGACAAAGAAGCCGCCTCCCGAATTTGATCGATTCTTCGGAACATCACCCAATTGGCTCTTTGGGAACGAAACCTTAATAGCCCTGAATTTTCCGTTTTGATCCTTTTCCACCTCGTAGGTGATGACATCGCCTTCCGCGGGCCTTCTGTGTCTTACCGTGAAGGCGCTGATATGTACGAAAACACGATCGTTACCACCATTCCAGGTAATGGTGCCGATGCCCTTTTCATCATTCCAACCCGTCAATCTTCCTTGGAATCGCATGCTCTTCACTTTTCCACCAATGCCTTAAAACGCACAGAAGCTCACGACAGTGGGGGCAGTATCCACCCCAATTCCAGCTCATACAGAGTTGGAAGAGCATTGACGTCAATCCTATCGCAGGAATCGACGGCTGACTCTTATCCCCTCTCCCCGCATGCGGGGAGAGGGCATGGCGAGGGCATGGATGCCCGAGGTAGGGCAACGCATGGAGCAGTTGCCGAGGTGAGGGGCGGCTTTTCAGCCAAGCAGCCGACAATTCTCCAGCCGCTTCTTATAAGAAATTTAACTCTCAACCCTACAAAGCCCGCAGCGCACGAATCGAGAAGGCACTTTCCTACAGACACCCCCCAATCGAGGTACATAGGCTCTCTTCACATAAAAACCAGAGGAGAAAATCGTGACAATTCGCTTCGCAACCGCGGTACTGACTCCGGCCCTGGCCTTATCGGCTGCCTTGTTTACCCCAGCGGCAAGTGCAGCAACCTGCGCCGACTGGAAGCCGAACCTGGCAAACGAACTGTCCTGTAACCTCAATCTGATTGGGCCACCGCAGACCGCGCCGGCCGCTTCGGGGATGATCGACGCCGGGGGCTGCGGCCCAACCGTGGTGAAATCCGACGGCACCCCGTGGCAGTGCACATTCTCCGACAACTTCGACGGCGCCAACCTGGATCGTTCGAAGTGGGTACCGCAAACGAACTTCGTGAACGGCACCAGCACGGTCTACGCCTGCTACATCGACGACCCCGCCGTCATCAGCGTGTCCGGTGGCAACCTCAATCTCTCCGTGAAGGAAATGGCGCAGCCGGTAGCCGGCTGCCCCAGTAACCGCGCCGGTTCGCGGTACGCCGCTGGGCAGATCTCCACCTATTACCTGTTCTCGCAGAAGTACGGTCGCTTCGAAGCCCGCATGAGGGTGCCGCTGGCCAGCGCCACGGGCCTGCAGGAAGCCTTCTGGCTGTGGCCGGATGTGCGCTACCACAGCACCGCGCTCTGGCCCCTGTCCGGCGAGATCGACATCGTCGAGACCTACTCGCAGCACCCGAACCTGGCCATCCCGTTCCTGCACTACGCCGCCGACCTGCTGGGTCCGCAGCCCGGCATCAACACCGCTTGGACCTGCCAGGCTAACCGTGGCCAATGGAACACCTACACCCTGGAGTGGACCGCCAACCGCCTGGAGATCCTGGTCAACGGAGCGTCATGCCTGGTGAACAACTCCAACGATTCCGCCTTCGACAAGCGCTACATCATCGCGCTGACCCAGGCGCTGGGAGCTGGCGCCAACGCTTACGGCGGCGTCGGCATGCTGCCGGCCACCACGGAAGTTGATTACGTGCGAGTCTGGAAGTAACCCGGCGTCCAGGATTGCCAGAACGCCGATGAGGTCCATTAACCTCTGACTTTCGAGTAGATCGAAGAAGTAGCGGTATCTCGCCCGCCAGGGAAACCTGGCGGGCGAATCGTTTCAGCTTGGCGATCTTCTGATGCCCCCCGCCCCGCCGCGGCCAACCCTCTGGGGAGCGGGTCATACGGACCGCCAGCTAGGCTAGCGGCGCTGCATTGCGCGCTTTCTGTCACCAGGCGGATATACCGAGGTGTCCGCTAGCAGCCCATAGTGGAAGACGCCGCATCTCAAATATCAGCCGCGAAGCGGACATTCCAATAGCCCAAGGCTGCCGCTGCGTGTCAAATCAGGCGTCCTGATTCACTCGTCAGGTATGTCCTATGGCGGCGCCACTGACATCACCTGGCATTGCCGCGCCTACTTGTGGGGCCACGCCGAGAGTCGGCATAGTTAGCCCCGAATAGGGCCTCAATTTTTGCGCTCGGACTAACAATTTGTTTAACGGACAGGCGGTTTAAGGATCGCAGGAATTTCAAATGCTTAAGCACGAGGTCCCTGGGGTCCGTAAATCTGCATATACGGACAGGTGTCCGTCTATTAGCTGTTGGGCTTCAAAATGATTCAGCGCGAACAGCTAGTAGCGATGTTTGAATCTAGTCGTGCCAATCCGAATGTGCGCTGGAGCATCGACGATGTCTGTCTGTGGGGGTTCTTCTTCACGGATCGTGACAGGGCAAAACTATTGATGGCAGCGGCCGAACTTGAGAGGCTAGGTTACAGGCCGGTGGGGTTCCTTGAACCCAGCCAAGACGATGCAGATCCAGACCTACTGTTTCTCCAGGTTGAGCGCGAGGAGATTCATACAGTGAAGAGCTTGCATGAGCGAAACTCCCAGTTGTATGAGTTCGCTGCGAGTTTCGGTCTGGAAAGCTATGACGGGATGGAAGTAGGCCCTCTTGAAGAGGCTTCCGCCCAACCACTGCTTCAAACCGACGCGCCTTCGGCGCGCGGCTTAAGCTAGGGCGTTAGGCAGATTCGAGGAGAGCGCTTTTGAAGGCATCGGATCAAATCAAGATCAGAAAAGACATTGCCGGCGTACTCGAAAAAGAGTTGCGGCGCCTGATCGAGCTCACTCTCAAGTAGTTCAAGCTTCCGTGGTCGGCAACGTGGGACGCCAACGACAAGTCAGGCTACATCATAGAGATGGCGAGCGATGCGTCGGACGAAGCTTTAGTTGATGTTGCCAAGCACATTGGACAGGCAAACCACCTTCACACCGAAACACGCTCATATCATTCAACTTCAAGGGCATTGCCGCGCTCGAAGCCCGAGGGCGCAGGCTGCATTTACATTTTAAGCATTTAAGGGGTCGGAGTAAGTTATGGTCAACAGAAGTCCACGTGTAAGGTTGACTAAAACCCACTCCGACTCCTTTGATTCAACTCGATTCATCCGTCAGGTTCCAGCCCTGAGTGGGCCGAATAGTGTCTATGTCACAGCCACCTTGCGCACCAATAACCTAGGCTCGCGTGCTTAGGTGCCGCTGGTATTTCCTGAGTTTCGCAGACGCTCATTTCCGCTGTTATGGCATGCTGCGAGTTGTCAGGGAGGAGTCATGCGCGTTTTAGGAACATTGGCGATACTTCTCATGATTTCCGTTGGCGTCGCATCTGCGGATGACGACGTCATCCTGGGCCAGGACTGGTACGGCCAGCTTTTCGTAGACACCCGAGTTGCCATAATTGATGGCAAAGACCGAGGTGTTTATGAGCAGCAATCGGCAGTACACGGATGAGTTCAAGAGCGAAGCGGTAAAGCAGGTGATCGA
>JBPOHT010000001.1:0-152696 GCA_052035235.1 Pseudomonadota bacterium | reverse complement strand
GGAACTGATCCAGGCAGGAGAACTTCTTGACGTACCGATGGCCGTTGTAGCGATCGACAAGCCGGTGAAAGGATGACAGCGGCAGATACTGCATGAGTTGTGCGAAGACATAGCGATCGTGATGCATAGCGGTTTCCCTGCGGAACCCACCTAGATTCGCTCAGCCGAAGTTGAAATCGACACCACCCCGAAAATTCGATTTAAAACAGTATTATCAAAGGCTTGAAGTCAGTTTCAGAGACTTTCCCCGGACAGTTCTGGCACAAGCAAAGAAAAGTAACTCGCCCTTAGGCGAAATAAACCTCCAGAGATCAGCAGCACCTGACCGGCGTCGTCGCCGGCACCACTACCGCAGCCTCTAGCCGAAAGCTTCGCCCCTCACCCCAACCCTCTCCCCGCTTGCGGGGAGAGGGAGCCCACGTGCTTACTAGAAGCGTCTACTTCCAGACCGCACTACTGAAGATCGGCGGGCGCCCGATACCTCTCGTGGTAGCGGCTGCACAGCGCCACCAGCTCATCGAAATCCAGCTTCAGCGCATTCGAGCTGATCGCGAAGGGGCTGCCGACCAGCCCGAGGTTCATGCGGTACAGATGGCGCCGGATCGGGCCGCCCTTCTCGACGTAGGCCTGCGGATTCTCCAGCAGCACGACGAGCATCTTCTGGCCCTGGAGGACGCAGGGTTCGAAGCCGGCGATGTCGCGCCAGGGGATGAAGCCGACCGCGAGACCGCTGGATTGGTCGGTCAGCCCTTCTCGGTCCAGTACCAGCCCCGGCTTCGGGGAGAACAGGTTCCGTACCGCGAACAGGCTGCAGAGGCCGAAGAAGAGGACCGCGGTCCAGCCGAGGCCATGAACCAGCCAGGGACTGTTGAAACGCCGCTGTGCCTCGATGTCCGCGTCGGGTATGGAGATCATCCAGATGCCGATGGCGACGAATACGATCCCGATCAGCAACAGGCCAAAGTTCTTGCTCTTGCTGAGCAGGACGATCTGCCGGTCACTCTGCGTCGTCGCGTTCATGCGTCACCCGGATGGTCGCGGCTCACGCGCTACGCTGCTGCGGCAACTCGAAGCCGAACACGCTGCCGCCACCCGGCCGCAGCTCGTACCAGAGATGTCCGCCCATGCGGTTGATGTCGTGCTTGGCGATGGCCAGGCCCAGTCCGGAGGAGTACTCCGGCACCGCGCGCGCGGTGACGATGCGGGCGAAGCGCTGGAACAGCTTCTTCTGGTCGGCCTCGGAAATGCCGGGGCCGCGGTCCAGCACCAGGCAGCGGGCGTTGCCGCTGCGCGTCACCGACAGCGACACCAGGATCTCCTCGCCCTCGGGCGAGTGACGGATGGCGTTGGAGACCAGGTTCTGCAATACGTTGCGCGCCGCCATGTGGTCCCCCAGCGCGGATACTTCCGGCTCGGAGGACTCGAGACGCAGGCGCAGGCCACGCACCTCCGCTTCGGCCTGCTGCAGGCGCAGTGCCTGCGCGGCCATGGCGCAGAGATCAATGGGCTCGCTGTGGAACTGGCGCAGCGCCTCACCCTCGGCACGTTGCGTCAGGAAGCGCTGCACGAAGTTCAGTGCCTCGCCGCTGCACTCGTCGATCTCCTTGATCAAGTCGGCGCGGCGTGCCGGATCCTCGGTGCGCGACAGCAGCTGGTTGGCGAAGCGGATGCAGGTCAGCGGGTTCTTCAGGTCGTGCGCGACGACATTGACGATCTCGTCGCGCTCGCGCAGCACCATCTGCAGGTGGTCACGCGCACGCTTGAGCTCGACGTGCGTGCGCACGCGCACCAGCAGCTCGCGCGCGACGAAAGGCTTGGCGAGATAGTCGACGGCACCCAGCTCGAAGCCGCGCGCCAGCTCTTCCACGCCGGTCGCGGCGGTGACGAATATCACCGGCAAGTCGGCCAGGCCCGGCAAGGCATGCAGGCGACGGATCGCCTCGCTGCCGTCCATGCCGGGCATCATCATGTCCAGCAGCACCAGGTCCGGCTTGCGCAAGGCGGCACGCTCCAGCGCCTGCGCGCCGCTGGTGGCAGGCACCACGTTGTAGCCGGCGCTATCGAGCAGCTGCCCCAGCAGCTGCACGTTGGCCGGATTGTCGTCCACCACCATCACCAGTGGCGCCGTAAGGTCCTTGTCTGCGGACTCGTTCATTTTCCTTCCTTCCCCTTGGCCAGCAGCGCTCCACCACGCTGCGGAAATTCTTCCAGCAAGGCCTCGACGCGCAGGGCGTCGAAGGCAAAAGCCGCGTCGTTGAGTTCCCGCGCGTAGTCGCGCAACTCGGGCCGCCCGCTAGCCAGGGCAACCTCATCCAACGCCTGTGCAAAATTCTTGACGTCGCGCATCGCCGGCGCGGCGCAGACGGCCGGCCAGTCGCGCACCAGGAGGCGCTCGAGCCGCTGGCGCACGCCCTCCGGCAGCGGGGCCATGACTTCTTCCGCCTGTTCTCGCTGGCCCTGTACCATGACGCGACGGATCTCGGTGACCAGGCCGTCGCGCGTGAAGGGCTTGGCGACGTAGCCGTCGAACTGCTTGCGCAGCTCAGCCTGTTCGCCGCGCAGGCTGGTGGCGGTCACGGCGATCACGCGCGGCGGTGCCAGCAGCGGTTCGGCGCGCAGGCGGCGCAAGGTCTCGAAACCATCCATGCCCGGCATCAGCAGGTCCAGCAACAGTAGCTGCGGCGCGGACTCGCGCACCATGCTCAGTGCCGTGGGGCCGTCCGGCGCGAACAACATCTCGTGCGGCGAGTCCTTGAACATGGCCGCGATCAGTTCGCGGTTGAGCTCGACATCGTCTACCACCAGGATGCGCAGCCGTTCCTGGCCGGCCTCGTCGCTGATCGGCTCTTCCGGCGGCGGCGCACCGGCGGCCGCAATGCGCGGCAGCAGGATGCGGAAAGTGGAGCCCTTGCCGGGTGCGCTCTCCACCTCCAGGCTGCCACCCATGCGTTGCACCAGCTGGCGCGTGATCGCCAGGCCCAGGCCACTGCCCTCGCGCGGCGCGCCGCCGGCCTCGGCCTGCACGAAGGGCTCGAAGATGCGCTGCAGTTCGGCCTGCGCAATGCCGACGCCGGTGTCCTGTACCTCGAACATGCAGGACAGCAGTTGCGATTCCTCCGGATTGGGGCGTGCGGAAATGCGCAGGGTGACGCTGCCGCGGTCGGTGTACTTCACCGCGTTGCCCACCAGGTTGAACAACATCTGGCGCAGGCGGGCCACATCCAGCAGCACGGATTCCGGGACCGCGGCATCGACGCTGGCGCTGAGCTGCAGGCGCTTGTCGGCGGCCTGCTGCGAGAACACGGCGACGACGCCATCGGCGACTTCGCGCAGGCTGGTGGGCAGGGCGCGAATCTCGATCTTGCCGGCTTCCACCTTCGACAGATCGAGGATGTCGTCGATCAGGGCCAACAGGGATCGGCCGCTGACGGTGATGGCTTCGACGTAGCGACGGCTGACGGAGTCACCGGTGCGATCGAGCAGCAGCTGGCTGAACCCCAGGATGGCATTCATCGGCGTACGGATCTCGTGGCTCATGGTGGCCAGGAAGCTGCTCTTGCGCAGGCTCTCACGCTGCGACTCAATCATGCGCGCACGCATCTGCTGTTCCTCATGCAGCGTGACGTAGTAGCGCCGCAGCAGGAACAGGGCGCCCAGCGCGCCGACGGCACCGAGCAGGATCGTGAGGTAGATCGCGATGTTGCGTCGGGTGATGACGTCATTGAGCAGGTCCTGCTCGCGGGTGGCGACTTCCACCAGGCGCATCTGCAGGTTCACCACGGCCGTGCGAGTGGCGTCCATCGCCGGAATCTCCGGCAGGCTGCGCGAACGCTGCAGCGCCTCGTCGCTGCCCTGGCTGTCGGCCAGACCCTGCAGGCCCGAGAAAGCCTGCCGCTCCTCCAGGGCGAGACGGCTGAGCCGCTGCATCTCGGCGCGGAAGTCGCTGCGGTCACGCAGCATCCCGTCGAGACGGGCGAGCTGGTGCGGCAGCTGCGTCTCGGCTTCGCGGTAGCGTTGCAGGGCCTTGCTGTCCTGGCGCAGTAGCCAGTCGCGCTGCCCGCCTTCGAGTTCGACCACCAGCCCCATCAGCACGGAGGTCTCCTTGAAAGCCTCCTGCAGGCGCTGCACGCGGTCGAGCTTCTCGCTGAAGCGGCTCTTGGAGTAATAGGCCAGGCGCGTACCGCTCACCACCAGGGCCAGCACCAGCAGCCACAGGAAGCCGAGTCCCAGCCAGACCAGCAGCATGCGCTGCCGGCGCGGCGACTCGACTTTCTCCGTTGCGCTGTATGCGTCCATGCCTTCCTGTGCCGCCGGACTTGGCTGCTGCCTGCGTTTTGCATGACCGGGGTGGGCGGCCTCTGCGATGTGCAAACAAGACAGTCCGGCGAGAGTTACCAACGCCCTTTCAAATCAATCGCTTGGTGGATTTTTACGGCTGGCACGAAACATGGGTCTTCATGTGTCGTCGCCGCAGTGTACCTACATTGCCGCGTCGCTTTGGAGTCCTCACAAGGAGAAGTGACATGACGCAATGGATGCAGAAGCTCGTCGTCGCGATGTTGCTGGGTGGCAGCACCCTGCTGGCCGCCTGCAACACGGTGGAAGGCGCGGGCAAGGACATTGAACGCGGCGGACAGGAAGTGCAGGACGCAGCCAAGCCGGGCGACCAGCGCTAGGTGTGAAGCCGGGCTGCGGTGTTGATGTCCTTGAGCGCGTTGCGCCAAGGACGGTGCGGTCGCCGCGAGGGATTGCGGGATCGCTCAGGGACATCACCACCGCAGCCCGGCGTAGAGGAATCCGATGATGAATTTTCTGAGCGAGCAACGGTACCGACAGGATGTCGGTTCGAGGGAAGGCCGGAGCGCGGCACAAGGACGTGCTGCCCGGCCCGAGGCCATGGCCTCGACTCCCCCGCCGCCACTCGCCCATGACATTGCGCTGTTCCACGATCTCGACGGCAGCCTGCTGGACCTGGCACAGCGGCCGGACGACGTGGTGGTGGCGCCGCACCTGCCCAAGCTGCTGGAAGCGCTCCGGCAACGCCTTGGCGGGGCGCTGGCGATCGTCACCGGCCGCCAGATCCAGACCGTGGACCGCCTGCTATCCCCACTGCAATTGCCGGCCGCCGGCTTGCACGGCGCCGAGTTGCGGCGTGCGGGCGCCGTCACCGAGACCCGGCCGGCGGCCACGGATGGCCTGGCCGAAGCCCTGCGCCGTTACTTCGGCGACGACCCCAATGTCCTGATCGAGGACAAGGGCATGGCGGTAGCCGTGCATTACCGGCTGGCGCCGGAGCGCGCCGCCGAATGCGAAGCCGTGGCCTCGGCCCTGGCCTCGGCCATGGGCCTGGCGGCCACCAAAGGCAAGATGGTGATCGAAGTTCTGCCACCGCAGGCCAACAAGGGCAACGCGGTGCAGACGCTGATGGAGCAAGCCCCCTTCGCCGGCCGCAAGCCAGTCTTCGTGGGTGACGATCTCACGGACGAGAACGGCATCCTGGTCGCGCAGGCGATGGGCGGCTACGGCGTGAAGGTCGGAGCCGGCCCCAGCGCCGCTCGTTACCGGCTGGACAGCGTCGACGCGGTCCACCGCTGGCTGGCGGCAGGAGCCGGGCTGCGGAACTTCGCATGACGCCGCCGAGCCTGCGCAAGGCGGCGACGCAACGGCCGCGTCTGGTCGCCGTATCCAACCGTGTGGTGCACCCACGCAGCGCGGCCCGCGGCGGCGGCCTGGCCGTAGCCCTGCTCGACGCCCTGCGTGAGCGCGGTGGGCTCTGGTTCGGCTGGAGCGGGCAGATCTCCGATCACCCGGACACGCGCCCAGCCGTGGCGGAATCCGGCCCGATCCGGCTGGCGACCATGGACCTCAGCCAGGCCGAGCATGACGCCTACTACAACGGCTTCGCCAATCGCTGCCTGTGGCCGCTGTTCCATCTGCGCCTGGATCTGACCGCCTTCGATCCACAGCACTACGACGGCTACATGCGGGTCAACCGTCGGCTGGCGGGTGCGCTGTGGCCGCTGCTGCAGGACGAGGACCAGGTCTGGGTCCACGACTACCACCTGCTGCCCTTCGCCGAGGCCCTGCGCGAGCAGCGCGCGAAGCAGCAGATCGGCTTCTTCCTGCACATCCCCTTCCCGGTCCCGGAGATGCTGACGGCACTGCCGCACTACCGCGACCTGATGCGCAGCCTGTTCTCCTACGATCTGCTGGGCTTCCAGACCGAGGACGACGTGCAGCGCTTCCGTGATTGCGCCGTACGCGAGTTCGGCGCCCAGTTGCGCGGGGACACCATCACTGCCTTCGGCCGCCGCCTGACCGCCAAGGCCTTTCCGATCGGCATCGACGCTCGTGAGTTTGCACAGATCGCGGAATCGCCAACGGCGCAGCAGGAATTCCAGCGCGTGCGCGCGCACCGGGAAGATCGCACCGTGATCGTCGGCGTCGACCGGCTTGACTACACCAAGGGCATTCCGGAGCGTTTCCGCTCAGTGGAATGCCTGCTGGATCGCTACCCGGATACCCATGGCCAGGTGGAGCTGCTGCAGATCGCGCCGACCAGCCGCGGGGAGGTGCCGGAGTACATGGCGATCCGCCGCGAGCTGGAGCAGATCGCCGGCAACATCAACGGCCGCTACGCCCAGCTGGACTGGGAGCCGATCCGCTACATCAACCGGCCGCTCGGCCGGCGCCAGCTCGCCGGCATCTACCGCGCCAGCCGCATCGGCCTGGTGACGCCGCTGCGCGATGGCATGAACCTGGTGGCCAAGGAATATGTCGCCGCACAGGATCCAGCCGATCCCGGCGTGCTGGTGCTGTCACGCTTCGCCGGCGCGGCGCGGCAGATGCAATCCGCGCTGATCGTGAACCCCTATGACAACACCGCCGTGGCTGACGCTCTGCAGACCGCGCGCTACATGCCACTGGAGGAGCGCCGCAATCGCCACGCCGAATTGATGCGCGGCCTGCTGCGCGACGATGCCGACGCCTGGCGCGAGGCATTCCTGGAGGAGTTGCAGCGCTGCAGCATGCAGCGCGAGGAACCCGCCTCTCCGACGGCACAAGCCGCCTGAGAGGCCGGCTGCTGATTCCGGAAACCTCGCCCGGAACCGCGCGTTCGCCCTACCCCGTCTTGTCCCGCTTGGCGTCCTCCGCCTTGCGCGGCCGCAACATCTCCTCGCCCTTGCCGATCGCCGCGTCGGTGGCTTCCTCGCGCCGCGGCACGCGGCTGGGGCCCAGGCGTGCACCCTTGCTTCCGTCACCTGACTTGCGTGTGGTCGGTGCCGGCAGCTTGCGGACATGTTCTTCCTTGGCTTCACCGGTGACGATACCGCTGGTCTTGCGCTGCTGCTTCATCGGTGCGCTCCCGCCGCGCTGGGCGGCCTTACAAAAAAGAAAACCGGCGCGGTGGGGGCCGCGCCGGCGAGAGAGGAGCGCTCGTGGGGGCGGCGCTCTGAGGGAGTTCCTTCTCCGCTATGCCGACCATCCATGTCGGCAGGGGTTCTGATTCAACAAACGATCATGCGGGGCGCTGAGCTGTTCAGCCGGCGCCCGGTGTACTGTCCCGGCGGGTCTTGGCCTCGCTGAGCTTGCGTTCCTGCTCTGCCTTGGCGGCGTCGATACAGGCGCTTCGGTCGCCGCTGGGCAGACCGTTGCAGCGCTGCTTTTCGGTGTTGAAGGCGGCGTCGATTTCCGCGGATTCCACCTTGTAGCGACCCTCGGCTTCCTGCTTCAGGGTTTCGCCGCGAGCCTGCATGTTGGTCAGGGCGGCATCGGCGGGATCCGGGTTGTTGGCCGCCTCGAGCGTCGCCTGCGTCTCGGCCTGCTTGGCGGCGGCGATGTCCTGCTGCGCCTGGGCGCTGGCTTCAGCAACGTTCTGCTGGCCCTCGGTCTGGGCTTCGCTGATCTGCTCGGCGTTGGCCGCTTCCTTCGGCTTGCAGCCGGCGACGGCAACCAGGCTGGCCATGGCCAGCGGGATCATCCATCCCTGCTTCAGACATCCATGTTTCATCGTGTGCTCCTGCTTCGGTATGCGGCGGCGTCCCTGCCACCGGCCGGAATTCAGGCGCAGGCTTCGTGCCAACCGCCGGCAGCGCGCAAATCTTTGATTTTAAAGGGCGACATAAAGCACTGCCCTCGCAGGGACCTTGCAATTCGCAGGAATTCAAGGGTGTAGCTCTTGGAATCTGCATGCCCATCCCTTCATATTGCAATTTGCATTATTTGGCTTCCGCTGGCATGCAGCTTGCCGGGATGGCTGAGGGCTAATCTCATACAAGTCTTTGAATAAAAAGAATTCTGATCTTGGTATGCCGCTTGCGGCCGTTATCTGGAAAGCCATGGAGAACCCCGATGCGAACCTGGCGCTCATGCCTGCTGATGACGACCTTGCTGTGTCCCCTGGCGACGCCAGCGGCGAGCCTGGAGCAGATCGGCCGTGAAACGCAGATCTATGCGGCGTTCGCCACGTCGGACGCCCTGCGTCCGCTGGGGCTGACGGTCAGCGCCGAGGGCGAGCAGGTGGTGCTCACCGGCGTGGTGGCCAGCGAGGAACAGAAGCGCCTCGCGGAGCAGGTGGCGCGGGAAGGTGGCGCGGGCGTCTCGGTGGACAACCGCATCGAGATCGACGCACGGCAGGCGACGGCACTGCAACGCGCACCCGAAGCACCACGGCGCGGCGTGCGTGAGCGCCTGCGCGATAGCCTGCTGACGGCGCGCATCAAGCTGCGGCTGCTGCGCGACGATGTCGGCGGCGCGCTCGACGTGAACGTCGATACCGTGTCCGGGCACGCCCGGCTCCAGGGCATTGCCGACCGCCCCGAAGATCGGGCGCGGATGGTCCGGATCGCGGCCGCTACGCCTGGCGTCCGCGAGGTGGAAGAGCGCATCGCCTTGCGCGCTCCCCAGGGCGCGACGCCGGAACTGGAGGCGCCGCGTGCTTCCCTGGTGGATGCCTGGATCACGGCGAGGTTGAAGTCCTCGCTACTGCTTTCACGCGAGGTGGACGGTTATGCGATTGCCGTTGCCACCAGCCGAGGCGCGGTCCGCCTGAGCGGACGCGTCTCCACGCCGGCGGAGCGTTCGGCCGCCGTCGAGATCGCCCGGGGCATCAGCGGCGTCCGCGAGGTGGACGTCAGCAGCCTGAGCACGGGCTAGTGCCGGCAGCAGGCCCCGGCCATTGACGAACAAAGGAGTATCGACATGAAGAATGCAAGCCAGTTGAAGGAGCTGGTGCAGGTGGCCCGCGACGGCGCGGAGTTCTATGAACAGGCCGGCGGGCAGGTGCAGGACGCGCAGTTGCGTGGCCTGTTTGCCCAGATGGCCGCCGCCAAGCGCGAGTTGATCAACGGGCTCTCCGCCAGCATCGCCGCCAGCGGCGAGGACGTGCCGCACGGCGGCACGCTGGTAGGCAGCCTGCAGAAGGCCTATGGCCAGGTCCGCGCCGCCGTGGCGCGCAATGAGAATCGTGCCTGGGTGGCACAGCTCGAGGACGCGGAGGATCGACTGCTGGAGCACATGCGCCGCGCGATCCGTGAAACCGACGATCCCTCGGTGCTGGGTCAGCTCGAGGCTTATCTGCCCCGCGTGCGCGACTGCCATGAGCAGATGCGTGCGCTCAAGCAGCGTCTGGCGGCCTGAAAACCGCGTACTGATGTTTTTACCCAACCAAGGAAGGAACGACACATGAACCAGGACATCATCAAGAGCCAGTGGAAGCAGCTCAAGGGCGAGATCAAGCAGAAGTGGGGCAAGCTCACCGACGACGATCTCACCCTGATCGAGGGCAAGCGCGACGTGCTGGAAGGCAAGATCCAGGAGCGTTACGGCCTGGCCAAGGACAAGGCCTCGGAGGAAATCCGCGCGTTCGAGGAACGCCTGTCCAAGCACTGAGCCCGCAGGCATGAAAAATCCCGCACACCTTCCGGTGTGCGGGATTTTGCGGACGGGTAGCAACAGGAACCGTTCCGTCGCTACCCGGTCAGTTGCAGGAGATCAGGTGGCAGGCGGACGACGGCCCAGCACCAGCGAGATGACGAACAGCACCAGGAACACCAGGAACAGCAGCTTGGCGATACCGGTGGCAGTGCCGGCGATGCCGCCAAAGCCCAGTGCAGCGGCGATCAGTGCGATAACCAGAAAAACAATGGAGTAATAGAGCATGGATTTTCTCCTCCTCGGTTGGGGCGGGTACGACAACATTCGGATACCAAGCCCCGTGCCAACAAAAAAATCCTTTGATATCAACATTCTGAACAGCCACATGCACAAGCGTTCCGGCGCCTTGCAGGCTTCGTCGCAGCATAATCGTGCAGTCTGCATGCAAGGAGCCCAGGTATGAGCGACCGTCAGGATCTGCGGCAGTCCGGCGTACTGCTGGTGGATGACGACCCGGCGATGCTGCGCAATTTCCGTCGCGCGCTGGACGAGTACGGCTACCGCATCGAGACGGCGCAAACGCCCGCCGAGGCGGAATCGGCGCTGGCGCGCGCCGTGTTCGATGTCTGCCTGCTCGACGTGAACCTGGGCGAGGACTCGGGCATGGACCTGCTGCCGCGTCTACGCGAGGCGGCGCCATGGATGCGCGTGGTGATGGCCACGGCACTCAACGATGCGACGCTGGCGGTCAGCGCCTTGCGCACGGGCGCCAGCGACTATCTGGTGAAGCCCTGCACGCCAGACGAGCTGGTGCATGCGGTGGCGCAACAGGCCGATGCTCGCCGCCTGGAGAAGCGCATCGAGGCACTGGAGAAGAATGCCGCCGACGGCCGCTCCGAGATCGACCTGGAAACCCGCAACCCGCAGTTGCTGGCCACCTATGAGGTCGCGCGGCAGGTAGCGGCCACCGATGCCACGGTGCTGATCCTGGGCGAGAGCGGCGTCGGCAAGAACGTGCTGGCCCGCGCGATCCATGACTGGAGCGCGCGTTCGAAGAACAACTTCGCCACGGTGAGCTGCCCGTCGCTGTCGGCGGAGCTGCTGGCCAGCGAGCTGTTCGGCCACGTGCGCGGCGCCTTCACCGGCGCCACCGACAACCGCCAGGGCCGCGTGCAGGTGGCGGACGGCGGCACGCTGTTCCTCGACGAGATCGGCGACATGCCGGCGGCCATGCAGCCCAAGCTGCTGCGCTTCATCCAGGACCGCGAGTACGAGCGCGTGGGCGATCCGAACACGCGCAAGGCCGACGTGCGCGTGATCGCCGCGACCAATCACGACCTGAGGGCAATGGCGGCCGACGGCCGCTTCCGCGAGGACCTGTACTACCGCCTCAACGTGGTGACGCTGACCATGCCGTCGCTGCGCGAGCGCCGCGAGGACATCGCACGCCTGGCCACGCACCTGCTGGAGAAGTTCGTGCGGCAGTACGACCGCCCGGCACGCCGCTTCGGCGAAGCGGCCACGGCCCTGCTGGTGGCCTACGACTGGCCCGGCAACCTGCGCGAGCTGCGCAACGTCGTGGAGCGCGCGGTGATCCTGTGCCAGGGCGAAGCCGTGGGGCCCGAGCACCTGCCCTTCTCCAGCAACGCCCGCGGATTGAGTGGCGGCCTGCGCGTGGGCGATCCGGTGAGCCTGCAGGAACTGGAGCATGCGCACATCCAGGCACTGCTGGCGATCTCGCCGACGATGGAAGCGGCGGCACGCACGCTGGGCATCGACAGCTCGACGCTGTACCGCAAGCGCAAGCAGTACAACATGCCCTGAAGCCCGGCTTGCTCCCGCGGGCACGGGAGCAAGCCGCATGTGCATTGACGCCTACTTTCGCAGCATCTCCGTCAGTTGCTCCAGCTGCTTCTGCTGGCGCTCGATGACCTCGGTGAGTTGCTCCAGGCGCAGGGAGTCGAGCTTGTCGTGCAGCGCCATGATCTCGATCTCGGCCTTGAGGTTGACCTCGTAGTCGTGGGTGGCCATCTGGCGGTCCTTGTCGGACTGCCGGTTCTGGCTCATCAGGATCACCGGGGCCTGCACCGCCGCCAGCATCGACAGCACCAGGTTCAGGAAGACGTAGGGATACGGATCGAAAGCGGTCTTGCCGAGGATTTCGGTGTTGAGCACGGTCCAGCCCAGCAGGAAGGCCCCGAACAGGCTGATGAACACCCAGGAGCCGCCGAAGGCGGCGACCCGGTCCGCGAGGCGGCCGCCGAAGCCGGCCTGCGCGTCGAGCTGCGGGTTGGGATCCTCGGTTGCCGCCTGGCGGCGGGCGGCTCGCGCCAGCGCGCGGCGTTCGGCCTGGCCCAGGTTATCGGGGCTACGGCCGAACCAGCGGGTGGCGGCCTCGAGGTAGTTCAGGGCGGCTTTGTTACTGGCCATGGCGATCTCCTTTGTTTGCGGCGCCGTCAGTGCATGCAGTGAAGTTTCCCCGCCATCCTGATGCGTCGCCGGGCGGCGCGGAAGGTCTTCCGCAGGCTCTGGCGGTCATTGGCGAGGGCCTCGGGAGACGCCCACTCCGCAGGGGCCAGCGCTCGCCGCTCATCCCCCCAGGCGATACCGTTCAGGGAAAAACTACTGCAATTTAAGTAGGTTAAATCCTACCGGCGATGCAACTATCCCCATGATCAATTAAACACCGGCCGCTGCGCCAAGCACGGCGGACCGGCGAGTTCCATGGAGGAAGAGATGTCGCCGAGCCGTCCCCCCGCCCGTGCGCCGCGCCTGGCCGCGCCCGCCACCCTGCTGCTGGCCGCCGGCTGGGCAGCCCCCGCCGCCGCCGGCTCCTTCGAGATGTTCGGGCTGGATGCCAGCTACCAGTTGCAAGGCAGCTATGCCCTGGCGGTGCGCACCGAAAACCCGCATGCCGGCATCATCAACACGCCGCCGAGCCCGAAGATCCCGATCCCGGATTTCATCAAGTTCAACGAGTCGAACAACTACGACGACGGCGACCGCAATTTCCGCAAGGGCGACATCGTCAATAACCGCGTGTCGCTGCTGGGCGAGCTGCAGCTGAGCCGAGGCGATTACGGCGTGCTGCTGCGCGGCGATGCCTTCTACGACCGCGTCTACCGCGGCTACAACCACAATGATTCGCCCGAGACGCTGAACCGCACCGAGGGGCGCCACAACTTTCCCTTCGAGGGCGACCCGCAGGCCTTCTCGGACGAGGCGGCGTTCTACGACGGCCGCCGCGCACGCCTGCTGGATGCCTATGCCTATGGCTCCTGGTACGTGGGTGACGAGGGCGCGCTGAACCTGCGTATCGGCCGCCACATCGCGGCCTGGGGCGAGAGCCTGTTCTTCTCCGGCATCGCGCTGGCGCAGTCGCCGGCCGACGCCACCAAGGCGGCGGTGCCGGGCGCGGACGTGAAGAGCATCCTGCTGCCGGTGAACCAGGTATCGATGCAGTTCGCGCTCAACAGCAAGCTGACCCTGCTGGGCCAGTACAAGCTGGAGTACAAGGAGACCGAGCTCAATCCCGTGGGCGAGTTCTTCTCGGTCAGCGACGTGGTGGGCCCTGGCGCGCAGTTCATCTGGGGCATCGAGAACCCGCTGTACCTGGCCAACCTCTCGGACCTGAACCTGCTGTCCTCGGACCTGCCCGAGACGGTGGACCTGCTCAACGACCTGCTCAACCTGAATCTGCCGATCCAGGGCGTCACCGGCCTGCTCGGTGGCCTGCTCGACCGGCTGGACCCGATCCTGCCGGACCTCAACCTGCCGCTGGGCCTGATCCCGCAGCCGAACGTGCCGCGCTACATCAACGTGGAGCGCAAGCACGACATCCGTCCCAGCGACCACGGCCAGTGGGGCGCGGGCCTGAAGTACCAGGTGACGCCGGAAACCAACGTCGGCCTCTACCGCCTGCGCTACCACAACACCACGCCGGCGCCGGTGCAGAACTACGACTACGCCGTGCTGCTGCCCGGCATCGGCGGCCTGCCGGACCTGACGACGCAGGCGCTGGGGCTGAAGGTGCCCACCACCTACAACATCCGCTACTTCGACGGCATCGACATGACCGCCATGAGCTTCTCCACGACGCTGTTCGGCGTCAGCGTGGGTGGCGAGGCGATCCTGCGCGAGGGCATCGACCTGCTGGTGGACGTCGACGGCGGCCTGCTGGGCCCGGTGCCCACCCCGAGCCGCGGCGACGTGGTGCAGGGCCTGCTGTCGGGCCTCTACACGGTCGGGCCGGCGCTGTTCTGGGACGCGCTGACCGTGGTCGCCGAGGGCAGCTACATCCACGTGCTGGACGTGGACGCCGCCTGCGGCCCCACCAGCTGCTCCAATGACCTGACCTACAACACCGACGCCTGGGGCTACTCGCTGCTGGTGCTGATCGACCGCAAGAACGTGATCGACGGCTGGGACCTGCAGATCCCGCTGTTCTGGCAGGGCATCGGCGACGGCCAGTCCTCGATGCTGTCGGGCCTGGGCTCGCTGATGGGCGAAGGCGACCGCCGCGCCAGCGTCGGCGCCAACTTCACCCGCCTGCAGCAGTTCACGGTGGGCGTCAGCTACAACGCCTACCTGGGCGACCCGCACTTCCGCAAGCGGCCCTACGCCGACCGCGACTTTGCCGCGTTCACGATGAAGTACCTGTTCTGACCCGAACAGGGCGCTGTACCCAAAGGCGTTCGCTTCCGGCGAACGCCTTTTTTTATTTCGCACGCCCTATTCAGGGGGGTCGTCGCGGTGCCGCGCTTGGAGTACAAATGCACATGACTGTTGCTATCGAAAAACGCCCTGCCCGCTGGTCCCGCCGCAGCGAAGCCCGTCCGGGCGAGCTGGTGCAGGCGGCGCTGGAGCTGTTCGTGGAACGGGGCTATGCCTCCACCCGGCTGGAGGACGTGGCCCAGCGCGCGGGCGTCAGCAAGGGCACCATCTATCTCTACTACGGTTCCAAGGAAGAGCTGATGCGCGCGGCCATCCGCCTGGCGGTGCAGCCCAAGCTGCAGTTCGCCGAGGAGGTCATGGAGCGCTCGGACCGCAGCACGCGCGACATGCTGCGCCTGATCGCGGCCAACTGGATGGAGGACAACAGCCGCTCGGCCAGCCGCGGCATCCTCAAGCTGCTGGTCTCGGAATGCCGCAACTTCCCCGAGCTGGGCCATTTCTATTGCGAGGAGGTCATGCAGCGCGGCCGCGCCTTCTGGCTGCGCCTGCTGCGGCGGGGGATCGAGCGCGGCGAGCTGCGCGACATCGACCCCGAGGCCTACCTGGCCGTGGTAACCGCCCCGCTGACCCTGCTGACGATCTGGCAGCACTCCCTGGGGCTGTTCGAGAAACCTTCCATCGATCCCAAGGTCTACCTGGAAACCTATGTGGACATGCTGTTCCAGGGACTGGGCCGCCACGGCCAAGCTTGATGGCATGGCTGTTGCTCGACTGGAATCGTCATGGATAACCCTTACCTTCAACTGCCCGAGTGGCAGTGCCTTCTGCGTGCCGCCCGCGGCGCGTCCGTCTCCGATGCCGGGCTACCGGTGCTGGCCCGCCTGCAGCGGCTCGGCCTGCTGATCCGCGCGGGCAGCGGCCGCCACCTGGTCACGGCCCGCGGCCTGCAGTTGCTGCAGCAGCCCGCCCAGGCGGCCTGAGCCCACTTCCGTAGTCCTGACGCGCCCTGTCCGGCGCGAGCTCGGTCTTGCGCCCGGCAGGCCGGCTGCAGGCGCCGCCCTAGCGGGCGGCCCGCCCCCTCCCCTTCAACGCCCCCGTTCAGCAGCGCTTCACGCGGCGTCTGAAGATCGTGCTTTCTGCACGATCCACTTTTCAGCCAGCGTGCGGGCTGCATGCCCTCCGGTCGGACGGCCTCGGCCGTCTGTGACGCAGGTAACTGAAATTCCGACAGAAATACCTGACGATAGGGCCACGTTCGGGTTGGCAAGGAGCTTGCGCTGCAAGCCTTGAAACCCACGGGGGAACTGAACATGAAGAACCAACTTACCGCCGCCGCCATCGTCCTGGGCCTGCTCGCCGCCCTGGTCGCCGTGCCGCTGATGTTCCGCGCGCTGATGGATATGCTGTTCGTCCAGCCCGGTGGCTGGCAGGTCTGGCTGCTGCTGGGCATGGCGGTGTTCGTGATCGAACAGGTCAGCGCCTGGATGGGCGCCGCGACGCCGCGGCGCCGGGTGGCACTGGCCGACAAGGGCCGCGGGCGCGCCTGAGGCAGGTCTGTGCCCGCTCCCGCGCCGTCCGCGTGGCCGGCGCGGGCCATGTCCCGAATCCCCGATTCACCACACCCCCTCAGGGGCGGCACCCGAAGGCTTCAAGCGCACTGTCGCTGAGCGAGGGTGGCACGGAATCCGCCGCCCAGCCCGTGTCGGGCAAGGCCGCCGTCTGCAGCCGCACCGTGGCGGCACTGCGCGGCAGCAGCAGCCAGCTGCCGTCGATCTCCTCACCCTCCAGCGACAGCCCGGTGACGAAGGGCTGCAGCGGCCCCGCGCCCGGCGCCTCGATCACCAGGTTGCCGCCCGGGCGATGCAGCGTGACCTTCTCGAAGGCGGGACTGCCCACCACTGCCAGCGGCGCGCCGGGGTTCATCGGGTAGAGCCCGATCAGGGTCCAGGCCAGCCAGCCGGACAGCGCGCCGAGATCGTCGTTGCCCGGCAGGCCCAGCGGCGTGGGCGCATAGAGCGCGGCGGCGGAGCGGGCCACCACCTGCGTCTTCCAGGGCGCGCCGGCGTAGTTGTAGAGGTACGGCGCCTGCAGGTCGTGCTCGTTGCCGGGCGCGTACTGGTTGCCGTAGTAGAACAGGCCGAACACCGTCAGCTGGTTCTGCACGAAGGGCCAGGCACCGGGCAGCAGGTTGGCCGGCAGCAGGAAGAAGGTGTCGAGCCGGCGCTGCACCTCGGCGTTGCCGCCCATGCGTTCGAACAGCCCCGGCAGGTCGTGCATCGCCAGCCAGCTGTACTGCCAGGAGGTGCCCTCCTGGAAGCCGTAGGGCAGCTCCGGCAGGAACGGCGTGAGCCAGCTGCCATCGTCATGGCGCGGGCGGATAAAGCCGCTCTGTGGGTCCAGCAGGTTGCGGTAGTTGAGCGACTGCTGCGCCAGGCGCTGCGCCTCGGCGACATCGCCGCTGCTGGCCGTCATCAATGCCAGCGAAAAATCGGCCAGGCCGTATTCCAGCGTGGTGCCGGCCTCGCGCGCACCGCCGACGAACACCTCGAAAGGATTGCCCGGCTTCTCCACCGGCAGGTATCCGGGTGACAAGGCCTCGCGGCGTGACTGCTCCAGCGCCTGCGCCGCGGCCAGCAGCGGCGCACGCTCGGCGACGGGCACCAGGCCGCGGCACCAGCCCTCGCCGATGAAGGGGATCACTGGATCGCCGGACATGTGCCCGGCATCCACCGGTCCCTGCTGCCAGCGCGGCAGCCGACCGCCCTGCGCGTGGAAGTCCAGCAGCGAGCGTAGCATGTCGAGATAACGCGCGGGCTGGATCTCCGCGAGCATCTGGTTCTGGCCGCGGTAGCTGTCCCACAGCGAGTACTGGCTGTAGTGCGGGCGCGCCGAGGCATGCACGGCGTTGTCCGGCCCGCGGTAGCGACCGTCCACGTCGTTGTGCAGATTGGGGAACTGCTGGATGCGGTACATCGCGGTATACAGCGAGCGACGCTGCAACTCGGTGCCGCCCTCCACTTCCACCCGCGCCAGCTCGCCCTGCCACTGCTCGCGCAGCCGCTGGCGCTGCGCTTCGAAATCCCAGTGCGGCAGTTCGGCGAGATTGCGTCGCGCCCCGACAAGGTCAGTGTAGGACACCGCGATGCGCGCCTGCAGCGTGCGCGGCGCATCGTCGAAATCCAGCAGCAGCGCCAGGCGCTCGCCTTCCACCGTGACGCCCGGCTGCAGGGCCTCGCCCTCGCGCGTGGCGGCGCGGAACGCGGCGTCCAACTGCAGCGCGAAATACAGCGTGTAGCCGTCGCCGGTATCGACGCTGCCGCTGAGCGTGCCGTCCGGCTCCAGCTGCGCACGCGCCGTGTGGTAGCCGGCGAGATCGCGTGAGACGTCCAGCAGCAGGCGCGGCGCGCCCAGGGTGTAGCGGTAGCGGTGCAGCGCCACGCGCTCGCTGGCAGTGATCTCGGCGGTGGTGCCGTAGCGCAGCAGGCCAACGCGGTAGTAGCCCACCTCGGCACGGTGATCCAGCGGATTCAGCGGCGAGGCGTAGGCCGGCACCGGGTTGGGCCAGCCGATCTGCGACAGGTCGCCCCGCGTCAGCTCGCCGGTGAACGGCAGCAGCGCAAACTGCCCGCCCTTGGGCGCACCCGCGGACATGTGTACCTGCGAGAAGCCGGTGACCAGCAGGTTCTGCACCGAGTAGCCGCCGTAGTTCAGCGGGCCCTCGGTATCCGGGCCCGGCTGCACCATGCCGAAGGGCGCGAACGGCCCCGGATTGACGAAGCCGGGCGGGAAGCTGCCGATGAAGGGATCGACGTAGGCCGCCAGGTCACCTGCTGCCCTTGGCGGTGCATCGGGCGGTGAATCCGGCGACGTGCTGCCGCCGCCGGCCTGCGGCGCATCGCTGCGCGCCCCACAGGCCGACAGCAGCAACGCCGCCAACCCTGCCGCGAATAAAGTCCGAACCCGCAAAACGCCCCCCGACGTTGCACGAGCCGGTGCCCCCTTCTTGCCACGGGGGGAAAACCTGAAGCCGATCCTGTCTGCACGCATGCCGGGCTACGGCGCCGTATACGGCGTCGCCAGCGGCAGCAGCGGCAGGCGCGCGACGTTGGCGTAGGGCTCCGCGATGTTGCGCGGGCGCTCCGTGGGCACCATGAACTGCCACTGCTCGCCGTCCACCTCGGTCAGGCTCAGCGGCAGGAAGGCGTTGTCGGTGTCGTGCGTGACGAAGAAGTGCACGCCGTGCGCGGCATAGGCGCCCTGGCGCTCGCTGCAGTCGAGCTGCTCGTAGGGCTTGCCGGCCATGCGCGCGTAGGCGTCCTTGACGCGCGGGTCGTCGGAGTTGTCGCCCGGGTAGGGGCGCTGCACGGGGTCGTCGCCGGTGCCGTCGTCCAGGCAGGCGTCGTCACGGTAGTAGGGCACCACCAGCGGGTTCACCAGCGAGGTCGCGCCCTTGAGCAGGAAGGTGTAGACCAGCGAGCCGGAATCGCCCTTGCCCGCCACCTGCTCCCAGTTGTCGAAGGCCAGCGGCAGGTTGAAGGTCGGATCGGCGATGTCGACGAAGGCCGGGCAGCGGCCGGTGCTGGACGGCGGCCTTACGCCATCGGAGCTGGGGCACTGGCCGAAGATCGGCAGGAAGCCGTCGATGTTGCCGAGGTCGTCGTTGACGCCGTCGATCGGCACGCCCTGCGGACGCAGGATGGTGAAGTAACGTCCGCCCTCGATGCCGGCGGCCCGCTCGGCCTCGGTCGGCACCATCACGCCGCGGTTGTAGTCCCAGGAGGTGTAGAGGCCGTCCGGCGGGATCGGGTGCACGCGCAGGCGGTAGCGGTAGCTGATGGCGTCGCGGTAGAAGCTCTCGGTCTTGGTGACGTTGGTACCGGAGTCGGCGCCCCAGACCTCGCGGATGCAGCGCACCGGGCCGCAGCGCTCGCCCAGCAGCGAGGAGTTGGCCTCCCAGTTGACCTGCTCGTCCTCGAAGCCGACCAGCGAGATCACCGAGTCCGGCGACTGCTGGAAGGCGCGACCCTTCCAGCGGTCGATCAGGTCCGGGCCCAGCGTGCCGTCGGCCTTGGCCACCTGGATCTCGCGCAGCATCCAGCGGCCCGAGGCCTTGAAGCGATAGCGCGCGGTGCGCACCTCGATGCCGTCGCGCGGGAAACGGTCGCTGGACGGCCGCGCCGTGGCCGGCGTGCCGTCGGGGCAGACCATGCCGGACAGGTTGGCGCCGTAGTTGGTGTTGCTGGTGCCGAGCTTCTCCGGATCGTCATCACGGAAGAAGGAGCGGTCGATCCACTGGTCGGCGTTGGCGTCGCGCTGGTACTGCACGTAATGCTGGCGGCCGCGGAAGCTGGAGCCGCCCGGCTTGCGGAACAGGTAGACCACGCGCTGCGTGGCGGGGTCGAGCGGATCGGCCAGGCGGACCTGCTGTGCGCTGGCGCCGGCCGGCACGTCGGCGGGCCGGCTGCCCGTCGGCGCACTGCTGCCGGCATCGGCGGCCATGAAGACCACCTCGTCGTCGTTGTCCAGGCCCGGCACCGGGTCCAGCCTCGGGCCGGCCAGTCCTTCCTGGCGGCCATCGTCCATGCCGTTGCGGTCGTAGTCGCGGCGGCAGATGCCGGCGGTCATGCCCCAGGACTCGTTGTCCCAGACATACGACAGCTCGGGATCGGTGCCGGAGTAGATCGAGAACGTGCTGTTGCCGTTGGCCAGGAAGTACGGCATGCGCTCGTCCACCTGCACCGGGATCTCCACCCAGGCGCCGTCGCGCCAGGCATAGGCCGCGATCTCGTCCACCGGCACGCCGGCCGCCGGTGCCACACCGGGCAGCGGATACAGCAGCGTGCCATTGTGCGCATTGCGCACGCCGACACCGCCGACCACGGTATTGAGCACATCGATCAGCGGATTGCACAGCAGGTCCGCGGGCTCGGGGCACTGCCGCAGGTCGGCGCCCGAGGGGAAGGGCTTGGCGATGCCGGTGGCGGCAGGCACGGACCAGCCCGGCAGGCTCATGCCACTGACCACCACCGCCTCCACGTCGCGATGGGCGGAGGTGGCGCGCGCGATGGTGCCCGGCAGGTCCTGGTCCAGGCCGATGAATTCCTCCAGGCTGCCGGAGGCCGCGAGTTGCGCGAGGCTTTCGGCGTAGCCGCTGAAGGCCTGTTGCATCGCCGTGGCGGCGGATTCGAAGTCGCCCGTGAGCAGGGAGGAGATCGCCGTACCCGCCTGCGCGAAGAAGTGAGCGACCGCGCCGAGCACGCCGCCGCCGTAGCCCTCGGCGCAGCTGTCATCCGCCAGGCAACCGGCGGGCGGCTCGGGGCCGTCCTCGTCATCGTCGTCGTTGAGGATGCGGCCCGTGGCCAGGTTGTCGGCAATGCCGGCATTGGCCGGCTCCGACAGGATCATGCTGAAGGTCTCGTCGGGCTCCACCACGGTGTCGCCACGCACCGGCACCGAGACGCGCTGCGTGGTGCTGCCCGGCGGGAAGTACAGCAACGTATCCACCGCGACATAGTCGCTGGCGGCACTGGCGCTGCCGTCGACGCTGCGCACGGCGACACTGACCTGCTGCAACGCGGCCCGCGACAGCGTGACGACGAACTCCATCTGGCGGAAGCCGGCATTGCCTTCGGCGATGGCGGCATCGTCGATGCGCAGCAGCGGCTGCGGGTCCACTGCGGGGCGGTCCTGCACGGTCACCGCCACCTCGTCTTCCGAGATCGCGCCGGCCGGATCGCGCACCTGCAGGCGGAAACGCAGCACCGTGTCCATGATCACCAGCGGCGCGGTGAAATGCGCCGCCTCGGTGTCGGCATCCGCCAACGTCACCGCGGGGCCGGCGGTCTGCGTCCACCGATACGTCAGCGGCTGGCCCTCGGGATCGCTGCTGCCGGCACCGCTCAGCGTGGCCTGCCCGCCCTCGATGATCGCGAAGTCGGCGCCCGCATTGGCCTGCGGCGGGCGGTTGAGCGGCGCGGCGTCGTTGACCACCACGCGCAGCGTGTCGCTGCTGCTCAGGCCCTGGTCGTCGGTCACGGTGAGCTGGAACTCGTAGACCGCGCCTTCCGCCCCTACCGCGGGTGCCGTGAAGCGCGCCTGCACCGAATCCGCCGCGTCGAGCACGAGCGCCGGCGTGCCGGAGGTCTGCACCCACCGATATCCGGCGATGACGCCGTCCGGATCACTGCTGAGACCACCGTCGAGGATCACCGCGGTACCCTCGATGACGCTGAGATCGGCTCCGGCATTGGCCTGCGGCGCGCGGTTGCCGGGCGCCACGGGGATATCACGCACGGTGATGACGACCTGATCTCGTGCCAGGGCACCGACCTCATCGGTCACGGTCAGCTCGAAACGCAGTACGGCATCGGCATCCACCAGCGGCGCGGTGAAGTGCGGCTGCGCGGTATCGGCGTCGGACAACACCACGATCGGCTCACCACCGACCTGCACCCAGCGATAGCTGCGGATGCTGCCTTCGGCGTCATGGCTGTCGCGGCCGTCGAGCTGCACCGCGGCACCCTCGTCCACGGCGCGATCGGCGCCGGCATCGGCCAGCGGCGGCTCGTTGCTTGAATTCTTGGCGTCGTCCGTGCCGCCGCCACCGAGACAGGCAGCCAGCCACAGCGACAGGGACAGCACCGCGATGCGCGGCACGAAAAGCAACTTGTCCATCAGACCTCCCCACAGCGGCACAGGCACGGCGCGCGCCCGTTCCCTGGACCCGCGCCGGCTGCTCCCCGCTTCTCCCCCACCCGGGTGCCGGGTCGATGCCGGCACCGCTCGCCTGCCGACCCGACCGGGCCGGCGCTGTGTTTATGTTCGAACGAGTCTAGGACCGTGGCCGTCGCCAGTCCGATAGTAAAATTCGACTTTTGTCAGTCACGCGGCGAGGCCGCTCGCGTCGCAGAAAAAACAGAGCCTGCGGCGCGCCCCCCGACGCACCGCAGGCCTGCCCCGGCACCGTCAGCGCAGTTCGTGCGTGCCGGTGTTGCCGTCCTGGTCGTACGCGCGGATGCGCGCACGGTCGCCGTCGCCCAGCTTCACGCTGACGCGGCAGGCCTTGCCCTGCACATTGCAGGACGCGGCCAGGGTTTCGCTCGCGCCACCGGCGCGTGTCACCTGCAGTTCCGCACGCTGGAACCAGCCCTGCTGCGCCCAGGGGCGGAAGCTGCACTGGTCGCAGATGCGCGGCTCGCCGTTGTCGGAGACGAAGGGGAAAGGGCTGCCTTCGTAGCTGCGCGGGTAGACGATGTCGGCCACGTCGAAGCCTACCGAGTCCGCTCCGGCTGACGCATTGGCAAAGCCGATGCCGTCCCACACCGACACCGCGAAGGGCTCGGAGCAGAGGGCGTAGGGCACGGTGGCGAAGGACTGGCGCGAATCGCCCTCCACGCAGAAGCGGTAGTTGCCGGGTGCCGTGCTGCCGAGGCGTGCGGGGAAAGCGGTGTAGGCCTCGTAGCTGGCGGTCCAGACCCACTCCTGCATGCCGGTGTAGGTGCGCAGCACGCCGGGCAGGCCGTCGGGGAACTCGACGCGCACCGGGATCTCGCCGCTCTGGTCGGCATGCGGCAGCCACACGCCTGGCGCGGACTCGCGCTCCACGCGTACGCGCGGGTTGTCCACCGCGGTGGAACCGCCACGCCACTGGAAGTGCGCGGCCTGGAAGCGCGTGATGCCTTGCGGCTGCTGCAGCGCCTCGGGCGTGCCGGAATCGTTCGGCAGGCCGGCGTTCCAGAGATCATAGGCCGCGCCGCTGAGCGCGCCCACGGTGGTGGACACGATCTGCTGGCGCAGTTCATCCACCGCTGCCAGCGGATCGAGCAGTTCGCCGGACAGCGCCGCGCCGCCCTGCATGCGGGCCGCCATGCGTACCAGGCGCGTGGCCATGTAGTCGGCGGTATGCGCGCCGTAGGACGTCAGGGCCTTGCGGTAGCTGTCGCGATTCATGTACTCGCGGTAGCTCAGGGTGTAACCGTTGTAGTCGCCGGCATGGCCGATGCCCACGGCGAGCTTGTAGCCCGGTGCGTCGAGGTCCTGTATCTCCTCGCGCGTGAAGTTGCCCCAGATCTTGGTGATGTCCGTTGGCTCGCTGTTGGCGGCCAGGGCGTTCTGCGGCAGGTCCCAGCCGCGCGCGTCGTTGTGCACCTGGGCCCGCATGCGCGCGATGGCCTCGGGGGTGAAATTGTCGCCGGGGATGGTGGTGGCGTTCTCCGGATCGGCCGGATCGAAATGGGTCTTCTGGATCGCGCAGGCCTGCGCGTAGGCCGGGTCGTCCTTGAACTCGGGGATCAGGCAGGCCCAGTCGAAGCCGGCATAGATGTCGCCGCGCGTGCGGTTGAGGCGCGACTCCAGGTTGAGGATCAGGTCGGACTGGGCCTCGCAGGCACAGGAGGCCAGCAGCACGTCACCCAGGCGAAAGGTCTGCAGCTTGAGCCGCAGGTTTTCCTCCACGACGCCGATCGAGGGCGCGTCGTAGTGGTCCGGCACCGGGATGTTCTCGGACTTGAGCAGCGCATAGAGCTGGCCGGCGCGGCCCAGGATCGGATCGGCGCCCGGGATCTGGATGCGCGTGCAGTCCGGCAAGCCGATCACCGGCACGCCGATGTCGCCGCCCACGGTGGGCTCGGTGCGGCAGTTGGACACGCTCGGATACGGATGCGACAACGGGCCCGGCACCCAGGCGGTGAGATGGTCCACCTCGAAATCGCCGGACAGCGGCACGCGAGCCTGCGCCGTGCCGATCTGCTGCCAGGCCTTCTTGATGTCGTCGGCCAGGAAGCGCGCGTTGCGCTCGGTCTGCACGTAGCCGGAATGCTGCCAGTCGCGGATCACGCCCTGGCCGGGCGGGCAGTCGTTGCGCTCCGGGGCTTCGGCGTCACCCTTCCAGCGGCCGCAGACGCGGGCCTGGTCGTCGAGCAGTTCCTCGGGGTCGCCGCTGTTCTCGGCGCTGCCGACGTCGCCCTGGCTGAACACCAGCGGCGCACCGATCTCGCGGTCGATGAAGCGTTCCAGCGGGCCGAGGTAGTCGGCGCTGTGCAGGTCGTGCGGGTCCAGGCTTTCCGGGTGCTCGCCCCAGTTGACCCAGACCGCCAGCGGCTGGGGCTGCGCCGGGTTGCTCAGGTCGTCGAAGCGCATCACCACCAGGCCGTGGTCGTTGTACTCGCGCGGGTAGCCGGCGGGCGTGCCGTCGTCGGCGGTGGCGGTGCGCACCACGTTGCCCTTGTAGACGCGGTGGTGGATCTCGGTAGCGCCCATGCGCGCGGGCTTGAGGTTGGCCGCCGCGGTTTCGATGGCGCCGGCCATGGCGCGCGCCTGGTGCTCGAAGAAACGTGCGTCGAACACGTCCTGGAACACGAACAGGCCCACGGCCAGCGTCGAGGCGTAGGCGGAGGTATGGTCGTGGGTGACGTGGTAGAGGATCTGGTCGTAGCCGATACCGGAGTCGCCCTGGTCCAGCAGCTGGCCGACGCGGCGCAGCAGCATGTCCTGCGCCAGGTAGTTGTCGGTCTTCAGTAGCGCGATGCGCTTGCCGTTGCTGCCTTCCACCACGATGGCGCGCGCCGTGGGGCGCGACTGCACGCCGTAGCTGGCGTGCTTGAGCTTGTGCGTCAGGAAGGGATCGAAGTCGCCGTTGATGATGCCGCCGAGCGTATCGGTGGCGTACTCGCAGTACTGGCCGGCGCAGTAGCCGACGTCGGCCGTCATGTCGGCCACGCCAACGCCGGCCTTGATCTTCGAGGCGCCTGCCGGCGGATTGCCGCCGGCCTCGCCATCCACGGAATCGCTGCGGCCGGTGCAGGCGGAGACGAGGAGGGCTGCGCAGAGCACCCATACTGCCGTCATCCAGCGCATCTTGCTCCCTTCTCCCTCCGGGAGAAGGGCCGGGGATGAGGGACCCTCTCTCATCCCGCGCGGTGTCTCGATCGATCCACAGTCCCTCACCCTCGGCAACTGCTCCTGTGTTGCCCTACCTTCGGGCATCCATGCCCTCGCCCACCCCTCTCCCGGAGGGAGAGGGGTGCCAGGTCGCTTGTTCATTCCGGCGCGCATCACAGCGACTCGTCGTCGTTGAGCAGGCCGCAGATCGCCGGCGACAGGCTCAGCAGGCTGCAGAGGCTGGTGACCGGCAGCTTGGGGTCGATCAACCCGCAGAAGGCCGCCGGGGCGCCGGCGTCCAGGCAGTTCTGAGCGAACTGCGTCTGCACGTACTCCAGCTGCAGGGCGATGTCGCTGATGATGCAGTCGCCGCTGCCCGGCGCGGTGCAGGCGCGCAGGTTGGCGGGCAGGTACTCGATGGGGGATGCGTCGAACAGCGGCAGGTAGCCCTGCAGGCGCAGCAGCGGCGCCGTCAGCGGGCCCATCGACACGAATTCCTCGTAGCCGGTAAAGGGGATCAGGAATCCGGTGTCGCCGGAAGCGTCGATATAGGAGAACTCCTCCTCGGGCAGGATGTAACCGAAGGAATTCTGCGTGAGTCCGAGCAGCATCACGCCCGAGCCGGGGTTGGCGCCTTCCGCCAGGCCGCGGATGAACTGGCCGAAGGTGTTGGTGGCCTCGCCCGGGATGGTGGCCATCTCCAGCCCGCCGGCACCGCCCATGCTGATGCGCGTGACCAGGGTCTCTGCCGTCATCGGCACCTGGCCGATCTGGGTGGTAACGGTGCCGAGGATCTCGTGCAGCACCGGGATGCTGGTGATCTCGCGCGGGGTGAAGTCGTAGTAGCGGTTGAAGGCACCCAGCGGCGCGGCCACCGCGAACAGCGGGTTGGTGACCGGCAGGATGACGTTGGCATTGCGTAGCGCCAGCTCCGGCGCCAGGGCACGGCGCGGCTGGCGCAGGGCGAAGGCGGCGAGATCATGGCCGCGGCAGCGCACGCTCTCGTAGGGGTCCGGCTCGGCGAAGGCGCACTGGCCGCCGCGCGGCGAGGCGTCGGCGATCGGGCCGTTGTAGTAGAGGCCGACACCGCCGAGCCGCTCCAGCTCCTTCATGGCGCCGTAGACGTAGTCGGCATGCGGGACGCGCGGGTCCTCGTCGATGCTGGTGGGGTGCGCGGCGTACTGCAGGATCTGCAGGATCGGCCGGCGGCTGCGGGAATCCTCGAAGCGCAGCAGGCTGACCGCCGGATCGGCATCGTCGGCCGGGTTCACCTGCGGACGGCGGTAGTTGTTGAAGTCGGAGTTGATGCCCTGGCCGAGGCTGGCGTTGGCGCGGGCGCGGCCGGCGATGGCGGCGCGCGTGGCCTGGGCAGCGCCGGCGTAGAGCACGTCGGTGATCCACTGCTGGGGGACACCACCCCAGAGGCCCTGCAGGTCGGCGCCGGCATGGCTGTGGGTCTGGCCGAAGACCACGTGATCGGCCGCGATGCACCACTCCAGGGCGCAGCTGGCCTCGACCACGGCGGCGCGCAGGCCGTCCTGGATCAGGTTGCCGGCGCCGATGGCGTCGAGCGTGACGAAGGCTATACGGGTCTCGCCCTGTTCCACCACCGCCAGGCGCAGCCAGGTGTGCTCATCCTCGCGGTAGCGGTCGCTGTGGTGCACCCGCTCCTGGGCCGGCTGGGTCAGGCTGGGGCCGAGCTGGGCGAAGGGGTTGGGCAGGTTCTGGATCGGGTTGATGCCGTAGCCACCCAGGTTGAACTGCTGCAGCTTGGTGCCCAGGAACAGGCGCGATTCCTCGACGCCGTCGATCTGCTCCTGGGTCGGGCTGACGATGGCCTTGGCTGCCCCCACGCACCAGTCGCCCGCCTCGCAGGGCGTCCCCGCCCCCCCGGGGCCGGCCGTGCCGTCTCCCTCCACGGGCACGCTGTTGTGACAGCCAGCCAGCATCGCCAGCGACAGGGTGGCCCCTATCCGGAACATCCGCATCTGCAATCTCCCCCAGCACGGGGGTACGCCGCGGATGACCGCCGGTCGCCCCCTCTGGACTCGTTATGACGACGGCCTGGGGCCGCCCGTTTCCACGCCCGCCGGGCGCAGATTTCTTTTTTGTTACAAGGGAGTCTAGGTCGCCACCGGGGCCGGCTACATAGTAAATTCGACCTTGAAGGCGAGCGGCCATTCGGCGCCTGGGTTCTTGCGGCGGTGCAACAAGAGGATTAACGTGCGCGCCCTTGAAGGCATGATGGGACAGCCTCTGCCGTGAAGATCATCATCCTTGGCGCGGGACAGGTCGGCACCACACTGGCCGAGAACCTCGCGAGCGAGCAGAACGACATCACCGTCGTCGACCAGAGCGTGTCCTCGCTGGAGGACCTGCAGGAGCGACTCGACATCCGCACGGTGGAAGGCAACGCGGCGCACCCCGACGTGCTGCGCCGTGCCGGCACCGACGACGCCGACATGCTGATCGCGGTCACCGACAGCGACGAGACCAACATGCTCGCCTGCCAGATCGCCTATACCCTGTTCCAGACGCCGACCAAGATCGCGCGCGTCCGCGCCACCGAGTACCTCAAGGAACCCAAGCTGTTCGGCCCCGGCGCGCTGCCGGTGGACATGCACATCTCGCCCGAGCAGCTGGTCACCGACTACATCCTCCGCCTGATCGAATACCCGGGTGCGCTGCAGGTGGTGGACTTCGCCGACGGCAAGGTACGGCTGGTGGGCGTCAAGGCGCACTTCGGCGGTCCGCTGGTGTCGCGCCAGCTCAAGGAACTGCCGCAGCACCTGCCGGGCGTGGACGCCCGCGTCGCCGCGATCTACCGCCGCGGCCGCCCGATGATCCCCGAGGGCGATACGGTGATCGAATCCGACGACGAGGTGTTCTTCGTCGCCGCGCGCGACCACATCCCCAAGATCATCGCGGAGCTGCGCCGCCAGGACAAACCGGTCAAGCGCATCATGCTGGCCGGCGGCGGCAACATCGGCCTGCGCCTGGCGCGCGGGCTGGAGGACAGGATCCAGGTCAAGCTGATCGAGCGCTCGCGCGACCGTGCGCGGCATCTCTCGGGCCAGCTCCACCACGCCATCGTGCTCTGCGGCGACGCCGCCAACGAGGCGCTGCTGCGCGAGGAGAACATCGAGGACATCGACGTGTTCTGCGCAGTGACCAACGACGACGAGGCCAACATCCTCTCGGCGATGCTGGCCAAGCGCCTGGGCGCGCGCAAGGCACTGTGCCTGATCAACCGCGTGTCCTACGTGGACCTGGTGGAAGGCAGCTCGATCGACATCGCGATCTCGCCGCAGCAGTCCACCGTCTCCGCCCTGCTGGCGCACGTGCGCCGCGGCGACGTGGTGAAGGTGCATGCGCTGCGCCGCGGCGCCGCCGAGGCGATCGAGGCCGTGGCACACGGCGACCGCCACAACTCCAAGGTGGTGGGCCGCCGGCTCGACGAGATCAAGCTGCCACCCGGCACCACCATCGGCGCCATTGTGCGCGGCGACGAGGTGATCATCGCCCACCACGACACGGTGATCGAGGCCGAGGACCACGTGATCCTGTTCATCGTGGACAAGAAGCACGCGCGCGAAGTCGAGCGCCTGTTCCAGCTGGGCCTGCGCTTCCTCTGACCGTGGGCTACCGCGCGCTCGTCAACGGCCGTCCCCGCCACCACCGCTACGCGGGCGTGCAGCGCATCATGGGCATCCTGCTCATGGTGTTCAGCCTCACGATGCTGCCGCCGCTGGCCATGGATATCTTCTGGGTGGAGGAGACCACCACGCCCTTCCTCGGCGGCATGTGGATCACGCTGACCACCGGCGCATTGCTGTGGTGGCCGGTACGCCACGAGCGCAGCGAACTGAAGGTACGCGACGGCTTCCTGATCACCACCCTGTTCTGGGCGGTACTTGGGCTGTTCGGCGCCATTCCCTTCTACTTCGCCGACGAGGGCTGGCACAGCATCACCGAGTCGGTGTTCGAATCCGTCTCCGGCCTGACCACCACCGGCTCCACCACCATCGCCCAGGGCCTTGACGAGCTGCCCCATTCGCTCAAGTACTACCGCAGCCAGCTGCACTGGCTGGGCGGCATGGGCATCGTGGTGCTGGCAGTGGCGGTACTGCCGATGCTCGGCGTCGGCGGCATGGGCCTGTACAAGGCCGAGACGCCGGGGCCGATGAAGGACTCCAAGCTGACCCCCCGCATCACCAGCACGGCACGCGCGCTGTGGATGGTCTACCTGGTGCTGACCATCGCCTGCGGCCTGGCTTTCTGGTGGGCGGGCATGACGCCCTTTGACGCCCTCTGCCACGCCTTCTCGACCATCGCCAACGGCGGCTTCTCCACCCACGACAACAGCATCGGCCACTACGGCACCTTTCGCGTCGAACTGGTGGCGATGTTCTTCATGCTGGTCGGCGCGACCAATTTCGCCCTGCACTACACCGCCTTCACTCACCGCAACCTGGGCAGCTACTTCCGCGACGGCGAGTTCCGCGTCTTCCTGTCGCTGTACCTGGGCATGGGCATCCTGGTCTGCCTGCCGCTGGTGGTGATGGGCCCCTACCCGGATGCGCTGACGGCGATCCGCCACGGCATGTTCCAGGTGATCGCCTTCGGCACCACTGCAGGCTTTGCCACCGACAACCCCACCTCCTGGCCGGTCTACGTACCGCTGATGCTGGTGATGTGCACCTTCATGATGTGCAGCGGCGGCAGCACCGGCGGCGGCGTCAAGGTGGTGCGCCTGATGCTGTTCGTGCGCCAGGCCCTCCGCGAGCTCAAGCTGCTGGTGCATCCCAATGCCGAGGTCGCGATCAAGCTCGACGGCAAGGTGGTACCCAACGACGTGGTCTACGCCGTGGGCGGCTTCTTCTCGGTCTACATCGGCATGACCCTGGCGCTGACCGGGCTGATGCTGCTGACCGGCATGGATGGCATCACTGCCTTCTCGGCCGTGGCCGCCAGCATCAACAACGCCGGCCCCGGCCTGGGCGAGGTCAACGCCAACGTCGCCAGCGTCAGCGCCTTCGGCAAGTGGGTCATGATCTTCGCCATGCTGGCGGGACGCCTGGAGGTCTTTACCTTGCTGGTGTTGTTCACGCCGGCGTTCTGGCGACGCTGATCTTCTGTCCCCTCGCCCGCTCGCGGGAGAGGGTGGCCCGGAGGGCCGGGAGAGGGTGATACGCCGCGCTTAGGCAATGCCTAAATGGCATTGCCTGCGGCGGATCACGGGCGGCCATGGATGGCCGCCCCGGGGATGTTGAGCCGACCGAGGTCGCGCCATGGATGGCGCCACAGAAGCCCCTCTCCCCCCACCCCTCTCCCGCAGGCGGGCGAGGGGAGCCCAGCTCGCGGATGACGAAGCCCCAGGGACTTTGCTCTAATCCATCCTCTCCCGGCCATCCGCCCCTTTCCATGTCCGTCTTCACAAAGGTCAGCCACAGCGAACTGCAGGAATTCCTGCGCCAGTACCCCGTCGGGGAGCTGCTCGGCTTCCAGGGCATCGGCGAGGGGGTGGAGAACACCAACTACTTCGTGGACACCGGCGACGGGCGCTGGGTGCTGACCCTGTTCGAGCGCCTGAACTACGCCGACCTGCCCTTCTTCCTGGGCCTGATGGAGCACCTGGCCACCCGGGGCTTCCCCGGCGCCATGCCGGCCCACACCCACGACGGCCAGTCGCTGACCACGCTCAACGGCAAGCCCGCCGCCCTGGTGCGGCGCCTGACCGGCCAGAGCGTGCTGTTCCCCGACATCGAGCAGTGCCGGCAGGTGGGCCGCGCCCTGGCCGAGCTGCATATCGACGGACAGTCCTATTCCGGCCGCTGCGAGAACTCGCGCGGCGCGGCCTGGCGCCACGAGACCGGCCGGCTGATCGCCCCCAAGGTGGACGCCGACGCCCGCGCCCTGATCGAGGACGAGCTGGCGGCACAGGAAACCCTGGACCTGGCAGGCCTGCCGCAGGGCGTGATCCATGCCGACCTGTTCCGCGACAACGTGCTGTTCGTGGACCAGCGCCTGAGCGGCGTGATCGACTTCTACTACGCCTGCAACGACTCGCTGGCCTACGACCTGGCGGTGACGCTCAACGACTGGTGCTTCGGCTCCGACGGCGAGCTGAACCCGGCGCGTTGGGAAGCGATGCTGTCGGCCTATCGCAGCCGCCGCGAGCTGACCGCCGCCGAGCGCGCCGCCTGGCCGCTGGTGCTGCGCGCCGCCGCCCTGCGCTTCTGGCTGTCGCGCCTGCACGACTGGGTGTTCCCGCGCGGCGGCGACATGGTCCACATCAAGGACCCCAACCAGTACCGCCGGGTGCTGGAGCATCACCGCAACACGCCGCCGCCGGCATTCTGAACACTGCAGCGACGCCGCCCGGTAGAGGCGGAACCGCGAGAAAGAGGGGAAAGGGATGAGCAACAGCGCAGCAGGCGCGGCACCGGCCGGCAATTCGCCGGGCAAGGTGCTGTTCGCAAGCCTGATCGGCACCACGATCGAGTTCTTCGACTTCTACATCTACGCCACCGCCGCGGTGCTGGTGTTCCCCAAGCTGTTCTTCCCCGCGGCCGACCCCACCTCGGCCACGCTGCAGTCGCTGGCGACCTTCGCCATCGCCTTCTTCGCGCGGCCGATAGGTTCGGCGCTGTTCGGCCACTTCGGCGACCGCATCGGCCGCAAGGCCACCCTGGTGGCGGCGCTGCTGACCATGGGCCTGTCCACCGTCGCCATCGGCCTGCTGCCCACCTACGCGCAGATCGGCGTACTGGCCCCTGCCCTGCTGGCGCTGTGCCGCTTCGGCCAGGGCCTGGGCCTGGGCGGTGAGTGGGGCGGCGCGGTGCTGCTGGCCACCGAGAACGCCCCGCCGGGCAAGCGCGCCTGGTACGGCATGTTCCCGCAGCTGGGCGCGCCCATCGGCTTCATCCTGTCCGGCGGCTCCTTCCTGATCCTGGCCGAGACGCTGACCGACGAGCAGTTCTTCGGCTGGGGCTGGCGCATCCCCTTCGTCGCCAGCAGCCTGCTGGTGCTGGTGGGCCTGTGGGTGCGCCTGTCGATCAGCGAGACGCCGGTATTCCAGAAGGCCATCGACCACGCCGAGCGTGTGGAGGTGCCCATGCTCGCCGTGTTCCGCGAACACGGTCGCGCGCTGGTACTGGGCACGGTGGCGGCCATCGCCACCTTCGTGCTGTTCTACCTGATGACGGTGTTCGCGCTGACCTGGGGCACCAGTGCCCTGGGCTACAAGCGCCAGGAATTCCTGATGATCCAGCTGTTCGCGGTGCTGTTCTTCGCACTGACGATCCCGATTTCCGCCGTGCTGGCCGACCGCCACGGCCGCCGCCGCACGCTGATGTGGGTCAGCGCCGCGATTGCCGCCTACGGCCTGCTGTTCGCACCGCTGTTCGGCAGCGGCAGCCTGCCCGGCGTGGTCGCCTTCCTGGCCCTGGGCCTGGCGCTGATGGGCATGACCTACGGCCCCCTGGGCACGGTGCTGTCGGAACTGTTCCCCACCGCCGTGCGCTACACCGGCTCCTCGCTGACCTTCAACCTCGCCGGCATCTTCGGCGCGTCGCTGGCGCCTTACATCGCCACCACGCTGGCGACGAAGTACGGCCTGCATACCGTGGGCTGGTATCTCAGCGCCGCCGCGCTGCTGACGCTGGCCGCGCTGTGGGCCACGCGCGAGACCAAGGACGACGTGCTCTAACCCCGGACATCGAGACCCCGCCATGCTCGGCATGACCCGCTACCAGTGGACCGTCCTGTTCGCCGCCTGGCTGGGCTGGGGCTTCGATATCTTCGACAGCCTGCTGTTCAACTACGTCGCGCCTAACTGCGTGCCGACGCTGCTGGGCCTGCCCATCGGCTCGCCCGAGGCCAAGCAGGCCACGCTGTACTGGACCGGCATCCTCACCTCCGTGCTGCTGCTGGGCTGGGCCGCCGGCGGCATCATCTTCGGCTGGGTCTGCGACCGCATCGGCCGCACCCGCACGCTGCTGCTGACCATGCTGATGTACGCGCTGGGCACGGCCGCCTGCGCCTTCGCCGACAGCATCTGGATGCTGCTGGTGTTCCGCATCGTCGCCAGCCTCGGCATCGGCGGCGAGTGGGCGGCCGGCGCCTCGATGGTCGCGGAGGTGGTGCCCGAGGACAAGCGCGTGGAAGCCGGCGCACTGCTCTACACCGCCGCCCCCTTCGGCCTGTTCCTGGCCACCTTCGTCAACTTCCAGGTGGCCGGCAACTGGATGGCCGCCAGCCCCGAGACTTCCTGGCGCTACGTCTTCCTGTTCGGCCTGCTGCCGGCGGCCGTGGCTTTCATCGTGCGCCTGTTCCTGAAGGAGCCGGAGCGCTGGACGCAGGTGCGCCGGACCACGAAGCCGCCACGCATCGCCGAGCTGTTCGGCCCCGAAGTGCGGCGCTACACCATCAGCGGATTCCTGATGGCACTGGTGGCGCTGATCACCTGGTGGAGCTGCAACGCCTTCATCCCCGTGGTGTCTGCAGGCCTGGCCCAGACCGAGGCGGCGCTGCGCGGCCTGGACAAGGCTGGCACGCTGGCCCTGGTGGAGAGCTGGAAGCTCACCGCCACCGCGGCCTTCAACTTCGGCGGCCTGATCGGCACGCTGCTGACCATCCCCGCCGCCAAGCTGCTGGGCCGGCGCGCGATGTTCGGCATCTACTTCGCCGCCTCCGCCGCAGCGATCTTCGCCACCTTCGGCCTGGACCTGCCGGGCGAGACGCGCCTGTACCTGTACTTCGCCATCGGCCTGTCGGTGTTCGGCGTGTTCGGCAGCTTCACCTACTACCTGCCGGAGCTGTTCCCCACGCGCCTGCGCGGCACCGGTGCCGGCTTCTGCTACAACGCCGGCCGCGTGTTCGCCGCCGTCGGCCCCTTCCTGGTCGGCGTCATTGCCGCGCAGGGCGTGGATGCCGCGGTGGGCGTGCTGTTCTGGGTCGGCGTGGTGCCGCTGGCGGCTCTGCTGCTGATGCCCTGGGTGATCGAGACCAAGGGACAGCGGCTGGCGGATTGAATGCCGCCAGCCCACGGAAGGTGATCGCCGTGAACCTGATGCCGGATTCAGGTTGCCCGCGAAAAACTCGCGGCGCATCCTGCCGAGGGACTTCCGACAGACTCGCGATGATCACATCCTCCTGCCGCCGCATGGGGCTCGGCATACTGGCCCTGCTTCTCGCCTCGATGCTGCCGTATCCGGCACTTGCCGAATCGGCGCGCGACATCGCCCGCCAGACCTTTCCTTCCGTCGTGCTCCTGATCCTGCAGGACGCCGGCGGGCAGCCAGTCTCGCTCGGCAGCGGCTTCTTCGTGACGCCAGACACGGTGGCCACGAACCTGCATGTGATCCGTGGAGCCTCCAGCGGCTACGTCAAGCGGGTCGGGCAGAAGGCGAAGCTGGACATCGCCGGTGTCTCCGCCGTCGACGAGGCGCAGGACCTGGCGCTGCTGAAGATATCCGGGGCCAGTGCCATCCCGTTGCCATTGGCCGCGGACGACTCCGTCAGCATTGGCGATACCGTGTATGCCGTGGGTAATCCGGAGGGCCTGGAGGGCACTTTCTCGCAGGGCATCATCAGCGGCCTGCGCAAGCTGGATGACGGCAACTGGCTGCAGCTCACTGCGCCCATTTCGCCAGGCAGCAGCGGCGGACCGATCCTGGACAGTTCCGGCAAGGTCGTGGGCGTCGCGGTCGCCACCTTCAGCGATGGCCAGAATCTCAATTTCGCCGTGCCTGCCTCCCGGGTCCGCCGCCTCCTATCGCAGCGGTCCGATCCCATGCCCCTTGCGTCCATCTCCGCGCCATCTTCAACGACGTCCACGCCCGTGGAGGCGAAGGCTACCTATGGCGTCATCATCCGGAATCTCGACTGGAAGAACCTTCACAGTCGAGCCTCCGAGTACGTCTTCTCGATCCGCAACAACCTGCGGGAGCCGGTCACGGACATCCTTTACGTGACCATCTTCTACGATTCCGCGGGAGAACCCATCCACAGCACGGTGTCCGAGTACACGCAGGTCGTTCCGCCGCTCTTGGCCAAGATGGTTGAAATCGGCATGGCGGACCCCTCCTATCCCGGAGACGGCGTTCGCCGGATGACGGAGCGGATGGAAATGCGCATCCTGGACTACAGGATCGCCAAGGCACTGGATGCAGGCTCGGGCCAGACGCGGGAGCTGGAACAGGAAAAGTCGAAGCGATTCCTGGCAGAGAATGCCAGGAGGCGTGGAGTGAAGGTCACGGCGAGCGGCCTGCAGTACCAGATCCTCCGCAAAGGGCAGGGCCGGCGACCCGATCCGCAGAGTACGGTCGTGGTGCGCTACCGCGGAAAACTGATCGACGGCCAGGAATTCGATAGCTCGTACCAGGACGACGAACCGGTCAGCGTTCTACTCGACCATGTCATCCCGGGCTGGACCGAAGGCCTGCAATTGATGCAGGCCGGCGCCAAGTATCGCTTCTTCATACCGCCCGAACTGGGATACGGCGACCGGGGCGCCGGCGGCCGGATCAAGCCCGGGCAGGCCCTGATCTACGATGTCGAACTGCTCCGGGTGAAGTAATCGCATTCCACACCCGGCATATAGGCAGGAGCTTCATCTGCGGGCTTGCCGCGCTTGCTATCCTCGACATCCCCGTAACCAGGGAAGGAATCGCAGATGGGCGAATCACTGACGCTGGCATTGGTGGCAGGTGGCTTCGCCGTGCTCGGCAGCCTGGTCACCGGCTGGTTCACCTACATCTCCGCCGCGAAGCAGCGAGAGACCGAGCGCTACAAGCGCAAGCTGCTGCAGGCCTATGCCGATGTCGCGGCCTTCCACCGACTGGAAGAGCGCTACACGCGGGCGCTGGAGACAGAAGACAAGAGTGCCGAGGCCTGGAAGCGCGAGATGCGGCGACGCTTGCGCGACGAAGGCTTCAACTCGCCCAGCGACGAGGCCACGGTGCAGAAGGCCGAGCAGCGCAGCGCCGAACTGGGCTGAAACCCACCACACACTGCCGTATCGATGCATAGGATTTTTCCATGTTGAAGCGTTCCCTCTCTTGCGCCGCGCTGTGTCTGGCGCTGTCCCTGCCGGCACTCGCCGGGACCCCGACGAAGGCCGACGCCGATCTGGCCGAGCAGTTCCTCGGCTGTGGCTACTACTTCGCATTGCTGCCCTCGCTGTCCGACAAGAGTCTGCAGGGCGAACCGCTCGCCAGCGTCAAGGAACTGGAGAACTTCAGCCGCCTGGCGGCGCTGGCCCTGGTCGGCAAGGAGCACGCCAAGCTGGCCTCGGCCGTGGCACGCAACGGCTTCTCCGAGGAACTGCGCCAGGCCGACGCCAAGGGCGACGAGGCGGTGCTGCAGTTCCTGCGCTCCTGGTCCGACCGCTGCACGACGCTGATGGACCAGCAGGCCAGCAGCATCGCGCCACGCATCGAGGCCTACGTGGCCTCGGACATGGATGCTCGCGAGAAAAGCGGCGCCAAGCCGTAAGAGCAGAGGCCTTCGGCACGATGATCCGCGCCGCGGCGCCTTGCGACGACTGAATCATCCGGCCAGTCGCTCCTCCTGAAATCTGCTACACAGTCGGCCCCGGGGCCATGACCCCAGGGCCGATCGTTCATGAGGAGGAGAAGATTCCGATGCCTGTTGTCCGCCGCCCTTCGATGCCGTCCGCCTGCCTGCTCGCGCTGGCCGCCCTCGCCTTCTCCTCCTCCGGCGTGGCGGCAGATGAAGCTGCCACGGGGCACGATCATCACCACCATCACCACGATCACAGCCCGCTGGACCTCGGCACCAAGAGTGCGCCCTCGGTTTCACTGAAGGCCGACCGCGATCCGATGGGCGGCTGGAACCTGCACATCGAAACCCCCGGCTTCCGCTTTGCGCCGGAGCACGTGAACCAGGCCAACGTCACGGGCGAAGGGCATGCCCACTTGTACGTGGACGGCGTGAAGCGCGCGCGACTCTACGCGCCCTGGTTCCACGTCGATGCGCTCGGCGCGGGCGAGCACAAGCTGCGCGTCACGCTCAACGCCAACTCCCACCAGGAGCTGTATTCGGGCGGCAAGCCGATCCAGGCAGAGATCGTCGTCAAGGAGTGAGGTCGGGCCGCCTGCGGCCTGCACGAGCCGCGCCCGTCAGCACGCCCCGGCCTGCCATCGGAACCTGACATCTGCGGGCTGGACGGCATGCTTCCGGCATGCTGAAGTCGCCTCATCAGGGGAAGCCAGACCAGCAGGGAACGCCATGGACCAGCAGGGACGCGAGGGCGGTTGCCAGTGCGGCAACATCCGCTACGAGATCGGCGGCGAGCCGATGCTGGCGGCGATCTGCCATTGCAGCATGTGCCGACGCGCCAACGCCGCACCCGTGGTGGCCTGGGCCATGTATGCGCAGGAGCAGGTCCGCTTCACCCGCGCCCAGCCGCAGGAATACGCCTCCTCCGCCGAAGCCCGTCGCGGCTTCTGCCCGCGCTGCGGTACCCAGATCAGCTTCACTGCCGACTTCCTGCCGGGCCTGATCGACATCACCATCGGCAGTCTCGACCAGCCGGAGGCCGTGAGGCCTACCCTGCACTCCTGGCATTCGAAGCACCTGGGCTGGGTGGAGTTCGCCGACGGCCTGCCACGTCATCCGGAGCTGCCGCCCTTCGAGTGAGGCGTTCCGAGTTCCGATGAATCCCGCCATCCGCCCTCTGGTCGTCTTCCGCGCCTGCGCCCGTCAGGGGGAGCGCGCATGAGCACGCCGATCCTGATCCTGCCCGGCATCGGCGACTCCGGGCCCGATCACTGGCAGACCCTGTGGCAGCAGGCCGAGCCGCGCATGCAGCGCGTGCAGCAACGCGACTGGGAACAGCCGCAGCGGGACGAGTGGGTGCAGGCCCTGGAAACCGCCGTGGCCGCCACCGTGGGCGATGCGATCCTGGTGGCACACAGCCTGGGTTGCCTGCTGGTGGCGCACTGGGGCCTGCAGACCAAGCGCAAGATTTCCGGCGCGATGCTGGTGGCGCCGCCGGATCCCTCTGGCCCCGGATTTCCCGCCGCGGCGCGCAGCTTCGGGCCGCTGCCGCAGCAACGCCTGCCCTTCCCCAGCATGATCGTGGCGAGCAGCAACGATCCCTATGGCAACGTCGCCTTCTCGCGCAACGCCGCCCGCGCCTGGGGCAGCCTGTACCGCTCGATCGGCCCCTGCGGCCACATCAATGCCGCCAGCGGCCTCGGCCACTGGAAGGCGGGGCGCATGCTGCTCTGGGAACTGAGCGCCAGCTGATTGCTGCGCCCGATTTCCCGGGCCAAGCCAACCCGTGATTCGTCATACCGGCGGAAGCCGGTATCCAATCGCTTGATGCGGTTCGCTACGCTCACCACATCCTACATGCCGGCTTCCGCTGGTATGACGAACCGGATGTTGACGTGGCCTCGGAAATCAGAAAAAAGATGCCACCGCCCCGACGATGAACGGGGCGGCGGCAGAGGAGTGAGCGCGGTGCGAGTGCGCTCGGAAGACTCAGGCGGCGCGGGGCAGTTCGTTGGTGAAGCGCTCCGGCGTCAGGAAGGCCATCACGCGCTGCAGCACGCGCTCGTCGGTGAGGATGCGCCAGTGGCCGAGACGGTTGGTGCTGTACAGCTCCGCGTCGGGCCAGGCGGCGGCCAGCGCGGCGCTGTCGCCGTAGGGCACGGTATCGTCGTCGCGGTCATGCACGATCAGGGCGGCCGGCTTCAGGCGCGGCGCGGTGCGCACGCCGTCGAGCTCGTCCAGCGGCACGCCGGTGTAGTCCTCCACCTCCTGCAGGAAGCGCGCATGCGCCGCCTGCGGCAGTCCGACGAAACCGGCGAAGCGGCTCAGCACGCCGCGCAGCGAGGACGGCCCGCCCAGCAGCACCACGCGCTCCACGTTGAGGCCCTGGCCCAGGGCGTAGACCACGGCGCCGGCACCCATCGAGTGGCCGACCACCGCCTCCAGGCGCTCAATCTCCGGCACCACCTCCATCAGGGCGTAGGCAAAGCTGATGACGTTGGCCTCGTCGCCCGGTGACTGGCCGTGGGCAGGGCCTTCCAGCGCGATCACCTGGCGGCCCGCCGCGAGCAGCGGCGCCACGAAGCGGCCGAACTGCGAAGGGCGGCCTTCCCAGCCGTGCAGCATCAGCACCACCGGATCGCCGGCCTTGCCCCAGCGCAGGCCCGACAGGCCGAAGCGGAAATGGATGCGCTGCGCAGAGGCCAACGCCGGCTGCTCCCAGTCACGCGGCGGCAGGCGCCGCGGCCGCATCATGAGCCGGCGCGCCGAGCGCACCGCGAACTGCGGGGCGAACAGCCCGGCAAGGGTGTGATAGGTCTGCAGGGTGCTGAGGCTGGCCATGGTGTTGCTCCGGTTGACTGGAAACCTCTTCAGGCGGCGTGAAGGGAGGTGTCGGCAGCGGCCGCCGCTGCCGGCTCGTATTGGGTGTGTTCCTCGACGATGCGGTCGCCGCGCCAGCGCTGCCGCGCGACTTCCTCCTGGCGGTGACGGCGACCGTCATGCCCGGTGAACTCGTAGATCCAGCGGATGCGCGTGCGGTCGCCATCGAGCATCCAGTCGGCCGCCTTCACGCGCAGCCCGCGCACCGAGCGCAGCAGGTGCTGGGCATTAGCGATCAGGCGCTGGCGGCTCTGCAGCGGCGGGTCCTGGTTGTCCTGCGACTGCGCGTCCTCGGCATAGAACTCGTGCAGGGCGTCGATCAGCATGCCCTCCTCGACGAGGGCGATCAGGGCGGCGACACGTTCGCGGTTAGGCATGTTCTGGCTCTGGTCAGGAGGCGGCTGTGGCCTACGGAACGATCTGGAAGGCGGGGGCCAGGCGACGGATTACCTGGTCGCGGCGGGTACGCGCTTCCTGCAGGCGGTCGTCGGCACCCCGGACCAGGGTCACGGCGGAGGCATCGACGCCGGCCACCTGGGCGGCACCCGCCGTTTCGGCGGCGCTGGCCTCCGCGGCCGCCAGGGTCAGCAGGACCAGGCCTGCGGCGGCGCCGGTTACGGTCAACAGGTTGTGGGTCATGGCATCACTCCGGTTTCGGACTGATGCCTAGGCTATTTACTTCCACGGCCCTGATAAGCTGGGGTATAAGACATTTATTGTTTCCGCCATGGAATCAATAGGCCCGCCAAGGGCCGGGGGAGCGGGGCCATGGAAGATCTGAACTACGTGCTGACCTTTACCCGGGTGGTGCAGGCCGGCAGCTTTGCCGCCGCCGGCGAGCGCCTGAAGCTGGCGCCCTCGGTGGTCAGCAAGCACGTCGCCAAGCTGGAGAAATCACTTGGCGCGCGCCTGCTGCAGCGGAGCACGCGCAAGCTCTCCCTGACCGACGCTGGCAGCGCCTACTTCGAGCATTGCGCGCGCATCGTGGAGGAGCTGGAGCAGTCGCAGCACGCCGTGGCGCGGCTGCAGGCCGAGCCCAGCGGCAAGCTGCGCGTCAGCAGCCTCAATTCCTTCGTCGACGCGGTGGTGGCACCGCTGCTGCCAGAGTTCTTCCGGCGCTATCCCAAGATCGACCTGGAGATCGTCACCAACGACCGCACCGTGGACCTGGCCGAGGAAGGCTTCGACATGGCCCTGCGCCTGACGCATGCCCCGGGACCGTTGCTGGTGGCGCGCAAGCTGGCACCGATCCATTTCGTGGTCTGCGCCACCCCGGAATACCTGGCGCGCCACGGCACGCCGCAGCATCCCGACGACCTGCGCGCGCACAACTGCCTGGGTTTCCCCAGCCCGCTGGAACGCAACTTCCACTTCCTGCGCGGCGGCGAGGCCTACACGGTGCCGATCAACGGCAACTTCCGCGTCAACAACATCAACGCCCTGCGCACCGTGCTGCTGAACCACACCGGCATCTCGCTGCTGCCCACCTACTGCATCGGCCCGGACCTCGCCGCGGGCCGGCTGGTGGCGCCGCTGCGCGGCTGGTACGGTTCCGACGCCACCTCGGTCTACGCCGTGCACTTGCCCAACCGCTACGGCTCGCCCAAGCTGCGAGCCTTCGTCGACTACCTGCAGCAGAGCATCGGCGACCCGCCCTACTGGGACCGGGACCTGGACATCCACAAGGGGGCCGCATGAGGATCGAACGCACGCAGGCCTGGCGCCACTACGTCGGCGGATTGATCGTCGTCTACACACTGATCTGGCTGTGGCTGGGCATCGCCCCGCTGCATCGCAAGGACTGGATCCTGGAGAACGTGCTGGTGCTGGCCTTCGGCGTGGGACTCTGGGCCAGCCGCCGCGCCTTCGTGTTCTCGCGCGTGTCCTACACGCTGATCTTCGTGTTCCTGTGCCTGCACTCAGTGGGCTCGCACTACACCTACGCCATGGTCCCCTACGACCAGTGGTGGGAAGCGCTGACCGGCCATACCTTCAACAGCCTGTTCGGCTGGGAGCGCAACCACTTCGACCGGCTGGTGCACTTCTCCTACGGCCTGCTGCTGGCCTACCCGCTGCGCGAGATCTTCCTGCGCGTGGCGGAGGCGCGCGGCTTCTGGGGCTACTTCCTGCCGCTGGAATTCACCCTGGCCACCTCGGCGATCTACGAGCTGATCGAATGGGGCGCCGCGGAATTCTTCGGCGGCGAACTGGGCGCTGCCTACCTCGGCACCCAGGGCGACATCTGGGACGCCCACAAGGACATGGGCCTGGCCGGCACCGGCGCGCTGCTGGCGATGCTGATCACCGCCGCCATCAATCGCTACCTGCAACGCGACTTCGCCCGCGAGTGGAGCGGCAGCCTCAAGGTGAAAGACACGCGCCCCTACGGCGAGAACGAGATCAAGCGCATGATCGACGAACGCGAGGGCGCCTGAGTTGGCCACGCTGATCGCAGGCACGGACCTGCAGCCCTACCTGCAATCCACCGCGGTGATCGACTGGCAGCACCCGCAGGTGCTGGCACAGGCGCGCCTGCTCGCCGCCGGCACCGCCGTGGACACCGCGCGCCAATGCTTCGAGTGGGTACGGGACCAGGTGCTGCACAGCTTCGACCATCGCCGCAACCCGGTCACCTGTCAGGCTTCGGACGTGCTGCAGCATCGCACCGGCTACTGCTACGCCAAGAGCCACCTGCTGGCCGCGCTGCTGCGCGCCAACGGCATCCCTGCCGGCTTCTGCTACCAGCGCCTCAGCATCAACGACGATAGCGAGCCCTACTCGCTGCACGGCTTCAACGCGATCCACCTGGAACCCTGGGGCTGGGTGCGCGTGGATGCGCGCGGCAACCGGCCGGGCATCGATGCGCGCTTCGATCCGCCGGACGAGTCACTAGCGTTTGCCGGGACGCTGCCGGGCGAGGTGACCTTCGCCAATGTGCTGGCGGAGCCGCTGGCGGTGGTGGTAGACGCGCTGCAGGCGGGGACGACTTGGGATGGGATGTTGAAGATGCTGCCGGATGTGGGGCCGGAGGAGTATGAAAGACTTGGATTGAAGCCCTCACCGTAGGGCGGGAAAGCGAAGCGCATCCCGCCTTCCGCTACTCCATCTCGATCGCCCGAACCTCATCACTCCCACCCCAGTCCGCCGCATACATCCCTGCCCGGACAAATCGATGGAAGCTGGAGTAAGGCCATTCCGCCGGTGAGCGCGCATGCCCATGCTTCACCGGGTTGTAGTGAATGTAATCGACATGCCGTTCAAGATCCTGCTCGTCGCGGATTGCGTGCTCCCAGAACCGCCGCTGCCAGATGCCGCGTTCGCCCTTGGACAACCTTCGCTGGCTGAGCAGTTCGTCTTTTGGAATGCCGGCAGAGAAGCGTGACTTGATGTCGTGCCATCGCGCCGAAAAATCGGCATCACCCTCGGGCAAAGTCCATATGCAATGCAGATGCTCCGGCAGGATCACGATAGCGTCGACCGAGAACGGTCTTCGACGGCGCGCGTCGTCAAATACCTTGCGGAGCAGATCGACATGGTCGACCAATAAACGCTGGCGCCGCTCCAGGAGCGTGACCGTGAAAAAGAACGTACCGCCAGGAATGAAGGCTCGGATGTAGTTCGGCATGTCTTCCCCGAAGGCGGGATGCGCTTCGCTTTCCCGCCCTACGATTCGGAATTACTTCACCGGCAACGCATAACTCCCCGTCACATGCGCCACCGGCATCGGATCTCCACCCGTGGTGATGCTCACTTCCATCACCGCCAGCCGGCGGCCCAGCTTGAGCATCCTGGCCTCGGCCAGCACGTCGCCGGGGCGGCCCTTGTTGAGGAAGTTGATGTTGAGGTTGGAGGTCACCGCCATCAGCTCGGGGCCGATGTGCGACAGCACCAGGGCGTACATGGCCGAGTCCGCCGCGTTGAACAGCGTGGGGCCGGAGATGACGTTGCCCGGGCGCAGCATCTTCTCGTGGTAGGGCAGGCGCACGCGGGCGTAGCCGGGGCGCACCTCTTCTACCGTGAACCCGCTTTTGCCCACCGCCGGCAGTCCACCGCGAATGAGCATCTGCACTTCTTCCGCCGTCAGCTTCAGATCCACCCCAACCCCCTCGATGCGTCCCACAAAAGTTTCAATGACAGCACGACCAGGATGATCTTGAACATCCGGTCGAACTGGTCCTGGGCAATGCGCCCGTTGAAGCGTTTGCCCAGCGCGGTGCCGGCAATCACCGCGGCGCACAGCGGCAGCAGCCGCTCCGGCTGCGCCAGCGCGCTGAAGCCCACCAGGCCGAATGCCGCCACGCGCAGGCCGTGCCCCAGCATCTGCGTCAGCGCCAGCGTGCCGATCACGGTTTCCTTGCGCCACTGCGGCAGGAAGAACAGGCGCCCCACGAACAGGCCAGTGGCACCGACGAACATACCTAGCACGCCATTGAGCGCGCCGGCGGTGAGGAAGGCCGGTGTCGGCGGCATCAGCGCCCGGTCACCGCGCCCCGGCGCCAGCGAGACCAGGATCAGGCCGGCCAGCAGCAACTGCACCCAGTTGGCATCCACGCCCACGGCATGCGGCGCCACGAGGAAGGTGGTGGGCACCGCGGCCAGCAGGAACCAGCCCGCGGCACGCCACTCCACGTGCTTCACGTAGGCCACGGTGCGCGAGGTGTTGGAGACGAACTGCACCGCCGCGAACAGCGGCACTGCCTCGGCCGTAGTCATGCCGATGGCGTAGAACAGGCCGATCAGGATGGTGCCGCCGCCCAGGCCGGCGACGCCGGACAGCGCCGAGGTCAGGAATCCGGCGACGGTGATGACGGCGATGAGGGGGAGATCGGTCATTTACTCCCCTCGCCCGCTGGCGGGAGAGGGGTTGGGGGAGAGGGTTTCTGTAATTCTCGCAGAATCGGACATGCCCACCATCTACGGCACCCTCTCCTCGGCAACTGCTCCATGCGTTGCCCTACCTCGGGCATCCATGCCCTCGCCTACCCTCTCCCGCAAGCGGGCGAGGGGGGTGGAATCTCTCAGAGCACGAACGCCGCCGCCAGCCCCAGCATCAGACCCATGCCGGCGATATCGGTGCCGGTAGTCAGGAAGATGCTCGAAGCGGTGGCCGGGTCGGCGCCAAAGCGGCGCAGGGTCAGCGGCACCATCACGCCGAACAGGCCGCTGAGTACGCAGGCGCCGGTCATGGCCGCGAGGATCACCAGGCCCAGCAGCGGCGCCTGCTCGTTGCCGTCACGCGCGGCGGTCCACCACATGGCGGCGCCGGCCACCAATCCGGTGAGGAAGCCGTTGAGCGCCCCCAGCAGCATTTCCTTGCCCAGCAGCCGCCGCATCGGGAAACCGTCCAGGTCACCCAAGGTCAGGCCGCGCAGCGTGATCGCCAGCGTCTGGCAACCGTTGTTGCCGCTCTGCCCCGCCAGCACCGGCAGGAAGGCGGCGAGCGCCACCACCTTGGAGATGGTGTCCTCGAAGGCGCCGACCACGAAGGCGGCGAGGAAGGCGGTGAGCAGGTTGATCTGCAGCCAGGGGTGACGCTGCCGGAAGGCCTGCCACAGCGGCGTCTGCACGCGCTCTTCCTTGTCCAAGCCGACCATGCTGCCCGACTGTGCGCTGATCTCCACCGCCTGGCGCTCGAACAGCTTCCAGCCGCGCACGATGCCGGTGAGCCCGCCGTCCGCGTCCACCACCGGATACACGGGGTAGTGACGATAGACCGCCGCCTTGATCGCATCGCCGGCCGCCATGTCGGCGGTCAGCACGAAGGGATCGGGCAGCATCACGCCGGCCAGCGTCTGCTCCGGCTGCGCCAGCAGCAGGTCGCGGATCACCACCATGCCGGCCAAGCGATCCTCGCGGGTGACGTAGAGGTAGGTGATCTGCTGCGGGTTTTCGTGGCTGCGCAGGTAGGCGATGGCCTGCGCCACGGTGGTGTCCGCGTCGAGCACGCCCACCGCCGGCTCCATCATCTCGGCCACCGTGCCGGGGATTTCCAGCTCGGTGGTGGCGTCGAGGATGCCCTCCGGGCAGAGGTGCGCGGGCAGGTGTTGCTGGATCTCGGCGGCCAGCTTGGCCGGCAGCTCGCGCAGGACCGCGGCCACCCGCTCCAGCGGCTCCCGGCTCAGCAGCTGGGCCGCGTCCATGGGGACGCGGGTCCGGACGGCGCGCACCAGTTCCTTGTGCGTATGCGGCGAGGTTTCCATGAGGCTGATCTCCCCTCTGTTTACCGGATTATGCCGGGCGGCATTGACATCGTCGCGGCCGGCCAGATACTAGCCGGTATGCAGAGCCAGCCCCATGCCCGCCGCCGCGCCTAAGCGCCAGCCCGACGTCACCCGCCAGCGTTTGCTGGAATGTGCCTTCGACGAGATATACCGATGCGGTTTCCGTGCCGCCAGCCTCGACGCGATCCTGCGCGATTCCGGTGTGACCAAGGGCGCGCTTTACCACCACTTCGAGAACAAGACAGCGCTGGGCCATGCCGTGGTCGACGAAATGGTGCGCCCCTGGATCGAGGAAAGCTGGCGCCCGCTGGTGGATGCCGACGACATCGTCGCCACCGCGCTGGCGCTGAGCGGCGAGCTGCTGCGCGAACGTGCCGACAAGATCCTGGCCTACGGCTGCCCGCTCAACAACCTGGTCAACGAGATGGCGCCGGTGGACGAGGGCTTTCGCGAGCGCCTGCAGTCCATTCTCGACGACTGGCGCAACGGCCTGGCCGAGGCGCTGCGCCAGGGCCAGCAGCGCGGCCAGCTGCGCCGCGGCTTCGAGCCCGGCGCGGCGGCGGACTTCATCATCGCCTGCGTCGAGGGCAGCTTCGGGCTGGCCAAGCTGCGGCAGTCACCGCAGGTGCTGCAGTCGGTGATGCGCGGGCTGGCCGATTACCTGGAGCAGTTGCGCGCGTGAGGCCGGCCATATCTGCGGCTGGAAACCCGTGCTAGTTGCGGCGGCATCCGTTCAGAAGCGACCCCTACCTACTGACAGCCAGCGTTGGGACAGAACACAAGGTAGATCCGCGGGTTGAATGCAGCGGGCAGTGATGGCAGTGGCAAAGGGCTGGCTTTGAAAACCGCAGTCTCAAGCGAAGTATTCATCGCCGCGCCGCCACAGTCCTGCACCACTGCCGCCGACAAGACAGCGCCATCGGGAGTCAATCCGACGTCGACCTTGCACATGAAGCGCTCTGGGGCGCCTATCGGCATTGCCCAGAACTTGCGAACCCTGTTGGCGATCAGCGCCCCCCATTCTCCTTGCACCCGCGCTATCGTCGCAGCGGCACGCGACGATTCCTCTGCGGCTGCAGCCTTTCTAATCATGGCTTCCCGTTCATCTTCAGCCCTTGCCTCACCGGCAAGGAGGAAGATTGCAGCGGCAATGATGTGAAATTTCAGCATTTCCCCTCCAGCAAGCGTTATCTCATACCGCCCATCAGCGCCCGTATGCCCGGCTCCTCCAGGATGCGGTCGCGGAACCACTGCAGCGCCCGCCCCTCCTCGCCCGAGCGCCAAGCCAGGTGCATCGTCACCGGTGAGCGCTCGGCGGCTACCTGGCGCTCCACCAGCCGCCCGGCCTCGATGTGCGGGCGCGCGAGGTGTTCCGGCAGGTAGCCCACGCCCAGGCCCGCGATCTGTGCGGCGGCCTTGGCACCCAGCGACGACACCACCAGCACCTCCTGCCCCGGCTGGATGCCGTTGCTGCGCGCCGGCAGCCGGCGCGACGAATCCGCGGCGGCCACGCTGCGGTAGCGCGCCACGAGCTCCGGGGCCAGCGGCTCCGGGGCCTCCACCAGCGGGTGGTGCGGCGCCACCACGAAGACGAAGGGGATGATGCCGATCTGCCTGGTCATCAGGCCGTAGCCATGCGGGGCATCGCCGCCCGCGCCCACGGTGAGGTCGGCGCGGCGGTCGATCAGCGCGTCCCAGGTACCGCCGAAGATTTCCTGGGTGAAGCGCAGGCGCGTGCCAGTCATCAGCGCGTCGAAGGCGGAGATCACCGGGAACAGGCTCTCCAGGGGAATGATGTCGTCCACCGCAACGACCAGCTGCGTCTCCCAGCCATGGCCGGCGCGCTTGACCGAGTTCTCCAGGCTCTCGGCCTGGCGCAGCAGTTCACGCCCACGGTCCAGCAGCACACGCCCCGCCGCCGTCAGCCGCGCCCGGCGGCCGCTGCGGTCGAACAGCGGCACGCCCATGTCGGACTCCAGCTTCTGCACGGTATAGGTCACGGCGGAGGGCACTCGGTGCAGGGCCTCGGCGGCCCGGGCAAAGCTGCCGTGCTCGTCGATGGCGTCCAGGGTCTCCAGGGCTTCCAGGGTCAGGCGCATCTTCAACTCGTTTGAATGTTCGCTTCGAAACTTTCCGCTTTTTTGATCTCAGGTCAAGTCTTACATTGGGTTTGAGCATTCAAACGGACTGATAGGAGCAAGCCATGCAAGCCCTGATACGCAGCGACGAACGCGGCCACGCCGACCGCGGCTGGCTGGAGTCCTGGCACAGCTTTTCGTTCAGCGACTACTACGATCCCCAGCGCATGGGTTTCAGCGCCCTGCGCGTGATCAACGAGGACATCATCGTGCCCACGGCGGGCTTCCCGCCCCATTCGCACCAGGACATGGAGATCATCACCTATGTGCTGGAGGGCACCATCCGCCACCGCGATTCCACCGGCGGCAGCGGCGACCTGCGCCATGGCGAGCTGCAGGTGATGCACGCCGGCGGCGGCATCACCCACAGCGAGATCAACCCCTCGGCCCAGGAACGCACGCATCTGCTGCAGATCTGGGTGCAGCCTGACCGTCGCGGCCATGACGCCGGCTACGAGCAGGCGGCGCTGGACCCCGAGGCCCTGCGTCGCGGCTTTGCCACGATGGTAGGCCCCCGGGGCAGCGGCACGCCCTTCCAGATCAACCAGGACGCGCGCCTGGACATCGCCTGGCTGACGGATGGCCAGGTCGCGGAAAAGGTCCTGCAGCCGCAGCGGGCCTACTACCTGCACGTGGCGCGCGGCCAGGTCGTGATCAACGGCGACACGCTGTCGGCCGGCGACGCGCTGGCACTGAAGGACGAAACGAAGCTGGCCGTGACGGCCAGCGGTGAGGCGGAGGTGCTGCTGTTCGACCTGGCTTGAAGCCTCTCTCCCGCTTGCGGGAGAGAGGCTGGCGAGGGCATGGATGCCAGAGGTAGGGCAACGCATGGAGCAGTTGCCGGAGAGAGGGGCTGTAAAAAATGGGCAGAGCGTGCTCGTCCAGGCTTCACAGAAACCCTCTCCCGACCCTCCGGGCCACCCTCTCCCGCGCGCGGGAGAGGGGAGCGCAAGCCTACCGCGGCGCCAGCGTCAGCCCGACGTGGATCGAGAAGTCCGGCGAGGACTTGGTGATCAGGTCTTCCTGGAAGGCGATGTCCAGCGCCCAGGCCTTCTCGACCCAGCGGCCACCGAACACCAGCTGCAGGCCGGCGCGGTCGAGCTGGTCCAGCGCGGAATCCTTGTAGAGCGGGCCATGGGCATAGAGCTGCGTGCCCAGCTCGATCTTCTGCGTGGCGCGCAGGAAGGCGCCGATGCCACCGAAGGGCACCAGGGTCTCCTGCTGGTCCTCCAGCACGTCGCCCTTCTGGTTCAGCGACAGGCCGGCCGAGGCGAAGCCGCTCCAGCGGCTATCCTGGTCGAAGGGCAGCGCCCAGTCGGCCCAGAGCGCGCCGCCGAGGTTTCCGCCGGTGAGCTTGTCCTCGTCGCCGGTGGGCAGCTTCAGCTCGGCGCGTAGCGCCAGGTCCTCGGTCGCGGCCCAGCCGGCGGACACGCGCAGGTCGCCCAGCGCCCAGCCTTCCTCGGTGCGGTCCAGAAGCACCACGCCGTTCTTCTCGTAGCGGTACTGGTAGCGGTCCTGCGGCACCAGCTCGCGCCCGCCGTTGGGCAGGCCGAAGAAGTCGTGCCAGCCCTCGATGAAGCTGTCCATGAAGCCGCCGCCGACATGCACGGCCGACAGCTCCGCGCCCCACTCCCAGCCGCCGCCCAGGCCGGCGCGGTAGCGGCCGGTGAGATGGGCACTCTCACCGTCCAGGGTGATGGTCTCGGTACCCACCGTGTCGGTGGTGTATTCGCTGGTCAGGTCCAGGCTATAGCGGCTGGCGCTGTCGCCCTTGGCCAGCACGCGGCCATGACCGATCACCGGCAGGGCAAAGCCCTGCGCCAGCGCGCCCTGGTTGGTGGTGTCGAACGGGGCGGCCTGGGCCACCGGGGCCAGCGCCGCGAGCAGGGCCGCGAACGGCAGGATCGGACGGATCATGGAATTCCTGTGATTATTTATTGATCAATGATTCTGATTAGTGCTTTTTATCTCGACTCGTCCAGGCTCCCCCGGAGCCCCGGCCACAGCACCGGCGCAGTATGCCGCAAGCGGCCGGCCAGGCCTGTGACGCCGGCGTTTTGCCGCTCCCTGGCCTTTGCTATAGCATCGCCCTCCCTTTTGCTTGACAAGCGGTTAGCCGATGTTTGCCACCGAAAATACGCGGATCAGCTCCGTCCGCCCCGTCTCCACCCCCGCCCAGGTCCAGGCCGAATTCCCGCTGACCGATAACGCGGCGGCGACGGTGTTCCAGACCCGCAAGGAAATCCAGGACATCCTGCACGGCCGCGACAGCCGCCTGCTGGTGATCGTGGGCCCCTGCTCGATCCACGACACCCAGGCCGCGCTGGAGTACGCCGCGCGCCTGAAGGCCTTCCGTGAACAGGTGCAGGACGACCTGCTGGTGGTGATGCGCGTGTACTTCGAGAAGCCGCGCACCACGGTGGGCTGGAAGGGCCTGATCAACGACCCGAACCTCAACGACAGCTACGACATCGAGCAGGGCCTGCGCGTGGCTCGCAAGCTGCTGGTCACGCTCAACGACATGGGCGTGCCGGCCGGCGTGGAGTTCCTCGACCTGCTGACGCCGCAGTACCTGGCGGACCTGGTGAGCTGGGGCGCCATCGGCGCGCGCACCACCGAATCGCAGCTGCACCGCGAGATGGCGTCCGGCCTGTCCTGCCCGGTGGGCTTCAAGAACGGCACCGACGGCAGCGTGAAGGTGGCGGTGGATGCCATCGTCTCCGCGCAGAGCCCGCACCGCTTCCTGTCGCTGACCAAGGACGGCCAGATCTCGATCTTCGAGACCGCCGGCAATGCCGACTGCCACGTGATCCTGCGCGGCGGCAGCAGTGGCACCAACTACGACGCCAAGAGCGTGGACGCCGCCTGCGCCGCGCTGACCAAGGCCGGCCTCAAGCCGCAGGTGATGGTCGACTTCTCGCACGCCAACAGCCAGAAGCAGCACAAGCGCCAGGTCAACGTCGGCGAGGACGTGGGCCACCAGATCGCCGGCGGCGACGATCGCATCGTCGGCGTGATGATCGAATCGCACCTGGTGGAAGGCCGCCAGGAGATCGGCCCGGACATGGTCTACGGCCAGTCGATCACCGACGCCTGCATCCACTGGGACGACACCACCGCGGTGCTGGGTGGCCTGGCGGCGAGCGTGGCCAAGCGGGGGAAGCGGTTGGTGAAGAGCGCTTAGAGCGCCTGCCAGCACTAAACAAAAGGCCCGCTTTCGCGGGCCTTTTGTTTTGAAGCCCCTCTCCCCTTGCGGGAGAGGGGTTCCACAGCATCCGCTACGTGGTGCTCTAAAAGTATTCGCCCTTGAACACGTTCGCGAACACCACCTGCTCCAGCGTCGGCTTGCCGCCATCCTTGCGTCCCTTGGCCGAAGCCGACGAGGGGAACAGGCGGAAGCCGCGGTTGAGCATGCTGTCGTTGAGCTTGGGCCATAGTGCGTAGGACACGGCGGCGACGGTACCCAGCGGCGTGGCGATGGACTTCGGACGGCGCAGCACCGACTCCAGCACGGTGTCGCCAGCCTTCTCCGGCGACCAGGCCGGCACATAGTCGTAGAGCTTGGTCGGAGCGATCATCGGCGTGCGCACCAGCGGCATGTAGATCGCGGTGACCTCGATGCCGCGATGCTTGACCTCGGCCGACAGGCAGCGGCTGAAGGCGTCCAGCGCGGCCTTGCTGGCGACGTAGGAGGAGAAGCGCGCGGCGTTGGTCAGCACGCCGATGGAGCTGATGTTGACGATGTGGCCGTCGCGACGCTTCGCCATCCCCGGCAGGAAGTTGAGGATCATGCGGATGGCGCCGAAGTAGTTCAGCTGCATCGTGCGCTCGAAGTCGTGGAAGCGGTCCAGCGACTCGAACACGGCGCGGCGGATGGAGCGGCCGGCGTTGTTGATCAGGATGTCGACGTGGCCGAAGTCCTTCAGGATCTCGGCGCAGCAGTTGTCGATGGCCTGCATGTCGTTGAGGTCGCAGGGGTACACATGCGCCTCGCCACCGGCCATCTGGATGATCTTCTGCGTCTCTTCCAGCTTCTCGCGCGTACGCGCGACTAGGATCACCTTGGCGCCGGCCGCGGCGAACTTCTTGGCGGAGATGAAGCCGATGCCCGAGGACGCACCGGTGATGACCACGACCTTGCCGGACAGCTTGCGCTCGGCACCCTTGGGGATCGTGGCGTAGATGTCGAGGAACTGCTCCCAGTAGGCCCAGAGCTTGTCGGCGTAGTCCTTGATGTCCGGGCAGTTGATGCCCGAGCCCTTCAGGGCGCGGCGCGCGTTCTTGTCGTCGAACACGGCCGGGTTGGTGACGTAGCCCAGCACCGACACCGGCACGCCGATGGCCTTGGAAATGGTCTTGCTGACATTGCCGGGGATGCTCTCTCCGAGGCGGTTGGCGAGATCACGCGCCGCCTTGGGGATCGCCGGCAGCTCGAACTTGGCGGCGAACTGCGGGCCGTGCGCCGCTTCCATCAGCGTCTGCAGCAGGCTGCCGACCGTGGGCGAATCCGACTGGATCAGGCAGAACACCTGGCCGTCGAGCCCGTCCTTGTGCGCGATGTGGTCCATGGCCTTGGCCACGTAGTCCACCGGCGCCAGCGGCACGCGGCCGCCTTCGATGCCCAGCAGCGGCAGCCACTTGGGCACCGCGTAGGACAGCTTCTGGATGGTCTTGAAGAAGTAATAGGGGCCGTCGATCTTGTCCATCTCGCCGGTCTCGGAGTGGCCGACCACGGCGCCCGGGCGATAGATGCGGAACGGCACCTTGGACTCCTCGCGCACGATCTGTTCCGACTGGAACTTGGTGCGGAAGTAGGGGTGCGCCACGCGCTGGCCCTCGTCGAACATGTCCTCGGTGAAGCGGCCGTTGTAGTCACCGCCGGCCACCGCCACGCTGGAGGCGTGGTGCAGCTTCACCTTGCCGCCGAGGTCGTTGACGAAGGCCACGAGGTTGCGCGTGCCCTCGTTGTTGATGCGGTCACCGGTGGCGTCGTCCATGCCCATGTCGTAGACGGCGGCCAGGTGGAAGACGTGGTCGATCTTGCCCTGCAGCTTCTTGAAGTCGGCCGCGGACACCAGGCCCGGCGTGGTGATGTCGCCATACACCGCATGCAGGCGCGTACCGGCCTCGCCGTAGCGCTCCTGTAACGCCGCAAACTTGTCCTTGGACGACTCGCGGACCAGGACGTGCACCTGCGCCTCGGGCCGGACCAGCAGCTGTTCCAGCAGGAACTTGCCGATGAAACCTGTCGCCCCCGTCACGAAATAGTTCACGGCCAACCTCCTCAAGAAAGTGATGTCGGGATCATTCTGGGAGATCGATATTACCGGGGACATGGCCGCAGAGACACAAACGCCGGCGGGGTTTCCGCCGGCGCTGGTAAATCGGACCACTCTTTGCAGCGATCACTGTGACAGTGTGGCTTCCTCGATCCAGCCGCTGTACTGCTGATGCTGGGTGTACCACCAGCCGCCGTCGCGGTTGGTTTGCCGCACCTGAAGCTTGAGATTGGCGCCCGCGGGTACCGGCCCTTCGATGGTGGACTGGTGCTGGGGCCGGGCGCGCAACACCGTGGCCTGCCTGGTCTTCGCCGGGCCCGGCATCAAGGCCGGCGGCGGCGCGATCACGGGCGGCGCCACGATCATCACGGGCAACTGGGCCTGCGCCGAAAAACCAAACCCCGCCAGCACGGCGGCCACCAGAATCCTGTTCACGGCTCCCCCTCTTCTTTTTTGAAGGCGGCCCGCCCCCTGCGGGCCGCCTTCTCCAGCTTACTGCGGCGCCAGGGCGCTGTCGTTCACCCATCCGGCGATGCCGTTGGCATAGACATACCACCAGATGCCCAGGGCATTGGGCACGCGCTGCATCAGCTGGACCTCCGTGCCAGCCGCCAGGCTGGCATCCACCGGCGACCCGGCGCGCGGCTGGCGCAGCAGCGCGGTCGGCTGGGCCGTGTGGCGCACGCCGATCACCGGCATGCTGCCCGGCTTGGCGCCCGGGACGGCGGCGACGGGCGCGGCCGGTGGCGGAGCCGCAGCAGGCGCGGCAACCGGCTCGGGCGGAGCGGCCGCAGGGGTCGGGACATAGGTCGGTGCCGGGGCCGCTGCGGGAGCCGCCGGGGCCGGGGGCGGCGGCGAATAGCTGCTACGGCTGGCGGAGCTGGAGGACGCCGAAGAGCTGGCCGAGGGCAGCTCGAACACCAGGCCCAGGCTGATCACCGTGACGTCGCTCTTGCCACCGTCGGTGCCGTTGACCGTGAAGTCGCTGAAATCCCGGACGTCGAGGTAGTTCTCGAGATCCAGGCGCAGGCCAAACCAAGGCGTGATCTTCCAGTCGCCGCCGATGCCGTAGGTGAAGCCGCTGGACGAAGCCGTCATGTCATTGAACGGGGTGTTGGTCAGCTCCAGATCGGAGTCGCCATCGTAGTAGCCACCCTTGAGCCACACACCAGAGCCCTTGGAGTCCAGCTTGGCGAAATAGCCCAGCGATCCGCGAACCCCCGAGAACTTGAGGCCCACGCCGGACGGAAAGCCGCTGATGTCGTGCTTGCCGGCGTCGGTGTATGCCACCTCGATCATCACCGGGACCTTGTCGAAGCGATAGCCCGCGAATGCCGCGAAGCTGGTCGCGTCGTCCACATCCTCGTACTCATACTGGCTGAAGGTCCCGGCGCCGCCGATATAGGGCCCCGCTACCGCCACACTGCTCATCGCCAGGGCGCCCAGCCCCAACCAGTTCACGAACTTCATGTACGTCCCCCGTTGTATGCGCCCGATCCTGGGCTGGTTTGAACCGCATCGTATTCTGCCGTGAAAAGACACGGCGCGGCATTAGCTGATCGGCTATAGGCTCCGGAAAGCCCGGTAAAACGAGCCTAGTAGTCACCCTCATGATGCTTTGCCGCCTCGCGCAGCTCGGCCCGCTGCTGCAGGCGCTGGGCGCGGTCCTTGTCGGAGCGCCAGATCACGTCCGGGAACAGCAGAACGCGAAGCAGGCCCACCAGCATGAACAGGTAGCTGAAGCTGAACAGGATGCCGCAGAACATCGACACCCACTCGAAGCTCGGCGCCACGTACTTGATGCCCCACCAGGACATCACGTCCACCATCGAGGCGGCCAGCCCTGCCGGGAAGATCCACTGGTAGGACTGCAGCTGGTTGAACTGCATCGAGAACGGGATGCCGATGATGAAGAAGCAGGTGGTGAAGCCGAACAGGTGGGCGTGGGTGAAGGCGATCAGCTTGCCCAGCGACATCTGCTCGAAGTAGGCCTGCGCCGTGCCGTGCAGGCGCAGCTGGTACCAGATCTCGGAGGCACCGAAGCAGAAGGCGATACCGAACATCACCACCGCCATGGCGATGCCGCGCTTGGCCGCCGGTGGCAGCTCGCGCAGGTTCAGCTCGACGCTGTGCGAGTCGAAGGGGATGAACCACCACACCGCCGCCAGGATCAGGAAGAACACCGCGATCAGGGCCAGTGGCCCGCCCACGGTCAGCCACAGCGGCTTCTCCGGCGGCAGCTCGACGACCGCCGTGCTCTCCACCGGCTGGTCACTGAAGAAGTCGAAATTATCCCCGGCAGGCGCTGCCTGTTGCGCTTCGGCCGCAGGCGGCTGCGCGGCACTCGCGTCGGCATCGGCCGCCGAGACCGCCAGGCTGCGGGCCAGCAGGAATACGGCGACGAAGAAGGCCACCAGGCCGAATTCGAACAGCCGCACCATTCCCCTCGCCCGCCACGCGGGAGAGGCGCGTTTGCCTGGGCTGGAGAGCGACATTGAGTCACTCTCCAGTGAGCAAGCGCGAGGGGAGAGGGTTTCTGTAGAACTCTCTCGTGTTTGCTTCTGCATACCTTTCACAGCGCCCTCTCCCCTGCCCCTCTCCCGCAAGCGGGCGAGGGTATCAAGCATTCTTGAGCCTCACGTACAGCAGCGTGCCGGCCTTCTTCACCGCCGCGGTGATCGCGGCATCCAGGTCACTGCCGGTCGCTGCCGGCAACTGGTCCACGGCAATGCCGGCGAATTTCCCATACACCTTGCTCTGCGCGGCCGCCGGCACCTGGGTGCTGCTCATGGGCTTGACCTGGGTCACCTTGAGCTGGCGGTCGGTCACCATCAGGAGGAAGAACAGCTTGCCCTTGAACTCGGCCGGAAAGATCAGCGCGGTGCCGGCCGGGCGCTTGTCCTGCAGCGGCACGTAGATGGTGTTCTCGTCGGCCTTGCCCAGGCTGGCGCCCAGGGTCCTGGCGCGGGCGATGTCGGCGTCGGTCAGGGTCGCGTCACGCGGCAGGTATTCGCGCACGCCGGGAAACGCCGCCTGCACCTCGCGCGGGATCAGGCTGGCGGTGTCGAGCCAGTCACCCTTGTTTGCCGGGGTGGAATTTTTGCTGCCGGGGTTGGCGCGGGCCTGCGCCTCGGCGCCGTTGGCGGCACCGTCGCCGTCGGCGTCCTTGCCGGCGATCTTGGCGAAGGACCCGGCGTTCATGCCGGCGTCCTTGAACTCCTGTCCGTAGGCATTCAGCGGCGTGCCGCCCCCGTCCTTGTGACAGGCATTGCAGGAGGGCGCGTAGCCAAACTCGGCCTTGTACATCCGGGCGAAGGCGGGCTCCGCCCCAGCCTGGGTCCAGGCCATCACCAGCAGCAGCGGCAGCAGACGCTTCACCCTCTTCTCCTCAGAAATCGAACAGCCCTGGAACCGTGTCGCGCATGCGCTCCATCAGCTTCGGGTCCTTCTTCAGCGCAGCTTCCATCGCGGCGCGCTGCGGCGAATCCGCCGGCGGCATCAGGGTATGCGCCTTGTCGCTGCCGCGGTAGCGCTCCCAGTCGAGCACATCGCGAATCTTGGGCGTGGCCTTGACCTGCGCCAGCACCTCGGCCTCGTTACGCCCGCCCATGAAGTCCAGGCGCTTGGCTGGGTTGCCGCGGTGGCAGGTGAAGCAGTATTCCTCGAAGGGATGCAGCGGCGAGCCGGCGGCCAGTTCCAGCGGCGGACCACCGCTGGCCAGCGGCGGCGACATCTCGGCCGTGTCCAGGCAACAGTAGGCCGGCAGGGTCTTCTCGCCCAGGGCACCGAGCAAGGCCTGCATGAGCTTCACCCGCGAGACGGGCGCCGCAGGGAACAGTGCCGGCTCGAGCCGGTCCACCGCCGCCTCCAGCCGCTCGGGGCTGACGCCCCCGGCCTGCTCCAGCCGAGCCCGGTCACCGTCGCTGAACAGCGCGGCCAGGCCATAGACACCGTCGATGTCACCGGCGGTCAGCTTGCGCTTGGGCGGGCGCGGCGTCAGCGGATCCAATGCCGCCGGCAGCTTCGGCAGCTGGTCGAAGGCCACCAGGTCCTCATTGTTGCGGGCGCCCTCGCCCGGCTGCGGTGCCGGCGTGAACAGTGCGCGGATGCGGTTGCGCAGGCCACGCTGCTCGGCCAGCGGATCGCGGTTGCGCAGGTCCGACTCCGGCACGGCGATGCCCTCCGCCGGCCAGGCCGTGGCCTGCATCTGCCGCAGCCGCGCGGCATCGGCAGACTGGGCGTCGAAGCTGCCGGGGTCGGAGAGATAGCGCAGCGCCAGCTTCAGCATCAGGCGGCGGCAATCCGCTCCCTCAGCACCGCAGGCATCGATCCAAAGCTGCTGCGTCACCGCGACGAAGGCCCCGGTGTCGGTCAGCTCGTCGAAACGCTCCGGCGAAGCCAGCGGCTGCTCCAGCGGCATGCCGAGGTAGGGCTCGTTGCCACGCGCAGCAGCGATCATCGCGGCGATCTCCGGCTGGCCATTGGTCTCGGCCCAGGGGCGCTGCGGGAAGATCGGCGTGGCGCCCTGGTGGCAGGTGGTACAGACCGCGCGGCGCGCATAGACGATGCGGCGCGCACCGGTGGCGGAGTAGTCCTGCACCAGCTGGAATTCGAAGCGGCCGGCGGCCTCGTTGTAGCTCAGCACCTCGATCTCGTTGGCATCCTCCACGAAGCCGAGGAACAACTGGCCACGCGGCGCCAGGCCCAGCGAGGCCGGCGTGCCCGGGGCCTGGAAGTCCGCCGCCACCAGTACGCGCGGATGATGGAAGTCCGCCTGTGCCTTCAGCAGCGAACGCCCTTGCGGAATCATCAGCGTCACCGGCATGCGGCCTTCCGGATCCTGCTTCCTCAGCATCTCCACCAGCTTCTCGAAGGGATACGGCAAGCCGTCGTTCTGCGCCACCAGGTGATCGAACAGCGAGCGCGTACCGGCCGGCGGCAGGTCCTCGCTCGCGATCAGCCTGGCGCTCAGGCGCGGCGCGGCATGCACCGGCTCCTGCGTGCTGCGCTGGACGATATCCGGCCCGCGCGGCCCCGCCTCCGGCCGCAGCCAGAGCCAGGCGGCGACGCCCAGGCCCGCGAGCAGCAGCAGGACGAAGGCGCGCTTCATGCCGGAGCGGCTCCGCGCTCGGCCCAGGCCGCGGCGGCGGCAAAGACCAGGTAGCCGCCCAGCGCCATGGCGGCCACGCCGCGGGCGTCATCCATCAGCCAGGGCCCCAGCGTATGCCCGGCCTGCACCAGCGCCAGCACGGCGCCGAGCGCCCAGGCACGCCGCGCATGCTGCGGCAGCGCACGCACGTAGAGCAGGATGGAGCCGACCAGCAGGCCCAGCTCCAGCGCCAGCTCGGGTAGCGGGTAGTTCCACAAACCAAAGCCCTGCTTGTGCTGGTCGCCGTACAGCGGCAGGTCCGGCGCATGCACCAGCAGATCGAGGAACCAGTGGGAGGCCACGGCCGCCGCCACCGCCAGCGCCGCCGCGCGGCCGTGGCCGCGACGCCAGGCGAGATACGCCAGGCCCAGCGCCACCGCCCAGATCGCGGTGGCCAGCAGGCTGTGCGTGTAGGGCATGTAGTAGAGATCCACCGGGAAGGCTGCGGTGAACCCCGGCACCACCCGCGCCTTCTCGATACCCGCCATCACCAGCAACGCCCAGCCGATGTCCACCGCCTGCACGGCGAGGAACATCGCCCACAGCGGCACCCTCGGCTGCGAGGCCTTGAGCGCGAAGGCGGCGCTGTAGTGGCCGACGAACATGGCCGGCTACATCAGCTTGAGGAATTCGCGCAGCGCCAGCTTGTCGTCCTTCGACAGCGACACGCCGAACTGGTGACCCTTGTTCTCCACCAGGTCGTCGCACTTCATGAACAGCGGCGCATGCGGATCGGACGAGGTGAACGCGGCGATGGGCGTCCCCTTCTTCACGGGCAGGCGGATCGGGCCCTGCTGGTCCTCGCGCGGCGCCAGCTTGATGTCGCGGTCGGTGACGCTGATCTTCTGCGGCCGGTGCGGGTTGATGTTGGGATTATCCGAGGTCAGCAGTTCGTCAAAAGCCATCTCGAACTGCTTCACGCGGCCGCGCACGGTATAGTCGATGCCGCCGTCCTTCAGGTGCGTCAGCTCGCCGACAGCGTTGTTGTGCAGGAAGGGCGCGGTGGCCCAGGCCGACAGCAGCGAGAAGTTGCGCAGGTAGCCGCTGCCGCCCTCGATCTTCTTCTCGCCCAGGGTGCGGCCGCCCAGGCCCGGCACCATGCGGTTGAGCACCTGCGGCACCGAGCCCGGCGAGGGTCGCGCGCGGTAGTCCTCGGAAGCGAACTGCTCCCAGATGTGCCCGGCGCTGTGGTTGTCGTGCATGGCGCGGCACATGTTGGTGCCGATGATGTTGAACGGCACCGGCTCGTCATTGGCCAGCCAGTCCTGCCCGAGGAAATCCTTGCCGACGAACTGGCGCGGGCGCAGCTTGCCGCTCTGCGGGTCCTTGGCCAGGTACTTGGCCTGGAAGGCCGGCGAGTCGCGCTCGGCCTGGGTGAACTCGTGCTGCCAGTAGTCTTCGGCACCGAAGACATGGCCCTCGTAGTAGCGCTCCAGCGCGGCCTTGTCGGCACGCACGTTGTCCGGCGCGAACTTGGAGCTGTGGCAGCCGGCGCACTCACGCGCGAAGACCTTGCGACCCTGCGGCACCTTGGCCAGGTCGACGAAGGCCGAGCCCGGCGTGCCGTCCACGTCCCTGGCCTTCAGCAGGTAGGTGGGGCCGCCGGTCATCAGGAACGAAGCCAGCTCCGGCATCTTGGCATCGGCGTAGTTCCAGGCCTCGCAGTCCTTGGCGCACTGCGCGATGTCGAAGGGCTGCTGGTGCGACTTGTCACCGAAGAACGTGCCCGGCTTGGGGAACTTGGGCGTCCAGCATTCCTCGGTGCACATGCCGATGTTGACGTACACGCGGATCAGCGCCAGGTGCTCGCCGACGCTGTCCTCGCCGCCCTTGAGCACGTGGCGCGTGCGGGCCTTGCTGATCTTACCGGTGACGGGGTCCTTCATGCTCTCCTCGAACAGGCGCTTGTTCGAGAAGTCCATGATGTTGTTCTGCGTGCCCGGATTGTGCTGGAAGTCCGTGGCCACCAGCGAGGTGTCGATGGTGCCAACGCGATGGCCCACGCCCAGTACCTGGCGCGACAGCGAGTCCTCCGGCGTGCCCATCACGTACTGCATCGGCTGCATGGTGTACTGGTTGCCGATGGTGGCGTGGATGTTCTCCCACTTCGGATTGTTGGGATCCTTCGGCGGGTTGGTGGGGTCGAAGGCCACGTGGCACTGCACGCAGGGGCCGCCCAGCACATAGCGCAGATTCTTCTGCAGCTCGTCCTTGCGGTAGGGCGCGGTGACGGGGTCGAACGTGACCTTGCCAGAGGCGTCCTTGGTCGGGTCCTGGTGGTACTTGCGGTAGCCCAGCACGCCGGAGCTGTGCGCGTCCGGGCAGCGGTCGTACCAGTTGGTGCTGGCATCGCCTTCCGTGCAGTCAGGGTCGTTGATCATTCCCCACTTGGTGAAGCGGTGCTTGCGCTCGCGCGTGTCGAGCCAGGGATACCAGACGTTGTCCTGGCCCACGGTGCGCGTGGTGTGCAGATACTCCTCGTCCTGGTTGCCGAAACTGCCCTTGAACCAGACGTCACGACCGCGGCGAACCTGCTCGCGCGCCAGCTTGGCGGCGGCGGGGTTGGTCTTGTCCAGATCACGGAACAGCTGGTTGACGTAGCGGCAGGACTCGGCGTCGTAGCCGGTGGGCTGCGGCTGGTCGCAGGGCGGCGGCGGCGCCTGCGGGATCGGCACGATGTCCCAGGTGATCGGCCCCTGGAACGGCGGGTAGCGCGGCGGCGAGCTGCCGTCGCGCCAGACCTTGCGCGCGGCCAGCGTGTCGTAGAAGTGCGCGTCGTACCAGGCACGATCCTTCTGCACCTTGGGTGAGCCATGCCAGGTGCCGGTGGTCAGGTTCAGCCGGACCAGGTCATCCAGCGAAATGGAGCGGTAGGTGGCGGTGTACGGCGCATCGGGCACCGGGTACAGGCCGGCACCGCCGGGCACGGCATAGGGCGCGGGGGCCGGGGCCGCAGGCTTCGCGGCGGGTGTCGCGGCCAGCGCCGCCGGTGAAGACAGCAACAGCGCCCACAGCAGCCGCTTGACCATGCCCATCCCCTCGTCTTTCGTTATTCCGTGTGCTGGGGCCGGATGGCCCTGGCCCGCCTCGATCGGGCGGTGTCAGGCCAGTCTAGGGACCGGCGACGGGGGGAAGCAAGCCGGCTATTGGTCGAGCGGCGGGGTGACGCTGGGCGAAACCGTGCGCAGCGGCATCAGCGGCAGCTCCAGCCGCGGCAGCAGGCGCTCGATCTGCGCCAGGGCCTCGCCCTCCGAATACGGCTTGACCGGGTGCTTGCCCCAGACCGGCGCCGGCCAGGCCGCGTCGCCGGTGAAACGCACGATATGGTGCAGGTGCAGCTGCGGCACCATGTTGCCGAGGGCGGCGATGTTGAGCTTGTCGCCCTTGTAGGCCTGCGCCAGGGCGCGGCTCAGGATCATCGACTCGCGGAACAGCTGGGTCTGGTCCGACGCATCCAGCTCATGGAGCTCGCGGATGTCGGGGCGCCGCGGCACCAGGATGTACCAGGGGTACTGGCTGTCGTTCATCAGCAGCAGGCGCGACAGCGGCCAGTCACCGGCCACGATGCAGTCGGCGTTGAGACGGGGGTGCAGGGCGAAAGAGACAGAAGTCATGGGCCATCCTTGGCAACGGCAAGCTTTGACCAGCGACCGTTGCCGCAGTTTCAACTGCCGGCGGGTACACTTCCGGCCATTGATTCGAGGATAGCACCGTGAACGAGTCCAAGACCGCCCTGCTGGCCGGGGCCACCGGCGCCATCGGCCAGCAGTTGCTGCCGCTGCTGCTGGCCTCCCCCGACTACGGCCGGGTCAAGGTCATCGGCCGCCGCCCGCCGGCGCAGACCCACGCCAAGCTCGAGGCCGTCACCAGCGATTTCAGCGACCTGCCGGCCCTCGGCAGCCAACTGGCTGTGGACGACGTCTATTGCTGCCTGGGCACCACCCAGGCCAAGTCCGGCCGTACCGGCCTGGAGCAGGTGGACCATGACTATGTCGTGGCCCTGGCCACCGCCGCCCTGGCCCAGGGCGCCCGCCAGTTCCTGGTGGTGTCGTCCATCGGCGCCTCGTCGCACTCGCCGTCCTTCTACTCCCGCGTGAAGGGCCGCATGGAAGAGGACGTGGCCGCATTGGGTTATCCGTCCCTGCGCATCGTGCAGCCCTCGCTGCTGCTGGGCCCGCGCGACGAGCACCGCCCCGGCGAAGCCTTCGCACAGAAGCTCAGCCCCCTGCTCTCGCCGCTGCTGGCGGGCCCGCTGGCCAAGTACCGCCCGATCAGCACGCAGGCCGTGGCTGAGGCATTGCTGACGCTGTCACGCCGGCCGTACCAGGGGACGCGGGTGCATACGCTGCCGCTTCGTGGCTGAATTCAGGAATCCGCTCATGAAATCCCTGCATCTGCTTCTGGCGCTGGCCCTGGTATCGGCGCTTGCCGCCTGCGCCTCGACCTACCAACAGCCGACCCTGGCGCCTGATGACGCCGCGACCTTAGTCGTCTACAGGACTCGTACCACCTTTCACAGTGCCAATCCGGAGCGACCGTTCTTCTACCTGGATGGACAGAAGATCGGGCAGCTTGGCACCGGCGATTCACTGACGGTCTCCGTCCCCGCCGGACCGCATACGATCACGGTGAAGGAATCGATGATGTTCATGCCGACCTTCGAATCGGGGCGAGTCGAACTGGATGCCGCAGCCGCACAGACCTACTACCTGAGATACTCGATGGACTTCAGTGGAGTGGCCTCTACCGGCACCCAGATGGTGCCTACGGGCACCGCCAAGTTCTCGTTATCGACGCAGGAGCGATTCGAAAGCAGGGACTAGCAGACGTAGGGTGGGCAAGCAGCTTCATGTTTGCCCACGCGTCCGGACCTGTTCCAGGCCCGGCGATTGCGCCGCGTGGGCAAACGATGAAGCCGTTCACCTAAAGCGCCTACTGTTGGTGCCCACCCTACGAGAAAATGTCCGGCGCCTACCGGTCCTTGCGCAACAGCTCCCGCATCTCGTCGAACCGCAGCTTCTCCTCCGGCTCCAGCTCCGGATAACGCAGGTCCAGCTTCTTCATGCTGGAGACGACCAGCTCCGCCACGGTGGCGCGCATGAAGGGCTTGTTGTCGGCGGGGATCGCGTACCACGGCGCCCAGGGGCGCGAGGTGGCGTTGAGCGCGTCCTGGTAGGCCTTCATGTAGTCGCGCCAGAAGCCGCGCTCGGTGATGTCGCCGCTCTCGAACTTCCAGTTCTTCTCCGGCTCATCCAGGCGCGCAAGGAAGCGCTGGCGCTGCTCCTCGCGCGAGACGTTGAGCCAGAATTTGAGGATCAGCGTGCCGTTGCGCGCCAGGTGCTTCTCGTGGTCGCGAATGGACTCGTAGCGTTCTTCCCACAGATCATCCAGCTTCTTGGGGATGCGCGGCAGCTTCTGGTACTTGAGGAACTCCGGGTGCACGCGCACCGCCAGCACCTCCTCGTAGTAGCTGCGGTTGAACACGCCGATGCGCCCGCGCTCGGGCAGGCGCGTGGCAGTGCGCCAGAGGAAATCGTGGTCCAGCTCCTGCAGCGAAGGGCGCTTGAAGGAATGCACGTCGCAGCCCGCGGGGTCCACCCCCGTAAGCACGGCACGGATGGTGCTGTCCTTGCCGGCCGCGTCCATCGCCTGGAAGACCAGCAGCACGCTGTGATAATCGTTGGCATACAGCATGTGCTGCAGCCCGGAGAGTTCTTCCACCGCCTCGGCCAGCCAGAGCTTGCAGGTCTCCTTGTCGGCACGCTTGGTCGGCGGCTTGGTGGCGGCGCGGGCGACACGGAACGTGCCGTCGTAGGGCACCAGATAGGGGCTACGGACCGCGGCGAAACCGTTCTTGGCCATGGATTCTCCTCTGTGCATACCGTAGCAGGCCCGCAGCCCGGTTTCAGGCAGCGAAGCCGGGTTTGGCCTGCTTCAGGCAGGCGCGCCGGGAATCACGTAAAGCAGGATCGCAAAGAAATGCAGCACGCTGCCGCCCAGCACGAACAGGTGCCAGACCGCATGGTGGTAGCGCAGGCTGGTCCAGGTGTAGAAGACCACACCACCGCTGTAGGTCAGGCCACCCGCCAGCACCAGCCACAGCGCCGCCGGCTCCAGCGCCACCAGCAAGGGCTTGATCGCCACCAGTGCGCACCAGCCCATCAGCAGGTAGATGGCCAGCGATATCTTCTCGAACTTGCCGGTGGCGAAGATCTTGAACACCACCCCGGCCAGGGCCAGGCCCCAGGTGAAGGCGAACAGTCCCCAACCCCAGGGGCCACGCAGGGTGATCAGCGTGAACGGCGTGTAGGTGCCGGCGATCAGGAAGTAGATCAGCGAGTGGTCGAGCACGCGCAGCACGCGCTTGGCGCCGGGCAGCGGGATCGAGTGGTACAGCGTGGAGGCGGCGTACATCAGCACCAGGGTGCTGCCGAAGATCGCCGCTGCCGCGATATGCCAGGCATTGCCGTAGAGCGTCGCCTTGGCTACCAGCACCACGAGCCCGACGATCGACAGCACCACGCCCAGGCCGTGGGTCACGGCATGGCTGATCTCCTCGCCGAGGGAGTACAGGTTCTCGGCACCGGTGATGTGCGGGGGCCGCAGCGGATGCCGCAGCGGCGTGCCTTGCTTGGCGTGCTCGTGCTCGATTACGCCGGCTCCACGTGCAGGGTGGCGCCGTCGGCGCGGGTGACCCGCACCTGCGTGCCGGCGGGCACGTCAGGACCGGTGATGCGCCACTGCGAGTCATCGACGCGCAGCTTGCCGACGCCGTTGACGATGGGGTCCTTCAGCGTGAAGTTGCGGCCGATGTAGGACTGGCCGCGGCGATTGAGCATCGGCTGGTCGCTTTCCTGCACGGCCGGGCGGAATTTCTTCCACACCAGGAAGCTGCCCAGCGACAGCACCGAGAACAGCACCAGCTCGATCTGCCAGTTCAGCGGCAGCGCCCAACTCAGGGCGCCGACGATGATGGCGGAAGCGCCGATCCACAGCAGCACGAAGCCGGTGGGCAGCAGCATCTCCGCCACCAGCAGCACCAGCCCGAATACCCACCAGTGCCAGTAGAGAACGTCCATCAAGACTCTCCCGGGTTACTTCGCAGGGGCCGCAGCAACCTTCTTGGTCAGCTCGGCGATGCCACCGAGCGCGCCGATGACGTTGCCGGCTTCCAGCGGCATCAGCACCAGCTTCTCGTTGGGGCTGGTGGCGATACGGCCCAGCGCCTCGATGTACTTGGTGGCGACGAAGTAGTTGATGGCCTGCACGTCGCCCTTCTCGATGGCCTGCGACACCATCATGGTGGCGCGCGCTTCGGCCTCGGCCTGGCGCTCGCGGGCCTCGGCGTCGCGGAAGGCGGCTTCCTTGCGGCCTTCGGCGTCGAGGATGGCCTGCTGCTTCTCGCCTTCGGCGATCAGGATCTGCGACTGGCGCTCACCCTCGGCCTTGAGGATGGCAGCCTGGCGGAAGCCCTCGGCCTCCAGGATGTTGGCGCGCTTCTCGCGCTCGGCCTTCATCTGGCGCGCCATGGAGTCGACCAGGTCGGTCGGCGGGCGGATGTCCTTGATCTCGATACGGGTGACCTTGATGCCCCAGGGCGTGGTCGCCTCATCCACCACCGACAGCAGCTTGGCATTGATGTGGTCGCGCTGGCTGAGCAGTTCGTCCAGGTCCATGGAGCCCATCACGGTGCGCAGGTTGGTCATGGTGAGCTGCATGATCGCCAGCTCCAGGTGCTGCACCTCGTAGGCGGCCTTCGGCGCGTCCAGGATCTGGAAGAACACCACGCCGTCCACGCCGACCATGGCGTTGTCCTTGGTGATGACTTCCTGCGAGGGCACGTCCAGCACCTGCTCCATCAGCGACAGCTTGCGTCCGACGCGATCCACCCAGGGCACCAGCCAGTGCAGGCCCGGCGTGAAGGTGGCGCGGTACTTGCCGAAGCGCTCGATCGTGTATTCCTTGCCCTGGGGCACGGTGACCACGCCCTTGAACAGGGTGACCACGAAGAAGATCACCAGTGCATAGAAGAAGAATGCGCCCATCGCCATCACCAATTACTCCCTTCGGTTTGTCCGGCCGATTCTATCGGCCCAATGTTACGCGCGCGCAAGTTCCTCGCGTGCGATGTTCTGGATTCGCTCCACCATAGAGTAGAAACCGTTGCGTCGGTTCATCGTGATGTGGTTCTCCAGTCCCAGGCGGGTAAAGATTTCACCGATGTCGGAGTCCACGATCTGCTTCGGCGTCTTGTCGGAAACCACCGCAAACAGCAATGCGATCAAGCCCTTGACGATGTGGGCGTCGGAATCGCCGCGGAATTCCAGGGTGGCGGGCGAGCCCGGCTTCAGGCTGTGCGAAAACCACACCTGCGACATGCAGCCGCGCACCTTGTTGGCCTCCGTATGCTCGTCCGCCGGCATCGGCGGCAGCTTGCGCCCCAGGTCGATCAGGTAGCGGTAGCGCTCCTCCCAATCACCCAGGAACTCGAAGGTCTCGATCAGTTCGTCCAGCTCCATATGCCCGTTCGTCCGCGTTTCATGATGCAACGTCCGGACATTATGACAGCCGCGAACAGCGGGCATCCGGCAGTGTCAGACTGGCGTAGTTCCGAAATAAGCCCCGGAGTTCTCCCATGCTGATCCGCATCCTGCCGCCGTCGGCCATCATTTCCAGCGAAATCACGCCGGAGCCGACCTATTACCGGCGCCGCGACATCCTGGCCCGCATGGGACTGGGAACGGCGGCACTGCTGGCGGCCGGCTGCGGCGATGCCGCCGCGCCCGCAGCTCCGGCGGCAGCGTCCGCCCCCGGCGGGCTGAAGATCGCCAAGCGCAGCGAGCAGGCGGGCGGCGAAGCCGTGACCCCCTTCGAGACCACCAGCACCTACAACAACTACTACGAGTTCGGCACCGACAAGGGCGACCCCGCGCGCAATGCCCATAGCCTGCGCACCCGCCCCTGGTCGGTGGCGGTGGAAGGCGAGTGCGAGGCCCCGGGCCGGATCGACCTCGATGCCCTGATCAAGCCGCACGCCCTGGAGGAGCGCATCTACCGCCACCGCTGCGTGGAGGCCTGGAGCATCGTGGTGCCCTGGCTGGGCTTCCCGCTGGCGGACCTGCTGAAGCGCTTCAAGCCGACCTCGAAGGCGAAGTACGTGGCTTTCGAGACCCTGTACGACAAGGAGCAGATGCCGCTGTCGCGCTGGAGCGGCCTGGACCTGCCCTACAAGGAAGGCCTGCGAATTGACGAGGCCATGCACCCGCTGTCCTTCATGTCGGTGGGCATGTACGGCAAGGTGCTGCCGAACCAGAACGGAGCACCGCTGCGCCTGACCATCCCCTGGAAGTACGGCTACAAGAGCATCAAGTCGGTGGTGCGCATCCGCTTCACCGAGCGCGAGCCGGTGACCACCTGGAAGCAGATGGCTCCGCAGGAATACGGCTTCTACTCCAACGTGGACCCCGCCGTGGATCATCCGCGCTGGAGCCAGGCCACCGAGCGCCGCCTGGGCGAGCTGTTCAAGCGCAAGACCCTGCCCTTCAACGGCTACCCGGAAGTGGCGCCGCTCTACGCCGGCCTGGATCCGAAGAAGCTGTACTGATGTCCGCCTTCAGACGCCCGCTGCTGTGGTGGCGGCTGGCCGCCTGGACCCTGGGCGGCGGCCCCCTGCTGTGGCTGGCCTGGTGTGCGGCCACCGCCCGGCTCGGGGCCAATCCGGTGGAGTTCCTGGAGCACCAGAGCGGGCTCTGGTCACTGCGCCTGCTGCTGGCCACGCTGGCGATGACGCCGCTGCGCCGCCTGACCGGTCGCGGCGAGGCGATCCAGGTGCGGCGCCTGCTGGGACTCTGGGCCTATGCCTGGATCACGCTGCACTTCGCGATCTACCTGACCTTCGACCTCGAATGGTCGGCGACGCAACTGGCCAAGGACCTGGTCAAGCGAACCTACATCACCCTGGGCTTCACCGCCTGGCTGCTGCTGCTGCCGCTGGCCCTGACCTCGACGCGTGGCTGGCAGCGCCGGCTGAAACGCCGCTGGGCGCTGCTGCATCGGCTGATCTACCCCGCCGCGATCCTGGCCTGCCTGCACTTCCTGTGGCTGGTGAAGTCGGATGTGCGGGAGCCGGCGATGTATATCGGGATACTGGTGGTGCTGTTTGCGCTGCGCGTCAAACGTCCGACGCCGTCTTCAGCAACGTAGCCCGGTTTGCCGGAGGCAAGCCGGGGCTCCCGTAGCAGCGCACCCCGGCTTCGCTGCGCGAAACCGGGCTACAAGATTGGCAGATGATCCGCCGCGCCTTGGCGATGCCCCGATGGCATCGCCGCCTCTACTCCCTCTCCCGCCGGCGGGAGAGGGAAATCCCATCACTCGCTCAGGCTGTACTTCCTCACCGCATCCGCCTCCACATCCGCTGCCTTGAACGGCAGCTTGTGCCAGCGCTTGGCCGAGTACTCGCGGGTGTAGTCGGAGAAGTGCGGATTGGCCGGGTCGGTGGACTCGGAATAGGTCAGGAAACCCTCGGCCTCCACGCCACCGCTGCCCCAGGTCACGGTCTGGATGTAGCTGTTGCCGTAGTCGATGTTGTAGCCGTCCGCGGAGATCGGGCCGGAGTTGGCGATGGTGAACGCACCCTCGAAGCCCTCGCCACCGAACACCGGGATGCTCTTGTCGATGTAGCCCGGGTGCTGGATCTCGCCCAGGGGCGCATCCGGCGCGAAGCCGGCGTCGGCCACGGCCTTTACCGCGTCCGCGAAGGCGACGCTCACCGTGGGCAGCAGCACGTTGATGCCGCGCGGCGTGTTGACCGGATCGCTGGCGGAGAACGGCGTGAGATACAGCAGCGGGTTCTCCGGGCCGATCGGCAGCGGCAGCAGCGGCCCCGATACGTTGCGGTAGAACTCGCGCCAGACGTGCGCGCCGCGCGAATCCAGGTTGGCCTTCATGTCCCAGTTCTTCAGTGCCTCGCAGGCCGCCGCGACGTTCACCGGGCCGGAGGACCCGATCAGCACCGGCAGGCGGCACAGCGTGCCCACCACCGTGTCGCGCTCCATCTGTGCCGACAGGATCTGGCTGGACAGCACCACGTCCTGCAGCGTCGGGATGTCGAAGCGGTTGCCGGGGCGGCCGTCGGTGCCACCGAGCCGCCTGGTGATCTGCTGGATGCACAGGCGCGTGCGCAGCGAGCGGGCACTGCGCTCGGCGCCGATGATGCCGGCATAGCCTTCCAGCGGCTCGGCGGGATTGGTCAGCCAGTGGCTGTCATTGCAGTTGTGCACCCAGTCGTCGCGCTGGATCTTGGGCAGGTTGGACGCACCGAAGATGCCGGGGCGCGGCGCATCGTCATCCGAGTCCCACTCGCAGGCGGAGCGCGAGCCGTCCAGCAGCGGCAGGCCGGGGGCCAGCAGCTGCACCACCTGGTGCAGGGGGATGGCCTGGCAGGTGGTGACCTTGGAATCCGGGACGTTGGGCACCACCGTGACGTCGGAGTAGTAGACCTTGCCGCCGGGGCCGCTGGCCACGGTGTTGACCCAGGGCACGCCCAGCACCTCGGCCTGCGCGCGGATGAATTCGTCCAGGTTCGCCGACTGGTTCCAGCGCGCGAACTGGTTGATCAGGCTGTCGTTCTCGGCGTTGGCGTCGCGCAGCGCGTAGGCCTTGAGGTTGTTCCAGCCCAGGATCGGGATGCCGGCGGCCTTCAGCACCAGTACCGGACCGTAGTGGGTCTTGTACAGCGTGCGCGTTTCCTCCGTCAGGCTGCCGTCCTCGTTCTTCACCTGGATGGTGACCGGCACGGCCACCATGTCGCGCAGCTTGCCGTCATACAGGTACTGGCGCGGATTCAGCGGGTTCAGCGTCAGTTCGTAGAAGGTGAAGCGGTAGGCGGTGGAGACGGTGTGGGTCCAGGCGATGTGGTCGTTGAAGCCGATCAGCACGGCCGGCACGCCGTAGAGCGAGGCGCCCATGATGTCGAGCTTGCCGGGGATGGTGGCGTGCGCCAGGTACAGGCGCTCGGTGCCGATCCAGGGGAAGTGGGGATTGCCGTAGACCACCGAGCGGCCGTCGGTGGTGGCGTCCTTGCCCAGCGCGTACATGTTGCTGCCGAAGGTCTTCTCGCGCTGGAAGAAGCGGAACGGGCCGGGGTCGCTGCGCAACGCGGCGGCCTTCTGCTCCGCCGAGGGCTCGGCGGCCGACTTGGCGCGTGCCGAGGCCGCGCTGCTGCCCGCCGGCGGCAGCGGCGGCGGCTGTGCCGTGGCCACCTCGTTGATCCACACCGAGCCGGAGGCGATCAGCGCCAGGCGCAGGTAGCGCCGGTACATGTCGTTTTCCTCGATCTCGAACACCCAGTCCGCCGCGCGGCAGGCGGCGTGGCGGCCCTCGTGCCCGCCGGCCTTGATCTCGCGGACATAACGGTTGTAGCCATCCGCAAAGCCGCGGGTGACGTTCTTGTAGTCGGCCAGGGTCTTGTCCCGCGCCGGGGCGATGGCCTCGTCGGTGGCGGTGCTGCGCCAGTAGAAGTCACTGTCGACGTTGTTGGCGGTGACGCCGTTGGGCTGGATCGTGTAGCTGCCGTCGCGGCCGAAATAGCGCGCCCGCAGGCCGCGGATGGTGATGAAGTCTTCCTGCATCACGCAGAGGTTGTCCTCCGCAAAGGCATAGCCGAAGCCGTAACCCAGGCTACCGAAGTCCTGCGCCTTGATGTGGGGGATACCCAGGGAGGTGCGGGTGATGTCCGCCGAGTACTTCGCCCCGCCGGGGCCTCCGGTCTCCGGAGCCTTGTCATCCGAACGGCTGCAGCCGCCCACGAGCATCACCGCAGCCGCCAGGCCGCCTACCAACCAATTGCGCATGAATCTCTCCTCGAAATGCCGCAGGCTCTACAGGCCTGTCAGGGTTCTGACACGATCATAGCCGCTGACCGGCGGGCACGCCGTATAATTCGCGGCCCTCAGGCGAGATTCCCACATGCCCACCCGTATCTCCGGCCGCGCGCCGGACCAGCTGCGTCCGGTTTCGATCCAGCGCCAGTTCACCCGCCATGCCGAAGGCTCGGTGCTGGTCAGCTTCGGCGATACCCGCGTGCTCTGCACCGCCAGCGTCGAGGAGCGCGGCCCCTCCTGGAAGAAGGACGGCGGCGGCTGGGTCACGGCCGAGTACGGCATGCTGCCCCGCGCCACCCACACCCGCAGCCGCCGTGAAGCGGCCCAGGGCAAGCAGTCCGGCCGCACGCAGGAAATCCAGCGCCTGATCGGCCGCTCGCTGCGCGCCTGCGTCAACCTGGAGGCCCTGGGCAACTACACCGTCACGCTGGACTGCGACGTGCTGCAGGCCGACGGCGGCACCCGCACCGCCGCCATCACCGGCGCCTACGTGGCCATGGCCGACGCCATCAACGCCATGCTGAAGAAGGGCCAGATCAAGAAGAACCCGCTGTTCGGCCAGGTCGCCGCGGTGTCCGTCGGCATCTCCGGCGGCCAGCCGGTGCTGGACCTGGACTACGTCGAGGACTCCGGCTGCGAGTGCGACATGAACGTGGTCATGAACGAGGCCGGCCAGTTCATCGAGGTGCAGGGCACCGCCGAGGGCCATGCCTTCCGCCGCGAGGAGCTCGACGCCCTGCTGGACCTGGCTACGGCCGGCATCCGGCAGCTGATCGAGGTACAGCGCGAGGCGCTGAAGGCATAAGCATGCCCACCGAAGTCGTCCTCGCCAGCCGCAACGCCGGCAAGCTGAAGGAAATGCAGGCACTGCTGGCGCCGCTGGGCTGGGAGCTGCGCCTGGTCACCGACTTCAGCGACGAGGAGCCGGAGGAATCCGCGCCGACCTTCGTCGAGAACGCGCTGATCAAGGCGCGCCATGCCTCGAAGGTGTCGGGGCTGCCCGCCATCGCCGACGATTCCGGCATCGAGGTCGACTTCCTCAATGGCCAGCCCGGCGTGCATTCCGCCCGTTATGCCGCCAAGGGCGCGGGCGACCGCGCCAACAACCGCAAGCTGATGGGCGCGCTGGAAGGCGTGGCCGAGCAGGACCGCGGCGCGCAGTTCGTCTGCGTGATGGTGTTCCTGCGCCACGCCGCCGACCCCACGCCGCTGATCGCCCAGGGCGCCTGGCGCGGGCGCATCCTGCACGAGCCGCAAGGCGAAGGCGGCTTCGGCTACGACCCGCTGTTCTGGGTGCCGGGCCATGACTGCAGTGCCGGCCAGCTCGATCCGGCCCTGAAGAACCGCATCTCGCACCGCGCCCAGGCCGCGGCCGAACTGCTCGACATGCTGCGGGACTGAGACATGAACCCCGGCGCCGCCTGCGCTGGCGCGACCTCCGGACGTGGTCCAGACCCGGCGATCCCCCTGGCGCTGTACCTGCACTTCCCCTGGTGCGTCCAGAAGTGCCCCTACTGCGACTTCAACTCCCACGCCCTGCGCGGCGAGACGCCGGAGGACGCCTACGTCGAGGCCCTGGCCCGCGATCTCGACCATGAGCTGGCCGGGGGCGAATCCCGCCCGCTGGTCTCGATCTTCATGGGCGGCGGCACCCCCAGCCTGTTCTCCGGCCGCGCCATCGGCCGCGTGCTGGAGGCCGTATCGAAGCGCCTGGCCTTCGCGCCCGACGTCGAGATCACCCTGGAAGCCAACCCCGGTACCGCCGACGCCGCGCATTTCCGCGGCTACCGCGCCGCCGGGGTGAACCGGCTGTCCATCGGCGTGCAGAGCCTGGACGCGGCGCAACTGAAGAAGCTCGGCCGCATCCACGACCCCGGCCAGGCGGTGGCGGCGCTGCGGCTGGCGCGCGACGCCGGCTTCGACAATGTGAACCTCGACCTGATGTTCGCCCTGCCGCAGCAGTCCGAGGACCAGGCCATGGCCGACCTGGATGGCGTGCTGGCGCTGCAGCCCGAGCACGTGTCCTGGTACCAGCTCACCCTGGAGCCCAACACCGAGTTCGCCGCCCGCCCGCCGCCGCTGCCGGACGACGATGTCGTGGCCGGCATGTTCGATGCCGGCCAGGCGCGCCTGGCCGCGGCCGGCTACGCCCAGTACGAGGTCTCGGCCTACGCCCGGCCGGGACGCCAGGCCCGCCACAACCTCAATTACTGGGAGTTCGGTGATTACCTGGGCATCGGCGCCGGCGCCCATGGCAAGCGCAGTGGGCTGGCGGGAGTCGCTCGCCGGGCACGTCACAAGCACCCCAAGCGCTACCAGGAGCACGCTGGCACGGAAGCCGCCGTGCAGGAGCAACGCCTGCTGTCGGCCGAGGAGATGCCGGTGGAGTTCATGCTCAACGTGCTGCGCCTGAACGCCGGGGTACCGGCGGCGCTCTGGGAAACCCGCACCGGCCTGCCGCTGTCGGCCCTGGACGCGCCCATGGCCGAGGCCCGGCGCCTGGGCCTGATGGAACCCGACCCGGGGCTGCTGCGGCCGACTCCGATGGGGCACCGGCACCTGAATCGGCTGCTGGAGTTGTTTCTCTAGACCCGTTTCTCTAGACGCTGGAGTCCCCATGCTGGAAGAAGCCGTCGTTACCTGTCCGTGCTGCTGGGAAGACATCGTCCTGGAGATTGATCTCTCAGGCGGATCAGCGGTTTACACCGAGGACTGCTCCGTCTGCTGCCGCCCGATGACCGTGCGCCTGACGGTGGACGAAGAGGGGGGATTCGAGGTCCAGGTGGAGTCCGAGGAGGGCTGAGGGGCCAGGGCTGCTGATAAAGTTGCCAGCGCCGGGGCTTCCCATTACACTGCGCGCCCTTTTAGTTTTGCCGGAAGCTGTGTCATGAAAGAAGGCATCCACCCCGAATATCGCCCGGTCGTGTTCCGCGACTCCTCCATTGGTCAGAACTTCATCATCCGTTCGACCGTGAAGACCAAGGACAAGATCACCGTCGACGGCCAGGAATATCCCCTGGTGAACCTCGATACCTCCAGCGCCTCGCACCCGCACTACACGGGCAAGTCGAAGGTCGTGGACACCGGCGGCCGCGTGGGCAAGTTCAACGCCCGCTACGCGCGCAAGGCCTAAGCAGCATCCAGGCTTCAAGCAAGGCCGCCCCCTGGGCGGCCTTGCTGTTTATGCCCTCGCTGTAGACCGCGGCAGCTGAACCCTGCCGGGCAGTACCGCTGTGCCGGCTTGGTTCCAGCCGCCGTTCACCCACGCGTATCCAGGCCGAAGGCACTGCGCGCATGAACGACACGCTGAAGAAGTCCGCTCTGGACTATCACGAGTTTCCGACCCCCGGAAAGCTCGGCATCGCCATCACCAAGCCTTTCGAGACGGCAGCCCAACTGTCGCTCGCCTATACCCCGGGCGTGGCCGAACCCGTCCGCGAAATCCAGGCCGACCCCGAGAACGCCTACCGCTACACCGCCAAGGGCAACCTGGTGGCGGTGATCTCCAACGGCACCGCGGTGCTGGGCCTGGGGGATTGCGGCGCCCTGGCCGGCAAGCCGGTCATGGAAGGCAAGGCAGTGCTGTTCAAGAAATTCGCCGATATCGACGTCTTCGACATCGAGGTGGATGCCAAGGAGCCCAAGGACTTCATCGACACGGTGGCGCGCATCGCCCCGACCTTCGGCGGCATCAACCTGGAAGACATCGCCGCGCCCAGCTGCTTCGAGATCGAGGAAAAGCTGATCGAGCGCTGTGACATCCCGGTGTTCCATGACGACCAGCACGGCACCGCCATCGTGCTCTGCGCCGGCCTGCTGAACGCCCTGGAACTGGTCGGCAAGAAGATCGAGGACGCCCGCATCGTCTGCCTGGGGGCCGGGGCCGCCGGCATCGCCTCCATGCGCCTGGCCGTGGACCTGGGCGCCCGGCGCGAAAACATGCTGCTGGTGGACCGCAAGGGCGTGATCCACCGCGACCGCGAGGATTTCTCCTCGCTGAACAAGGAAAAGCTGGAATTTGCCTCGGCTGCCGCCGCCGAGCGCCGCAGCCTGGCGGGCGCCCTGGCCGGTGCCGACGTGTTCATCGGCGTGTCCGGCCCCGGCCTGATGAAGCCGGAATGGCTGATGCTGATGGCCGAAAAGCCCATCATCTTCGCCCTGTCCAACCCCGACCCGGAAATCCGGCCGGAGGACGCCCTGGCGGTGCGCCACGACCTGATCATGGCCACCGGCCGCAGCGATTACCCCAACCAGGTCAACAACGTGCTGTGCTTCCCCTTCCTGTTCCGGGGCGCCCTGGACGTGCGTGCGCGCTACATCAATGCGGCCATGAAAACCGCCGCGGTCCGGGCCATCGCCGCCCTGGCGCGGGAGCCGGTTCCGCAGGAAGTGCTGGCGGCCTATGGGCAAAAGTCGCTATCCTTCGGCCCCGACTACATCATCCCCAAGCCGCTCGACCCCCGCCTGCGCGACCGTGTCGCCCCGGCAGTGGCCCGTGCGGCGGTGAGCAGCGGCACCGCCCGCCTGCCTTATCCCGCGCATTACCCGGCCTGAGGAAGATCTCGTCACCAGGGAAACTCTGGGGAAGCTTGGGCCGGCACGGTTCTCGCTTCAGGATTCGCCACAAAAAGATTGCGGAGCAAGCATGAGCGACGTCAGCTACAGTCTGGTCAATAACGCCACCGGTGAGAAAACCGATCTTCCGGCCATCGGCGGCACCCTCGGCCCGGTCGGCCTCGACGTGGGCAAGGTCTACGACAAGCTGGACGTCTTCACCTACGACCCCGGCTTCAGTTCCACCTGTTCGACCAAGTCGGCCATCACCTACATCGACGGTGACAAGGGCGTGCTGCTGTACCGCGGCTACCCGGTGGCCCAGCTGGCCGAGCACTGCAATTTCATCGAAGTGGCCTACCTGATCCTGAACGGCGAACTGCCGAACAAGGACCAGCTCGCGGCGTTCGACATGAACATCCGCAAGCACACCATGATCAACGAGAACCTCAAGGGGTTCTTCGGTGGCTTCAACTACGACGCCCACCCGATGGCCATGCTGACCGGCATCGTCGGCTCGCTGTCCGCGTTCTACCACGACACCACCAACAACAAGGATGCGCGGCACCGCGAGATCTTCGCGCACCGCATGATCGCCAAGATCCCGACGATCGCCGCCGCCGCCTACAAGAAGTACTACGGCCAGCCGTTCGTCTACCCGCAGAACCACCTGGACTACTGCAGCAACCTGCTGCACATGATGTTCGCCGTGCCGGCCGAGCCGTACCACGTCGATCCGGTCGCCGCCAAGGCGCTGGACGTGCTGTTCATCCTGCACGCCGACCATGAGCAGAACGCCTCCACCTCCACGGTGCGCATGGCCGGCTCCACCGGCACCAACCCCTACGCCGCGATCGCCTCGGGCATCGCTGCCCTCTGGGGTCCGGCGCACGGCGGCGCCAACGAGGCCGTGCTGAAGATGCTGGAAGAGATCGGCGACGTGAAGAACGTCCCGGCCTTCATGGCCAAGGTCAAGGACAAGACCTCGGGCGTGCGCCTGATGGGCTTCGGCCACCGCGTGTACAAGAACTTCGACCCGCGCGCCACGATCATCCGCGAGCAGTGCCACAAGGTGCTCAAGCACCTGGGCAAGGACAGCGACCCGCAGCTGGAACTGGCGATGAAGCTGGAAGAGATCGCCCTGTCGGACGACTACTTCAAGGCCCGCGCGCTGTACCCGAACGTGGATTTCTACTCGGGCATCATCTACAAGGCCCTGGGCATCCCGGTGAACATGTTCACGCCGATGTTCGCCATCGCGCGCACGGTCGGCTGGGTGGCCCACTGGATCGAAATGGTGGCGGATCCGTCGATGCGCATCGCCCGCCCTCGCCAGGTCTATACCGGCGCCGGCGACCGCAATGTGACCCCGATCGCGCAGCGCTAAAGGATACGAATAGGCCTACTACGCGACCCGATCTTGCATCTCCGGTGCTCGCCGTACTTCAGTACGGCTCCGCTCCTCGACGCAACCTCGGGCCGCTCGCTACGGCCTCTTCGCATCCTTTGACGAAGGTTGAAATGAAAAGCCCTCCATCAGGAGGGCTTTTTTCATTCTTGGCACCACTTCAGGCGGCCGCTTCGGCGGTCGCGATCAGCTTCTCCAGCTGCGCAGGGTCCATACGGCGGAACGGCTGGCCCTCCACCGGGCTCAGCGGCGCACGGCGCTGCTCGTTCTCGGAAAACACCGCCAGGTCCACGCCCACATCCTCCACTTCGAAGCAGGTCAGCGGGATGCGTTGCTCCTTGCCGTCGGGGTATCGGTAGCGTCGCTCGCCCTGGTCGAAGTCGATGCCACGGTCGTGCAGGTAGATGTCGATCGCTTCCGGCTTGTCGGCGAAGGCATGCAGCTGCAGGCGGTGGGCCTCGGTGATGGCCCCGCTGACGGCACCGCCGACCAGGCGCGGCGAGAACTCGGCCAGCTGGCGCATCACGCGCAGCGCGGTGCGGCGCATGCGCCGCAGACGGTCGTGATAGGCCTCGCCACCGAAGAGCCGCTGATACTCGATCACCGCCTGCTGCACCTGGGCATTGTCCGGCAGGCCGGTGCGCGGTGGCAGGCCGAGGCGCTCGGCCGCCTTCTGCTTGGCCGCGCGGTAGTCGGTCACCTGCTCCTCGCAGATGATCCGGGCGGCTTCCTGCACGATGCTGTGTTGCACGGCGACACCCCTGGCCCAGCGATGGGCGACGATAGCCTCAGAACAGCTCTTCCACACCTCCGGAGGACGGACGCCCCTCTTCCTCCGCGGCCGGAGCATCGGCCGCCTCGGGAATCCGGTCCTGGGGAACGACCTCGAATACAGCGTCTGCCTCTTCGCCGGCCAGCTTGCCACTGCGGCGGTCGATGCGCACGCTGACCAGGCCCGAGGGGCGCGGCAACATGCCCTGCGGCACGTCCTTGAGGGCGACCCGCATGAAGTCCATCCACATCGGCAGCGCGGCGCGGCCACCGACCTCACCCTTGCCCAGCGGACCCGGCTGGTCGCGGCCGACCCAGGCGGTGGCGACCAGGGTCTTCTGGTAGCCATTGAACCAGGCGTCGGTCTCGTCATTGGTGGTGCCGGTCTTGCCGGCCAGGTCGTTGCGTCCGAGCTCGTTGAGCTTGGCGGCAGTGCCACGCACGGTCACGTCGTGGAGGATGTCGGTGATCATCCAGACGGTCTGGGCATCGACCACGCGCGGCGCGCCGTTTTCCGGGATGTCGGGCGGCGGAGCCTCGGACTCGTTGGCGGATGGATCATCGGCAGCCTCTTCCGGCGGCGGCGGCAGCTGCTCGCACTCGAAGCAGGCGATCTTCGGCTGGGCCTTGAACAGCAGCTTGCCGGCGCCGTCGCGGATGCTGTCGATGAAGTGGGGCTCCACCAGGTAGCCACCGTTGGCCAGCGTGGTGAAGCCGCGCGCCATTTCCAGGGGCGTGAAGTCGCCGGTGCCCAGGGACATGGTCAGGTTGCGCGGCATGTGGTCCTTCGGCAGGCCAAAGCGGGCAATGTAGTCGCGGGCGTAGTCGACGCCGATGGCCTCGAGCACGCGGATCGACACCAGGTTGCGCGACTGCACCAGGGCCTCGCGCAGGGTCATGGGCCCCTTGAAGTCGCCGCCGTAGTTTTCCGGCCGCCAGTCCTTCTGGCCGCGGACGCTGAACACCACCGGCGCGTCGAGGAAGATCGAGGCCGGGGTATAGCCCCGCGCCATCGCCGCCGCGTAGAGGAAGGGTTTGAAGCCCGAGCCGGCCTGCCGCCGCGCCTGGGTCACGCGATTGAACTTGCCCTGGAAGAAGTCGTAGCCACCCACCAAGGCGACGATCGAACCGTCCCGCGGGTCCAGCGCCACCAGTGCGCCCTGGGCCTGGGGCAACTGGCCCAGCACCCACTCCCGCCCTTCCTTGCCGCCCGCGCGGATGCGCAGCACGTCGCCCACCGCCGGCGCGCGCTTGGCGCTGAAGGCGGCCCATTTGAAATGCTGCGGCTCCAGGTCCACGTCGCCCTCGCGGGCGCGCAGCGAGAGCTTCTGGGGGGTATAGGACAGCACCACCACGGGCAGCAGGCCGGTGACCTGCGGCCGGGCGTCGAGGGCATCCACCAGCTTCCGCTCTTCGCCGGGGGCCAGCAGCGCCGGGTCGATCTTCGCCTCCGGGCCGCGCCAGCCATGGCGCTCGCTGTAGTCGTCCAGCGCCTTGCGCAGGGCGGCGTTGGCCGCCAGCTGGCGTCGCGAGTCGATCGTGGTGGTCACCGTATAGCCTTGGGTGTAGGCCGCTTCCTCGCCGTAGCGGGCCAGGATGTCCTGCCGCACCATCTCGGCGACGTAGTAGGCATCCACCTCGGCCTTGGCCCGGTAGGGCTTGACCACCAGCGGCTCCTGCGACGCCCCCTTGAAGTCCTCGGCGGAGATGTAGCCCAGCTGGTGCATGCGGCGCAGCACGTAGTTGCGCCGCTCCTTGGCGCGCTCCGGGTTCGAGATCGGGTTGTCGCGCGAGGGGGCCTTCGGCAGGCCGGCGATGACCGCCGCCTCGGAGAGCTTCAAGTCATTGATGTTCTTGCCGAAGTAGATCAGGGCCGCGGCGCCGACACCGTAGGCGCGCTCGCCCAGGTAGATCTTGTTGAGATAGAGCTCGAGGATTTCCTCCTTCTTCAGCTCCTTCTCGATGTTCAGCGCCAGCAGGATTTCCTTGAACTTGCGCCCGTAGGTGCGCTCGCTGGACAGGAAGACGTTGCGCGCCAGCTGCATGGTGATGGTGCTGCCGCCCTGGGACTTCTGGCCGGTCACGGCCAGCGCAAAGGCGGCACGGGCCAGGCCCATCCAATCCACGCCCGGATGGTCGAAGAAGCGGTCATCCTCGGCCGCCAGGAAGGCCTGCACCACGCGCGGCGGAAATTCCTTGTACTTGAGCAGGGCGCGGCGCTCGGCGCCGAACTCGCCCAGCAGCTTGCCGTCAGCCGAATGAATCTTCAGCGGCAGGGCCAGTTGCAGCTCGCGCAGGCTCTGGACCGACGGCAGTTCCGGCTCGAAGTACGCCCGCGCGACCAGGAAGCCTCCCCAGAGCGCGAGGACGCCAGCCAGCAGCAAGCCCGCCAGGACCGACAGCAACAGCTTCCACTTCATTGAATCCCTACCTTGGGGGGCGCCAAAAACCTACAGAAACGCATTCCAGCTTATGAAGCACTATCAGATAGTTGGAGCCACTACTTATAGTTGCATCGTAGAATGTTTGCGTTATAGTAAGGCTCAATGCGGGAGGAGTCACCACGATTCCTGCAAGGGAATTCCACACGATTCCCGCTGGGGGAATGTCAACGCGAGTCTGGTGAGGCGATATGTCCATAGTGCAATCGCTGTTAGGCGGGGGAGAACAGGCGCTTATCGGTCTGGATATCAGTTCCAGTGCCGTGAAGCTGCTTGAGCTGTCGCGCAGGGGCGAAAAATTCCACGTAGAAACCTACGCCGTGGAGCCGTTGCCGGCGAATGCCGTCTCGGACAAGCAGATTTCCGATCCGAAGATCGTCGGAGAGGCCGTCATGCGCGCGCTCAGCCGCGCCGGCACCCGCACCAAGAACGCGGCCGTGGCCGTGGCCGGTGCCTCCGTCATTACCAAGGTCATCCAGCTCCCCAAAGGCCTGTCGGAAGACGACATGGAGGAGCAGATCAAGGTCGAGGCCGACCAGTACATCCCCTATCCGATCGAGGAAGTCAGCATCGACTTCGAAGTGCTCGGCGATAGCGAAAAGGCCAAGGACAATGTCGACGTGCTACTCGCGGCCTGCCGCAAGGAGCAGGTCGAGCAGCGCGCTGCCGCGCTGGAGATCGCAGGCCTGAAGCCCAAGATCGTGGACATCGAGAGCTACGCGCTCGAGAACGCCTGCCAGTTCCTGCAGCACCAGATGCCGGACCGCGGCGTGCGTCGCACCGTCGCCGTGGTGGACGTGGGCGCGACCACCACCTCCGTGCTGATCCTGCACGATCTCAAGACCGTCTACACGCGTGACCAGAGCTTCGGCGGCCGCCAGCTCACCGAGGACATCATGCGCCACTACGGCATGAGCCTGGACGAAGCCGGCAAGGCCAAGAAATTCGGCAACCTGCCGGACGACTACCAGACCGAGGTGCTGACGCATTTCATCAGCGACATGGCGCAGCAGATCGACCGCTCCCTGCAGTTCTTCTTCTCCGCCGCCTCGCAGTACAACACCATCGACCAGATCATCCTCGCCGGCGGCTCCGCACACATCGCGGGTATCGACGCCGCGATCCAGGATCGCCTGCGCATCCCGACCGTGATCGCCAAGCCCTTTGCCGGCATGAGCGTGTCCTCCAAGGCCAAGCCCGCCGTGCTGGCCAAGGAAGAAGCCTCGCTGCTGATCGCCTGTGGCCTTGCCTACCGCGCGTTCGACGGAGAGGTCAAATGACGACGCGCATCAACCTACTCGACTGGCGCGCCGAGCGGCGCGCCAAGCGCAAGCAGCAGTTCCTCAGCATGCTGGGACTGGGGATGCTGGCCAGCGCCGCGGTGGTGGGCTTGGGCTACAGCACGGTCAGCGGCGCGGTTTCATCTCAGCAGGAGCGCAACGCTTACCTGCAGCGCCAGATCGACGAAACCGAGCAGAAGATCAAGGAAATACAAGAACTCGAGAAGGTCCGCGACAACCTGCTGGCGCGCATGCGCGTGATCGAGGAGTTGCAGGCCAGTCGTTCGGCTTCGGTGCACTTCTTCGACGAAATCGTCAACACGCTCCCGGACGGCGTCAGCATCCGCTCGATCAAGCAAACGCCAGAAGGCGTCACCATCGATGGCACCGCGGAGTCCAATGGCCGCGTGTCCACCTACATGAAGAACCTCGAGGCCTCGCCCTGGTTCCAGAACCCGATGCTGGTGGTGATCAAGACCAGCGAGCAGGAACAGCTGCGGCGCGGTGACTTCCAGCTCCGGGTCAAGGCCTTGAAGGTGCCCTCCGATGCTTCCCCCCCCGCAAACGGTGAAGGGGGTGCGCAGTGAACGTCCAGCAGGCCATTGCGGAGCTGCAGACACTGGATTCGCGCAATCCGGGCGGCTGGCCGCTCTGGGTCCGCATTGCCGCCTCCGTGGCCGGCGGGCTGCTGGTCCTGATGGCGGGCATCTATTTCCTGGTCAATCCGGTGTATGAAGAGCTCCAAGCCGAGGAGGCCAAGGAGCTGAACCTGCGCAAGCAGTTCGAGGAAAACCAGGGCAAGGCCGCCGCACTGGACGCGTTCAAGGCTCAACTCGCCGAGATGGAGAAGGACTTCGGTGCCATGCTCAAGCAGTTGCCGAGCAAGAGCGAGGTCGCCAACCTGTTGAACGACATTTCGCAGGCTCGCGTGGCATCGAGCCTGGAAGAGGAGCTGTTCCAGCCCCAGCCGGACAGTCCCCGGGAGTTCTATGCGGAAATCCCGAACAAGATCATCGTCACTGGCACCTATCACGAGATGGGCAATTTCGTCAGCGCGATCGCCGCCTTGCCGCGCATCGTGACTATTGACGAAGTCGAGATCACGCTACCTCCCAAGGGTGACAAGGCAAAGCTGGCCGAGGGCACGCTGCGCATGCAGGCACTGGCCAAGACCTACCGCTATCTCGACGACGATGAAATCGCCGAGGCCGAAAGCGTCGAAGCCAGCTCCAAGCCCAAGAAGGCCAAGTAGAAGGCGGAGCCATGAAGCCAGCACAGCTGAACAAACTCCGCCCGATTGCCCTGCTCCTGTCCGTGGTGATGCTGAGCGCCTGCGGCAAGGGCCTGAAGGATCTCGAGGCCTGGGTGTCCGAGGTCAAGGCCCGCCCGCCGACGCCGATCGAACCGATCCCGCAGATGAAGCAGTACGAGGCCTTCACCTACGAGGCTGCCGGCCGGCGCGACCCCTTCGCTTCGATCGAGCCGTCCCGTCAGGCCAGCAATAGCAGTGTCCGGCCCGACCTGAACCGCAACAAGGAACCTCTGGAAGAGTTCCCGCTGGACGGATTGCGCATGGTCGGCACGGTCGATACCAAGGGCAAGGTGTTCGTGCTGATCAAGGCGCCGGACGGGGTCGTGCACCGCGTCACCGTCAAGAATCACATGGGGCAGAACTACGGCGAGATCGTCTCCATTTCCGAGGCTGAAGTCGGCCTGATGGAACTGGTGGCAGACGGCTTCGGTGGATGGATTCAACGTCCGGCGTCATTGACGCTGGCGGAAACCAAAAGTAATTAGGGAGTGACTGGCGATGTTCAAGCTCAGTGAGATGACCAAAGCAGCCTTGAGAGCTGCCCTCGCGTCGGCAGCCCTGCTGCTGGCCGGAGGCGCACAAGCCCAGGGTGCACGCGCCCTGCAGTCGATCGACTTCACGACCCAGGACAACGATCGGGTCCTACTGACGATGACGCTCTCCGCGGTCGCCCCCGAACCGGTCGTGTTCACCATCGACAAGCCGGCACGATTGTCGATGGATCTACCTGAAACCCAGGTCGCGCTGCCCGAGCGCTACAAGAAGGTCAACATCGGTAACGTGCGCTCCGTGGCCGCGGCCGAAGCCAAGGGCCGCACGCGCGTCGTCGTGGAGCTGGGTCAGCTCACCCCCTACAACCTGCGCGTGGAAGGCAACAAGGTCCTGGTTCAGCTGGACGGCTCCGCTTCGACTGCCGCCGTCAACAGCAGCGCCTCGTCCAGTGCCCCGGTGGCACGCCTGGCTTCTTCGGCGACGCTTTCCCCACAACAAGCCGAGCCCGCCGGCTCCGCCCTGCGCGGCATCGACTTCCGTCGCGGCGAACGTGGCGAAGGTCGCGTCGTCGTGCAGCTCGCCAATACCCGTACCCCGGTAGACGTACGCGAGGAAGGAGGCAAGGTCGTCGCCACCTTCCGGGATGCGACCGTCGCCGAGCGCCTGCTCAAGCGACTCGACGTGCTCGATTTCGCTACTCCGGTGAAGTTCATCGATACCCGCCGTGAAGGCGGCGACGTGGTGATCAGCATCACCCCGGCCGCCGGCATCGAGTACGAACAGGCCGCCTACCAGACCGGTGACCAGTTCACGCTGGAAATCCAGGCGTTGACGCCGGAGAAGGTCGAACAGCGAAAGAAGGAGCAGCCGCAGTTCACCGGCGAGCGCATCAGCCTGTCCTTCCAGAACATCGACGTCCGCGCGTTGCTGCAGATCATCGCCGACGTGGCCGGCACCAACATGGTGGTCAGTGACGCCGTGCAGGGCGACATCGCCATGCGTCTGCAGAACGTTCCCTGGGACCAGGCGCTGGACATCATCCTGCGCACCAAGGGCCTGGGCCTGCGCCAGCAGGGCAACGTCATGCTGGTGGCGCCGCTGCAGGAACTGGCCACCCGTGAGCGCGTGGAGCTGGAGTCTGCCAAGCAGAAGAGCGAGCTTTCGCCGCTGCGCTCGGAGATCATCCAGCTGAACTACGCCAAGGCCACGGACATGTCGGCCCTGGTTCGCGCCGGCGGCGACAAGCAGTCCATGCTCAGTGAGCGCGGCCGCATGTCGGTGGACGAACGCACCAACACCCTGATCATCCTGGAAACCCGCGAGAAGATCGAAGAGATGCGCGCCCTGTTCTCGCGTCTCGACATCCCGGTTCGGCAGGTACTGATCGAGTCGCGCATCGTCATCGCCGACGATGACTATTCCAAGCAACTCGGCGTGCGCTTCGGCGTCTCTACCGTGGCGCGCAATGGGAACAGCGGCCTTGTCACCACTTCGGGCAGCAATACCGCCACCAACACCACGGTCGGCAGCTTCCTGCAGAACGGCGGCTTCCCAGTCACCCTCGGCGCGCAGGCTGATCGCTACAACGTCAACCTGCCGACGAGCAATGCCCCTGCCGGTTCCTTTGGCTTGGCGATCCTGGGAGCCGACTACCTGGTGGACCTGGAGCTGTCGGCCCTGCAAACCGAGGGCCGCGGCGAAGTCGTCTCCACCCCGCGCGTCGTCACCGCCAACGGCAAGCAGGCCTCGGTGGAACAAGGCCGCGAAATTCCCTATCTCGAGTCCGCTTCGAGCGGCGCCGCGACGATCTCCTTCAAGAAAGCCGTACTGTCGCTGCTGGTCACCCCGCAGATCACGCCGGACGACCGCGTGGTGATGGACCTGGCCGTGACCAATGACAGCCAGGGACAGAATGTACCCACCGGACTGGGTGGCACCGCCCCGGCCATCGATACCCGCCGCCTGAACACGCAGGTGCTGGTGCGCAGCGGCGAGACCGTGGTGCTGGGCGGCGTATTCAACCAGGAAAGCACCAGCGACCAGACCAAGGTGCCCCTGCTGGGCGATATCCCCCTGCTCGGGCGCTTGTTCCGCAAGGATGAAAAGAGCTCCATCAAGCGCGAACTGCTGATCTTCGTCACGCCGAAGGTCCTGCAGGAAGGCCTGCGCGTCAACTGACGGCGATCCCGGGGCCGGCCTGACGCCGGCCCCGGCGTTTCCGCGGCACGCCGATCCCTTCGCCGCATGAACAAGAGAGCGAGCATCTTCCTGGTCGGCCCCATGGGCGCCGGCAAGACCACCGTGGGGAAACGCCTGGGGGAAGCGATGTCGCTGGAGTTCATCGACAGCGATCACGAGATCGAGCAGCGGACCGGCGTCGATATTCCCTATATCTTCGAGAAGGAAGGCGAACCGGGCTTCCGGCGTCGGGAAAAGGCCGTGATCGCCGACCTGACGCTGCGCAGCGGCATCGTCCTGGCCACCGGCGGCGGCAGCGTGCTGGACCCGGACAACCGCCAGTCCCTGGCCGCACGCGGTTTCGTCGTCTACCTGCATGCCAGCGTCGAACAGCAACTGGCCCGTACGGCCCGCTCCGACAACCGCCCCCTGCTCAAGAACAGCGCCAACCGGCGCGAGGTGCTGGAAACCCTGTTCAGCCAGCGCGACCCCCTGTACCGGGAGATCGCCGACCTGGTCCTGGACACCGACGAGCGCAGTGCCAAGGCGCTGGTCAAGGAAATCCAGGACCAGCTGGCGGGCCCAGAAAGCTGATCCAAAGCTGATCCCGCGCGGTCCCGCAATCCTGCGCGGCTGTGCATAATAGGTAAGTACCGTCAGGAATAGCCCCGTCGGGCCGAGGGAGGGAGCCATGCGCATCGGAGTCGTTGTAGACGCCACCTGCGATCTGCCGCATGAATTCCTGCGGGAGCACAAGGTCGGCGTGTTACCCATCGCTATCCACCTCGGCGACGAAGTGCTCAACGACGCCCGCGATCCCGACGCCACCATCCGCTTCTACGCCGAACAGCTGGCCTCCAAGGGACTGAACGCCCACAGCGTCCCCTTCACCGCCGAGCAGATCCGCGAGAAATTCCTGACGGATATCGTGCTGGACTACGACTACGTCTTCTGCGTGACGATCACCGCCACGCGCAGCGCCATCTTCGAGAACGCCACCAAGGCCTCGTTCGCGATCCTCAACGACTACAAGAACGCGCGCGCGCGCCAGGGCGTCAGCGGGCCGTTCGCCCTGCGCGTGGTCGACAGCAAGAGCATGTTCTGCGGCACCGGCGTGCTGGCGGCCGAGGCGGCCAAGCTGGCCCGCAGCGGGGTCGGCGCCAACGAGATCCGCAAGCGCCTGGACGAGCTGCGCGAGAACGTCGTGGGCTACATGGTGCCCAACGACCTGTATTACATCCGCAACCGTGGCATCAAGAAAGGCGAGAAGAGTATCGGCCTGCTGACCTACGCGATCGGCTCGGCGCTGGACATCAAGCCGGTGATCCTCTGCTATCGCGGCGAGACACAGCCGGTAGCCAAGGTACGTGGCTACAAGCAGGCGGTCGAGCGGATGTTCCGCCACGTGGCCGGGGAAATCCGGCGCGGCATCGGCACCCAGCACCTCTGCATCAGCTACGGCGGCCCGCTGGACCAGGTCGCCGCCCTGCCCGGCTATGACGACCTGGCCAAGGCGGCACGCGAGCACAGCATCGAGATCCTCGTCAGCATCATGTCCGCGACCGCCGCGGTGAACACCGGCGGCGGCTGCGTGGCCGTGGCCTGGGGTGGAGAGCTGAACCCCTTCACCTAGCAGCTGTTCCTTCGCGGCATTCGCAGCAGGAGCGTTCCGGCATGCGCAGCATCGCGTTGTACAACTTGAAGGGCGGCGTCGGAAAAACCGCCGCCTCGGTCAACCTGACCTACCTCGCCGCCGCACATGGCGTGCCCACCCTGCTCTGGGACCTGGACCCGCAGGGCGCCTCCAGCTGGTACTTCCACGGCGAGTCGGAAGAGCACAAGGCCAAGAAGGTGTTCGAAGGCACCACGCCCGCGGGGCGGCTGGTGAAGCCCTCGCCCTACAAGCATCTCTCCCTGATCCCGGCGGACCTGTCCTACCGCTATCTCGACATCATCCTGAAGAAGGTGGAGCCGCCGCGCGAGGCACTCAAACGCCTGCTCAAGCCCTTCTCGGAGCAGTACGCCCTGACCGTGCTGGACTGTCCGCCAAGCCTGTCCCACCTGGCGGACAGCCTCTTCGCCGCCGCCGACCGCGTGCTGCTGCCGGTGGTGCCGACCTGGCTGTCGCTGCGCGCACTGGAGCAGGTGCAGGCCTACTTCAAGGCGGAGGGCTTCGACGCCAAGAAGCTGCGGCCGTTCTACTCGATGGCCGACCGGCGCCGCTCGCTGCACCGCGAGCTGCTGGAAAACCCGCCCGCCGCGATGGCACGGCGCTATGCGGCGGTGATCCCCTATGCCTCGACGGTGGAGCGCATGGGCGAACACCGCGCACCGCTGGCGGCCTATGCCGGCTCGGAAGACCCGGCGTTGCTGGCGTACGCGGAGCTGTGGCTGGAGTTGAAGAAAGACCTCGGCCTGTAAGCCATACGCTCCAGAGGGCGCGAAGAAACCGTAGCGAGCATGCCCGAGGTTGCATCGAGGAGCGGAGACGTACTGGAGTACGGCGAGCACCGGAGATGCAAGATCGGGCAGCGGAGTAGGTTTATTCGTGCCCTCAATCCCCGACCGAATCGGCGAGCTGGCTGACGATGGCGACACGCTGCGCCAGTTCTTCCGCGCTCACGGCCGTCACCGTCGCATGCCCCACCTTGCGCTGCGGCTTGGGGGTCTTGCCGTAGTGGTGGATGTGAACGCCGGGGATCGCCGCCAGCTTCTCGTTGGCCGGGGCATCGCCAATGAAATTGATCATCGCCGAGTGTCCACGCAGGCCGGTATCGCCCAGCGGCAGGCCGGCGATGGCGCGAAGATGGTTCTCGAACTGCGAGCAGACCGCGCCCTCGATGCTCCAGTGGCCGGAGTTGTGCACGCGCGGCGCGATCTCGTTGGCCAGCAGGCGACCGTCGGCCACGAAGAACTCGAAGGCCAGCACGCCGACGTAGCCCAGCTGCTCGACCACGCGGCGGGCATAGTCCTCGGCCTCGGCCTGCAGCGGATCGTTGGCCTGCGGGATCGCCACGCGCAGGATGCCGTCGCGGTGCACGTTCTCCACCACCGGGTAGAAACGCATCTCGCCGGTCTTGCCGCGCACGGCCAGGCAGGACAGCTCGCGCTGGAACGGCACGAAGGCCTCCAGGATCAGCGGCTGGCCGCCCAGACGGCTCCAGGCGGCGTCCAGGTCTTCTGGCTTGCGCAGCACCGCCTGGCCCTTACCGTCATAGCCCAGGCGGCGGGTCTTGAGCACCGACGGCAGGCCGATGTTCTTCACCGCCAGTTCCAGCGCCTCGCGCGTGGCCACCGGCATGTAGCGCGGCACCGGCACCTTGAGCTTGTCGAACAGCTGCTTCTCGGACAGGCGATCCTGGCCGACCGTCAGCGCCACCGGCGCCGGCAGTAGCGGAATGCGGCCGGCGACGAACTCGGCGGTCTTCGCCGGCACGTTCTCGAATTCGTAGGTGGCGATATCTACCGCCACGCAGAACTCGGCCAGGGCGCGCTCGTCCTGGTAGTCGGCGTGGATGTGCTCGCCCAGCGGCGCGGCACAAGCCTCGGTGGCCGGGTCCAGGAACACGAAATCGAAGTCCAGCGGATAACCCGCCAGGGCCAGCATGCGTCCGAGCTGACCCGCCCCCAAAATACCGATCTTCATGGCAACTTCAGAGGCTCGTCGTTCAACACTTTGGCGGTCTGCTCGGCACGGAAGCGGTCCAGGCGCTTGGCCAGGGCGGCATCGGTGGTGGCCAGCACGGCGGCGGCCAGCAGGGCCGCGTTGGTGGCGCCCGCCTTGCCGATCGCCAGCGTGCCCACTGGAATGCCGGCCGGCATCTGCACGATGGACAGCAGCGAGTCCTGGCCGCTGAGGGCCTTGGACTGCACCGGCACGCCGAAGACCGGCAGACGCGTCTTGGCGGCGCACATGCCCGGCAGGTGGGCGGCACCGCCGGCACCGGCGATGATCACCCGCAGCCCGCGGCTCACGGCGCTGCCGGCGTATTCGAAGAGGAGGTCGGGGGTGCGGTGCGCGGAGACGACGCGCGCCTCGTAGGGCACGCCCAGGTCTTCCAGCATCTGGACGGCGTGCGCCATCGTCTCCCAGTCGGACCGGGAACCCATGATGACGCCGACCAGCGGCTTAGCTTGCTTCTTGGCCACTTTCTCTGCCTGTACGGCGGGAAAGTGGCGGATTATCGCAAAAACCGGCGACGCGGGTACTACCACCGGTCCGCCGATGCCGGGGCAGGCCCGGCATCGGCGGAGTCAGATGCAACGGCGGGTCCCTTACTGGGCCAGCAGATCGAAGTCCGCGTTCACCGTGGCGGTGTACTTGATCTCGCCCGGCTCCAGGCCCATCTGGCTGTTGCCGCTGTCGAAGGCCTCGGCCTTGGCCATGCCGCGGGCCATCATCGGCATCGGCGGCTGGGAGTAGCCCTCGCTGGCGTTCAAGGCATAGATGCTGCCCAGCTTCACCTTCAGCGTGTCGGCCAGCAGCTGCGCCTTGCCGCGGGCGTCGTCGGTCGCCTTGACCAGGGCCTGGCGCGACAGCTCCCGGGCGTTGGAGGCCTCCAGCACCGGCGGGGACACGTTGTTGACGCCCACCTGGGTGGCACGCAGCACGTAGTCCCCCAGCTTGTTCAGGTCGGTCACCGTCACCGTGATGTCGCGGCGGGCGCGGTAGCCGGTCAGGCGATTGCGGCGGGCCTTCTCGTCCCAGACGTATTCCGGGGTCAGGCTGATGCCGGCGGTGGAGATGTCCGCGTCCTTGGCGCCCAGCTGGCGCGCCTCGGCCACGTAGGCCCGCACCACCTTGTTGACCTCGGCCTCGGCGGCCTTCGGGTCGGCGTTGATGGTATCGATGGCCACGTTCAGCTTGGCGCGGTCCGGCCGCACCGCGACCTCGCCCTGGCCGCTGACGTTGACGCTGCGCCGCTGTGGCGGCTGGTCGGCCCAGGCGGCGGCACTGGCCAACAGGGGCAAGGACATCAGGGCAACGGCGAACTTGTTCATTTTTCGTTCTCGGGCAAGGGGGTAGATGCGCCTCAGACGGGGGGAGCTTAAACTAAGTTCCTTGTCCCCCGAGTTGTCATGAGTCAGACCTACGAACCCGTCACCCTGTCGCGCGACGTCATCGGTATCCTGATCCCCCAGGGCACCAAGGTCGAGCTTCCGGAAGGCGCCAACGGCGCCATTACCCAGGCCCTGGGCGGCAGCTTCACCGTCCAGGTCGAGGGCCACCTGTTCCGTATCGACGGCAAGGACGCCGACGCCATCGGCAAGGAAGTCGTGCGTGGCCCCGACATCTCTCCCGACGCCAGCGACGAAGAGCTCGAAAAGGCCATCTGGGACCAGATGCGCACCTGCTTCGACCCGGAAATCCCGGTCAACATCGTCGAACTGGGCCTGATCTACGAGAGCAAGCTCGAACGCACCGACGACGGCCAGCGCCGCGCGAAGATCCGCATGACCCTGACCGCGCCTGGCTGCGGCATGGGCGACATCCTGGTCGACGACGTCAAGACCAAGGTGACCGCGCTCCCGGGCGTGGCCGAGGCCGACGTGGAGCTGACCTTCGATCCGCCCTGGGACCAGTCGATGATGTCTGAAGAAGCTCGACTCGCGACCGGAATGTTCTGATGTCGGACACCCTCACCCAAGGCATCCGTATCGTCGTACGCCCGCAGTACGTGGCCGACCAGTCGGACCCGGCCGCCAACCATTGGCTGTTCGCGTACCACATCACCATCCGCAACGAGGGCGAGCGCACCGTGCAGCTGCTCTCCCGCCATTGGGTCATCACCAACGGCGAGGGCCACGTGGAGGAAGTGCGCGGCCCCGGCGTGGTCGGCCATCAACCCGTGCTGCAACCCGGCGAGCAGTTCCAGTACACCAGCGGCTGCCCGCTGGGCACTCCGGTGGGCTCCATGCACGGCGAGTTCAACATGGTCGTATCGGAGACCAGCGAGGCCTTCGACGCAATGATCAACCCATTCACGCTGGCGGCACCGCGGGCACTCAACTAACGGACAACCCCGTAGGAGCGGCTGTCAGCCGCCCCTACAAGGTCCGTCTCAAGCCGCCGGAATGTCCTTGCGCCGCAGCTTCAGCGCCGTACCCAGCTCCGCCACCCAGTAGCGCAGGAAGGCCCCGAACACACCCAGGTCCAGCCGCGGCGGTTTGCCGTCGGCCAGCCGGTAAAGCTGGTGGTAGTACCAGCCCTGGCCGCCCAGTACGTTGATCAGCTTCAGCAGCAGCACCGGCGAGGTCGGCGACAGCAGGCCGCTCTGGGCCATCACCAGCTGCTTCTCGTAGATCGGCGTCTGCTTCATCGCGCCACTGAGCAGCTGCTTGGGCACATCCGGATGCGTGCACAGCGGGCGACCCAGGCCGATCACGTCCACGTCGCCGCCCTGTAGCGCCAGCTCCATGCCGTCCGCAGTGCGGAAACCGCCCGTCACCATCAGCGGCATGCGCGCCACCTTGCGGATCGCCTCGGCGTACTCGAGGAAGTAGGCCTCGCGCAGTTTCGTCGACTCGCGGCGCGGGGTTGCATCCTCGGCGCGGCCCTCGAAGCCGAGCAGCCGCGGCTGCTCGTAGGTGCCGCCGGAAATCTCCAGCAGGTCCACGCCCTCTCCGTTGAGCAGTTGCACCACCTGCAGGCAGTCCTCGTGGCTGAAGCCGCCCTTGCGGAAGTCGTCGGAGTTCAGCTTGATGCCGATGGGGAAGTCGGCCCCCACCGCCTTGCGCGTAGCGCGCACCGCCTCGACCAGGAAGCGCGCACGGTTCTGGATGCTGCCGCCCCAGGCGTCCGTGCGGCGGTTGGTTACCGGCGACAGGAAGGAGCTCAGCAGGTAGCCGTGCGCCGAGTGGATCTGCACGCCGGTGAAGCCGGTCTCGCGCGCCGTGACCGCCACCCGGGCGAAGCGCTGGATGAAGTCGAGGATCTCCGTTTCCGTCAATGCGCGCGGCTTGCCGTAGCCACCGACCAGGTCCAGTTGCACATCCGAGGGCGCCACCGGGTGGCTGACCACATAGCGCGGCGACTGCCGGCCCGGATGCGAAATCTGCATCCACAGCTGGTTGCCGGCCACCGTGCCGGCCCGGGCCCAGGCCCGCAACTCGTCCAAGCCGCCGTTGCCGTCGATGGCGACATTGCCCGGCCGCTCCAGTACGCGGCGGTCGATCATCACGTTGCCGGTGATCAGCAGCCCCGACCCGCCCTCGCTCCAGCGCCGGTACAGCGTGGCGTGGCGCGGCGTCGCACGCAGCAGCGGGTCCGCCAGGCCCTCGGTCATCGCCGCCTTGCACAGGCGGTTGGGCAGCGTCACGCCGCAGGGAAGCTTGAAGGGCTGGGCCAGCAGGACAGTCATCGTGGAGTCTCCTCGTTACATACCAAATAGTATGTAACACCTGGACCGATGGCAAATGCCGGTCCCGTCCGGAAGCGGGTTGCCGCGTGGCGGGCGCCGGTTAATCTAGCGCTCCCCACGCACATAGAAAGAGCCGGACCATGACGCAGCTCCAGAGCATTCCCGTGAAGAAGATCGACGGCACCGCCGCCACCCTGGCCGACTACCGCGGCAAGGTGCTGCTGGTGGTCAACGTCGCCTCCAAGTGCGGCCTCACGCCGCAGTACGCCGGGCTGGAGAAGCTCTACCAGGGCCAGCGGGCGCAGGGCCTGGAGGTGCTGGGTTTCCCCGCCAACAATTTCATGGGCCAGGAGCCCGGCTCGGACACCGAGATCCAGGACTTCTGCTCCACGACCTACGACGTGCACTTCCCACTGTTCTCCAAGATCTCGGTCAAGGGCGCAGACCAGCATCCGCTGTACGCGGCGCTGACGGGCGCGCAGTCCAAGGCCGTCGGCGCCGAGCCCTTCCGCGAGAACATGAAGCGCTACGGCATCGACGCGCCGGACAACGGCGAGGTCATGTGGAATTTCGAGAAGTTCCTGGTCGGCCGCAACGGCGAAGTGGTGGGCCGCTTCGCACCGGACGTGGCGGCGGAAGACCCGCGGCTGGTGGCGGCGGTCGAGGCGGAGCTGGCGAAGAAGGCCTGAGGTCGGCGGATGTGCAAGCGGGCTCCTGCAGGAGAGATTTACAGCCCTAGGGGTTGAAGCGCGGCCGCAACCACAGCGCCGGCCCCAGGATCGCGACGGACACCACGGCATCCAGCACGATCCCCGCCGGGAACCCGGCCTCCCAGCACAGCCAGGCGTCCAGAGGCGCCCAGCACAGCACGCTGAGGATCAGCGCGTCGCAGCCCCAGCGCTCGCGCCGCTGCACGCCATGGCGCACGACGAAGAAGGCCAGCATGCCCCAGGCGGCGACCGTCGGGCCGAACACGCGCGACCAGAAGCGCGCGGCCTCGGCGGATTCGGCATAGGGCATCTGCGCCAGCACGCCCGGCAGTAGCGGCAATGCGAAAGGCATGGCCAGGCCCAGGGCAACATGCCCGGCGGCGAGCAGCAGCAGGAACTGGCCCAGGCGCCGTTCGGCCACGCTCATTTCTGGCAGCCGGGGCAGAAGCAGGACGAGCGCTGGCCGATCACCAAGCGCTTGATCGCCGTGCCGCAGACCAGGCAGTCCTCGCCCTCGCGGCCGTAGACGTAGAGCTTCTGCTGGAAATAGCCGGACGCACCATCGGCCCCCGCGAAGTCGCGCAGCGTGGTGCCGCCCTGCTCGATCGCCGCCGCCAGCACCTCGCGGATCTTTCCGGCCAGCAGCTGGTACTGCGCGCGGGTGACGCGGCCGGCGGCGCGGCCCGGGCGCAGGCCGGCGCGGAACAGCGCCTCGGCGGCGTAGATGTTGCCGGCACCCACCACCACGCGCCCGTCCATGACGAAGTTCTTCAGTGGCGCGCTACGGCCGCGCGACAGCGCGAACAGGTAGTCGCCACTGAATTCCTCGGAGAAAGGCTCCGGCCCCATGCCGGCAAGCAGTTCATGCGACGCCTCGGCCGCAGCCCAGGGGAGCACGGCGCCGAAGCGCCGCGGGTCGTGGTAGCGCAGCAGCACCCCGCCCTCCAGTTCGATATCGACATGGTCGTGCTTGCGCAGCGGGTGCCCCGGTTGCAGCACCAGCAGGCGGCCGGTCATGCCCAGGTGCACGATCAGGCGATCGCCGTTGTCCAGATGCAGCAGCAGGTACTTGCCGCGGCGGGAGGTGGACTCGATGCGCCGCCCGCGCAGCAGCGCCGGCAGGTTCGCCGGCACCGGCCAGCGCAGACGCGCATCGCGCACCGTGACCTGCGCGATGCGCCGGCCCAGCACGTGCGGCTCGACGCCGCGGCGTACGGTTTCGACTTCGGGCAGTTCCGGCACAGTCGCCGACTACAACTTCGGCAGGGCCGGCACTGGACCGGCCGGCGGCGCCACGGCGGCCTTGCGCAACTGCAGCAGCTCGGTCTCCAGTGCCTTGGACAGCACGTAGCGCACCTTCAGCTCCGGGCTGGCCAGCACCACCTGCGGATCGCGCTCGGCGATGACGAAGCGCAGCTCGCGCCCGTCCTTGAGCGTGATCTTCACCGTCTCGCCCTGCGAGCCCTCGGGCAGGTCGGCGGCCATCCACATGGCGCGCGCATCCTTCCAGGCATGCGCGAGCTTCTGCGGAGCGTCGGCGCTGATGTCCGTCTGCAGCGGCGCGGCCTCCCACTGCTTGCCGTCGGCCCCGAGCACCACGCTGACGCCGGACGGCAGTTCGATCTTGGCGATCTCGGCCTGCTCCGGCACCGGCGGCTTGGCCACCAGGTCGGAATAGTCCGCATCGAGCCCGGCGCTGGGCGGGTCATCCACCAATGCCACTTCGCCGCCGGTGAGCACGTAGCGACGCGCCTCGATCGGCTCCTGCGCACCGAAGTCCAGCGCCACGTCGTTGAGCGTGATGCGGTAGGCCGGCGGCGCCAGGCCCAGCTCCGCCAGCTTCACCTCGGCCAGCGGCAGCTTGCGCTTGGCGCCGAGCGTGGCAAGGTTGGTCAGCGCTGAAACCTCCAGCTCGTCGGTGTCGGCCTTCACCGGCTCCACGATCTTCCAGGCCTTGCCCTGCTTTTCCAGCACCACCTTGGGGTGGCCCGGATGCTCCAGCGCGATGCGCGTCAGCGTATCCGCCGTCAGCGCCGTCAGCGGCACCGCCGGCTCTTCCTTCTTCTGGCCGAAGTACACGCCGGCGCCGAGCCCGGCGACAGCGACCAGCAGCAGCAGGTTCAGATGCGTGCGTTTCATGGCTTAACGGCGGCGGCGGATCATCCAGCGCGCCACGCCCCAGCCCAGCAGGCCCAGCGGCAGCAGCAGCACGAACACGGCGGCGATGGTGGTCAGCGCCCAGCCCGGCAGCAGCAGCGAGGTGTCCGGCGCCTTGGGCACGTCCACGTTGAGCTGCGCGTCGCGCGAGGCCAGCCACTGCACCAGGTTCAGGCCCAGCTGCTGGTTGCCCACTTCACCGAGGTAGGCATTGGCCAGGAAGTCGGCGTCGCCGACGGCGGCGATGCGCTGCGTCACCGGCTTGTCGTCCTCGCCCTTGCGCTCACGCGTCAGGGTCAGGCCGATGGTCAGCGGACCGTGGATGTCCTTGTCATCGAGCGCGACACTGCCGCTGCTGATGTCGCCGGTTTCCAGCCACGCGGCCTCGGAGCTGATCAGCAGCGGCGCCAGCGACCAGCCCGCGGCGGGGTTGCCCACCAGCGAGCGCGCGAAGGGAAACAGCGTGATCTGGTCGAAGCCCTGCGTCACCGGGTTCTTCGGATAGCCCACCGCGGCGAAGAAGCCCGGGTGGCCGGTGCCGATCACCTGGTACTCCGGCATGATCGCCACGCCTTCCTGCCAGACGATGCCCAGCGCCTGGGCCAGCGGATCGATGCCCGCGGGGGCTTCCGGGTCGGCCAGCCACAGCAGGTTGCCGCCGCGCTCGACGTATTCCTTCAGCAGCTGCGCCTCGCCGGGCAGGGGCTGCTTGCCCGGGGAGGCGATCACCAGCACGCTGGTGTTGTCGGGGATGCGTGCTTCCTTGACCAGGTTGAGGCCGCGGACTTTCAGGCCCTTGTCGCGCAGCACCTGCGCGAAGCGGCCCAGCGCCGTCGGATTCTCCGGGTCGTTCCAGCCGCGCTCGTCGTGGCCTTCGAGGAACACCACCCACTGCTCGCCGGCGAAGGCCAGGCGCTGCAGCGTGCCGGTCACCACCGGCTCGGTGGTGGCACGCAGGCTCTCGCGGCGGCCCTGGTAGTCCACCACGATCTCGCCCATCGAGGAGATGTTGTACTCCTTGACCTTCTGGGGGTTGGCGGAGGGGTCGATGAACTCGATGCGGATGTCGGCCTTGGCGCGGGTGTAGCGGCCCAGGTCGGTCTCGATCGAGCGCCGCACGTCGGCACCGGAGGGCGCGAACACCGTGACCACGATCGGCCCGGGCATTGCCTGCAGCTGCTTGAGGCTGGCCTCGGTCAGCGTGTTGCGGTTGCCGGCGGTCCAGTCGAACTCAGTCTTGTAGCGTGCGCTGAGCACACCGATCAGCACGATGGCGGCCAGGAACAGCAGGCCGCTGATGATCTGCTGGATAAGGGTCTGTTTCCGGGTCATGGCTTAGTTGCGTTCCATGTCGAGGCGCTGCACGGTCAGCCACAGGAACAGGCCGCTGAACAGCAGGTAGTACACGATATCGGCACTGTTGAAGATGCCGCGGCGCAGGCTGTCGTAGTGTCCGATCAGCGAGAGATAGTTGAAGACGTCGCGGAAGGGGATGCTGTCGTTGTAGCCCAGGATGTTGAGCAGCCAGATCACCAGCAGCAGGCCGAAACTGCCCACCGCGGCGATGGTCGGCTCGCGCGTCAGCGAGGACACGAACAGGCCGGCGGAGGCGAAGGTCGTCATCATCAGGAACAGGCCCAGCAGGCCGGCGGCCACGCGGCCCCAGTCCAGGTTGGTGCTCCAGTGCAGCGACAGCGGCATGGCCGCCATCAGCGCCACGATGGCCAGGATGAATCCGAGCACGCCCAGGAACTTGCCGAACACGATCTCGGTGATCGACACCGGCGCCGAGGTCAGCAGCACCAGGGTATTGCCCTTCCGTTCCTCGGCGAACACCCGCATGGTCATCAGCGGCATCACCAGCAGCAGCAGGATGGTGGCGAAGCCATAGAGCGAACCGGCGACGTAGTCGGACACGCCGATGGTGTCGTCCGGCTGCATGCCGGCGTTATTGGCGTAATCCACCAGCAGGTTGATGAACACGAAGCCCATGATGAACTGCACCACCGCCAGCACGGCCCAGGCCAGTGGCGACAGGAAGATGCGCTTCAGCTCGGTGCGCGCGATGTTGAGTACGTTGCTCATGCGGCCTCCGCCAGCGCAGCGTCGCGCGAGGTCAGTTCCACGAAGATCTCTTCCAGCGTCTGCGCTTCGGCGCGCAGCTCCAGCAGGCCCCAGCCGCCTTCGACGGCCGCCTTGGCGATGGCCTCACGCGGATCGGCGTTGCCGTCTACCTCGATACGGTAGCGGCCCTCGCCCAGTGCCAGCACCCGGCGCACACCGGCCAGCGTCTCCAGCGTGCGTGCGTCCGGCAGCTGGCGGAACACGGCGGCGATCGCGCCGAACCCGGCGGACTTCACCGAGGCCACCGGCTCGTTGTACACGGCGCGGCCACGGTTGATGATCATCACGCGCGAACACACCGCCTGGATCTCCGGCAGGATGTGCGAGGACAGGATCACCGAGTGGTTGCGCCCCAGCGCCGCGATCAGCGAGCGGATCTCGCGGATCTGGATCGGGTCCAGGCCCACGGTGGGCTCGTCGAGGATGATCACCTGCGGGCGGTGGATGATGGCCTGGGCCAGGCCCACGCGCTGCTGGTAGCCCTTGGACAGGTTGCCGATCAGTCGGCGGCCGACATCCGTCAGGCCGCAGTCGCGCTTGGCCGAGGCCACCGCCTCGGGGCGTGCCTTGCGCGCCATGCCGTGCAGGCTCGCGCAGTAATCCAGGTACTCGTCCACGGTCAGCTCACCGTAGACCGGCGGCTGCTCGGGCAGGTAGCCCAGCGCGCGCTTGGCCGCCTTGGCGTCCTCGCGCAGCGACTTGCCGCCGATCAGCACCTCGCCCGCGCTGGGCGCGAGGTTGCCGGTCAGCATCTTCATGGTGGTGGACTTGCCGGCGCCGTTGGGGCCGAGCAGTCCGAGGATCTCCCCCTTGCGCAGGGTCAGGTGGAGGCCGTCGACGGCAAGCGTCGGGCCGTAGCGTCGCGTCAGTGCGCGCGCCTCGATGAGGACTTCGCTTTCCATGGTCTCTTTCTAGGAATGTTGAACCGGGTGTGCCGGGCGCCGCTATGACTGGCGGGCCGGGCCGGAGTTCCGCGGCGACAAGGCTACCCGATCAGAGACCGGTGTAGAGGTCCTCGCCCCCGGGAGGCCGGCGACGATAGCGTTTGTAGCTCCACCAGTACTGTCCCGGCAAGTGGCGGATCACGTCCTCGATGCCCCGGTTGAGCGCCTCCAGGCCCGCCTCGCCGTCCTGCGCCACCCCGTCGGAAGCCGGCCGCAGGTGCAGGCGGAAGCCCTGCCCGCCCGACAGGCGCTCGGCATAGCAGAACCACACCGGCAGGCCGATGCGCCCGGCCAGCTTGGAGACCAGCACCGTGGTGTGGGCCGGGATGCCGAACAGCGGCGCGAAACCGCCCGAGCCCGGCGGCGGGTCGTGGTCCGGCAGCACGCCGATCTTGCCGCCGGCTTTGAGCTGCTGCAGCAGCGCCTTGACCCCTGCGGCGCTGGTCGGCACCAGGGTCGCGCCCAGGCGGCTGCGCCCCTCCAGGATCAGCTCGTCCATTACGCCCTTCTGCGGCTTGTACAGCGAGGCGATGCCGCCCTGGGCGGCGCAGAACATGCCAGCCAGCTCCCAGGAACCGATGTGCGGGCACAGGATGATGGCCCCCTGGCGCGAGGCCTCGCGCAGCTCCCGGCTGGCGTCCGGGGCGTCGATCCAGCCGCGCAGGCGGCGCTCCGGGCCGAACCAGATCGCAGGCGCCTCCAGCACGGCCTGCATGGACTGGACTAGACTCTCCCGGGCCAGTTGCCGGCGCCGCGCGGCGTCCAGCTCCGGCAGGCAGCGCTCCAGGTGGCGCAGCGTGACGGCCTTCAGGTTGTTGGGCAGCCACCACAGCAGCGTCCCCAGCGCGGCGCCGAGGGCGTGCAGCAACGGCAGCGGCAGGCAACCGAGCGCCTTGAGCAGGAACCGGGTCAGGGATTTCATCGCCACATTATGATTGGACTGCTGCAGCGAGTCAGCGAGGCCTCCGTGACGGTCGACGGCGAAATCATCGGCCGCATCGGCCCTGGCCTGCTGGTGCTGGTCGGCGTGCAGCCGGACGACACCGAGGCCCGCGGCGAGCGCCTGCTGGAACGCCTGCTCGGCTACCGCGTGTTCGAGGACGAGCAGGGCCGCATGAACCGCTCCCTGCGCGACACCGGCGGCGGCCTGCTGCTGGTCAGCCAGTTCACCCTGGCGGCGGACACCCGCAGCGGCACCCGCCCCGGCTTCTCCACCGCCGCCCCGCCGGACATGGCCCGCGACCTGTTCGCCTGGCTGGTGCACCGCGCCCGCCACCTCCACCCCGAGGTCGCCTGCGGCCGTTTCGGGGCGGACATGAAGGTGGCGCTGGTCAACGACGGCCCGGTGACGTTCCGGCTGGAAGCCTAGCCCCCGTTTTACGCCCCCTTTTCAGGGCCTTGCCGGGTCCCGGCGCGCCCGCGCAGGGTACCGCGGGGGAATCGCCGTTCATCCCCCGGAACGCGCAAACGCCCGCCGGCTTTGAGTTTGCTGCACTGCGGGGTATCCTTGTCGCCCCTTTTCGCCAGCCGGCGTCAATGAACGCACGTAAAGCCAGCGTCACGCGCGACACCCGCGAGACCCAGATCCGCGTCGAACTCAACCTCGACGGTAGCGGCGAGTCCCGTTTCCAGACCGGGGTTCCGTTCCTGGATCACATGCTCGACCAGATCGCCCGCCACGGGCTGATCGACATCGTCGTGGAAGCCACCGGCGACCGGCACATCGACGACCACCACACGGTGGAAGACATCGGCATCACGCTCGGCCAGGCCTTCGACAAGGCCGTGGGCGACAAGAAGGGCATCTTCCGCTACGGCCACGCCTACGTCCCGCTGGACGAGGCCCTGTCGCGCGTCGTCATCGACCTCTCCGGCCGTCCCGGCCTGGAGTACGGCGTGGAATTCCCGCGCGCCCGCATCGGCGAGTTCGACGTGGACCTGTTCCGCGAGTTCTTCCAGGGCTTCGTGAACCACGCCAAGGTCACGCTGCACATCGACAACCTCCGCGGCCGTAACGCGCACCACATCATCGAGACCGTGTTCAAGGCTTTCGGCCGCGCGCTGCGCATGGCCGTGGAGCGCGACACCCGCCTCGGCGACGTCATGCCGTCCACCAAGGGCACGTTGTAACAAGCCTCCAGGGATCAAGATGGCGTCCGTCGGTATCATCGATTACGGCATGGGCAACCTGCATTCGCTCGGCAAGGCGCTGGAGCGCGTTGCCGGCGGCACGCGGATCGTCACCTCCTACGACCCGGACGTGCTGCTCAAGTGCGACCGCCTGGTGCTCCCCGGCGTGGGCGGCGTGCGCGAATGCATGCGCGAGCTGCAGCGCCTGGAACTGAACCAGATGGTGATCGAGGCGGCCCGCAAGAAGCCCATGCTCGGCATCTGCCTGGGCATGCAGGTCTTCCTGGAATGGAGCGACGAGAACGGCGGCGTACCGGCCCTGGGCCTGTTCCCGGGCAAGGTCACGCGCTTCCCGGACCCCCCGGAAGACGGCGGCGCCGACCGGCTCAAGGTGCCCCACATGGGCTGGAACCGCGTGCACCAGACCCGTGCGCACCCCCTCTGGGAGGGCGTGCCGGACGACACCTGGTTCTACTTCGTGCACAGCTACCATGCCGAGCCGGCCTGCGCCGACCACGTCCTGGGCAGCTCCGACTACACCAAGACCTTTGCCTGCGCCCTGGCGCGGGACAACCTGGTCGCCGTGCAGTTTCACCCCGAAAAGTCGCAGAACGCCGGGATGACGCTGCTGGCCAATTTTGTCCAATGGGACCCTTGAGCGCGTAAACACGGCTTGCGCCCGGCTGGGGTTGGTGGCAGAGTTTTTCCACACCGATCCAGGCCGCACGCTCAAAACGACGCCCCCAACGGTCTCTCTCCTCCGCTATCCCACCTGATGGTTCTCACAGCTCATGCTGTTGATTCCTGCGATTGATCTAAAGGGCGGCAAGTGCGTGCGTCTGCGCCAAGGCCGAATGGACGACGTCACCGTCTTCTCCGATGACCCTGTGGCCATGGCCCAGAAGTGGGTCGACGAGGGCGCTGAACGACTGCACCTGGTAGACCTGGACGGCGCCATCAAGGGCGAGCCGGTCAACATCAAGGTGGTGGAGCAGATCGCCGCGGCGATCAGCATCCCCGTGCAGATCGGCGGCGGCATCCGCGACGAGGAAACCGTGCAGCGGTACCTCAACGCCGGCGTGCAGTACGTCATCATCGGCACCAAGGCGGTCAACACGCCGCACTTCCTGCACGACCTCTGCCTGGAGTTCCCGCGCCACATCATCGTGGGGCTGGACGCCAAGGACGGTCGCGTGGCGCTGAACGGCTGGACCAAGATCACCGGCCATGACGTCATCGAGACCGCGGTCCACTGCGAGCGCGACGGGGTCGAGGCGATCATCTACACCGATATCGGCCGTGACGGCATGATGCAGGGCTTCAACGCCCAGGCCACCCGCAACCTCGCCGCCGCCATCAAGACCCCGGTCTTCGCCAGCGGCGGCGTCAGCACCATCGACGACATCCACCGCCTCAAGGAAATCGAGGGCGAGGGCGTTGCCGGCGCCATCATCGGCCGCGCGCTCTACGAGGGCACGCTCAAGCTCGCCGACGCGGTCAAGGTCGCACGCGGCTAAGCCACACCCTTCACGATACAGGCTGTTTCGAACATGCTCGCCAAACGCATCATCCCCTGCCTCGACATCGACCGTGGGCGCGTGGTCAAGGGCGTCAAGTTCGAAGACGTGCAGGACGCCGGCGATCCGGTCGAAGTGGCGCGCAAGTACGACGCCCAGGGTGCCGATGAGCTGGTCTTCCTGGACATCACCGCCAGCGTCGACGACCGCCCCACCCTGTTCCAGACCGTGGAAGCGGTGGCTAGCCAGATCTACATCCCCCTGACCGTGGGCGGCGGCGTGCGCAGCTGCGCCGACGTGCGCGCCCTGCTGTCGGCCGGTGCCGACAAGGTCAGCATCAACACCTCCGCCGTCGAGAATCCCGACTTCGTCACCGAAGCCGGCGACCGCTACGGCGTGCAGTGCATCGTCGTGGCGATCGACGCCAAGCGCGTCAACAAGAAGAAGGAACCGCCGCGCTGGGAGGTCTTCACCCACGGCGGCCGCCGCGCCACCGGCCTCGACGCCATCGAGTGGGCCAAGACCATGGTGCGCAAGGGCGCCGGCGAGCTGCTGGTCACCAGCATCGACCGTGACGGCACCAAGAGCGGCTACGACAACGAACTGCTGGCCGCTATCTCGGCCTCCGTCAGCGTGCCCCTGATCGCCTCCGGCGGCGTGGGCGACCTGGAGCACCTCTACCAGGGCCTGGCCACCGGCGGCGCCGACGCCGTGCTGGCCGCCAGCATTTTCCACCAGGGCACCTACACCGTGGGCGAGGCCAAGAAGTACCTGGCCGACAAGGGCGTGCGGATTCGCCTGTAGCCCACAAGGGTTACACTGTCGCCAACCTGTAACCCCGGACGGCTAGCCTGATGAACCCCGGCGACGTATTGACCCAGTTGTACGCCACCCTGGAGGCCCGCAAGACCGCGGACCCGCAGGGTTCGTACATCTCCAGCCTGTACGCCAAGGGGACCGACGCCATCCTCAAGAAGGTCGGGGAGGAAGCGGCGGAGACCATCATCGCGGCCAAGAACCCCGAGCCCGGACCGCTGGTCTATGAACTGGCGGACCTGTGGTTCCACAGCCTGGTGCTGATGGCGCACAAGGACCTGCCGCTCACGGCACTGACCGACGAACTGGCCCGGCGCTTCGGGCAATCCGGGTTGGCCGAGAAGGCCTCCCGCAGCAAGTAGACCTACGAGGATAGCAACATGGGTTCCTTCAGCATCTGGCACTGGCTCATCGTCCTGGCCATCGTTCTGGTGATCTTCGGCACCAAGAAGCTGCGCGGCGCCGGCGGCGACCTGGGCGGCGCGATCAAGAACTTCAAGTCCGCGATGAAGGAAGGCGAGGAAGACGCGGCCAAGACCCCGGCCCAGCTCGCCGAGCAGCAGAAGCAGCAGAGCGCTTCCGAGCAGAACACCAAGGTCTGAGACCCCGGCGCGGCTGATCCATGTTCGACGTCGGCTTCTCCGAGCTGCTGCTCTGCTTCCTCGTCGCCCTGGTGGTGCTCGGACCCGAGCGCCTGCCCAAGCTGGCGCGTACGGTCGGCCGCTGGAGCGGCCAGGCCAAGGTCTACATGCGCAACCTCACCACCGAGCTGGACCGTGAGTCGCGTCTGATGGAGCTCAAGAAGCAGGTCGAGGAAGCGCAGAAGCTGCTGAGCGAGCAGGCCCAGGAAGCCAAGGCCGGCGTCGAGAAGCTGATGAAGCCCGCCCAGGAGTCCATCCAGGACGCCCGGACCGAGGTCGAACAACTGACCAAGGACAGCGACCCGCGGCCATGAGTGACACGGGCGCCCCGCAGGACACCGAACAACCGCTGATCGCCCATCTGCTGGAGCTGCGGCAGCGCCTGCTGTACGCCGTCGTCGGCGTCATGGTCGTGGCCCTGCCGCTGATGGTGATCTGGGCCAAGGACGTCTACGCCCTGCTGGCCAAGCCGATGCTGGACAACCTGGCGCCTGGCGTGACGATGATCGCCACCGAGGTCGCCTCGCCCTTCTTCACCCCGATCAAGTTCGCCGGCGTGCTGGGCCTGATCCTGGCCATGCCCTGGGTGCTGTGGCAGATCTGGGCCTTCGTCGCCCCCGGCCTGTACAAGAGCGAGCGCCGCCTGGTCGCTCCGCTGATGGCCTCCAGCACGCTGCTGTTCTACGCCGGGATCTCCTTCGCCTACTTCCTGGTGCTGCCCACGGTCTTCCACTTCACCGTCGGTGTCGCCCCCGAGGGTGTCGCGGTCACACCGGACATCAGCAAGTACCTGGACTTCGTGCTGACGATCTTCGTCGCCTTCGGCCTCGCCTTCGAGACCCCGGTGGCGCTGGTGCTGCTGGTGAAGACCGGCTTCGTCACCCCCAAGCAGCTGACCGACAACCGCGAATACGTCTTCGTCGGCGCCTTCGTGATCGGCGCCATCTTCACCCCGCCGGACGTGGTTTCGCAGCTGATGCTGGCGATCCCGGTCTACCTGCTGTTCGAGGTCGGCATCATCGCCGCACGCTGGATGGTGCCGGGGACCGAAGCGGTGGATGCGCAGCGCGAAGCGCAAGAGAAGGCGGGCGGCGAGTAGGCTCGCAATCCCCGGGGCAACAAGAAGACATGAACAGATTCGCCGCCATTCTTCTACTGAGCATCTGTATGCCGGCATACGCCGGGGGAAGTTACCCCGTTGCCGGCTTCGTCTGCGACCAGCAAAACGACCAGTTGTTGCTGACCTATGAACTGGCCGATGACAAGGAATTCGCGGCGATCAAGGCGGGACGCCGAAAGAACCTGTGGGATCCCTGGTCGCTGACAGTCGTCAAGGATGAGAGCCATATCGGGTCCCTCAAGACCGCTCGCGGAAAATGTCGCCTAAGCGATGGCATCTATCACATCGCCATCAAGCCATCCCCCGGCAACGTCAACGTCCAAGGCCAATGTGGAGCCTGGATGAGCGCCAGCGCTACGGTCACCAAGATCGGAAAGCCGGTCTATGCGAACGAGGGCTTTGAAAAATCCTGCTTCGACCTTGAGTCTCCTGTCACTACCCGGGTCACCATAAAGCCCGGTGGTGCGGCAGCGCGGGAGACTACAGTCCCGCAGGACAAGTGGGGCCAGTAGTTTGGTACGTCAGTAGGGCCTTACAAGAGGGTGGCGCCGTCCATGGCGAGACCTCATTTACCTGATTGACCCCCGGCCCGGCCATCCATGGCCGGGCGTTGGCGCGCCGGCGATGCCATTTAGGCATCGCCTAAAGACGGCGCGCCAACCCCTCCAGCACCGGCCGCAGGATCACGTACATCAGCGGCACCGCCGCCAGCGCACTGATCGCCCACACCAGGCTGCCGCCCACCGCGATCATCCCGTAGTCCAACACGAACTGCTTCGGGCTGTGGGCGAAGCGTTCGGCGAGTTCCGCCACGTCCAGCAGCGGTGCCGGCTCGCTGCCGAGGAGCCGCTCGCCAGCGCGGTAATAGGGATACAGCAGCAGGATATGCACCGGCGCCAGCAGCGCGTTGACCAGCTGCATCAGCGGCTGGTTGAGCCGCAGCGCCCAGGCGGAAACCGCGCACAGCGCCGTGGTGACGCCGAAGATCGGGAAGACGCTGAGCAGGGCGCCCAGCGACACGGTGAAGGCGATGCGCTGCGGCGTGACGCCCTGCGTCAGCTGCGCCATCACCACCCGCTTCACGCGGGTGCGCCAGCCTTCCTTGGTCATGCCTGTTCAGGACGCAGCAGGACCTCGCGTGCGCCGGCGCCCGGCGGCAGGGTCCACAGCACCTTCAGCATGTAGGCCGCCATGGCCATGTTGCCCAGCAGCAGCACGGCCGGCAGCCAGGCGATGCGCGCCGCCACGCTGCGTTCGCGGTAGGCGATCCACAGCCAGAACCACAGGAAGCCGAAGTAGGCATCGAACAGCGTGGCGATGGTCCAGGGGTTGTAGCCGGCGCGGGGGTTGTCCATCAGGTCCTGGATCGCGGGAGCGATACTGACGATGCCCGTGGCCCAGACCGAAATCCCGACCAGGCCGGCCAGCACCACCAGGGACCACAGGAACAAGCTGCCGCGCACACTCATGACCTACCCCTTTTCCAGCGTCACCTGCATCAGGTCGATGCGCTCCACCCGGAAGCCGCATTCGCAATAGGCCAGATAGTAGCGCCACATGCGCAGGAAGCGCTCGTCGAACTGCGAGACCACCTGGTCACGCACGGCCAGCACGTTGCGGTGCCAATGGGCCAGGGTATCGGCGTAGTCGTGGCCGAAGTAGCGCGGCTCTCGCGCCTGCAGGCCGGCCTTGCCGGCCAGGTCCATGAAGCGCTGCGGCGGGCACAGCATGCCGCCGGGGAAGATGTACTTCTGGATGAAGTCGCGCTTGGTGAGGTAGTGCTCGAAGATCGACTCGTCGATGGTGATGCCCTGGATCGCGGCGCGGCCGCCCGGCTTCAGGGCCTTCTCGATGGCGGCGAAGTAGCCCGGCCAGTATTCCGCACCCACCGCCTCGTACATCTCGATCGACACCACGCGGTCGTACTGGCCCTGGATGTCACGGTAATCGCGCAGCTCGAATTGCACGCGGTCGGCCACGCCGGCCTGCTCGGCGCGGCGGCGCGCTTCCTTGAGCTGCTCGTCGGACAGCGTGATGCTGGTGACGCGGCAGCCGGAATGCTGGGCGGCGTAGATCGCGAAACCGCCCCAACCGGAGCCGATCTCCAGCAGATGGTGCTCCGGCTTCAACTCCAGGCGCTCGTACATCAACCGGAACTTGTTGAGCTGTGCGTCGCGCAGCGTCTGGTCGGGCGCGGCGAACACGGCCGACGAGTAGGCCATGGTCTCGTCGAGCCAGAGTTTGTAGAAGTCGTTTCCCAGGTCGTAGTGGTACTGGATGTTCTCGCGCGAGCCGGCGCGGGTGTTGGCGCGGCGGCGGTGCTGCCACCAGCCATGGATCTTGCCCAGCCAGTTCATCTCGAACGGCCCCTTGTAGTGGGGCTCGTTGAGATACATCACCGCCAGCAGCGGTGCCAGGTCCGGCGAATCCCAGCAGCCGTCGAGATAGGCCTCACCGAAGCCGACCTCGCCCCCGCTCAGCACGTGCGACATGAAGCGCTCGTCGCGGATGTTGAGCACGCCGCGCAGCTCCGTGCGCTCCTGGCCGCGGAACAGGCGCCGTTCGCCATTGGGCAGGTTCACTTCCAGTTGCCCGTAGTGCAACCCGCGCAGCATGTACATCATCAGCCGCAGGCGCAGGCCCAGCCGTGACGAGACCGCCTGCGGCGACAGCGCCGTGGGCAGGTCCGGCGAGAAGCCGTCGCGCCCCATTACGCGCTGCAGACGATCGTCGAGTCCATCCTGTTTGTCGTCGGGTCCCTGGCTCATGGCGCTCGGCTCGCTTCTTCGTTCTTGTTTCAGGTCAGGTCCTGCGGCAGCTGCGCCGGCTTGGATCGATAGCCGGCCCCGCGCAACCACAGCTTCAGTGCTTCCCAATGGATACCGGCCACCACCTTCACCGCCATCCAGGGCATGCCCAGCACCTGCCGTAGCAGGGCGGCGTCGGACAGGCCGCGGCGTTCCGCCGCCAGCGTGGCATCCATCACCGGCACGCCGTCGCGGCTCTCGTGGATCGCCACGCGCAGGCGCTCGGCCGGCTCGCCCAGCTCGAAGCGGTACTGGCCCGCGCGATCCAGGAAGGGTGAGACGTGGAAGCACTTGTCCTTGTCATGCACCTGCTTATACGGCATCGGCGCGCCGCCGGATGCGAGCAGGTAGCTGTGCCGCTCGCCGAAGGTGTTGCGCACCTCGGCGATCACGGCGCGCAAGGAGCCGTCGCGGTGCTCGCAGTACCAGAGGCTGATCGGGTTGAAGGCCCAGCCCAGCACCCGCGGCAGGGTCAGCAGGCGGATGCGCCCTCCGTCCAGCCCGATGCCGTGGCGGTGCAGCTGTTCCTCGGCCCAGGGCCGCAGGCCGCGGCCGTCGCCGTAGTCGCGCGTGCGCAGGCTCAGCAGGTTGAAGCGGTCCAGCGAGAAGAAGCGCAGGCGCTGCTGCAGTTCCGGCAGCCGGTCGATGTCCACCAGCAGGTAGAACACGCGGTAGACGAAGCGATAGAGCGGCGCGATGCGGCGCCGGTGCATGACCCGGGCGGGGTACAGCCAGCCGGCCTGATCTGCGTCCATCCGCTACCCCGCGATGCCCGCCGCCGCTGCCGGCAGCCCAGGGACCGAGGATGCCGCCCCCGGATGGGATTCATCAAGGCTGGCCCAGGCCGGCAGGCAGTCCCGGTCCAGCCCCGCCACCGCGCGCAGGCCGGAGCGCAGGCCATCCTCGTGGAAGCCATAGCCGGTCCAGGCGCCGGCGAACCACAGGCCGCCGCGGCCCTGGATCTCGGGCAGGCGGCGGTGCGTCATGCTGCTGGCCGCGCCGTAGTGCGGGTGGTGGTACAGGGTGTCGTAAAGCACGCGCTCGGCCGGCACCTCGCGGGTCGGGTTGAGCGTGACGATGTAGTTCACCGGGCCGGGGATGCCCTGCAGCAGGTTCATCCAGTAGCTGCCGGAGATCGGCCGGTCATGCACCTCGTCGCGGTCGTTGATGTAGTTCCAGGACGCCCAGGCGGCGCGGCGGCGCGGCAGGAAGGATTCGTCGGTGTGCAGCACGCAGCGGCTGGCGTTGTAGGGAATGCCGCCGAGGATCTCGCGCTCGTCCGCCGCCACGTCGCCCAGCAGCGCCAACGCCTGGTCGGAATGCGTGGCGCAGACCACGCGCTCGTAGATCTCGACGCCCGTCGCGGTGCTGACCTCCACGCCGGCCGCCGTGCGGCGCAGCCGCGTGACCGGCGCGTTGCTGCGCAGGCGGCCCGGGAAGCGCTCCAGCAACTTCTTCAGGTACTGGTGCGACCCGCCCACCACGGTATGCCACACCGGCTGGCCGGTGGCGGTGAACAGCGAGTGCGAGTCGAAGAAGCGCATGAAGTCGGCGGCCGGGTACTCCATCGCCTTCTGCGGCGAGCAGCTCCAGATCAGGCCCGCCATCGGCAGCAGGTAGCGGCTGCCCAGCTCCGGCGAATAGCCCGCATCGCGCAGGTAATCACCCAGCGAGCCCTGCGGCAACACGCCGCTGCGCAGCAGGGCATTGGCATTGCGGTTCAGCTTCAGGATGTCCAGCAGCATGCGCACATGCTTCCAGCGGAACAGGTTGGAGGGCTGGGCGAAGACCGTCCACAGCCGGTCGCTGCCGGTCCACTCGTAGGCCCCGTCGCCCAGCGACACGCCGAAGGACATGCTGGTGGGCCGGGTCTGCACCTCCAGCTCGCGGAACAGTGCCGTCAGGTTCGGGTAGTTGATGCCGTTGTAGACGATCCAGCCGGTGTCCACCGGCTGGGGGCCGTTGGGGGTCGGCACCAGGATGGTGTTGGTGTGACCGCCGCAGCGGCCGTCCTGCTCGTACAGGGTGACGTCATGGCGGCGTGCCAGAAAGGAGGCGGCGCTCAACCCGGAGATGCCGGAACCGACGACTGCGATCTTCATTGCGGGGAGGCTGGTTTCTTGTGGTGCTGGTGTCCATTGTCCTTACGCAGCAAATCGCTACCGGGATGCAGTGCTCAACGCGGGGGGGCCAGCAGCGGCTTCAGGGTCGGCCAGACCGCGTCCAGCAGCTTGGGCTGGGCCGCGGCGGAAGGGTGGATGCCGTCGTCCTGGAAATTCACCGGATCCAGGGCGATCGGCATCAGGAAGAAGGGCACCACCGGGGTTTTCGTGGCCTGCCCCAGCTCGGTGAAGGTCCGGGTGAAGCTTTCGCCATAGGCCGGGCCGTAGTTGGCCGGGATGCGCATCTCGAACAGCAGCGGCTTGGCGCCCGCGTTGCGGGACAACTGCAGCATCTTGTCCAGGTTGGCGCGCAGATTCTTCACCGGCAGGGCGCGCAGGCCGTCGTTGGCGCCCAGCTCCAGCAGAACGATTGCCGGCTTGTGTTGTCCGAGTGCTGCCGGCAGGCGGGCGAGGCCGCCGGCACTGGTTTCGCCGCTGATGCTGGCGTTGACCACCACGTGGGGATAGCCTTCCTGTCGCAGCCGCTGTTGCAGCAGTGCCACCCAGCCCTGGGAGGCCTGGATGCCGTAGGCCGCGCTGAGACTGTCCCCGAACGCCAGGATTTTCGGCGCCTGAGCCGGCGCCGGGGCGCTAGCCTGGGCTGCCGCCGGGCCGCCACACAGACACAAGACCAGAAAGACATACCGCATGAAAGCCGTCATCGCCCGCGATCTCCGGAAAACTGTCGTCAGCGGCGCCGCGCCGCTCACCATTCTGACCGGAATCAGCTTCGAAGTTTCCGCCGGTGAGTCGGTGGCCATCGTCGGCCAGTCCGGTTCCGGCAAGACCACGCTGCTGTCGCTGCTGGCCGGCCTGGACCTGCCCACCGAGGGCGACATCCTGCTCGACGGCCAGTCGCTGACGGCCCTGGACGAGGACGCCCGCGCCGGCCTGCGCGCCGGCCGCGTCGGCTTCGTGTTCCAGTCCTTCCAGTTGCTGGCCGGTTTTACCGCGCTGGAGAACGTCATGCTGCCGGCCGAACTGGCCGGCCTGTCCGACGCCGCCGGCCGCGCGCGCCGCGCGTTGGACGAGGTGGGCCTGGCGGCACGCCTGGACCACTACCCGCACCAGCTTTCCGGTGGCGAGCAGCAGCGCGTGGCGCTGGCCCGTGCCTTTGCCGGCCAGCCCAAGATCCTGTTCGCCGACGAGCCCACCGGCAACCTCGACACCGCCACCGGCCAGAAGATCATCGAGCTGATGTTCGAGCTCAACCGCGCGCACGGCACCACGCTGATCCTGGTGACGCACGACCCGGCGCTGGCGGCTCGCTGCGGGCGCACGCTGACGCTGCGCGAGGGGCGCCTGAATGACTGAAGCGAAGCGGCGCTCAGGGTTCGCTGCGGCCGCGGTGCTGGTGCAGCGCCACCCACAGCATCACGCCGAAGGTCCCGGCCAGCATCAGGCTCTCGGTCAGCCCGTCCAGCGGATGCTCGTCGGCGCCCACCAGGCCGAAGGCCAGCAGCGCCAGGAACAGGTGCGCGGCGAACACCCGCAGCGAGGCGCGGCCCAGCAGTCCCAGCACGGCGCCGCCGACACGGCGCAGCAGCTGCGCCAGGAATGGAAGGGCCAGGCCGATGCTGACCGCCAGCACGGCGAAGTTGGCCAGGCGCATCGGGCCGAGCAGCACCTTGTCGAACAGCACGGGGTGCTGCAGGCGCAGCAGCTCCATCGGCAGCAGCGGCTCCAGCAGGCGGTGATACCAGGCCAGGTAGACCAGCGCGGTGCCCACGGCGGCCAGGCGCAGCCCGCGCCGCGGCAGCTGCGCAGCCAGTTGTCCGCTCACCGCCAGGTAGCCGGTCCACAGGCCGAACACCCACAGCAGCTGCCAGGCGAAATCGTCGAAGAAGCCCAGCGCCGGCAAGGGCAGCGAGGGCACGCTGTCGCCAGTGAGATGGTTGAAGCCGTCCAGCAGCAGGGCGCGCCCGCCGCACTGCGCGAACACCCAGACCAGGCTGCTGAGCAGCAGTACCCGGCCCCAGCCGTGGCGCCGCGCCTGCATCAGCCAGAATGGCGTCAGCAGCAGCTGCACGATGTAGGTCGGCAGGATGTCCAGCAGCGGCGGCTGGTACAGCAGCAGGGGCGCGGCCCACAGCGCCGCGGCCGGCTGGTCGAAATAGAAGCTCAGCAGGTTGCGCAGCATCGGACGGCCACCGTAGTAGCCAATGGCCGCGCAGACCGTGAACAGGAACAGCAGCAGCAACAGATGCCAGCGATACAGTTCGGCGGCGCGCTCGCGCAGCCGCGTGCGCATCCAGTCCTCGCCGCGCCAGTCGATGGCGCGCCAGTAGACCATGCCCGCGACCAGGCCCGACAGGAACACGAAGCCCTCGGCCGCCGAGACGAAGCCGAAGATCTGGCTGCTGTACGCGGACAGCCGCGTCGGCAGGTGGGTCAGCGTCATCAGGATCAGCAGCAGCCCGCGCAGGGTGTCGAGTTCGTAGCGTCTTTGCATCGGCAGGAATGGGGCGGGACGTCGGCTGGGCGCGGCCCCGCAAGGACTCGTCAGGCCCGGAGTATGGCCGCTGCAGGCCGCATAACCAAGCGTGGGGCCTGTCATCCGTTCCCCCGTCGCTGCGACGGAGATCGTTTTTGCGCAGGGCTAAGTCCCGTCACGCGCGGTGTACTCAACGTACATAAGCGGGGCGGGACGACGCCCTGCGCAAAGAACGATCCCGCCCTCCGGGTGCCACCAGATTTTCCGCCATGCGGTGTTGCTCGTCGGTTATTTGGAACCACCAAACGCCCTCCTCGCGCCGTGCCTGGCGAAAAATCTGGTGGCATCGCAGCGACGGGGGAACGGATGGCAGGCCCCATCGGAGCCCGCGCATGAGCCCGGCCTTCGGATTCGCCCTGCGCCGCCTGCGCCGCGGCTGGAAGAGCGGCGAGCTGCTGATCCTCACGCTGGCGCTGGCGATCGCCGTCGCGGCGCTGTCCGCGGTCGGCCTGTTCACCGACCGCGTGCGCAGCGCCATCGACAGCCAGACCGGCGACACGCTGGGCGCCGATCTGCTGTTCAGTTCGCGCAACCCGCTGCCGGACACGCTGCAGCAACAGGTCGCCGCCAGCGGCGTGCGCACCAGCGCCTTCGTGCAGTTCCCCAGTGTGGTGCTCAACGGCGAGTCCACCGCGCTGGCCTCGATCAAGGCGGTGGCGGACGGCTACCCGCTGCGCGGCGAGCTGCGCCTGTCCGACCTGCCCTTCGACCCCGCGCGGCCGGCACAGGGCATCCCGGCCGCGGGCGAAGCCTGGGCCGATGCACGCCTGTGGCAGGAGCTGGGCCTGAAGCCCGGCGACAGCGTGCAGGCCGGCAGCTCGCATTTCCGCATCGTCGCCGTGCTGGAAAGCGAGCCCGACCGCGGCAACGGCTTCTCCGACCTGGCGCCGCGGCTGATGATCAACCACGCCGATCTTGCCGCCACCGGCCTCACCGGCCCCGGCGCGCGCGCGCAGTACACGCTGATGGCCGCCGGCCCGGCGGCGCAGCTCGATACGCTGCGCACCATGGCGCTACCCGACAGCGTGCGGCGCATCTCGCCGCAGGAAGCACGTCCGGAAATCCGCAACGCGCTGGACCGCGCCGGCCAGTTCCTCGACATCGCGGTGCTGGCGGCGACGCTGCTGGCCGCCGCCGCGGTGGCGCTGTGCGCGCACCAGCATGGCGGCAAGCTGCGCGATGAAGTGGCGCTGCTCAAATGCCTGGGCGCACGCAACGGTTTTCTCGGCCGCGCGCTGCTGCTGCAACTGTTCCTGCTGGGCCTGGTGGGCGGTCTGGCCGGGGCCTTGCTCGGTTTGGCGGCGCAGGAAGTGGTCGCGCAGCTGCTCGGCGAGCTGGTGCAGATCGCCCTGCCGGCGCCCTCGTTGCAGCCGCTGCTGCTGGCCTGGGGCCTGGGCCTGCTGATGCTGCTGGGCTTCGCCGCGCCGCCGGTGCTGCAGGCGCGCTCGGTGCCGCCGCTGCGCGTGTTCCAGCGCAATGCCGGCGGCGGCGTGCTGACCGGCGCGATCTGGCTCGCCGCCAGTGCCACCGTCGTCGCCCTGCTGTGGCTGCAGACCGGTGATCCCAAGCTGGCCGCCGCGGTGCTGGTGGGTGCCGGCGTGGCGCTGGCGCTGTTGGCGCTGCTGGCCTGGCTGTTGGTGCTGGCGCTGGCGCCGTTGAAGCGCGCGGTGGGCAGCTCCTGGCGCTTCGGCCTGGGCAACATCGCGCGCCGTCGCGGCGCCACCGTGGCGCAGGTGGTGGCGCTGGGCCTGGCACTGCTGGCCCTGCTGCTGGTGTCGGTGGTGCGGCAGGACCTGCTGGTGAGCTGGCAGGACAAGCTGCCGCCGGACACCCCGAACCAGTTCCTGATCAACATCCAGCCGGTGCAGCGCGACGCGCTGCAGCAGTTCTTCACCGAACGCGGCTACGCCGACATCAGGCTCTGGCCGATGGCGCGCGCGCGCCTGACCGCGCTCAACGGCACGCCCGTCACGGCGGATTCGTTCTCCGATCCGGAGACGCAGCGCTGGATCAACCGCGACTTCAACCTGTCCTGGTCCACCACGCTCAACGACGACAACCAGTTGCTCGAGGGCGAATGGTGGGGCGAGGCCGGGCGAGGCCAGCCCTGGATCTCGGCCACGGACTACGCCATCGAGCGCCTGGGCCTGAAGCTCGGCGACCGCATGACGCTGGACTTCGCCGGCACGCCGGTGGAGCTGACCGTGCGCAGCTTCCGCAAGGTGGACTGGGGCAGCTTCCGTCCCAACTTCTTCCTGCTGGTGCCGCCGGACGTGATCAGCGACGTCAACGGCCAGTACATCGGCAGCTTCTACCTGCCGCCGGAGCGGCGCGCGCTGCTGCGCGAGCTGGTGGCGCAGTTCCCCAACGTCACCGTGCTCGACATCGAGGCGGCGATGAAGCAGGTGCGAGGCATCGTCGACCGCGTGGTGCGCGCGGTGGAATTCATCTTCCTGTTCACGCTGCTGGCCGGGCTCACCGTGCTGCTGGCCGCCATCGAGGGCACGCGCGCCGAGCGCGTACGCGAGACCGCGCTGCTGCGCACCCTGGGCGCCCGTAGCGCCACCATCACCAAGGGCTTGCTGGCCGAATACGCACTGCTGGGCCTGCTGGCCGGGCTGGTGGCGGCGATCGTGGCGCAGGGCGTGGCCTGGGGGCTGGCGGCGGGGGTCTTCGACATTCCCTACGGGCTGCGTCCGGCGCTGTGGGTCATCGGCGCCGGCGCCGGCATGCTGCTGGTGGCGGGCATGGGCTGGCTGTCGCTGCGCGGGGTGCTGCGCACCCCGCCGCGGCAGGTGCTGGGCTAGGGCTGGGCGGGGGTTTGGTCACATTTGAGCCGGGGCGGGCCGAAACCGGCTAAAATTGCCGCCCCTTTGCCCCGCCCGTCCTGAATCCAGGGAGTTTTTACCGATGAAGAAGCCCGTCAAGGTCGCCATCACCGGCGCCGCCGGCCAGATCGCCTACTCGCTCATTTTCCGCGTTGCCTCCGGCTCCCTGCTGGGCCCGGACCAGCCGGTCATCCTGCAGCTGCTCGAAGTGCCGGTGCCGGAAGTGCTGGAAAAGCTCAAGGGCACGGTGATGGAAGTCGATGACTGCGCCTTCCCGCTGGTGCACAGCGTCGAGATCCACTCCGACCCGATGTCGGGCTTCGAGGGCACCGATTACGCCCTGCTGGTCGGCGCCCGCCCGCGCGGCCCCGGCATGGAGCGCAAGGACCTGCTGACCGCCAACGGCGGCATCTTCGGCCCCCAGGGCAAGGCCCTGGCCGCCAAGGCCTCCAAGGACGTGCGCGCGCTGGTCGTCGGCAACCCGGCCAACACCAATGCCCTGATCGCGGCCACCGCCGCTGCCAAGGGCGGCCTGGATCCGAAGCAGATCCACGCCATGGTGCGCCTGGACCACAACCGCGCCGTCAGCCAGCTCGCCACCAAGACCGGCGTGCACGGCAACAACATCGAGAAGGTCATCATCTGGGGCAACCACAGCTCCACCCAGTACCCGGACATCAGCCACACCACCGTCGGTGGCAAGGCTGCCAAGGACCTGGTCGACCAGAACTGGATCGAGAAGGACTTCATCCCGGTCGTGCAGCAGCGCGGCGCCGCCATCATCAAGGCGCGTGGCCTGTCGTCGGCCGCCTCGGCTGCCTCGGCTGCCGTCGACCACATGCACGACTGGGCCCTGGGCTCCAACGGCAAGTGGGTGTCCATGGGCGTGCCCTCGGACGGCAGCTACGGCATCAAGCCGGGCATCGTCTACGGCTACCCCTGCATCTGCAAGGACGGCCAGTACGAGATCGTGCAGGGCCTGAGCGTGGACGAGTTCTCGCGCGGCCGCATGACGATCACCGAGAACGAGCTGCGCGAAGAGCGCGCCGCGATCGAAGAGCTGCTCGCCTAAGCGGTAACCGTCACTCCGGCGAAAGCCGGAGTCCAGTCCCTCAGAGGCCCTCGGCGGCCTGGGTCCAAGGATCCATCGCCCGGTGTCTTTCGGCCCGACTGGATGCCGGCTTCCGCCGGCATGACGGAGCTTTCAGTGTTTCGAAGAAGGCCGCCTCCGGGCGGCCTTCTTTTTTGCGCCGGCCTGCAGGTAGGCGCCCAGCATGTCGGCCAGCGCGCCGATGATCTCGGCGCGCTGCAGCACCGGGCGGTCCAGGCTCAGGTAGTAGGCCACGGTGTAGTGCAGCGAGTTGATCGCCACGAACAGCGCCGCCGGCAGGTTCTCCACCTGGTACTGCTCATGGTGGCGCAGCAGGTAGACGCGGCAGGCCTCGGTCATGTGCTGCTCCAGCGCGCGGAAGGTGCTGCGCGTGCGCAGCCGGTCCCAGTGCCGCGTCAGCTCGCGGCGGCAGGGGTCGTTCTCCACCACGTCGAACACCGCCTCGAGGATGCCGCGCGTGATGTCGCGGGCATCGGCGTCGATCATGGCGCGCAGCCGCCCGTCCACCACCGCCAGCAGCTCCGAGGCGTGGCGCTGCAGCAGGGCCTCGACCAGGGCGTCCTTGTCGTCGAAGTACTGGTACAGCGAGCCGATGCTGACGCCGGCCGCCTCGGCCACGTGGTTGGTGGTGAGGTTGTCCAGGCCGCGCTCCACGATCACCCGCGAGGCGGCATCCAGCAGGGTGGCCACCATGTCGCGCGAACGCTGCTGTACCGGCCGCTTCCTCATGGCCCCTCCCGACGCGAGTTGAATGCGAGTAACTGCTCGCAATAGGTTAGCCCATCGCCATTCCCCGGCAAACCTGCGAGACCCTGCCATGGCCGAAGGCTCTACCCGCCCCGCCATCCCGCGCCGCCACGGCGCCGACCTGAAGACCGGCCGCCGCATGGCCGGGCCGCTGCGCTGGCTGATCCGTGGCAACCCCGAGCCCAGCCCGGCGCAGTGGCAGGCCATCGGCGAGTCGCTGAACCAGGGCGACCCGGCGATGGACCGGCTGGTGGACTGGATGGTCGCCGAGGGCCTGCGCCAGACCAAGCCGCTGTTCGACCGCGCGGTGGATCAGGGCATCGCCGCCCTGCCCGACGCGCCGGAGCCGCTGCGTCGGTTCTTCGCCGCGGTGGAAGCCCGCCCGGCATGGGTGGAGCCCGCGCTGCTGGCCGAGGGCGCGCGGGCCTGCGGCATTTCCGGCCTCACCGGCATGGACGTGCTGCGCGACTTCGGCCTGATGGCCGGCTACCAGGCCGGCGCCATCAACCGCAGCCTGGTGCTGACCGGCGCGCTGCAGAAGGGCGCGCAACGCCGCGTGGCCGAGACCACCCAGTGGTGGATCGACGCCACCCGCCCCGGCGGCATGGAGCGCGGCGCGCCGGGTTGGCGCAGCACGCTGCAGGTGCGCCTGATCCACGCCATGGTGCGGCGCCACCTGCAGCGCCACCCGGAATGGGACGCGCTGCACCACGGCCTGCCGGTGAACCAGGGCGACATGCACGCCACCTACCTGGCCTTCAGCGTGATCTTCCTGTTCGGCCAGCGCCTGCTGGGGGTGCCGCTGACGGCACGCGAGGGCCGCGCCGCGATGCACCTGTGGAAGTACATCGGCTGGCTGATGGGTATCGACGAGCATTGGCTGGGCGATGGCGAGCAGGCCGGGCGCATCGCGCTGTACCAGAACCTGCTGGCGCAGGCACCGCCGGACGAGAGCAGCCGCCAGCTCGGCCGGCCGCTGGCGGACGAGCCGCTGCAGCGCCGCTACCGCCGCCTGGCCTGGCTGCAGGGCCGCTGGAATCGCGCCAAGCACCTGTCCATCGCCCGCGCCTTCGTCGGCCGTCGCGGCATGGACGCGCTGGGCCTGCCGGAAGGCGTGCTGCCCTGGTACCCGCTGCTGACCATCGGGCCCAGGCTGGGCTGGCACCTGGCGCACCGGCTGCTGCCGGGCGGGCGCGAGCGGCTGGTGCGGCGGGGGCTGAAGGCACAGGAGGATTACCTGGAGGTGCTGTTCGGCGAGGACGAGCGGGGGCTGGTGAGGCCGATGTCGGGGCACTGAGCTTCTTGCTCCCCTCTTCCCCCGGTAGAGGGGCGGCGGTGAGGGACTGCCATCGGCAAATCCACCGTCCGTGCATTTCCGCACGCCCTGTCCCTCACCCCCAACCCCTCTCCCGGAGGGAGAGGGGAAATGTGTCGCTGACTGCATGCGCCCGTCCTGCTATTTTCCCCCCCATGCAGATCTTCCACTTCAACAACGGCGAGCCGCCCCGCATCCTGCCGCCGGATACGCCCCTGCCTGAGACCGGCCTGATCTGGGCCGACTTCCTGCGTGACGAGGCCGAGGGCTGGGAGTGCTGGGCGGAGCCGGTGGTGGGCGTGGCGATCGAGCCGCAGCACGTCAGCGACAGCATGAACCCCTACCACCCGTCGTTCTTCGACGGCACCTCGGAGTACGACATGCTCGTGTTCCAGGGGCTGGGGCCCAACGACGATCCCTTTCCGGTGGAGACGCGCACCGCCGCGTTCTTCCTCTTCCGCCGCGTGCTGATCACGGTGCGCGCGGACGACAACGTCAGTTTCCATGTGGTGCAGCAGCGCATCCGTGACGGCCGCATGCGGAGCGCGGAGTCGGTGCTGAGCCTGGCCCATGCCGTGCTCGACGTGATGGTGGACCGCTACCTGAAGGTGCGCGAGCCGATGGAACAGCGCTTCTCGGTGCTGCAGGACGAGCTGCTGGACCCGGACAGCCGCATGAGCGACTGGCGCGCCCTGCTGCGCGGCCGCCGCGTGGCGCGGCAGATGGAGGCGCTGGCCGAGAGCCAGCTGGAAGCCCTGGACTCCTGGCGCCGCAATTCCTTCCTCGACTGCAGCCCGCATGACGAGGTGAAGATCCGCGACCTGGTGGAACACGTGAACCGCGTGCTCAACCACGCTTCCGGCCAGGAGCGCGATATCGAGGCGGCCGTGCAGCTGCACTTCGCCATCGCCACCGGGCGCACCAACCGCATCGTGCAGTTCCTGACCGTGCTGTCGGCGATCTTCTTCCCGCTGACGCTGATCACCGGCATCTACGGCATGAACTTCGAGCACATCCCCTGGGCGGGAGCGCGCTATGGATTCGAGGCGATGCTGCTGTTCCTGCTCGTGATGGGCCTCGTGCTGCTGTATATCTTCCGGAAGCGCCGGTATCTTTAGCGCCCCGGAATGGCATGTCGCCTAAATTCTCTGCTTTTGCAATTGAATACAATATTTAATCACGCCATGCCTGCGTGATCCTCGCCATGTCCTCCGATCCCGCCCCCATCCTGCTGCCCGCCGCCACCCCGGCCGAGCTGCTCGCGCGCCTGGAATTCGGCCGCGAGGGCAGCGGCGCGGCCGAGCGCCTGCGCTTTCCGCTGCAGCTGCTGGCGGGCGAGGCCAGCGAGGACTGGCTGGCCGGCGGCCCGGTGGAGACGCTGGCGGCGGAGCCGGGCCTGCAGCTGCGCCGCAGCGGCGACTACCTGTTCGGCCTGCTCAGCGTGCCGGCGGCGCAGTCGGTGGACATGGAGCGCGCCGGCTACCTGGCCTATGGCCGCCTGCTGCGGCTGCTGCGCGAGCGCGGCTACCCGCATGCGCTGCGCCTGTGGAACTACTTCCATGAGGTGACCGGCGGTGACGGCGATGACGAACGCTATCGGCGCTTCTGCGTCGGCCGCTATGACGCGATTGCCGCGCCGGGCTTCGAACAGCAGCTGCCGGCAGCGACCGTGATCGGCACGTTCGTGCCGGGCCTGCAGGTCGGCTTCCTGGCCGGCAAGCGCGCGGGCATCCCGGTGGAGAATCCGCGCCAGGTCAGTGCCTACCGCTACCCGCGCGAGTACAGCCCGCGCGCGCCGAGCTTCGCGCGCGCTACGCTGCTGGATCGGCTGCTGCTGGTCTCCGGCACCGCCAGCGTGGTCGGCCATGCCACGCAGCACCCTTACGACGCGCCCGCGCAGTTGCGCGAGACGGTGGAGAACCTGCGGGCGCTGCTGGCGGAAGCCCAGCGGCAGCATTTTGCCGCCGAGCCGGCGCTGCGCTGGCAGCCACGGGCGCTGCGCCTGTACGTGCGCGATGCCGCCCAGGCCGAGTCGCTGCGCGCGCTGGCGGAAGTCCTGCTGGGCACGCCGTTGCCGCTGTCCGTGCTGCACGGCGAAATCTGCCGCCGCGATCTCGAGGTGGAAATCGAGGGTGTGTTCGAGGCCGTCTGAGCCGGGGCGGCGACGCTCCCGGCTCGCGCGATCAGCCGCTCTTGACCCGCTGCACGGCATCCAGCCAGCCGGCATAGAGCTGGTCGGCCTTGTTCACGTCCAGCGTCGGGCTGAAGCGGCGCTCCACGCCCCACAGCGCGGAGATTTCGTCCAGCGACTGGTAGACGCCGACCTGCAGGCCGGCGAGGAAGGCGGCGCCCAGCGCCGTGGTCTCCACTGTCTGCGGGCGGATCACCGGAATCTTCAGCATGTCGCTGAGGAATTGCGTGAGCCAGTCATTCACCACCATGCCGCCGTCCACGCGCAGCTCGGTGGGCACGATGGAGTCCTGCGCCATGGCGTTCATCAGGTCGCGCGTCTGGTAGCAGACCGACTCCAGCGCGGCGCGCACGATGTGCGCGATGCCGGAGTCGCGCGTCAGGCCCAGCACGGCGCCGCGCGCCTGGGGGTCCCAGTAAGGCGCGCCCAGGCCGGTGAAGGCCGGCACCAGGTACACGCCCTGGGTGTCGGGGATCGACTTGGCCAGGGCCTCGGTCTCGGCCGCGCCGCGGATCAGCTGCATGGCGTCGCGCAACCACTGCACCGCGGCGCCGGCGACGAAGATCGCGCCTTCCAGCGCGTAGGTGGTCTGGCCGCCGAGGCGGTAGGCCACGGTGGACAGCAGGCGGTTGCGCGAGCGCACGAATTCGCTGCCGGTGTTGAGCACCATGAAGCAGCCGGTGCCGTAGGTGGACTTGATCATGCCCGGTGAGAAGCAGGCCTGGCCGACCGTGGCCGCCTGCTGGTCGCCGGCGATGCCCCCGATGCGGATCGCGCCGCTGAACAGCCCGGGCACGGTGCTGCCGTAGTCGGCGGCGCTGTCGCGCACCTCCGGCAGCAGCGCACGCGGCACCTTGAAGAAGGCCAGCAACTCCTCGTCCCAGTCCTGCGTGCGGATGTTGAACAGCGCGGTGCGCGAGGCGTTGGTGGCGTCGGTGGCGTGCAGCTGGCCGCCGCTGAGGTTCCACAGCAGCCAGGAATCGATGGTGCCGAAGGCCAGCTCGCCAGCCTCGGCCCGGGCACGCGCGCCGGGCACCTGGTCCAGGATCCAGGCGATCTTGGTGGCGGAGAAATAGGGGTCCAGCAGCAGGCCGGTCTTGTCCGACAGCCAGTTGGAGCGCTCGGCGTGCTGCTTGCAGAAGTCGCTGGTGCGGCGGTCCTGCCAGACGATGGCGGGGTGGATCGGCTGGCCGCTGGCGCGGTCCCAGATCACGGTGGTCTCGCGCTGGTTGGTGATGCCGATGGCGGCGATGTCCTGGGCCGCCAGCTTGGCGTCGGCCAGCGCGCCCTTCACGCAGGCCAGGGTGTCCTGCCAGATGCGCAGGGCGTCGTGCTCCACCCAGCCCGGCTGCGGATAGGACTGCGGCAGTTCCTGCTGCGAGACACCCAGCTTGCGGCCCTGCCGGTCGAACACGATGGCGCGGGTGCTGGTCGTGCCCTGGTCGATGGCAAGAAGGGCGGTCATGGAGAGGCTCCGGCGGGCTGCATGGGCCGGGAAGCGTAGCAAGCCGGGGGACGGAAGCAACCGCCGGGGAACCCCGGGGGGCCGGGCGGGTCTAGAATGCCGCGCCACTGCCGCAGGGCGCGGGGCGCTTCAGACAGGATTCCGGGGATCATCACCATGCTTTCACGTGCCGCCGCACCGGCCTCGCTGCTGGCCGCCACGCTGCTCGCCGCCTGCGGCAGCGGTGCCGGCAACGGTGACGCCGACCTGGCCAAGGACCTGGGCAGCGATGCCCCGCGCCTGACCCTGGAGACCCGCGCGATCCGCTTCCACGCCCCGGCCGACGGCGCCACCCCGCCCACCGCCGCCGTCAGCGGCGCCATGAGCCGCCAGGCCAGCCCGCTGTTCCTGAGCATCGAGCACGGCGAGGCCGCCATCGCCGGCGTGGACCTGCCGCGCATCGATGGCCTGCAGGCCAGCGGCCAGGTGATCCCGCGCCATCCCCTGAGCCTGGGCGAGGGCGTGCACCGCGACAGCATCGTGCTGCGCGCCTGCGCCGACGTGGAATGCACGCGGCAATACCCTGGCAGCCCGGTCACCATCCCGGTGGAATACGTCATCGGCATCCCGGTCACCCCCGGGCGGGTGCGGGTGGAGACGGTGGAAGGCCGCAGCCCGCCGCCGCAGGCCCTGCGGCTGGACTACCACGGCGGCAGCGCCTCCTGGAGCAGCCGCGTGGATTACCAGGGCGCGCAGGAAGGCTGGCTGGCGGTGACGCCGGCCGGCGGCGGCAGCCTGCCCGCCACCTTGCAGCTGGGCTTCGCCGCGCAGCGCCCCCGTGCCGACGGCGCGCTGCGCTACCACAGCGCCACGCTGAGCTTCCAGGTCGGCGCACAGGGCGAGCACCGTGAGGTCGGCATCGAGTACACCGTGCTGCCGCTGCTGTCGGTAGAGGCACCCGCGGCCTTCGGCGTCAGCGAATCCGCACCCGCGGCGGGGCAGACGCGCCGCGTGGACGTCGGCTCGCGCGATCCGCAGCGCGACGTGCCCTGGAGCGCCTCGCTGGAAGAGCCGGCACCCTGGCTGCAGCTGTCGCAGGCCGAGGGCCAGACCGGCGATGCCTCGCAGCTCGAATACCGGCTGGACGAGGCTGCCATCGCCGACCTGCCCAACGGCAACTATTCCACCACCATCGTGATCGAGTCCTCGGCCGACGGCGTGTCGCCGGTGCGCATTCCGGTGGAGCTGACGCTGGACCGCCCCTTCCTGGGCAGCGCGGCGCCCTACCTGCTGCCGGCCGGCCGGCCTTCGCGCCTGGCGCTTTCCGGTGCCTACTTCGACCAGTTGGACATCCAGGCCCTGCGGGTCGGCACGCAGGAGATCGCCGCCTTCGAGCGCCGCTCCCCGACGCAGCTGCTCGTGGACCTGCCGGCACTGCCGCCGGGCCGCTACCCGCTGCGCCTGTCGGTGCCCGGCATGAGCGTGGGCAGCAGTGCCCTGCTGGTAGTGCAGGCGCCCTTCAGCTACGTCGCCGCCGGCGCCGCGCGTCCGCCGCAGCCACTGCCGGAGCCGCCGCTCGCATACGGCTTGCTCGACGCCGAGCGCCACGCCTGCAACTACGCCGCGCCGGGCCAGCCCGGCATCCCGCTGGCGCAGCTGCGCCACGACGGCGGCCAATGGCGCCATCGCCTGGCGCCGCCGGGCCTGGAAACGCCGCTGATGCTGGTGCTGCCCAACGGCGGCCGCGAGTTGCTGGCGCTGAGCCCCAACGCGCTGCGCCACCTGGACCCGGTAACGCTGGCGGCGACGCGCCGCACGGTCCCAGCGCTGCCCGGCGCCGACGTCACGCAGGCCCTGGCCGCGGACGACGGCACCGCGCTCTACGTGGTCGGTGCGGAGTCACAGTCCGGCGGGCGCGTGCTGCAGTACGAGCCGGCCACCGGCGCGCTCAGCGAGCCCGGCGGCTACGCGCTGCCCGGGAGCCTGGCGCTGCTTGCCGGCCATGCCGCCGCGCCGCTGCAGACCGTGAGCGATCTGGTCGGCGAACGCTGGGCGAGGCTTTACGAGCAGCACATCGTCATCGCCGATGCCGCGGGCGTGGAGCTGGACCGCATCGCCGCACGGCCGGATGCCGAGTTGGGCCTGTCGCGCGACGGCCGCCGCTTGTTTGTGGCGTCGGGCCGCTCCGGCCCCGCGCCGCTGCTGGAGGTCTACGACATCGCCCGTGCCGGCGAGACCGGCTTTGTCATCGGCCAGCCGCAGACCCTGCCGTTGCCTGCCGGCGAAGCCCGGGGCCGCGTGCTCAACCTGGAGGAGACCGAGTCGGTCTACTGCGGTCCGCGAGGCGTGAGTGCGCTGATGCTGCCGCCCTGACGAGCGGCTCGCGCCGGCGCGAGGCCCCGAGCTCACGCCAGTGCGATCACAACCTGTAGTCGCAGGCCTATCTCGCCGAAATCCGAGAGCACTTGCGGAAATGCCGGATGCCGTACTTCGAACCGCTGCCGCCGGGGGGTGTAGCATGGAGCTCGCACCCCTGCCGCCAGCGCCATGTCCCCCATCTCCCGAAAGCTGCTGTTGGCCGGGGACGAGCCGTTGCCCTGGCAGATCGAACGGCCTTCCCCGTCCGCCCGTTCGCCGTATTTCCTGACCTGCGACCATGCCGGCTTGCGGATTCCCCGCCGGTTGGGGCGGCTGGGGCTGAAGGAACATCAGCTGCGGCGCCACATCGGCTGGGATATCGGCGTGGCGGCGGTAGCGACACAGCTGGCCGCACTGCTTGATGCCACCCTGGTGCTGCAGCCGTACTCGCGCCTGGTGATCGACTGCAACCGTCCGCCGGAAAGCCAGGACTCCATCCCGACGATCAGTGAGGCGACGCCGATCCCCGGCAACCGGTCGGTTCCAGCGGCGCAAGCCCTGCAACGGCGCGAGGAGATCTTCGATCCCTACCACGCCTGCATCCGCCGGCAGCTGGAGGCTCGCCGGCGGCGCGGGCAGCCCTCCCTGCTGCTGGCAATGCACAGCTTCACTCCCGTGTATCTCGGGCAAGCCCGGCCGTGGCATGCGGGAGTGCTGTACCACCGCGATGCTCGCATGGCGCACGCCCTGCGCGACTTGCTACGGCAGGATGCACGACTCTGCGTCGGCGATAACCAGCCCTACCAGGTCGACGATGCCAGTGACTACGGCATTCCCGAATACGGCGAACGCGGTGGGCTGCTCCACGTGGAGCTGGAAATCCGCCAGGACCTGATCGCAGACGCCGCCGGGCAACGGCAATGGGCTCTGCGCCTGGCACGCTGCCTGCGTATGCTGGAGTCGCCGTTGCTGCACTCGTAGTCCGCCTCGACGAGTTCCTCGCGGATTCGCCCTACCTCTGCCGGACCTCACGCATGCAAATCAAGCTTGGTTACGACCTGGTCTACCAGTGTCCCCAGCCCACTCCCATGATCCTCGCGCTGCATGTGCATTACACGCGCGTCTCGGACCTGGTTCGCCCCGACCACCTGCATACCGAACCGGCAGTTCCGGTGACGATGTACCGCGACGGCTTCGGCAACTGGTGCAGCCGCCTGGTCGCTCCGGCCGGCGACTTCCGTTTGTACGCGGACGCACTGATCAACGATCGCGGCATCGCCGAGCCGGTAGTGCGCCACGCGCAGCAGCATCCTGTCGAACAGTTGCCGGAGGAAACCCTGGTCTATCTGCTGGGCAGCCGTTATTGCGAAACCGACCTGCTGACGGATATCGCCTGGGAACTGTTCGGCCAGACAACGCCGGGCTGGGACCGCGTGCAGTCGATCTGCGACTTCGTCAACGGACACCTGAAGTTCGGCTATGAATACGCGCGCGCGACCAAGACCGCCTGGGAGGCCTACAACGAGCGGCAGGGGGTCTGCCGGGACTACGCCCATCTGGCTATCGCGTTCTGCCGTTGCCTCAATATCCCGGCTCGCTATTGCACGAGCTACCTGGGCGACATCGGCGTACCGGCGGTGGACGCGCCGATGGACTTCGCCGGGTCAATGGAGGCATTCCTGGGAGGACGGTGGTATACCTTCGATCCGCGCAACAACCAGCCCCGTATCGGCCGCGTGCTGATTGCCCGCGGCCGCGATGCCGCCGATGTCGCCATCACGACGACCTACGGCAAGCACGAGCTGAAGCGCTTCAAGGTATGGACCGATGAGGTGGTATCCAAAGCGGCCCTGCGCTGACCCCTGCGGCGGCATGCGGACCGCTAGTCCTCGGTTTCGGAATCGTCGAAGCAGACGCGCAGCTTGTCGATGCGGCGGCCGTCCAGCGCCGTCACCTCGAAGCGCCAGTCGCCCATGCGCGCGATCTCGCCCTGGCGCGGCATGTGGCCGAGCACGGACAGCAGCAGGCCGGCGACCGTCTCGTACTCGCGCTCCTCGGGCAGGCGCATGCCCAGCATGGCGCCCATCTCGTCCACCGACAGCTTGCCGTCGACCAGCCAGCTGCCGTCTTCCTGCCGCGCCACGCCGGGGCGCGGCTCGTCGCCGCGGTGGAATTCGCCGGCGATGGCGGACAGCACGTCGGTGACGGTAATCAGGCCCTGCAGGCTGCCGAACTCGTCGACCACGATGGCGGCGTGCAGCGGCGTGTCGCGCAGCTCGCGCATGGCGTCCACGGCATCCAGGCTGTCCGGCACCACCAGCGCCTCGACCACGTACTTGGCCGGCTCGATCTCGTCGGCGCCGTCGAGCATGGTGTCGATCAGGCGCTTGGCCGAGACCAGGCCGACGAAGTGATCGATGTCGCTGCGTGCGGCCACCAGCTTGGTGTGGCTGCTGGCGCGCAGCGTGGCGTGCTGGGCCTCCAGCGGCTCGTCCAGGTCCAGCCAGTCGAGCTGGTTACGCGGAGTCATCAGCGCGCGCACGCTGCGGTCGCCCAGGCGCATGACGCCGGCGATCATGGTCTGCTCCTCGGGGCGGACGACGCCGCTGGAAGCGGCTTCCTCCACCAGCGCGTGGATTTCCTCGTCGGTGATGCGGCCCTCGCCCTCGCGGCGCTTGGGCAGCAGGCTGAGGAACAGCGCGCTGGACTTCTCCAGCACCCAGACCAGCGGCGCGGCAAAGCGCGACAGCATCCGCATCGGCGGGGCCACCAGCACCGCCACGCGCTCGGGATAGCGTAGCGCCACCTGCTTGGGCACCAGTTCGCCGATGATCAGGGACATGTAGGTGATGGTGGCCACGACCAGGCCCAGGGCGATGTCGTTGGCGTACTCCACCGAAACACCCTTCTCGATGAAGTAGACCCCCAGCGGCTCCGCCAGCACGGCGCCGGAGTAGGCACCGGCGAAAACGCCGACCAGGGTGATGCCGATCTGCACGGTGCTGAGGAAGCGGCCCGGCCGTTCCTGCAATTCCAGTGCGGTGCGCGCTCCGGAGACCCCCTGCTGCTGCATCGCCTGCAGGCGCGCCTTGCGCGAAGAGACCACCGCCAGCTCGGACATGGCCAGCACGCCATTGAGCAGCACCAGCCCCACCACCACCAGAATGTCAAAAAACACTTAAGAGTCGACTCGCCACCTTGGGAGGACCATTCTAGTATGAACCTTGCTTCAACTCCGCGAAGGCCCCTCACCCGCTCCGGGTAGGGCGGTAAACCCCCTGCTGGCGCACAATCCGGCCATGCAGCGGCCCTGGAGGAATGCCATGACGCAGGAAGCCTGCCCCTTCGAGTTCAACTTCGACCCCGCCACCTTCAAGGTCGGCGATACGGTCAGCTACCGCGTGCCCCGCTTCATGGGCATGCCCTTCGCCGCCACCATCCAGGCGGTGCACGAGGACCATATCGAGATCGTGGATGCCAGCGAGCCGGGCCGCAGCATGCGGGCCACCCGGGAAAGCCGGCCGGTGGTGAGCGACGCGGACGCCGGCGTCGCATGACGGCGACGTGGGTCGTGGGGGCGGCCTTGGCCGCGATCGTCCCGCGTCGCCTGAAAAGATCGCGACTTGCGTCGCTCCCACGGAATGCTCAGGCGCTGAAGGCCTCCGCGATCAGCTCGTAGCTGCGCATGCGCTCGGCATGCCCGTGCATGTTGCTGACCACCATCACCTCGTCGGCCCCGGCATCGCGCGCCATCTGCTCGATGCGCGCCCGCACGGCCGCGGGATCGCCCACGATGCTGCGCTTGCGCAGATCGCGCAGCACCACGCGCTCGTCCTCGCTGTAGGGATAGGCCTGGGCCTCTTCCGGGCTCGGCAGCGGCAGGAACTCGCCGCGGTGGATGCGCAGCCAGGCCAGGTCCATGGTGCTGGCGAGCCGGTCAGCCTCTTCGGCCGTAGGCGCGCAGACCGCCGCCACACCGAGGATCGCGTGCGGCCGCGGGAACTGCGCGGAAGGCTGGAAGCTGTCGCGGTAGCGGTTGAAGGCCGGCGCCGCCGGCGCCGTACTGAAGTGGCTGGCGAAGGCATAGCCCATGCCGGCCATGCCGGAGAGCTGCGCGCTGGCCCCGCTGGAGCCGAGGATCCATACCGGCGGCAGCGGCACCTGTTCCGGCATGGCCACGACGTTGCGCGAGGGATGGTCGGAGCCGAACTCGGACTGGCCGCAATAGGCCAGCAGCTCCGACAACAACGCCGGGAAGCGCACGCCGTCCACCGCGCGCAGGGCGCGGCTGGCGGCATAGTCCGAGCCCGGCGCGCGGCCCAGGCCCAGGTCGATGCGGCCAGGGAACAGGGCTTCCAGCGTGCGGAAGTTCTCCGCCACGCGCAGCGGCGGGTGGTTGGGCAGCATGATGCCGCCGGAGCCCACGCGGATCTTCTCCGTGGCGGCGGCGACATGGCCGATCAGGATTTCCGGCGCGGAACTGGCCACGCTGGGCATGCTGTGGTGCTCGGCGAACCAGTAGCGCACGTAGCCGAGCAGTTCGGCCAGCCGCGCCAGTTCCGCCGTGCGGCGCAGGGCCTCGGCGGCGCTGCCGCCGGCGGGCACGGGCGCCAGGTCCAGGACCGAAAGTACGGTTTTCATGTCAGTGGGACCTCCGGCCGGGGCAGGAATTCACTCAGGGCAACGCCAGGTTGTCCGCGCGCACGTCGAGCTGCGCCAATCGCGCGTCGAGCAGGCCGGGGAAGCGCGCGTACCAGGTGGCATTGAGCGGTGACGGATGCGGCAGCGGGTAGATGGTGAACTCGCGCGAGCGGCCATCGTCGGTGGCCAGCGTCACCGCCACTGATTCCTCGAAGCGGCCATCGCTCGCCCAGAAGGCCTCCAGGCGTTCGCGCTCGACCTTGCTCTGGCCGATGCCGAACCACAGGAAGGCCTCGCGGCCCAGCGTGATGATGCGGTCGCCGCGCCAGTGGCCCACCAGCAGCTCGCGCATCGGCGGGTGGAAGCGCTGCTTCACCTTGGTGGACCAGGCCTTGTTGCCCAGCGGCTTATAGGGAACGGTGTTGGCCCAGTAGAAGTCGCGGCCGACCGCGCGAGAGGCCTCGAAGTCCGGCAGCGGCTTGCCGTCGTGCAGGCGGCGGTACAGCGCGCGGCGCACATGCTGCCCACCGGCGCCGATGAAGGGCTCGCCGTGCTGTACCTCGTCGCGGCCAGGATCGCGGCCGAAGAAACCGATGCGGGCGTCGGCGCGGCCCAGGCCGATCACCGGATCCAGCGGGTCCTTGCCGTGCTGCTGGTAGACGTCGACGTCGATACCGGGCGTGACGGCCGCGAGATCGCGGAAGGCCTGCAGCTGCGGGCCGGTGAGCACCATGCTTGTGATCCTGTGGCGGGTGGGGCCCGCCATGATCGCCTATTTGGCCGGTGCCGGTCGCTGGATGCCCGGCTCCAGGTTGGCCTGCACCTCGCGCGCGTCGAAAGCGTCCGGCCGGTCGGCCGGCTTCTTGCCGGCGAACATCAGCACGTCCATCTGCGCCAGCGAGGGCTCGTCGCCGCCGATCACGGTGCCCAGGCCGATGCCGACGCCGGAATGGCCACCGGAGCCGAAGCCGAAGCTGACGCCGCCACCGCTGCCGCTGCGCGACGGTGCCGTCTCCGTGTCGCGGCCCGCAACCACGAAGTAGCCGTAGCCGTTCTGCAGGGTCAGCTCCGCCGCGCGGTACATCAGGTAGTTCTCCACCGTGGTCCGCGGCGTCTTGCCGCTGCCGGTGAAGCGCACGCGGTAGCGGTTGGTCTCCAGCTTCTGCTCGGCATAACCCAGGCCGCCATCCAGCGGCTGGTAGGGCGTGACGGTGGCACAGGCGGACAGCGCCAGCACGGCGGCGAGCACAAGAAGCGGCGTTTTCATGGGCGTTCCCCAGTATTTGCTGTCATCTAAGGCCTGTGTACGGTCGAAAGGTTCCAGCGGAGGCGCTACCCTGCGCCCATGACCACGACCCCGTCCATACCCGGCCATGCCCCGATGGAAGACTGGGTGCTGCGCGCCCTGGCGCGCTGGCCCAATGTGCCGGCCCTGTTCGGCTGGCTCGGCCTGGACCGCCGCGGCCGCTGGCTGATCCGCGGCGAGCCGATCTCGCGCCCGCAAATCCTGGAGACCATCGGCCGCAACTACGGCGCCGACGAGTACGGCCGCTGGTATTTCCAGAACGGGCCGCAGCGCGGCTACGTGCGCCTGGACACCGCGCCCTATGTGCTCTGGACCTGTAACGGCGGCGAAGGCCTGCAGGTGCATACCGGCCAGCGCGTCAAGCAGCCCAGCCGCGCCTTCCTCGACGAAGAGGGCTCGATCCTGCTGCTGACGGAATACGGCCCGGCGGCACTGCCGGACAACGAGCTGGACTGGGCCTTGCCGCGCCTGGGCTCGGCCGCCGGCCCGGTGGACGAGGACCGCCTCACCGAGGCCCTGGCCCTGCCCTCCGGCCAGGCCTCCGCACTGGTGCTGCACTTGCCCGGAACCAACCTGCCGCTGGAGCGCCTGGACCGGGCGAAGGCGCCGAAGCTGCTGGGCTTCGTGCGGGACCCGCAGCCAAGAGCGGGCGAGAAGCATGCGGCGGCGGATTCGCCCGAGCCTTGAGAGGGTCCGTGGGAGCGACGCAAGTCGCGAATGGCGGCCAGAAAGATCGCGACTTGCGTCGCTCCCACAAAAAGCCTTGCCAGATCGGGTGGGCCAAGCGCAGCGTGCCCACCATCATCGGCCTGCATTGGTGGGCACGCTTCGCTGCCTGGAGGCGCCTACTTCTGGTAGCTCACCCTACGATCTGCAGTGCAGGTCACGCACGAAGATCAAGAGAGACGTCTACCCCAGGCGATATTCCTGATTTCAAATCATCCATCAGGTTGGGCGGCATTTCACGAACTTCTATCCCCAAACGATGTTGTTGGCCGATCTTCTCCAGAAGATAGGATAGGGCGCCTTCCTGGGTCCGAAAGGCAGGTATCTTGAAGAGATGGGAGGAGACCTTCTCCTTGACCACAGAGCCGCTGCACTTCTCTACCAAGATGTAAGCCATCTGCTTCCTTCCTAGCTCGGGTGCTCTTTAAGCCCTACGGTTAAACCAGCGTCACCATCTCCGCCGACATCTCCCCACCCTCGATCCGCAGCTTCGCCAGCGCAATCGGCAAACTGAAGCGCCGCGGCCCGGCGCTGCCGGGATTGATGTAGAGCACGCCATGGCGCGTCTCGATCTTCGGCCGGTGCGAGTGGCCGCTGATCACGGCGTCGATCCGCTCGGCCGCGGGGTCGATCGGCAGTTCCTTTAGGTCGTGGATCAGGTACAGCCGGCGGCCGGCGATCTCCACCAGCCGGGTCTCGGGCTCGGCCGCCTCGGGGCCCTGCAAGTCGTTGTTTCCACGGACGGCCTGCACCGGAGCCAGGGCCTGGAGCGGCGCCAGCACGCCCTCGCCGATGTCGCCGGCATGCAGGATCAGGCCGCAGCCGCGCAGGGCGTCCAGCGCCTGGGGACGCAACAGGCCGTGGGTATCGGAAATCAGGCCGACGATCATGGCGACAGCTTAGCCATATGACAGCGAGGAATGGTTCAGTTTGTCCCCTGCCCGGCGATGTGTGAGCATGCGCCGGGGAATTCCTGATGAAACGCGAAACCTTCCAGCACCGTCTGACTGACGGCACCCAGGCCTGCGTCCACCGCTGGCTGCCGGCGCGCGCACGCGCCGTTGTGCAGATCGTCCACGGCATGGCCGAGCATGGCGCGCGCTACGAGCGCTACGCCCAGGCCCTGGTCGCTGCCGGCTATGCGGTCTACGCGCAGGACCTGCCCGGCCACGGCCGCAGCGTGCGCAACGCCGACGAGCTCGGGCACTTCGCCGACCAGGACGGCTGGAACCGGACCCTGTCGGCCATCAACAGCGTGCGGGCACTGGCGGAGCAGGAGCTGCAGCGCCTGCCGCATTTCATGTTCGGCCATAGCATGGGCTCCTTCCTGTTGCAGGACTATGTCGTGGAGCACGGCTGCGACCTGGCTGGCGCGGTGTTCTCCGCCACCAGCGGCGATCTCGGCCCGTTGCGGGCCATCGGCCTCACGCTGCTGCGCGTGGAGGCGAGCTGGTTCGGCGGCCGCCATCGCAGCGCGCTGGCCGAACAACTGACATTCAAGGACTTCAACCGCCGCTTCAAGCCGGCACGCACGCCGTTCGACTGGCTGTCGCGCGACGAGGCGGAGGTGGATCTCTACGTGCGCGACGCGCGCTGCGGCTTCCGCTGCAGCGCAGCGCTGTGGATTTCGCTGATGCAGATGGGCGGCCGGCTCGGCGACCAAAGCCGGCTGGCGCGCGTTCCGAAGGATTTGCCGGTGCTGGTGATTGCCGGCGGCGACGATCCGGCCTGCCAGGGCGAGAAGGGTCCGCGCGCGCTCGAAGCGCATTACCGCAAGGCGGGCCTGGCCGACGTGGGTGTGCGCATCTGGGATGGCGGCCGGCATGAGCTGCTGAACGACATCTGCCGGGATGAAGTCACCGCCGAATTGCTGGCCTGGTTCGACAGCAAGCTCGGCGGCTGACCATTCCCGACTGATCCCCTCTCCCGCTGGCGGGAGAGGGTCAGGGTGAGGGTGGAGCCTTCAATCGGCGGCGATGTGCGTAACCGCCACTGCACCACCCTCACCCCAGCCCTCTCCCGCCAGCGGGAGAGGGAGACTGCGACAATAACCCCGCTCTCGAGCAGCCGTCCTTGGCCACTCGCGTATTCATACGGAGCCCGCAGCCTTACTGCCTGAACCCCTGCTTCAACGCCTGCATCAGCGGATCGCGCTGCCCGGCCGGCGCATTCGGCAGGTAGCCCTGGTTGATGGTCCACACGATGGTGCCGCCCAGGCCGTTCTGCTTCACGTATACCGCCTTCTCGGCGATGGACTGCGGGTCCTCGTACGAGATGAAGTTGCAGCGCTGCGGGCCCAGGCGTGTGCTGGAGCTGAGGTACGGCGCCTTGGCGGCCTCGTGCCAGCGCTTGGCGGAGGCGTTGTAGTACAGCGTCATGATGTTGGTGTAGCTCATGTCGTTGTCGTCGTTGCCGTTGATCGGCAGGCCACCGGTGTCCACGCCCTCGGTCGACTGGTAGGGCTGCGTCACGCCGCGCCAGCAGGAGCCGTAGAAGCCGATGCCGATACCGAGCTTGGCGGCCGGCACGCCGACGCGCAGCCAGTGGCGCACGGTGGAGTCGATGGACGTGGGCGTCATGCCGGTCTCGCCGTAGATCGCCGAGCTGTGCCAGGTGTTCCAGCCCCAGAAGCCGGAGGCCATGCCGTAGCTCATGATGTTGATCTGGTCGAACAGCGGCGCGATCTCGGCGTACCAGGGCTCGGCCTGTTCCGGGAAGTTGTTGTTGATCCAGCCGATGGGGATGGTCAACAGCTTGCCCGGCGCCGCGGCACGCAGGTCCTGCGCCAGCTTCTTCACGTTGGGCTGGTCCTGCACCTCGATCGGCTCCCAGTCGATGTCGTAGCCGTCGAAACCGTACTCGTTGGCCAGCGCCACCAGGTTGGCGACGAAGCGCGCGCGGTTGGCGTTGGACGCGGCACCGACGAAGCCGTCGTACTCGCCGGCACCGCCGAGCATCACGATGGCCTTGGTGCCGGCAGCATGCGCGGCGGCCACCACCTGCTTGGCCCAGCGCGGGCCCTCCACTGCGTCGATGTCGAAGTCGGTCACCAGCGTGCCGTCGGCGCGAGGTCGCACGCGGCCGATGACGATGTGCGTCATGGCGCTGAAGTCCACCACGTTCACCGGGTAGAGATCGCGGGCGTAGCCGACGTAGTAGCCGGTGACCCACTTGCCGGAGGCCGGCGGCGCGTCGTTGTCCAGGATGGTGCGGGTATGCACGGCCGGGCTGCCGAGCGTGGCGTTGACCGGCGCGGCCAGCGTCAGGATCGCGGTCTCGGCGGATTCCACCTGCGTGTCGTCCACCGGCGTAATCGTCAGCGTCTTGCGCGTCTGGCCGGGCGCGAACGTCAGCGTGCCGCTGGGTGCCACCTGCCAGTCGCCGGGGCGCGTGGCGGTGCCGGAGGTGGCGTAGCTCACGCTGACGGCCTGCGTGCTGGCGGCGGAGAGCACCACGTCCACGGTGCTGGGCTGCGCCTCGGTGCCACTGGCGGTGGCAGCGGAGAAGCTCAGCGTCGGCGGCGCCACGTCGTTGTCGGCAATGGTCAGGGTGTGCTGCGCCGGCGTGCCGAGCTTGCCGTAGCCAGGCGTGCCCAGCGTCAGCACCAGGGTCTCGGCGCCTTCCACCTGGGTGTCGTCCACGGTGGTCACGCTGATGGTCTTCAGCGTCTGGCCGGGGGCGAACTGGATGGTGGCGGGCGTTGCGCTGTAGTCGGCGGCGGAGGCGCTGCCGCCGCGCGTGTACGACAGCGCCACTTCACGCGTGCTGCTGCGCGACAGCTTGAGGTTGATGCTGCGGGCGCCGCCCTCGGTGACCGAGGAACTGGCGGCTTCGAAGCTGACCACCGGCTTGGGCTTGAGCGCCTCCAGCAGGTTGTCGAACAGGCCGGCATGGGCGCTGGGCGCCATGCCAAGGCAGAGCACGGCGGCGCTGGCGCGCAGCGCGGGCATGAAGGATTTCATTCGGGCGTACCTCTATGGAGTAGTGATACGCCATTCTCTGTGGCCACCCTGCGCCGCTGTGTGCGGCAAGTCACCGGAAACCGTCATTCGGCGTCAGGGGACATCCGATACGGAAAATGCCTACAGCGCCGATCGACTTGCCGAGGATCGCCGCGGTACGCGGCTGCGAAGCCGGTCACACTTTCCTCCAACGGCAGCTCACCTACAGTTCGGTGAGCTCGCCGGCATCGCCGCAATAGGCCAGCGACAGGGCACCGACGCCGACGTTCACCGCGGTGGCCGGCGCCATCATCGACAGCATCAGCGTCACTCCGTAGCGCTCGGCGGTGCGCTGCAGGGCGGTATAGCCGGGCATGTCGTAGACCAGCGAGGGATCGCCGCCGTAGGAGACGTTGACCAGCGGCACCAGCAGGCCCGCCTCGATACGGCCGATGGCGTGATGGAACAGCCGCTCCACCGCCGATTCGAAATGGCGCACCTTGGCCACTGCCTGCGTCTGCCCGCGCACGGCCTGGATGATCGGCTTGATATCCAGCGTCTGGCCCAGCACGTAGGCCAGGAAGCCCACCGACTGGTCGCCGCGGCGCGCGGCGCGCGTGCGCAGGTAGTAGAGATCCTGCGGCACGACGTAGGAGTGGAGGTAGGGCGTGAGGTCGTCCAGCTGCATGCGGATGTCCTGCGGCGTATGGCCCTGTTGCACCAGGCGCGCCGCCTCCCAGGCCAGCACGCCGGGCCCGGTGAACAGGCTCTGCGAATCCACCACGCGAATGCCGAAGGGGCCTTCCACGCGATGCTCGCGGCGGATCGGCGCGTAGCTCTGCAGGATCGCGAACGCGGCCTTGTGGGCGTTCTCGTAGGTCTGGCTGCGCGACGCGGTCAGCGTGATCAGGAAGACGTAGTCGTAGTCCAGCACCAGGCGGCGCAGGAACAGCTCCTCGATCTCGCGCACGCTGAAGGCGGAGGTCTCGGCATCCAGCGCGTGCTCGTCCAGGTGTTCTTCATAGAACGCGCGGCTGCGCTCGGGCTCGCGGCCGTAGACCACGCTGCTGTCGCCCATGTGGATCGTGCTGGGCAACACCTGGATGCGGTTCTCCACGATGAACTCGTGGGACACGTCGGTGCTGACGTCGATGGCGATGCCGATGCGCATGCAGGGGGCTCTGGCTCGTCCGCGGCCCTCCAGAGTAGCCGAGCCCGGCGGGCACGGGAAACCGCAGCTTTGTTACAGCTGCATCAGCGGCGCGGTGGTGAGCACGGGACCGGTCGGCAGGCCGGTGGGCGAACCGCCCTTGGGCTCCAGGCTGACGGCGATCACCGGCTTCTGCGGCATCTTCATCTCGGGCAGCGGCAGGTCGGCACTGCTACCTTCCGGCATCAGGCCCATGGGATGCGGCTGGCCGGCGTCATCCAGCACCCAGAGCTGCAGGCTCTGGGTGTCCAGGTCGTGCGGGTAGGCGCCAGCGGCGCTGACCTTGAGGCTGCGGCGGGCGGGTGTGACCACCACGATCCACTGCGCCGGCACGTTGGTGGGCTGCAGCATGGCGACGTAGGGCATGGGCTGCACCACCTGCACGGTGCGCACCTGCTCGATCACCTGCGGCGACTGCTGCAGCTGCAGCCACAGGGCGTAGCCCAGGCCCACCGCCGCCAGCGAGGCGGCCGCCGACAGCGTGCGCCAGAAGCCCAGCCGGCCGCGGTCCTCGGTGACGGAACGTGCCGACGGCAGGGTCGCCACGCGGGCGGCCTGGATGCGCTGCTCGATCTCGGCCCAGACGATCTCGCGCGGCACCACCGGCTTGAAGCTGCGCTGCAGCGGCGCCAGGCGGCGCTCCCAGTAGCGCAGTTCCTTGACCAGCGCCGGGTCCTGCTTCAGCAGGCGCTCGAAGCGGCGCCGGGCGGCGCCGCGCAGCGTGCCGAGCACGTACTCGGCGGCGAGCATCTGGCGCAGCCTGGGGTTCTGGTATTTCATGCCTCGAGGCACTCCCGCAGCCGCTGCAGGCCACGACGCACCCAGCTCTTCACCGTGCCCAGCGGCGCGTTCAACGCCGAGGCCAGCTCCTGGTGCGTATAACCCTCGTAATAGGCCAGCAGCACGCTGCGGCGCTGCTCCGGCGCCAGGCCGGTCATGCAATCGTTGAGGCGGCGGATCCCCTCGCGCTCCACCGCGCGCAGCTGCGGGTCTTCCGCGGCGCCGTCGGCAAAGGTCATTGGCGGGGCATCCTCTTCCTCCGGCATCTCCACCTCGGGCCGGCGGACACGCAGCAAATCCAGGGCGCGGTAGCGCGCCACGGTCATCAGCCAGGTCAGCGGCTGGCCCTTTTCAGGGGCATAGGTATCCGCCTTCTGCCAGATCTTGATGTAACAATCCTGCAAGGCTTCCTCCGCCCAGTCCCGACGCTGCAACATACGCATCAGCAGGCCAAACAGATGCGGGGAGCTGGCCTCGTACAGCCGCCGGAAGGCCGGGGCGTCGCCGCCGGCGGTGGCGCGCAGCAGCTGTTCCAGGTTGTCGGCGGCTTCGGTTCGGGCCATGCGGGGAAGGGTATGGATCTTGCGGACTGGCGGGATCATAGCCGAATCGCCGTCCCTCCTTGGGGGGCCGGTATAATTGCTTCAGGGCCCTCCCTGCCCCGATCCACCGGAATCCACCGTGACCCCAGGCCAGTATCCCGCCACCCGCCTGCGCCGCACGCGCCAGGCCCCGTTCATCCGCTCCATGGTGCGCGAGACCGCGCTGACCCCGGCCAACCTGATCCAGCCGCTGTTCGTGGCCGAGGGTGCGCTGGCTGGCCCGGTGGGCTCCATGCCCGGAATCACCCGCCTGACGCTGGAACAGCTGGTGGCCGAGTGCCGCGAGCTGGTGAAACTGGGCGTACCCGCCGTGGCGCTGTTCCCGGTGACGCCGTCGGAGAAGAAGAGCGACGATGGCGCCGAGGCCTTGAACGCCGACAGCCTGATGGTGCGCTCGATCAAGGCGGTGAAGGACGCAGTGCCCGAAATCGGCGTGATCGCCGACGTGGCGCTGGACCCCTACACCAGCCACGGCCATGACGGCGTGCTCAACGCCCAGGGCTACGTCGACAACGAGGCGACCTGCGAGATCCTGCGGCGCCAGGCGCTGCTCTACTCGCGCTCCGGCGCCGACATCGTGGCGCCTTCGGACATGATGGACGGCCGCATCAACCACATCCGCCAGGTGCTGGAGCGCGACCACCGCCACAACACCATGATCATGGCCTACGCCGCCAAGTACGCCAGCGCCTTCTACGGCCCCTTCCGCGAGGCCGTGGGCTCGCAGGCCAACCTGGGCAAGGGCGGCAAGGAAACCTACCAGATGGACCCGGCCAACACCGACGAGGCCCTGCGCGAAGTGGCGCTGGACCTGCAGGAAGGCGCCGACATCGTGATGGTGAAGCCGGGCATGCCCTACCTGGACATCATCCGCCGCGTGAAGGACGAGTTCGCGGTGCCGGTGGCGGCCTACCAGGTCAGCGGCGAGTACGCGATGCTCAAGGCCGCGGTGCAGAACGGCTGGCTGGACGAGCGCAAGGCGATGCTGGAAGCGCTACTGTGCTTCCGCCGTGCAGGCGCTGACATGATCCTCAGCTATTACTCGAAGCAGGCGGCGATCTGGCTCGCCGAGTAGGCACTTGCTAAAAGCTTTTAGGAGCGGCAGATGGCGATCGAGCTACACCAGTTTCCCACCGGGCTGGGCATGCCCAACATCTCGCCCTTCTGCATGAAGCTGGAGACCTGGCTGCGCCTGGCCGGCCTGCCCTACGAGGTGAAGTGGCAGCCGGACCCGCGCAAGGCGCCGGTGGGCAAGCTGCCGGTGGTGGTGGACGACGGCGAGACCATCTGCGACTCCGAGCGCATCATCCAGCGCCTGTCGCAGAAGCACGGCATCGACCTCGACGCCGGGCTCAGCCCGCAGCAGCGCGGCCAGGCCCACGCCATGCGCCGCATGCTGGAGGAGAACACCTATTGGGGCCTGGTGTATTCGCGCTGGATCGACCCGAAGGGTTGGGACCAGTTCTGGCCGATCTTCTTCGGCAAGGTGCCGGCGCCGGTGCGTGCGCTGGTCACGCGCATGATCCGCGGCCAGATCCGCCGCGACGCCTGGGGCCACGGCATGGGCCGCCATCCGCAGGCCGACATCTACGCCCGCGCCGAGGCCGACCTGCGTGCGCTGTCGGAGCTGCTGGGCGACCAGCCGTTCTTCTTCGGCGCGGAACCGACCAGCTTCGACGCCACGGCCTACGGTTTCCTGGGCAACATCTGCGAGCCAGCGATGAAGACGCCGCTCAACGAAGCCTCGCGGCGCTATCCGAACCTGGCGGCGTACTGCGCGCGCATGCGGGCCCGGTGTTTTCCGGGGTGATGCCGTAGCCGCAGTATCCGTAGGGTGGGCAAACAGCTTCATGTTTGCCCACGCGTCCGGACCCAACGATTGCGCCGCGTGGGCAAACGCTGAAACCGTTTGCCCACCCTACGATGCTGCGCGCGCATGCGGGCGCGTTGTTTTCCGGGTTGATGCCGTAATCCCGTAGGGTGGCCCACCCCATGCGGCTAAGGCACCCCGTCATGCCGGCGAAAGCCGGCATCCAGTCCCGGCTTGGGTAACCCATTGATGGACTGGATACCGGCTTTCGCCGGTATGACGTCTCTCATTGGGGGCGCGGGGAATCAATCCCTCGGCGGCACCGAATAGGTACACACCCACACCTCCGCCGTCTCGCAGCGCGCCCGCGCGCAGCCCACCTTGCGCAGCTGCGGATCCACCAGCTGCGCGTACTGCCCGCAGCCGTCGCGCGCCTCCAGGCAGCGACCGCTTTCGCGACTGTAGTGGCGGCTGCCCTCGTTCCAGCGCGCCACCACCTGCCCCGGCGTGCGGCGCCAACCCTCGTAGGGCGTGTTGGCGTAGGCATGGAACAAGGTGTCGCGGTACTGCGCGCGCCAGGCCGGGTCGGCGTTCACGCGCGCCTTGCAGCCTTCAGCCGCCAGTTGCTCGGCCCAGTGCTGCGCGGCACGCACGTTGGGCTGGGCCCAGTTCAGCAGCGGCACGCCGGCCTGCTGACGCAGGTAGTTCAGCGGCGGCAGCATGTCGGTCAGTTCGGGAGCAGGCGCCGGGCGAGGCGGTGCAACAGCAACGGCGGCCGCCGGGCTCTTCTTGTCCTTGGCGGCAGCGGGCGAAATCCGCAGCGGCGGCGGCGTGGGCGCTGGCGCATCCCAGGTAGCCGGCGCGGGCTCCGGCTCCAGGGGGATCTCGGTCACCGCCAGCGGCGGCGGTCCGGCGAGTTCGGCAGGCGCCTGCGCCAGTGACGGCTCCGGCGGCGGCTCGCCGGGGCTGAAGGTCAACGCGGCGGCGAGCAGGACCAGCAGCAGCACGGCGGCAATGGCCGCGCGCGGCAGCCAGGCCGGCCAGGTACGCGACGGCAGCAGCATGGATGCCGGCACCCGCGACGCCTGCTGCGCCGCCAGCGGTTGCGTGCGCTCGTTGTCCGGGTCTTCCAGCGCGGCGGTGGGGTCCTGGGTGACGTCCAGGTCCAGCGGCGAGGCCGCCAGGCCCGCTACGGGGGCCGCACGCGGTGCGACCAGGGTCTGGCCGGTGAGCGCGCGGCGCCAGTCGGCCACGGTCTGTGGGCGCTCGGCGATCGGGACGCGCAGCGCCCAGTCCACCGCGCGCAGGAAGTTGGCGTCGAAGCCCTGGGTGACGAGGTTTTCCAGTGGCTGCAACGGATCCTGCCCGAGGCGGTCGACCGCGTCCGGCGGCTTGTGCCCGGTGAGCGCGCGGTAGACCACGCCGCCCAGGGCGTAGATGTCGCTCCAGGGCCCCTGATTGCCCCTCTGCGAATACTGCTCCACCGGCGCATAGCCGGCGGTGAGCACGTTGAGCATCGAGCGGCTGTGGCTGCCCAGCTCGCCGCGCGCGGCACCGAAGTCGATCAGCACCGGCGTGTGGTCGTCGCGCAGCAGGATGTTTTCCGGCTTGAGGTCGCGGTGCAGCACGCCGGTGGCGTGCACGTTCTGCAGGCCGTCGAGCAGCGGCAGCAGCAGCGCCTCCAGGCGCGCCTGCCCGGCGATCACGGTGCCGCGCAGCTCCTCCGCCAGCGAGCGCCCACGGACGTAGTCCATGACGATGTAGGCCGTGCCGTTGGCCTCGAACAGCCGGTGCACCTGAACCACGTTGGGATGGTTGAAGCGCGCCAGCAGCCGCGCCTCGTTGAGGAAGCAGCGGCGGCCCCAGTCGAAGGCCGCGGCGTCTTCCTCGGAGCGCACGGCGATCTGGCCGTCGGCCATGCGCAGCGCGAACTCCACCGGCAGGTATTCCTTGATTGCCACCTGGTGGTCGAGGTTGGTGTCCAGCGCCAGGTAGGTCACGCCGAAGCCGCCGGGCTTGCCCAGTACGCGGTGGATCTCGTACTCCATCAGGCGCGTGCCCTCGGGCAGCACGCCGCCCTTGCCGGCGCCGGGCATCCTGGGTTCGGGGGCGGTACGTGAAAGGTCGGTCATGCGGCGGGTCGCCAGCGCGCGATGCGGCCGGTGCGAGTGGCGATTCAGGGTCCCCGGAGAGTCTGCCTCCGATCCTACCTCAGGGCCGGGTCCGCGGGCTGCCAGCGGAACCCGGCGGAAGCCGGCTGGTTTCCCCGCGCCGGAGCTTCGGGCAAACTGCCGCCCCCGGCCCGCCGGCCGCACCGCCAGCCTGTCTTCTCCATGGATCGCTACGCCGTCATCGGCTCTCCCGTCAGCCACAGCAAGTCCCCCTTCATCCACGGCCGTTTCGCCGAGGCCACGGGGCAGTCCCTGGGCTACGAGGCCATCGAGATCGCGCCCGCGACGCTGGCCGAGCGCCTGGCGCAGCTGCACGCCGAGGGCTACCGCGGCCTCAACGTCACGCTGCCGCACAAGCTGGCGGTGGCCAAGCTCTGCGGCCAGGTCAGCGAGCGTGCCCAGCTGGCCGGCGCCGTGAACACGCTGCTGCGCAGTGAAGACGGCTGGCAGGGCGACAACAGCGACGGCGAGGGATTCATCACCGACCTGCGCCGCAACTGCGGCATCGAGCTGGCCGGCAAGCGCGTGCTGGTGCTGGGTACCGGCGGCGCCGCGCGCGGCATCCTGCAGCCGCTGCTGGCCGAAAAGCCCGCCGAACTGGTGCTGTCCAGCCGCAACCCCTGGAAGCCGGAAGAGATCGCCGAGCAGTTCAAGCCGCAGGGCCAGGTCACGCCGCGCACCCACGCCGCGCTGAAGGGCGACCTCTACGACGTGATCGTCAACGCCACCTCGACCGGCCACCAGGGTTTCATGCCGAAGATGCCGGGCCAGCTGCTGGCAGCAGGCGGCGCCTGCTACGACCTCAGCTATGGCCAGGCCCACGAGCCCTTCGCCGCCTGGGCCCGCGCCCAGGGCGCGGCGCGCATCGCCGACGGCCTCGGCATGCTGGTGGAGCAGGCCGCGGTGAGCTTTGCCCTGTGGCGCGGCGTCCGCCCCGAAACCGCCGCCGTGCTGAAGGCGCTGCGCGCAGGCTGAGCGCCATGGCGGCAGTCGCGCCGCCCGCCCCCATCCGCTACGCTTCGGCGATCCGTCCGCCCACAGGATCGCCCATGCGTACCTCGTCCCGCCTGCTGCTCGCCGCTGTCGTCCTTGCCGCCACTCCGGCTTTCGCCGAGGAGCCGATGGACGCGCCGCCGCGCGGCCCCGTGTTCGAAGCCACCGACGACCCGGCCAAGCTCAAGCAGCAGCTGGCCGACGTGCAGGAACTGTCCAATGGCCTGCGTGACCAGATCGACTCCACGCAGGCCGCTGCCGATGCCGCCCGCGGGGAAGCGGACGTGCTGCGCCAGCAGCGCGATGCCCTGCAGGCCCGCGTCACCAGCCTGCAGCGCCATGCCCAGGTCAGCGAGGACGTGCCGGCCACCGCCGCCAAGGACGCGGAGCTGGCCAGGCTGCGTGCCGAGCTGTCGGCCGCCCAGCAGGCCCGCGACAACTCCGCCGCCGACGCCCGCAACCTGGCCAAGGAGCTGGCGCTGACCCGCGCCGACCGCGACAAGTACCAGCGCAGCAGCATCGAGGACCGCTCCAAGGTGGACCTGCTCAACGGTGACCTCAACGCCTGCCTGAGCGGCCGCTGATGGAGGCCGTGGCGCAGCGCGCCGCGGCGGCGGAAGGCCTCTGGCGCGACGGCGATGCCGCGCTGGCCTCCGGCCAGCCGGAACAGGCCTACCGCTACTACACGGCGGCGCATGATCAGGTCACCGACTGCCCCAAGCTGCACCTGGAAGCGCACCGCCGGCTGCGCCGGGTCACCCGCCAGCGCGATCCGCGCGGCGAGTACCTGACCGACACGCTGCTGGTGAAGCTCGCACCGCGAGGGCCTGTTAACGCTACCGCGATCGCCGCGACGGAGACCGTTTTGGCGCAGGGCTAAGTCCCGTCACGCGCGGTGTACTCAACGTACATAAGCGGGGCGGGACAACGCCATGCGCCAAAACGGTCCCGCCCTTCGGGTGCCCCCTAATTTGCCGCCATGCTGTGTTGCTCGTCGGTTACTTGGAACCACCAAGCGCCCTCCTCGCGCCTTGCCTGGCGGCAAATTAGGGGGCATCGCGGCGATCGCGGTAGCGTTAACAGGCCCTGGTGTTCGAGCTGATCGCGCTGTATTTCCGCTCGCGCGTGGCGGGCACGGCCGAGTGCCGGCGCGGCGCCTGAGGGGCCGGAGGATCGTCACAACTACCCTTTGGGGGTGAGCTGATGTCCCCCGCGCGCGGGTAAAATGCGCGCAGGGAAGAGGATCAGCATGAGCACCGAACACAATCCGGCGGCGATCGCCGCCACCGACGTCGCCCCCCGCGCCAAGCCCAGCAACTACCCGGAACCCTTCGCCTCGCGCGTCTCGGGCCGGCAGAAGCGCGCCCTGGGCGAGGCCTTTGGCCTGCGCAACTTCGGCGTCAACCTGACGCGCCTGCAGCCGGGCGCAATCTCGGCCCTGCGCCACAGCCACTCGCGCCAGGACGAGTTCATCTACATCCTCGAGGGCCACCCGGTACTGGTCACCGATGAGGGTGAAACGCCGCTGGCGCCCGGCATGTGCGCCGGCTTCCGCGCCGGCAGCGACAACGCGCACCACCTGGTGAACCGCGGCGATGAGCTGGTGGTGTACCTGGAAGTGGGCGATCGCACGCGCGGCGATTCCGTGAGCTACCCGGACGACGATCTGGCCGCGGTGATCGGCCCCGATGGCGGCTGGCAGTTCGCGCACAAGGACGGTCGCTCTTACTGAGCGGCCTTCTCCTTCGCAGGAGCGGCCACCGGCCGCTCCTGCGAGAAATCCCTCAGGCCGGGGCTGCCGGCCGCTGCGACATCTCCGGCCGGTCCGCCAGCATCCGCTCCAGGCGGGCGTCCTTGCGTTGCCACAAGCCGTTGACCCAGGCCTGGAAGCGCGCACGGAATTCGGCGTCGCCATCGTAGTCGCCGTGCAGCAGTTCCGCCGGCACGGGCAGCAGGTCGACGTGCATGGCCAGCTGGTCCTGCTCACCGCAGAGCCAGCTCCAGATCAGGCCCTTGGTGGCGGGCTGGTAGGCGATGGTCACGTCCACGATGCCGGCGAACTGCTCGCCCATGGCGTTGAGCGTGAACGACAGCCCCGCGGCCTTGGGCTTGAGCAGGTGCTTGTAGGGTGAGCCGCTGGCCTGGCGCTTGGCCTCGGTGAAGCGGGTGCCTTCCAGGAAATTCACCACCGTCACCGGCTCGCTGCGATAGACCTCGCAGGCGCGACGCGTGGCTTCCAGGTCCTGCCCGCGCAGCGCCGGGTTGGCGGCGATGGCCTCGCGCGAGTGGCGCTTCATGAAGGGGAAGTCCATGGCCCAGCACACCAGGCCGATGATCGGCACGAAAATCAGCGGCTGCTTCATGAAGAAGCGCGCGAACGGCGTGCGGCCGTGCAGCAGGTCGAACAGCACCAGGATGTCGGCCCAGCTCTGGTGGTTGCTGACCAGCAGGTAGCTCTTGCCCGGCTCCAGGCGACCGCGGATATCGATGTCCCACTGCAGCGGATGGATGAAGCGGTACAACAGGTGGTTGCTGCCGGCCCACTGCGTGGCGATCCACACGCAGTAGCGGCTGGCGGCACGCTGCAGTGCGTGCACCGGCACCAGCTTGAGCGCCAGGCCCGGCAGCATCGCGGAGAACCAGAACAGCAGCACGGCCAGCATCATCGAGAACTTGATGATGCCGACCAGATACCCCGGTAGCAGAATCGAGAACATCCGCCGCTCTTCCCTATGCCAACCTCATTTGCCGCCCAGCATTGCCGACGCCGCTGACCGCAGGCTGAACGGCTACTTGTGATACGCCGGGCTCAGCTGGCGCACGGCCTCGATCATCGCGCCGGCATGCTCCGGCGGCGTCTGCGGCAGGATGCCATGGCCCAGGTTGAACACCTGCCCCGGACCATGACCGAAGTCCGCCAGGATCCGCGCCACTTCCGCCTCGATGCGTTCCGGCCGCGCGAACAGCGACAGCGGATCCATGTTGCCCTGCAGCGCCACCTTGTCGCCGACGCGTGCGCGCGCCACCGACAGGTCCGTGGTCCAGTCCACGCCCAGCGCGTCGCAGCCGGTGGCGGCCATGCGCTCCAGGTGCTGGCCACCGTTCTTGGTGAACAGGATCACCGGGATCTGCGGCGCCACGCGCTTGAGGTGCGTGACGATGCGCTGCATCGGCTGCAGCGAGAAGCGCTCGTACAGGCCCGGGCTCAGCACGCCACCCCAGGTGTCGAACACCATGACGGCATTCACGCCGGCGGCGATCTGCGCTTCCAGGTAGAGGCTGACGCTGGCGGAGAGCTTGGCCAGCAGGCTGTCCAGCATCTCCGGCGCGTCGAAGGCCATGCGCTTGATGTTGGCGTAGTCGGAGCCGCCGGCACCTTCCACCATGTAGGTGGCCAGGGTCCAGGGGCTGCCGGCGAAGCCGATCAGAGGCAGCTTGCTGCCCAGCGCGCCGCGGATGGTGCGCACCGCGTTCATCACGTAGCGCAGCTCGCCTTCCGGATCCGGCACGCCGATGGCCTCGATCGCGTGCGCGTCGCGCAGCGGCCGGTCGAACACGGGGCCTTCGCCCTCGACGAAGCGCAGGCCCAGGCCCATCGCATCGGGAATGGTGAGGATGTCGGAGAACAGGATCGCCGCATCCAGCGGGTAGCGCGCCAGCGGCTGCAGCGTGACCTCGCAGCACAGCTCCGCATTGCGGCACAGCGCCATGAAGTCCTTGGCCTTCTTGCGCGACTCGCGGTACTCCGGCAGGTAGCGGCCAGCCTGGCGCATCATCCACACCGGGGTGCGGTCCACCGGCTGGCGCTTCAGGGCCCGCAGGAAACGATCGTTATCAAGCTGCACGGAGAGCCTCGGCAATTTCGGTCTGGATGGCCTGCGCCATGGCGCGCGGGTCGGCGGCGTCGCGGATCGGGCGACCCACCACGAGGTAGTCGGCGCCGGCGCGGATCGCGGCGGTGGGGGTCATGATGCGCTTCTGGTCAGCCTCGACGCGGTTTTCAACCGGGCGGATGCCGGGGGTCACGCAGATCAGCTCGTGCGGGGCCTCGCGGCGCAGGCGCTCCACCTCCAGGCCCGAGGACACCACGCCGTCGCAGCCGGCCTGCAGCGAGCGACGGGCTCGCGACAGCACCAGCTCGGCCACGTCCACCGCAAAGCCCAGGTCGTTCAGGTCGCCCTGGTCCAGGCTGGTCAGCGCGGTCACGGCCAGCACCTTGGTGTGGCCGGACTTGGCCTTGGCGGCCGCTTCCATGATCGACTGGTTGCCGTGGATGGTGCAGAAATCGGCACCGCGCTCGCTGAGGTTCCTGACCGCGCGCGCCACGGTCTCGGGGATGTCGAAGAACTTCAGGTCGACGAAGACCTTCTTGTCCTGGGCCTTGAGCCAGTCCAGCAGCTCGAAGAAGCCCGGCGCCATCAGCAGCTCCATGCCGATCTTGTAGAAACGCACCGAGTCGCCGAGGCGCTGGACCAGCGCGCGGGCTTCGGGGGCGGCGGGAACGTCGAGCGCGGCGATCAGGCGCTCGTCGGCGGGGATGTTCTTGGGCACGAGTGGATTCCGGACGCCGCGGTGCGCGGGCAGGCCGGTATTTTACAGCCTCGCGCTACCAGTAGGTCTTCAGCCAGCTACCAAAGCCCCTGGCACTGAGCCACAACCACTCGCCGACGCCCACGGTGGGCGCACCGTCATCGTGCATCGGCTGCGGTGGCGCCTGTGGCAGCGGCTCGGGCTCGAACTCGTCCGGACCGGCCTGCCCCTGCAGCAGCGCGCCCGGCTTGCGCGGCAGTTCGCGCGGGCGGATCTGCAGCCAGCCGCGCATCGCCAGCGCCTGGGCCTGCCACAGCGCGCGGCCGTCGGCGGTCCATTCGAAGCCATGGCGCGAACCCGCGAGTTCCGCCGCCGTGCGCTCCAGGATCGGCCCCGGCATCACCGAGGTGTCGTGCCGGCGCAGCGCCTCGACCAGGCCGGGAGCCTGCTCGCGGGCCAGGGCGAAGATCGACAGCACCAGCCGCGCCGGCAGGGCGTGGCCGTCGGCGCTGACCAGCTGCAGTTCCAGCGACAGGGTCTGCGGCATCTCCGGATCAGGCTGGGTCGGCGCATAGCTCGAGGGGTCGAGCGAGCGCAGCTGCCAGTGGGCCGGCGGCGGCTGGCCCAGCATCTGCATCAGCACGGTGCCCATCGGCGGCTGCGGCGGCAGGGGTGCCTGCGACAGCTGCAGCACCGGGACCTTGAGCGTGGGCATGTCCATGGCCAGCGCGAACGCCGGCAACCCGCCGGGATTCAGCCGGCTGACGGTGGACTGCAACGCCGCAGTGGTGGATAGGTCGATGCGCATGGCCTGGATGTCACGGTTATCCGGGTAGCGGCCACGTTTTCAGTAACTTTAAGCCGGGGTCCCCCTGTACAGCCCCCGACCCTGGTCTCTTGCGGACCGGGCCCCGCTGTCAATCTATGCTGACAGTTCGTAGGAAAAGTAGCACAAACGCTGCGCTTCGACCCCACCCAGGCTGCCCGGAGCGCGGCCGGGGCTCTCAGGGCGCCTCGGCCAGCAGGGCCGTGATCCTCGCCGCGCTGGGCGAGCCCTGGGCCTTCAATTCCTGCGCAAACAAGGTGATACGCCATTCCTCCAGCACCCAGCGGGCGGCGTGGAAGGGGCCGGGCAGCCTGGCGACCAGGGGCTGTACCTGCCGGGTCAGCTCCTCGTCGCGGGCCGGCTTGTTCTGCAGGCGGTCCAGCCGGATGCCGAAAGCCCGCAGGTAGACTGCCATGCGCGCCCACTGCGGCTCCGGGATGGCATCCAGGAAGCCCTCCGCGAACAGGCTGTTGAGCTGCTGGCGCAGGTCCGCCAGCGGTACCGGCCAGCGATTGCCCAAGGCGTCCAGCTTCTTGCGCAGTTCCGCCGCGGTGCCCAGCCAGGCCGCCAGCTCGTCCAGCCGCTTGTAGGCCTCGATGCTGAAGGCGCCGCGCTTCTCCAGCGCCTGCTGGAAGCCGGCCTTGTCGCGGATCGGCTCCGCCAGCAGCACGTGGTCGGCAGCGCGGCGCGCCAGCGCTTCGGCCACCGCTTCCGGTGCCAGCTTGAGGCTCATCAGCTGCAGGCCGAGCTTGCTCTTCACCGTCTTGAGCAGGTCGCGCGTGCGGTCCGGCATGCGCGCCAGCAACAACGTGCGCGTGCCGGCGCGATGCGCCTCGGCAGCCGCCTCGGGCGACTCGAACAGCCGCAAGTTGGCTTTCTCACCCTCGGCCTGCAGCGCCGGCCAGGCCTTGGCCCCCGCCATCGGCACCGTCTCCGGCAGCTTCTCGAAATCCCAGTCGCCAAGGTTGTCGCGCTTCCACTGCTTGAGCGTGTCGTCGCGCGTGGCCGCCGTGTTCAGGGCCTGCCGCGCCTGCCCGGCGAAGCGGCCCTGCAACGATGCCAGCGTGTTGCCGGTGCCCAGCAGCTTGCCCTGCGCATCCTCCAGCTGCAGCCGCGGCACCAGGTGGGATTCCAGCTTGTCGGGCGCGAAGGACTCGGGCGTGATCGCCGCGCCGGTCATGGACTTCAGCGCCTCGGCCATGGCTTCGACGATGGGTCGCTCCGGCGGCGGCTCGAAGCGCTCCGCCAGCGCCCGGGCGTACTCGGCCGCCGGCGTGCAGTAGCGCCGCAACGCGTTGGGTAGCGTGCGGATCAGGCCTTCGATCTTGGCCGTGCGCAGGCCCGGCACCAGCCAGTCGAAGACGTGCTCGGGCAGCGTATGCACCGCCGCCAGCGGCACGTGGAAGGTGACGCCGTCATGCTCCTCGCCCGGCTCGTGCGAGTAGCTCAGTCCCAGGCGCTGGCCGGCGATGTCCAGGTGATCCGGGAACTGCGATTCCACGTTGGCGTCCGCGCCGGGGCGCAGCACGTCCGACTCCTGCATGCGCATGCGCGTCTGCGCCTTGGGATCGTGGCGCAGCCAGTCCTTGAGCTGGCGCGTGGTGCAGATGTCGTCCGGCAGCCGCTCCAGGTAGAAGCGCTCCAGCTGCTCGTCGTTGGCCAGCAGGTCCGGCCGGCGCAGGCGCGCCTCCTTGTCCTGCACCTCTTCGATCAGCGCCAGGTTCTGCTCCAGGAACGAGGGCTTGCGCGACATCTCGCCGCGCAGCAGCGCCTCGCGCACGAAGATGGCGCGCGCTTCCACCGGATTGGTGGCGCCGTAGTTGCGCTGGCGCGTCAGCAGCGGCAGGCCCAGCAGGCTGACGTGCTCGGTGGCGGTGACCTCGCCGCGCTCGGAGTGCCACTCCGGGTGCAGCACGTTGCGCTTGATCAGGTGCGCGCCGACGCGCTCCAGCCACTCCGGCTCCACCGATGCATTGGTGCGCGCGAACAGCTGGCTGGTCTGCGCCAGCTGCGCGCTCATCAGCCACTGCGGACCCTTCTTGGCCAGTGCCGAACCGGGGTGGATGCGGAAGCGGCGGTTGCGCGGGCCCTGGTACTCGCCCTTCTCCGGCAGCTTGAGGCCGATGTGGTCGATCAGCCCCGCCAGCAGCGCTTCGTGCAGCTGCGGATACAGTGCGTCCAGGTCCTGCGGCTTGAGCCGCGCCGGCTCGCCCTTGATGCCGAGCATGTCGCGCAGCTGGCGGTAGACCTGCTCCCATTCCTCCATGCGCAGGAAGTTCACGAAATTCTCGCGGCAGACGCGGCGCAGCTGGCGGTTGGAGGACTCGTCGCTCCAGGTCTTCCAGCGCTGCCAGAGATTGAGCAGCGTCAGGAAATCCGACTTCGGGTTCTGCCAGCTCTTGTGCGCGCTGCGCGCCGCGTCCTGCGCGTCCGGCGGCACCTCGTGCGGGTCCTGCACCGACATCGCCGCCGCCAGCACGCAGATCGCGTCGGCCTGCGGCTTGCCGCGCCCGGCCAGGGCGATGCGCGCCACGCGCGGGTCCAGCGGCAGGCGCGCCAGCTCCTCGCCCAGCGGCGTCAGCTTGCGCCAGTCGTCCAGCGCGCCGAGGGTCTGCAGCAGGCGGTAGGCGTCGCTGACGTTGCGCGAGTCCGGCGCGTCCACCCAGGGGAACTCGTCCACCTCGCCCAGGCCCAGCGCGATCATGCTGAGGATCACGCCCGCCAGGTTGGCGCGCTTGATCTCCGGATCGGTGAAGGCCGGGCGCGCGGCGAAGTCGTCTTCCGCATACAAGCGGACACAGATGCCGGGGCCCAGTCGCCCGCAGCGGCCGGCGCGCTGGTTGGCCGCCGCCTGCGACACCGGCTCGATCTGCAGTTGCTGCACGCCGGTGCGCGGCGAGAAGCGGTTGAGGCGCGCGGTGCCGGTATCCACCACGTAGCGGATGCCCGGCACGGTGACGGAGGTTTCCGCCACGTTGGTGGCCAGCACGATGCGCGGCTGCTTGCCCGGCGAGAACACCTTGTCCTGCGCCTGCGCCGCCAGTCGCGAATACAGCGGCAATACCTCGGCGCGCGGGAAGCGGCCCGCCAGCACACGGTCCGCATCGCGGATCTCGCGCTCGCCAGGCAGGAACACCAGCACGTCGCCCTTGGGCGTGGGCCGCCACAGCTCCTCGATGGCGCTGGCGATGCCACCCTCCAGATCGCCGTCGTCGGGCAGCGCGCGGTAGCGCTGCTCCACCGGGTAGGTGCGGCCTGAGACCAGCTTGATCGGCGCGCCGTTGAAATGCCGCGACAGGCGCTCCGGGTCCAGCGTCGCCGAGGTGACGACGATCTTCAGGTCCGGGCGCTGCGGCAGGATGCGCTTGAGCCAGCCCAGCAGGAAATCGATGTTGAGGCTGCGCTCGTGGGCCTCGTCGATGATGATGGTGTCGTAATTGGTCAGCAGGTGATCGCGCCCCAGCTCGGCCAGCAGGATGCCGTCGGTCATCAGCTTGACCAGCGAGCGCTCCGACACGCGGCGGTCGAAGCGCGTCTCGTAGCCCACCGTGTCGCCGAGGTTGCCGCGCAATTCCGCCGCGATGCGGTTGGCGACGCTACGCGCGGCCAGGCGGCGCGGCTGCGTGTGCCCGATCAGCCCGCGCGTGCCACGGCCCAGCTCCAGGCAGAGCTTGGGTAACTGCGTGGTCTTGCCCGAGCCGGTCTCGCCGCAGACCACCACCACCTGGTGATCGCGGATCGCCTCCAGCAGCTCGGCCTTGGCCTGCACCACCGGCAGCTCTTCGGGGTAGTTCAGGTCCGCCGGCACCAGCAGCTTGCGCTGCTCCACCCGCTCCTTGGCCTTGTCCACGTCCTGCTGCAGGCGCGCCACATCCATCTTGCCGCCGCGCTGCGCCCGCTCGATCAGCTTGGCGAAGCGCACGTAGTCGCGGGCCAGCAGCGCATCACGCTGCTCGGCGAGGGCGGTGGCGACAAGGTCGTAGGGGCGGGCCATGGGGGGCGCATTATCTACGATGCAGGAGGGGCTTTCCTCTCCCGCTCCAGTACTTCAGTGGCTTGGTGAGCGCAGCGAATGCGGTTGATGTACCGGGCTCCCTTCCAGTAGCGCCTGCCTGGGGGTCGAGTGCAGGGTCGAGCCGGACAGGATGTCCGGCCGAGGGGCCTCAGGCCATGGATGGCCTGTGGGCCCGACCCGTCGCACTCGATCACCAGGCAGGTTGCCCCGCCAAAGCGGGGCCGCGGATG
>JBPOHT010000064.1:0-61726 GCA_052035235.1 Pseudomonadota bacterium | reverse complement strand
CATCCGCGGCCCCGCTTTGGCGGGGCAACCTGCCTGGTGATCGAGTGCGACGGGTCGGGCCCACAGGCCATCCATGGCCTGAGGCCCCTCGGCCGGACATCCTGTCCGGCTCGACCCTGCACTCGACTCCCAGGCAGGCGCTACTGGAAGGGAACCCGGTACATCAAAAGCATTCGCTTGCGCTCACCAAGACTGCACTGAAGGCGGAATGTTCATAACCCGGCCTATCCAGCCAGAAACTCCAGCGTCGCTTTGACCACCTCTGCCGGCCTCTCTTCCTGCGGCAGCAGCTTCGACTTCGGGATCGTGACCAGCCGCCCGTCGCGGAACTGCGGCAGCATCTCTCGGGCCCGCGCCAGCGGGAACGTCGTGTCCTCCTCGCCCCAGAGCAACAAGACCGGCTCGCGCAGCTCCGCATGACGCGTGGCCAGCGCATCCAGCGTCGGCCAGTGGATGCCGAGCAGGTAGTGCTTCAGGCCCTCCAGGCGCTGCGGCTGCTCGATCAGCGGCTGCACGAAGCGGCGCTGGAAGTCGCCGTCGATCAGGTCCAGCTCATAGAAGCTGCCGCCGAAGGCCATTCCGGAGCGCAAAAAAGTCCGTGACTTCAGCAGCTGCCGGAAGATCGCCAGGGTGAAGGGCAGACGCATCAGCAGCTGGTACTCCACGATCCACGGCGGACGATGTCCGGGAATCTCGGTGTTGATCAGCACCTGGCGCCGCGCATGCTCCGGGTCCAGCAGCGCCAGGCAGCGCGCGACGGTGGCGCCGGTGTCCTGCGCCAGGATGTCGTAGCGCGCAAGGCCCAGTTGCTCTGCCATCGCCTTCAGGCGGCGTGCATGTCCGTTGAACGTGAAGTCCGCGTCGTCGTGCCAGCGCGAATCGCCGAGGCCGGCGAGATCGACGATATGGCAGCGATGATGCCGGGCCAGTTCCGGCAGCAGGTGACGCCAGGTGTAGCCGGACAACGGAAAGCCGTGGATCAGCAGCAGGTCGGGGCCATCGCCGTGGCAGCGGTAGGGCAGGGTGGCGTCGCCAAGCGACAGTTCACGCACGGGCAGCGAGTGGTACAGGCGATCGGCATCGGTCACGGTGTTGCTCCTGAAGCTTGTGGTTGTTGTGCCAGCCAGTCGGCCGTGCGGCGCCACAGCGTGTCGCGGTGGGTCTCGCGGAAGTAGCCGAAGTGGCCGACGCCCTGCGTGAACTCGTCGCCGCGGCGCTCGATGCGTGCCTGCGGGTAGTGGCGCAGCAGCGCCTCCGCGGCGGCGCGCGGGGCGTAGTGGTCGTCAGGGAAATTCCAGGCCAGGATCGGTGCGCGGATCTGGCCATAGCCGGACAGGTCGAGCCCATGCTCCGGCGTGAACAGGTAGTCGCGCGAGCGCGCCCAGCGTGCCCAGCCGGCGGCGGCGCCGACCGGCAGCGCAGGCCCCTTGCCGAGGCCGAGCTTCGACTGCGCCACGCTGTCGCGGCCGCGCACGTTCCAGGGCACCAGGCCGTACCACAGCAATGCCAGCGCGGGACGCTGGCTCCAGGGGTAGTAGCGCAGGTGCGGCGCGGTGCCAGCGACGAAGACGGCGCCGCTGAGCTGCCGGGCCGAGGGCGCCAGGCCGGGAACCTGGCAGCCGATGCTGTGCCCGACCAGGAAGTGGCGCGCGTTGACCGAGCGTGCGCGCTGCAGCAGGGCCTCCAGGTCCTGCCGGCCCCAGTCGGCCAGCGTCACCTTGCTGCCGCGCAACGCTGTGGCCGAGTCGCCGAAGCCGCGGTTGTCGCAGGTGATGACGTGATGGCCCTGCGCCGCGAGCCAGCCGGCATAGGCGGTATAGAAGCCTTGTGGCACGCCGAGCGCGGCGGAGATCACTACCGCGCCGGCATCGCCGCCGGCGTATTCACGCGCGGACAGCGTCACGCCGTCGGCGCAGCGCAGGGACAGGGGAGTGGCCTGGATCAAGCGGAGTCTCCGTTGGGGTCCCAGGCGTGCAGGGCCAGGGCGATGAGCAGCAGGAGTGTAGCGAGCAGGTCGGCCAGCGCCACGCGGCGCAGCGGCGCGGTGAGGCCCTCGGATTGGGCGGCCAGCAGCAGGAAGCCCCCCATGCTCATCAGCCCGGCGATGATGGCGGCCACCTGCAGCTCGCGACGGAAGGCGCCCGCGATCATCAGAGCGCCGAGCAGGCCAAACAGCAGGGCGCGGTGGCGCAGCAGCAGTTCCAGGGAAGCATCGCGCACCGGGATGCCGTAGAGCGCCTCGAGCCGGGCGGCGGACAGCAGCCCGGTCAGCGGCAGGAGATGCAGCATCCCCGCCGCGACCAGGCTGAAGCTCAGCAAGGCCTCAGGCCAGCGCATGCCGGGCCTTGGCGCCGCTGAACTGGCCCACCAGCAGGTACAGCAGCGGGCCGAAGGAGCCGGCGGCCAGGGTCAGCAGCACGTAAGGCCAGACGTTGCGGCCGCTGCGGCGGGCGTCGCCCACCATCCAGATCACGATCAGCAGGCAGGCGATGCCCAGGTCGGCCAGGGCCTGCCAGCCGGCGCTGTTCTGGAACAGGTTGGTGAAGATGCCGACGTAGCCGTGTTCGGCGATCGCCAGCAGGCTCAGCGCGCCGAAGGCGGCGAAGAGGACGGCCAGCAGCAGGGTGTTGAGGTTCATCGCAGTCTCCTTGGTCTTGGGAGGCTGCAGCTTCCCGCCGCGGGCGCGGCGTCTCAATTACCCCTCAGGTAATGATGACGCCGCCTTGCTGGCCAGCTGGATGCGGTAATCGCGCGGGCTGCAGCCGGCGCGGCTGCGGAAGGCGCGGGTGAAGTTGGCGGTGTCGCGGAAGCCCAGCGAATAGGCGATCTCGGTGATGCTGAGCACGCCGGCCGCGAGCCGCTCGCAGGCCAGCTCGTGCTGGATGCGCCCGGCCAGCTCACGGTAGCTGGTGCCCTCGCGTTCGAGATAGCGGTTCAGGGTGCGGGTGGACAGGTTGAGCGCACCGGCCAGCTCGGCCAGCGACGGCACGCCGTCGCCGACTTCCCTCAGCGTCATCGCCACCCAGTCGGCGAACTGGCGCACATCGGTGACCTGCTGCACCAGCTCGCGGCAACGCTCTTCGGCCACCTTCAGCGCATTGGCGTCGGCCATGGCGATGGGGTAACGGCGGAAGTCGACGTTGAACTGCAGCCGCACGCTGGGCTCGCGATCGGTGCCGAAGCTGCAGTTCAGGTCGCGGATCTCGGTATAGCGGTGCAGGTGCGGCGGCTCGGCGATAGTCAGGGACATGCGGCAGGGAATGCGCGAGCCGACCATGTCGTGCACGTCGCGCAGCGAGGCCATGGCGATGGTCTCGATGTGGAAGGACAGGCACTGGTGGCCCATGGCGGCGGTCGGCGTGAACAGCAACTCGCCGTGATCGGGCCCGCTGGAATAGCGCATGCGGAAGCTCGGCAGCACCAATCGGAAATAGCGCGCGACGAAATGCATCGCGTGCTCCACCGTCGGACTGTTGACCATGCCGAAGCCGACGATGCTGTGCGAGCTCACCGTCAGCAGCTTGCCGAGCTCGAAGCCGAGATCGCTGCGGCCGCTGGCCTGCACCGCGCGGGCGATGATCTGCTCCACCTGCGAGAAATACAGCGTGGCATCGGGCTGCTCCAGCGCCACCACCGGCATCGACAGGTCGCGCAGCAGGTCGCGCATGTCAATGCCCTGGCGTGCCAGCACTTCCTGCAAGCGCATGTAGTACCGCGCTGGCACGCGCAGTTCCTGCCTGACCATGGGGGCTCCTGCCGGGGGTTCTGTCTCATTATGACAACAACATGGCGCAAAAAGACAAGAACGGGTGGGTAGGCACGGGCAGCATGCACGCCGTGTGGAGGAAGTCATAAAAATGAATACGTTTGAAACGACGATGGGAGAAACCGCCACCTGGCGCGACGGCAAGCGCTGGTGGTGGCTGCTGAGCCCGGCCCTGCCCCTGCTGGGCGCGGTATCGGTGCTGGGCGTGATGCTCGGAGGCAGCGGCCTGCTGCTGTGGCTGATGCCGGTGGTGTTCTACGGCCTGGTGCCCTTGCTGGACTGGCTGATCGGCACCGATCCGGTGAACGCGCCGGAATCCGCCGTCGCCGCGCTGGACCGCGACACCTATTACCGCCGTATCGTCTACGCCTACATCCCCAGCCAGTACGCCGCGACCATCCTCGGCGCCTGGCTCGCCGTCAACGGTGGCCTGGCCGCCTGGGAACTGGTGGGCCTGGTGGTCACCGTGGGCATGACCAACGGCGTGGGCATCAACACCGCGCACGAGCTGGGGCACAAGACCAACGCGCTGGAGCGCTGGCTGGCCAAGATCACGCTGGCGCCGGTGGCCTATGGCCACTTCTGCATCGAGCACAACAAGGGGCACCACAAGAACGTCGCCACCCAGGAAGACCCCGCCAGCTCGCGCATGGGCGAGAGCTTCTGGGCCTTCCTGCCGCGCACCGTGATCGGCAGCATCCGCTCGGCCTGGAGCATCGAGGCCACGCGCCTGGCGCGCAGCGGCAAGGGCGCCTGGACCCTGGGCAACGAGAACCTGCAGGCCTGGGCCATGACCGTGCTGATGTTCGGCGCGCTTACTGTCTGGCTGGGCCCCTGGGCGCTGCTGTTCCTGGTGGCGCAGGCCGCCTACGGCGCGGCCCTGCTGGAAGTGGTGAACTACCTGGAGCACTACGGCCTGCTGCGCCTGCGCGACGCCAACGGCCGCCCCGAGCGCTGCCAGCCGCGCCACTCCTGGAACAGCAACCACGTCGTCACCAACCTGCTGCTGTACCAGCTGCAGCGGCACTCCGATCACCACGCCAATCCCACGCGCCGCTACCAGGGCCTACGCCACTTCGACGACAGCCCGCAGCTGCCCTCGGGCTACGCCGCGATGGTGCTGATCGCCTACTTCCCGCCGCTGTGGTTCCGTCTGATGGACCCGCGGGTGGTGGCCCACCACAGCGGCGATCTCACCCGCGCCAACCTGCAGCCCTCGCGGCGCTGGCAGTTGCTGGCCCGCTGGATGGGTCGCTCGGTCGCGGATCGCGACCGCGGGCCGCCGCTGCTCGGCGCCGCACCCGCCCCGCAGGCGCCGGTCCAGGCGGCTGCGCAGTACCAGTGTCCCAACTGCCGCTTCATCTACGACGAAAGGCTCGGGTATCCGCCCGAGGGCTTCCCGCCAGGTACGCCCTGGGCGCGGTTGCCGGCGGAATGGAGCTGTCCGCACTGCGCCGTCCGCGACAAGCCGGACTTCGCTCCGCTCTGAACTGGCCCGGGCGGCCTCGCCGCCCACACCCGACACCATCTGAGGTCCTTCCATGCACGATTCACGTAGCGCATTCGCGCAGGCGTTTGTTCGCCTGACGGAGCCGCTGATCTTCAGCCGCCGCCGCCTGACGCTGGCCGTCCTGGCCGTCATCACCGTGTTCCTGGGCTGGCAGGCTACGCACCTGCGCGTCGAAACCGGTTTCGACAAGCAGTTGCCGCTGGGCCACCCCTATATCGGCGTCTACAAGCAGTACCAGAAGGAATTCGGCGGTGCCAACGTCACGCTGGTGGCGCTGCGGCAGAAGGAAGGCGACATCTACAACGCCGACTTCATGCGCACCCTGCGCGCGCTCACCGACGCGGTGTACTTCACGCCGGGCATGGACCGCGCGCGCGTCAGCTCCATCTTCACGCCGGACGTGCGCTACCTCGAGGTCGTGGAAGGCGGCTTCGCCGGCGGCAACGTCGTGCCGGCGGATTTCCAGCCGACCGCGGAATCGCTGCAGCGCGTGCGCGCCAACGTCGACAAGGCCGGCATCGTCGGGCGACTGGTGGCTAACGACCATGGCGGCGCCATGGTGTTCTCCGAGCTGCTGGAGCGTGATCCGGTCAGCGGCGTCAAGCTCGACTACATCGACACCGCCCACCGACTGGAAGAAGTCCGCGGCCGCTTCACCAGCCCCAAGCTCTACGAATACCACCTGAAGTCCGCGGCACCGCCGCTGGCGGCCGGAGCCCTGGTCGGTAGCGTCTACACGGACCCGCGCGGGCTGCTGTTCGCGCTCAAGCGCATCGACGCGGCGCCGGGCGAGGACGGCGTGGCGCCCAGCTTCCGCGGCTACCAGATCGACGTGAAGGAAGTCGCCAACCCGGACTACAACCCGGGTATCGAGGTGCACATCATCGGCTTCACCAAGGCCGTGGGCGATATCGCCGACAGCGCCATCGAGGTATTCAGCTTCTTCGGCCTGACCGTGCTGCTGGTGTGGCTGCTGCTGTGGCGCTACTGCGGCTCGCCCAAGGTGGCGTTGCTGCCGCTGGCCTGCGGCGTGCTCGCGGTGATCTGGGAACTGGGCCTGCTGCACATGGTCGGCCTGGCGCTGGATCCCTTCGCGGTGCTGATGCCCTTCATCGTGCTGGCCATCAGCACCTCGCACGGCATCCAGATCACCAGCTTCTGGCTCAACGAAGTGGCGGACAACGGCCTGCCGCCGCTGGAAGCCGCGGTGGCCACCTACCGCCGTCTCGTGATCCCGGGCCTGTCGGCGCTGGCCACCAACTTCATCGGCTTCGGCACCATCCTGCTGATCCCCATCGACATCATCCGCGAGATGGCCATCAACGCCATGCTCGGCCTGATGGCGATCGTGCTGTGCAAGAAGATGCTGCTGCCCTGCCTGCTGACCTTCGCCACGGTGAAGGACCCGGTGAAGTTCCGTGCCCACCAGAAGGCACGCGACCGCCAGTTCGCGCCGATCTGGCGCATGCTGTCGGGCCTGACCGCGAAGCCAGTGGCGGCCGTGGTGCTGGTGGCCGCCGCCGCGCTGTGGGGCTGGGGCGAGTGGGTGGCGCGCGATCTCAAGATCGGCGAGCTGCATGCCGGCGTGCCCGAGCTGCGCCCGGATTCGCGCTACAACCTGGATTCCGCCGCCGTGGTGCGTGATTTCTCCATCGGCGTGGATGTGCTCAAGGTCGTGGCCGAGGGCAAGACCGACGGCTGCATCGATCACTCCATCGTGTCGCTGATGGATCGCTTCGCCTGGCGCATGGAGAACACGCCGGGCGTGCAGTCCACGCTGTCGCTGCCCAAGCTGCAGCAGAAGGTGTTCAACAGCTACAGCGAGTCGAATCCCAAGTTCAACACGCTGCCGCGCGAGAGCGGCGCGCTGGTGATCACCGTACAGCCCTTCCCCAGCTCCACCGGCCTGCTCAACGAGGACTGCAGCGCCATGCCGGTGCTGATCTTCACCCGCGACCACAAGGCCGAGACCATCGACACCATCGTGGCGGCGGTCAACCAGTTCGTCTCCGAGCTGCCGGAGGATGCGCCGGTCAAGTTCCGTCTAGCCACCGGCAACGTCGGCGTGATGGCCGCGGCCAACGACGTCATCAAGGACACCGAGTTCTCGGTGCTGCTGTGGCTGTTCGTCGGCATCGGCATCTGCGTGCTGGCCTCGTTCCGCAGCGTCGCCGGCCTGGTCTGCGTGCTGGTGCCGCTGGCCCTGGTGCACGTGGCGTCCTACGCGGTAATGGTCTACCTGGAGATCGGCATCAAGATCTCCAACCTGGCGGTAGCGGCCTTCGCCGCCGGTATCGGCGTGGACTACGGCATCTACATCTACTCGGTGCTCGAGGAAAACGTCCTGCAGAAGCGCATGAAGCTGCGGGATGCCTACGAGAACACCCTGCATCAGACCGGCAAGGCGGTGGTCTTCACCGCGCTGACGCTGGCGGCCACGGTCTGCACCTGGCTGTTCTCCGGCCTGCAGTTCCAGGTCGACATGGGAATCCTGCTGACGATGATGTTCGTCGCAAATGCCGTGGCGGCCGTGGTGCTGCTGCCGGCCTTCGCCGCCTTCCTGCTGCGTCCCCCCACCGATGCCGCGGGTGCGGCACCGGTAGCCGGACCGCAAGTGACCTGAGTTATCCCCCTTACAGACCTGACAGAGGAGAAATCGAGATGAAGATGCGAATGCTCGCCATCGTGGCGCTGGCGGCCGCGCTGCCATCGGCGGCGCTGGCCAAGGTGTCCGCCGAAGAGGCGGCCAAGCTGGGCAAGGAGCTGACCCCGGTCGGCGCCGAGCGTGCCGGCAACAAGGACGGCACCATCCCCGAGTGGAAGCCCGCCAAGCAGTCCGGCGCACTGAAGGGGCAGTTCCCCTCCGATCCGTCGATCGAAGGCGAGAAGCCGCTGTTCACGATCGACGCCAAGAACCAGGCGAAGTACGCCGACAAGCTGACCGAGGGTCACAAGGAACTGCTCAAGCGCTTCCCGGCCAGCTACAAGCTCAACGTCTACCCCAGCCACCGCAAGGTGAACTTCCCCGAGAAGGTGCTGGCCGAGACGGTGAAGAACGCCACCCGCGCCGAGCTGGAAGGCGTGGACAACCCCAAGGGTGCCTTCGTCGGCTTCCCGTTCCCGATCCCGCGTTCCGGCGCCGAGCCGATCTGGAACCACCGCGTGAAGTGGCGCGGCGACGCGCTGCGCCGCTACAACAACCAGATGATCGTGCAGCAGGACGGCAAGTTCACGCTGACCAAGATCGTCGAGGACGTGAAGTTCTATTACGCCAACGTCGGCAACGCGAATCCGCCGGAGCTGAAGCCGGGTACGGACTTCCTGCGCTACCTGTCGGAGACCATCTCGCCGCCGCGCATCGCCGGCACCTTCATCCTGGTACATGAGAAGGCCGGTTTCGGCACGGAAGGCCGCGCCGCCTGGCTGTATGCACCGGTGCTCAAGCGCATCCGCCGCGCCCCCGCGGTCTGCTGCGACAACCCGTATGAAGGCACCGACGGCCACCAGTTCTACGACCAGGTGGACATGTACAACGGCGTTCTCGAGCGCTTCACCTGGAAGCTGGTGGGCAAGAAGGAGATGTACATCCCGTACAACGCCTATCGCATCGCCGGCAACAAGACCAAGTACGCCGACATCGCGCGTCCCAACCACATCAACCAGGACCTGCCGCGCTACGAGCTGCACCGCGTCTGGGTGGTGGAGGCGGACAACAAGCCGGACCAGCGCCACACCTTCAAGAAGCGTCGCATCTACCTGGACGAGGACAGCTGGAATATCGTCGCCATCGACGACTATGACCAGCAGGGCAAGCTGATGCAGTTCCAGGAAGGTCACCTGGTGCCGTACTTCAACATCCTGGCGGCGACCACCCAGCCGGAGGTGATCTATCACCTCAACTCCGGCCGCTACTTCGTCACCGCGATGATCAACGAAGACCAGCCCTACGACGCGACGGTGTCCTTCACCGACAGCACGTTCGAGGCCGAGACGGTGCAGAAGCGCACGTCCAAGTAAGAAGACGGGGCGGCGGCATGAGCCGCCGCCCCTGTTTCTCCCCCCAATAGAAGCGTCCGTGCAGGAGATCACGAAGATGCCGACCAGAATCCTTTCCAGGGCGACGCTGCTGCTCGCCTGCGCCTTCGCGCCGCTGGCCACGCAGGCCGCGGAGTTCAACTTCAATATCGGCGATACCGCGTTCAGCGCGGTGCTGAACAATACCGTCACGCTAGGCGCGTCCTGGCGTATCGAGGAGCGCTCCGACGATCTCGTCGGCAAGTCCAACCTCAATCCGGACGTCTGCAGCGGTGCCTACCAGTCCTGCCAGGGCGTGCACCGTGCACAGAGCTATCCGGCGCAGCACCTGTTCGAAGCGCCTGGCATGGCGTCGATGAACTTCGACGACGGCAACCTCAACTACGACAAGGGCGACATTACCCAGGCGCCGCTCAAGCTGTCGCAGGACCTGAACATCAAGTTCGGCAACTACGGATTCTTCTTCCGCGGCATCGGCATCTACGATGACCTCAACTACCGCGGCTTCAAGGAAACCTACCCCAACAAGATCACTGCGGAGAACGCCGGCCAGGTGGGCATCACCGGCGACGCCGGCGTCGGCAACCGCTACTTCGCCCGCAGCTACGGCCCGGGCGCCCGGGTGCGCTCGGAACGAGACGAGGCCGAGGCGCGCGAGATCGGCATGCGCTACGACCTGCTCGACGCCAACTTCTACGGCGTCATGCCCTATCTCGACGGCGAGCGTGAGCTGATCTTCCGTGTCGGCCGCCAGACCGTGAACTGGGGCCAGAGCACGGTGGCGGTCATCAACAGCGTCAACCAGGCGCAGCCGGTCAACGCCAACAGCCTGTACCGTCTCGGCTTCGGCCTGCTGGAGGAGCTGTTCGTGCCGGTCGGCATGGTCCGCGCCAGCACCGAGATCGCCGGGGGCGTCAGCATCGAGGGCTACTACCAGTTCGAGTGGCAGCCGATCGAAATCCCGACCCCGGGCAGCTACATGTCCTTCGTCGACATCGGCACCGACAACCTGCGCAGCTCGGTCAACGCCGCCTTCGGCGGATCGGCCGACGATCCGGATCATGCGGGTTTCCAGCTCAACAGCCCGCTGGCGCTGATCACGCCGACCACGCTGACCCTGGACCGCCTCAAGGACAAGGAAGCCAGCGACCAGGGACAGTACGGCGTCTCGCTGAAGTACTACGCCGACTGGCTCAACGACGGCACCGAGCTGGGCGTGTACTTCATGAACTACCACTCGAAGCTGCCCTATGTGAGCTTCTACTCCACCGATGCCAGCTGCGCGCGCCGTGAAGGCAACGCGCTGGGCATCGACGCCACCAACACGCTGCAGTTCCTGGAAGCCTGCCCGAACCTGCCGGTGGCCAATCCCCGGGCCTCGGTCCCGGTGCTGGGCGACATCGGTGCGCTGGCACTGCAGCGTCCCGGCATCCTCGGCGAGCTCGGCCTGGGCCTGGACCTGGGCACCGCCCTCGGCGGCCTCACCAGCCTGCTGATCCCGCGCAACGGCCCGCAGAGCGACGCCGTGCCGCTGGATACCGCCAAGATCCAGATCGAGTATCCCGAGAACCTGCAGATGTACGGCTTCAGCTTCACCACCACGGCCGGCGACCTGTCGTTCCAGGGTGAAGTGTCGTACCGCCCCAACGTGCCGCTGCAGGTGGCGCTGATCGACCTGGCCTTCGCCTCTTTCGGCCCGACGCTGACGCGCTGCCACGACGAGTCGTTGGGCTGCGCCGGCGCCAGCGCCGGCATTGGCTTCAACGAGCAGGGCCAGTACGTCATCTACGACCAGAACAACTTCGTCGATGCCAACGGCAACAACCCCTACCCGGACGCGGTCAACCTGATCGTGGGCGCGGCGCCGGGTTCGGCGCGCTCGTTCCCCAACTTCATCATCCCGTACCGCGGCGGCCAGATCGGCGAGAACGCGCCGAACAGCTACATCCAGGGCTGGATCCCGGGCAAGGTGGCGCAGTACAACATCGGCGCCACGCAGGTGCTCGGTGCCTCGGAGAACTGGATCGGTGCCGACCAGGTGATCCTGCTGTACGAACTGGCGGCGACGCATGTGCTCAACATGCCGAGCTTCGACCAGCTGCAGATCGAAGGCCCGCTGACCGCCACCACGCATGCCAGCGCCGGCGCCAACGGCAGCGGTGCCGACGGCTCCCAGCTGGCCTGCTCGACCAATCCGTCCTGCTCGATCGGCCCGGACGGCCTGCGCTTCAACCCCTTCCAGGCTCCGCGCAGCGCCTTCGCCGACGCCTTCTCCTGGGGCTATCGCGTAGTCGGCCGCATCAGCTACGAGTCGGTGCTGCCCGGCATCAGCGTGCAGCCGCTGTTCATCTGGCAGCAGGACATCCAGGGCAACTCGCCGGGCCCGGCGGGCAACTTCGTGGAAGGCCGCAAGTCGCTGAACTTCCTGCTGGAGACCCGCTACGAGAAGTCGATGGCCTTCACCATCGCGTACAACACCTTCTTCGGCGGCGGCAAGAACAACCTCTACGCCGACCGTGACAACCTCGGCTTCTTCGTCAAGTACCAGTTCTAGAGGAACGACCATGTTTCGTCCGATCCCTGCCGTGGCCGTGCTGGCCGCCCTGCTCGCCGCCGCGCCGGCCTACTCCGCAGAGCCGCCCAAGCCGCGTGCGGCCGAAGTGGCGCCGATGTCGGAGCGCAGCCTGCTGACACGCGTGGTGACGGCGGGCTCCGCGCTGGTCGCCGTCGGTGCGCGCGGTCATGTCCTGCGTTCCGAGGACGGCACCGCCTGGACCCAGGTGGCGGCCCCGGTGGATGCCCTGCTGACGTCGGTGTTCTTCGCCGACGCCCGCAACGGTTGGGCGGTGGGCCACGACGCCAGCATCCTGCACAGCGCCGACGGCGGCCGCAATTGGAAGCTGCAGAACTTCCAGCCGGAGCTGAACCTGGCGTTGCTGGACGTGCTGTTCCTCGACGCCCAGCACGGCCTGGCCGTGGGCGCCTATGGCCTGATGCTGGAAACCCGCGATGGCGGCGCCCACTGGGCACGGCTGGATACGCCGCTGACGCAGGAGGGCCTGCACTTCAACGCCCTCACGCGGCTTGGTGACGGCTCGCTGCTGGTGGTGGGCGAGGAGGGCATGATGGCCCTGTCGCGCGATGCCGGCGCTACCTGGGAGCGCCTGGCCTCGCCCTACGAGAGCTCGCTGTTCGCGGTGCTCGCGGCGGGTCCGTCGGGCGCGGTGGTCGCCGGCCTGCGCGGCAATGCCTACCGCAGCGACGACGTCGCGACGGGCGCCTGGCAGCGCCTGGATACCGGTAGCGTGCAGTCGGTGTTCGGCCTGGCGCCGATGCCGGGTGGTCGCGTCGGCATGGCCGGGCTCAACGGCTTCCTCGAGGTGGTGGACAGCGCGGGCCGCATCCAGCCGCTGGACTGGCATCGCGCCGGCGCGCCGACGGCGGTAGCCGGGCATGAGCTCGGCGCCTTCAGCCACCTGCTGGCCTGGCGCGGCGACCTGCTGACGGTCGGCGACAGTGGCGTGCAGCGCTGGTCGCCGGGCGCGCCCTGAGGCATCTGCTTTACCAAAGGGGTAATTGAATGGCTACCGCGGGCAATGGAAACTGCCTGCGGACCGAAACACTGCAGGAGGCAAGCGCCGCCCCGCCCGCCGGGGCTGCCGGAGACCATTCATGGCCGGAGATCTCGCCGATGTCGTCGCTTTTCCCCACCTGCTGCGCGACTGTCGCCGCGGGCGTCGCCTGTCGCAACTCGATCTTGCCGTGGAGGCCGAGGTCTCACAGCGGCACCTGAGCTTCCTCGAGTCGGGGCGGGCCAAGCCCAGCCGCGACATGGTGCTGCAGCTGGCGCAGGCCCTGGACCTGCCGCTGCGCGAGCGCAACCGCCTGCTGCAGGCGGCGGGTTACGCCGGGCTGTTTCCGCAGCGCAAGCTGGAGACCGGTGACATGGGGCCGGTGCGGCAGGCGCTGGAGCGCCTGCTGAAGCACCATGAGCCCTATCCGGCGGTGGTGGTGGACCGGGCCTGGAACCTGTTCATGGCCAACGACGCGGTGACCCGCGTGTTCGGCCTGCTCGGCAACCTCGACGAGATCTACGCCCGCGTCTGCGGCGACGGCCCGCGCAACGTCCTGAAGCTGACCCTGCACCCGCAGGGCCTGCAGCCCTACATCGCCAACTTCGCCGAGGTGGCCGCGCCGCTACTGGCGCGCACCGCGCGCGAGGCACTGGAGCACCCCGAGGTGCAGGCGGTGCTGGACGAGGTGCTGACCTACCCGGGCATCCCGTCGCGCTGGCGCGTGCAGGAGGTGCATCCGCTGCCGCTGCCGGTGCTGCCCACCGACTTCCGGGTCGGGCCGGTGAGTCTCAAGCTGTTCTCCATGCTCACCACCTTCGGCACGCCGCAGGACATCACCACCGACGAACTGCGCGTGGAGAGCTTCTACCCGGCCGATGCCGCCAGCGAAGCGCTGTTGCGGCAGTTTGGCGGCGCGGCCCAGGCCTAGACCTGACCGTCCCCCGGCGCTACCCTCGGGCCATGCGCAAACTGGCCCTCCTGATCGCCCTGGTCCTGCCGCTGCCGCTGGCGGCGCAGGTCTACAAGTACACGGACGAAAAGGGCGTGGTCCATTACACCGACAAGGCGCCCGCCAAGGGCGCCAAGCCGGCCAACCTGCCGCCCCTGCATACCTATGCGCCGGTGTCCGCCCCGGAGGGCTCCGAGGCTGGCGGCAGCACGCCGGCGGGCGCAAAGCCCGAGCCCAAGGCCAAGCCGGCGGCGGTGGCCGGGGACTTCGAGTTGCGGATCGTCTCGCCGGTGCAGAACCAGACCAACCGGGACGCCAGCGGCACGCTGGCGGTGTCGGTAGAGGTCTCGCCGGGAGTCCCCGACGGCTACCAGCTGGTCTACTACGTCGACGGCTCGCCCAACGGCGAGCCCACCGTCAGCACCAGCACCACCCTCAGCGGCGTGGAGCGGGGCGAGCACAACCTCACGGTGGGCCTGCTGGACCCGGAGGGCAAGGAAGTGGCCCAGTCCGCGCCGGTGACCGTGTTCCTGCGCCAGCCCACGGTGAAGAGCCCGGTAGGCACCCGCCCGCCCCGTCCTGCACCACGTTGATGCACTAAAACGGTGCAAATTGCCCTGGACTGCGCTAGTCTGGGGCTGCTGCCTTTTGGCGCGACTCTTGCTGCACCCCGCGCATGAAATTCATTCCCCGCAGCTCCTCGGTCCGGCCGGAAGACGTGCTGGACGGTCTGACGACCGCCGTCATCGGCCTGGACGAGCAGCTCTGCGTCACCTCGCTGAACTCGGCCTGTGAAAACCTGTTCGGTATTTCCCGCAAGCACGCTATTGGTGCGCCGCTGGCGGAGGCCATCCCTCATCTGGCGCCCCATGAGCTGAGGCTGCGCCGCTCGCTGGACAACGCCACCGGCTTCATCGAGCGCGAGCTGCGGCTGCAGCGGGTCGGCGACGCGGCGGTTACCGTGGACTGCACCGTCACCCCCTTCATCCTGGGCCGCAAGCCCGGCCTGCTGATGGAAGTGCAGGCGCTGGACCGCCACCTGCGCATCTCCCGCGACGAGCTGCTGCTGGCCCAGCACCAGGCCAGCCGCGAGCTGATCCGCGGCATGGCCCACGAGATCAAGAATCCGCTGGGCGGCATCCGCGGCGCGGCGCAGCTGCTGGAGCGCGAGTTCCCGGACTCCGAGCACCGCGAATACACCCGCGTGATCATCCGCGAGGTGGACCGCCTGCAGAACCTGGTCAACCGCATGCTGGGCCCCAACCGTGCCCCGCAGAAGAACTGGCTCAACATCCACGAGGTGCTCGAGCACGTGCGCCAGCTGGTGCAGGCCGAGTCCTCGGGGGATATCGCCTTCCTGCGCGACTACGATCCCAGCATTCCCGAGATCAGCGCCGACCGCGAGCAGATGATCCAGGCGGTGTTGAACATCGTCCGCAACGCCATGCAGGCGATCGGCGGCGAAGGCACCGTGACCCTGCGCTCGCGCACCCGCCGCCAGTTCACCATTGCCACGGTTCGACACAAGCTGGTCGTCCAGATCGACATCGAGGATGACGGCCCGGGCATCGAGCCGGCGATGCTGGAGAAGATTTTCTACCCGATGATCACCACGCGGGCCGAGGGCACCGGACTTGGCCTGCCGATTGCTCAGTATTTGATTCATTCCCACGGTGGCCTGGTCGAATGCAAGAGCCGGCCGGGCTGCACCGTGTTCTCCCTGTACCTACCCCTGGAATCGACATGACCGCCCCACTTCTCCGGGCTTCGCTGGACGACGGATCGACCGGCAGCCACCAATCGCAGTCCCGTGGAGTGTCGCCTTGAGCGCCGCACTGCGCGTCTGGGTGGTGGACGACGACGAGTCGATCCGCTGGGTGCTGGAACGCTCGCTGGCGCGCGAAGGCATGCGCGTGGAGAGCTACCCCGGCGCCGCCGAGCTGCTCGATGCGCTCAACGACGACACGCCCGACGTGCTGATCTCCGACATCCGCATGCCCGGCGTCAACGGCCTGGAGCTGATGCAGCGGGTGCACCGCTCCAAGCCGGAGCTGCCGGTCATCATCATGACCGCCCACTCCGATCTCGACGCCGCCGTGGCCAGCTACAAGGGCGGTGCCTTCGAGTACCTCCCCAAGCCCTTCGACGTGGACGGCGTCGCCTCGCTGGTGCGCCGCGCCGCGCGCAAGCTGGAAGAGCCGGCGGAGCCGGCGGGCATCGAGTCCAGCGCCGACATCATCGGCGAGGCGCCGGCGATGCAGGACGTGTTCCGCGCCATCGGCCGCCTGAGCCAGTCCAACATCACCGTGCTGGTCACCGGCGAGTCCGGCACCGGCAAGGAACTGGTGGCTCGCGCGCTGCACGTCAACAGCCCGCGCGCCTCCAAGCCCTTCATCGCGATCAACACCGCGGCGATCCCCAAGGACCTGCTGGAGTCGGAGTTCTTCGGCCACGAGCGCGGCTCCTTCACCGGCGCCGCCACGCAGCGCAAGGGCCGCTTCGAGCAGGCCGACGGCGGCACGCTGTTCCTGGACGAGATCGGCGACATGCCGGCCGACCTGCAGACCCGCCTGTTGCGTGTGCTGCAGAACGGCGAGTTCTACCGCGTGGGCGGCGTCGCGCCGATCCGCGTGGACGTACGCGTGGTTGCCGCTACCCACCAGGCGCTGGAGTCGCTGGTGAAGGACGGCCGCTTCCGCGAAGACCTCTATCACCGCCTCAACGTCATCCGCGTGCGCATCCCCGCGTTGCGCGAGCGCCCGGAAGACGTGCCGCAGCTGGCGCGCCACTTCCTGGCCCGTGCGGCGGAAGAGCTGAAGACCGAGCCCAAGCGCCTGCGCCCCGAAGTGGTGGAGCGCCTGAAGACCTTCGAGTGGCCCGGCAACGTGCGCCAGCTCGAGAACATCTGCCGCTGGCTGACCGTGATGGCGCCGGGCCAGGACATCCACCTGCAGGACCTGCCGCCGGAAGTGCGCCCCGCGAGCTATGTCGCCGCGCCCGCAGCGGCCCCGGCCGTGGTGGCCGTCGCAGCGCCGGTGCCGGCCATGCCCGCCGCCATGCCGGCTCCGGTGGTGGCTGCACCCGTCGCGGCCATGGCCCCGCCGAGCGCGCCGCTGGCCGGCGCGCCGTCCGGCGCCTGGGACGAGGAGCTGCGCCAGTGGGCCGATGCCGCGCTGCAGTCCGGCAAGGATGACCTGCTGGGCGAGGCGACGCCCCTGTTCGAGCGCGTGATGATCGAAGCGGCCCTGACTGCCACCCGTGGCCAGCGCCAGGAGGCGGCTCGCCGCCTGGGCTGGGGGCGCAACACGCTGTCGCGCAAGATCAAGGAACTGGGGATGGGTGAAGACGAATAGCGCCCCGCGCCATTCGTCTTCATGTCCCGTTCTGTAGTCGGAGTGGCTTCAGTCGCGATCGTCGTTCTGCGATGAAGATCGCGGCTGAGGCCGCTCCCACAACGAATGGGTAAGCGCTACACCACCGGCGCCTTCTGCTGCCGCAGTACCAGCTCCAGCCGGTTGCGCACACCGAAGATCGTCAGGATCGCGGTGACGTGTTCCTTCACCGTGTACTCGCTGATGCCCAGGGTGCGGGCGATCTGCTTGTTGGAGAAGCCGCCGAGCAAGGCTTCGTAGATGTGCCGCTGGCGCTCGGTCAGCGCTTCCTGCGGCGGCGCGCGCAGGCCGATCATCTCCTCGGAATCCACGAACACCTTCTCGCCCTCCTGGATCCGGCGGAAGCCGTCCAGCAGGTGATCGATGTCGGCGTTCTTCAGCAGCAGGCCGCAGACACCGCGGCGACGCGCGAGATCCACCGCCTCCGGCTCCGGCGCCGCGGAGATCAGGATCACGCGCGAAAGACGCGGTGCCAGCCGCTCCAGCGATTCCTCGAAGCGCATGCCCGGCAGGTGCATGTCCAGGAACAGGTAATCCCAGCGGCCGTTCTGGGCCTCGGCGTCGAGCTGGTGCAGCGTGTCGATACGCGCCTGCGGATAGCAGGCCTGCAGCAGGCTGCGCAGGCCGGCGCAGGTCATGGGGTGATCGTCGACGATCAGTAGGCGCATGGTTCGAGACTACAACAGGCCGGCGGCGCGCAACGCGTCGTCGATGGAAAAGCAGCAATTGGCAAAGACGATCCTTCGTCCACGGCACAGGCCGACGCTGCGATAGCGGCCGGTGTCGATGCGCTCCAGTTGCAGGACTGGCGAACCGTCCTCGGCGTGGATGCGGAACAGCGCCGGCGCGCCGGGCGGTATTTCTGCGTGATGCCAGAAGCTGCGGAACACCGCCGGCAGTCGCTCCCGCACCCGCTCGAACGCCGCCTTGAGCTCGGCAGTCTCGTTGCGGGTGTAGCCAGTGAAGTGGGAGCCATCGGCCATGGGTGGGCAAGCCTGGAGCGGGAGGGCTGCACCATTAGACCCGCCGTGATGGACGGCGAGTACCCCTCTGAAGTGGGGGCGGTGTTCACGGCGCCATACCGGCCAGGGTGCGCAGCAGCAGGTCCGGGGCCACCGGCTTGGTCAGCAGCAACAGGCCTTCCTGCTCGGCACGCTGGTGGGTCTCGGGGGCCAGCTCGCCGGACACCAGCAGGCCGCGCGCGTCAGGCCATTGCGCCAGCCAGTCGGTGAGCCAGTCGATGCCGTCGCGCCCGCCGGGCAGGCGCACGTCGCAGAGGATCAGGTCGGGCGCCAGTGTCTCCTCGACCTGTGCCGGATCGCTGCGGTGGCTCACGCGCAGGCCCCAGTCGCCGGCCCAGGTGGCCAGCGCGCTCGCCGCCATCGGGTCGTCCTCCACCAGCAGCAGGTGACGCTCACGCAGGCGCTGCAGTGGCGCGGCCTGGGTCGCGGACTCTCGCGGCGCGAGCCCGCGCGCGGGCAGGGCGATCAGTGCCGTGGCCGGCAGCAGCAGGGTGAAGCGGCTGCCGCGGCCGGGCCACGAGCGCAGCAGCAGCCGCGCGCCGAGCAGGTTGGACGCCTCCTGCACGATGCTCAGTCCCAGGCCGATGCCCTGGCTGCGGTCGCGGGTGGGGTTGTGCAACTGCACGTAGGGCTTGAATACCTCGGCCACCTGCTCGGCCGGGATGCCGATGCCCTGGTCCTGCACCGCCAGCTCCACCGAGCCGCCGCGCCGCCGCGCCGTGAGCAGCACCGCACCGCCGGTCGCGGAGAACTTGATGGCGTTGTCGAGCAGGTTGTGCACCACGCGGCCCAGTAGCACCGGGTCGGTATCCAGGGCGCGCTGCTGCAGGCGCCGGTCGACGCGCAGGCGCAGCCGTATGCCCTTGTAGCCGGCGATCTGCCGGTGCGCCGCAATGGCACGCGGCAGCAGCTCCAGGAACGGTGTCGGCTGCAGGTTGAGGCGGTAGGCGCCGCCCTCCAGCTTCGACAGGTCCATCAGGCCGTTGAACTGGTCCGACAGGGCCTGGCCCGCCTCCAGCACGCGGTCTACCAGCTCGCGACTTTCCTCTCCCGGCACGCGCATGCGCAGGGCGTGGCTGGTCAGCATCAGCGCATGCAGCGGCTGGCGCAGATCGTGGCTGGCGGCAGCCAGGAAGGCCGACTTCTCGCGGTTGGCGCGTTGTGCGCTCTCCACCGCAATGCGCTGTTCCTCGATAAGACGGTCCTTCTCCTTCTCCAGCATCAGCGTGCGGGCATTGCCGTGATGGCGCAGCAGCACGGCCTGGATGATGGTGGCGTGGAAGAACACGAACATGATCGCCAGCTGCAGCCAGTTGTCGGCAAAGGTCTGGCGCAGGGAAGGCAGCAACAGGCACATCGACACCAGGGATGCCGAGAACACATGCGCCAGTCCAAAGGACGCCATCGAGGAAGCCGACACGCTGACGCCCATGTAGATCATCACGATCATCAGGTTGTGACCGGCAGGCGCCGGCACCAGCAGGAAGCCCAGCGCGCCCCAGATGGCCCCCAGCATCACCCCGCCGTGCAGCAGGGCCAGCCACTCGCCCATGCGCAGTTGCGCCAGCGGCAGTACCGGATCGGTGATCTGCAGGTAGTGGCGCCGCATGGCCAGGCCGATCATGCCGTTGGCGATGCTGATCGCCAGCCAGCCGAGCATGAAGCCGTGGTCGTTGACGTCCCAGCACAGGCCGGCCACCACCGCCACCGCCAGCGGCGAGAGCCAGGGGCGCAGGCTGCTCCAGCCCAGCGCCAGCATCTCGGTGGCGAGCGGCGGGGGATAGGCCTGGTAGTTGAACAGCGCGAAGGGCGGACGCATGACGGCAACCGGTGATCCAGGGCGGCACAGTAACCGGGTCCCCGGGGAAGGTGCGAGCAGACTAGGGCGGCGGCGCCCCAGGGCATACCCCTCTGCCGGGGGGATCAGGCCCGGCGGCGCTTGCCGGCCCCGCCGCGCGGGGGCTCCCCGGCGTTTTCCCGCAGTAGCAGGCCGATGGCCCGGCGCGCCTTGTCCGGCTGCGGATGGAAGCCGCCGATCAGGCCGGAGTAGAGGAAGTGTTCGCCCACGCTGACCATGGCTTCCACCAGGGTTTCCAGGTCGGCCGGCGGGCGGTAGCGCCCGGCCTCGATCTCCTGGCGGATCACCGCCATGTCGGCCTGCACCAGGCGGCCGTGCACGCCGTCCGGGTGCGTCACTAGCCGGTAGCCGGCCTGGCCTTCGTGCTCGAGGAAGCGGCGCAGCGGCACCGCCGTGGCGATCACCTCCACCTGCTCGCCGAAGATCGCCTCCAGGCGCGCCACTCCCTGGCCGGCGGCGCGGGCGGCGGCGCGCTCCAGGGTCTGCTGCGTCAGCGACCAGATCACGTCCACCAGCAGTCGGTCCCGGTCGCCGATCCAGCGGTACAGCGTGGCCCGCGCGATGCCCAGCTGCAGGGCCAGCTGGTTCATGTCCAGCTTCTCTCCCGCCAGGTAGATCCGCCGCGCCGCCCGGAACATGTCCGCCGGGGTGGCCGGGGCCGCATGGCTGCGCTGCAATGCGGGGATCGGCGCGATCTGGGCCGGCTTGGGGGCGGTGGGAGGCATGCCGACAGCATACGGCGGGTGATGAGACACGGGCAAGATCGTGTATTGACGACGAGACACGACTTACGTAATGTCTCATTCATGGGCTGCCGCAACGGCGGCCAGGAATATCCAGGGAGCCGCCCGTCGGCGCCTCCCGTGAGGGTCGTGGGGCTCGGCCCGGCGTCGCACACGCCGGGCCTTTTTTTCCTGTCGATGAAGCGCGGCGCCGCCGTCGGCGAAGCTGCTAACCTTCAGCAGCAGACAGGGTGCTCGATGTCATGAAAGATAAGGCCTTGCGTTCCCGTGTCATCGAGGAGCTGGAGCTGCTCGCGAGCCCATCCGCCCAGCTTGCGTATGAAGCCTCTCTTACTAAAGCGGGGCATGCGCCGACCGAGTTGATCTGTGGCTACTGCGATGATCTCTTCAACCCGAAGGACCCTGAGTTGGTCGCGGCATTTTCCAATGAAGAGCTGAAGGACTTGGCAATGCTGTACGGGTTGATCGGCGATGCGTTCATCACACGGCCGGCAAGTGTGGCCGAGATGCTCAAGGTGCCCGGCTGGCGGAAGGTCATCACTTTCGCCAAAGGCTTGTACGAACGCCTCACGTAGGCGTCAGGGGCCGCCTTAGGGGCCGCCTTCGGCTTCATCACGCAGGTTGCGGGCGTGACGCCAAGGGATATCAGTCCTTCCTGTACACCGGCTTGCGCTTCTCCAGGAAGGCATTCACGCCCTCCGTGAATTCGTCGTAGTGCCCGCACTCACCCTGCAGCCGGCGCTCGATCTTCAGCGATTCCTCCAGCGTGCTGCCATCCCCCGCGTAGATCGCCCGCTTGATGCGTTCCAGCGCCGCGGCCGGGCCGTTGGCGAGCTTGCGGGCCAGGGTCAGTGCGGTGGGCAGCAGTTGCTCGTCATCCACCACGTCCCAGACCAGGCCCCAGGTCAGTGCTTTTTCGGCGGGCAGCTTTTCGCCGAGCATCGCCATGCCCATGGCGCGCTGCAGGCCGACCAAGCGCGGCAGCACCCAGGTGCCGCCGGCGTCGGGGATCAGGCCGATGTTGACGAAGGCCTGCAGGAAATAGGCGGAGCGGGCGCAGACCGTGAGGTCCGCCATCAGGCCGAGGTTGGCGCCGGCGCCGGCGGCGATGCCGTTGATCGCGGAGATGATCGGCTTGGGCAGCGCGCGCATCTTCAGGATCAGCGGGTTGTAGAAATCCTCCAGGGCCTGGCCCGGGTCCAGGCGGCCCTGTGCGTCGCGCGGCGTCATCGCCAGCGAGGCGGCGAGGTCGGCGCCGGAGCAGAAGGCCTTGCCCTCGCCGGTGAGCACGATGGCGCGCACCGTGGCATCGACACCGGCGCGGACGAAGGCATCGTCCAGCTCGGCCAGCATCTGACCGGTGATGGCGTTGTAGACCTTGGGGCGGTTGAAGCGGATGACGGCGACGCCGTCATCCACTGCGTAAAGGATTTCCTGGTAGTCCACGCCGCTCTCCTGTGCCGTGGAATCAGTCGAGCGTCGAGCGCGCGATGATTTCCTTCATGATTTCCGAGGTGCCGGCCAGGATGCGATGGATGCGCTCGTCCTGGTACATGCGGCAGATCGGGTATTCCTCCATGTAGCCGGCACCGCCGTGCAGCTGCACGCCCTCGTCCACCATGCGGCCCTGCAGCTCGCTGGTGTAGAGCTTGGCGCGGGCGGCGTCGGTGGGGTCCAGCTTGCCGAGGTTGTGCTGCTCCACGCAGCGGTCCACGTAGACCTGGGCGATGTCCAGCTCGGCATCCAGAGACGCCAGCTTGAAGCGGGTGTTCTGCATCTTCGACAGCGGCTTGCCGAAGACCTTGCGGCTGCGCACGAACTCCTTGGTCACGTCCAGCGCGGCACGGGCGCCGGAGACGTTGCCGGCGGCGGCGATCAGGCGCTCCTCGGCCAGGCCCTTCATCAGCTGGTAGAAGCCGGCGTGCGGCTGGCCCAGCACGTTGGCCTTGGGCACCTTCACGTCGCGGAAGAACAGCTCGGAGGTGTCCTGCGACTTCATGCCCATCTTCTTGAGCATGCGGCCGCGCTCGAAGCCCTCCATGCCGCGTTCCACCAGGAACAGCGTCACGCCGTGCGGGTTCTCCGGGTGCGTCTTGGCGGCCACGATCACCACGTCGGCCAGGATGCCATTGGAGATGTAGGTCTTGGAGCCGTTGAGCAGCCAATGATCGCCCTTGTCCTCGGCGCGGGCCTTCATGCCGGCGAGGTCGGAGCCGGCGTCCGGCTCGGTCATGGCGATGGCCATGATCTTCTCGCCGCTCATGATGCCGGGGTAGAAGCGCTGCTTCTGCTCCTCGGTGCCGAAGTGTTCGAGATACGGCGCCACCAGGCGGCTGTGCAGCGTGATGAAGTAGCCGCTGTCGCCGTGCAGCGCGTTCTCCTCGATCAGGATCTGCTCGTAGCGGAAGTCCTTCAGGCCCAGTCCGCCGTACTTCTCGTCGATCCACATGCAGAGATAGCCCGCCTCACCGGCCTTGAGGAAGGCCTCGCGGTCGACGATGCCAGCCTCGCGCCAGCGCTCGCTGTGGGGGCGGATCTCGGTCTGGAAGAACTTCCGCGCGGAGTCGCGGAACAGCTCCATGTCGGAATCGAGAGCAGGGCGTTTCATGGGGAGGACCTTATTTGCGATTGATGATCTTGGAGACCGGGAAGGTCATGCGGAATCGGGGGACTTCCACCGTCAGCAGGGTCTTGGCGCGGCCGAGGTTGGGGAACATAGCGGCATCGGCGCGGGCGCGCATCGTCCGCGCCGGCTTGATCCAGCCGCGGGCCGAGGGCGTGTAGACGAAGGTCTTGCCGTCGTAGTGCTGGCCCAGGGTAAGCAAGGATTTGGGAAGCAGCGCGCTCAGGAAGGGAATCCAGAACGGGTAGCTCTTGAACTCCAGTTCGGCGAACACGCGGCCGTCCTTGGACAGGGTCACGCGATCCACGCCCTGGTCGCCGTAGCGTACGTCGAAGTCCGCCAGTTCCTTGGGGATGCCCCAGTTGTTGCGGCCGTTGACCACGCTGTCCATGGTCGAGACGAAGATGCGGCTGATCGACAGGTGGCGCTGGCCATCCTCGAAGGGAAAGCTGCCGGGGATGAACAGCAGCTCGTGGTAGGGGCCGGCGTCCGAGCTCTGGTAGTCCACGAACATCAGCCAGCCGTAGGGCGAGCGGCCGCGCTTGCCGAGCAGGGTCTTGGGCAGGAACGTGTCCTGCACCTTGCTGTCGGGCGAGAAGCGCAGCATGGCGATGTAGCCGCGGCCGACCAGGTCCCAGGGGGCGGGGGCCTGGATGACGGCGGGGGTGGAGAGGGGGGCGTTCATATCAAAATCCTGAAGTAACTCCCCTCGCCCGCGTGCGGGAGAGGGGTGGGGGAGAGGGCGTCTGTTTCCGGTGGAGCGTTACAGAAACCCTCTCTCCCGGCCTCTCTCCCGCCAGCGGGAGAGAGGAGACCAGCAAGGACTTACTTCGGCGCCATGCGCAGGGCGCCGTCGAGGCGGATGGTTTCGCCGTTGAGCATCACGTTCTCCACGATCTGCACGGCAAGCTGGGCGTACTCGGAGGGACGGCCGAGGCGCGGCGGGAAGGGCACGGACTTGCCCAGGGCTTCCTGCGCAGCCGGCGGCAGGCTGGCCATCATCGGGGTCTCGAACAGGCCGGGGGCGATGGTCAGCACGCGGATGCCGAAGCGCGAGAACTCGCGCGCCAGCGGCAGGGTCATGCCGACCACGCCGGCCTTGGAGGCGGCATAGGCGGGCTGGCCGATCTGGCCGTCGAAGGCGGCGACGGAGGCGGTATTGATCACCACGCCGCGCTCGCCGTCGGCGTTCGGCGCCTGCTGGCTCATGGCCCAGGCGGCGAGGCGGATGACGTTGAAACTGCCGGTGAGGTTGATGTTGATCACGCGCTGGAAGTTGGCCAGGGCCTGCGGGCCTTCCTTGCCCAGGGCCTTCTCGGGGGTGCCGATGCCGGCGCAGTTGATGACGCCGTGCAGGCCGCCCATTTCCTTCACGGCCAGGTCCACGGCTTCCTGCACCTGGGCCTCGTTGCTGACGTCCACGCGCACGAAGCGCGCGCCGTTGCCCAACTCCGTGGCCAGGGCCTTGCCGGCGGCCTCGTTGAGATCGGCGATCAGGATCTTGCCGCCGCGTGCGGCCAGGGCCTGCGCGGTAGCCGCACCCAGGCCGGAGGCGCCGCCGGTGATGATGAAGACGGAATTCTCGATTTTCATGCTGTGGTCTCCAGGACTCTTGGTGTTTCTGAGGGGGCCGTAGCCTGACCCAAATGGGCCTTTTCCGCCCCGCCCGCAAGGGTGAGGGCGGCACCCTTCTCGCCGATCATGGTCGAGGGGGCATTGGTGTTGGAGCCGTTGAGGGTCGGCATGATCGAGGCGTCGATCACGCGCAGCCCCTGCAGGCCTTGCACGCGCAGCTGCGGGTCCACCACCGCCATCGGGTCCACGCCCATCTTGCAGGTGCCCACGGGGTGGAAATTGGAGCCGGCGTTGCGGCGTACCCAATCCTCGAGCTCGGCGTCGCTCTGCACCGCCGGGCCGGGCGACAGTTCCTCGCCTCGATGCGGATCGAAGGCGGCCTGCGCCAGGATGCGGCGCATGGCGCGCACGCCGGCCACCAGGCGGGTGACGTCGCGCTTCTGGCTGAGGAAGTTGCCGTCGATCCGCGGCGGCGCCAGCGGGTCGGCGCTGGCCAGGCCCACGCGGCCGCGGGCCAGTGGCCGCAGGTCGCAGACGAAGGCGATGTAGCGGTAGTCCAGCATCGCCGCCAGGCGGAAGCCGTTCTCGACGTTCGCGGTTGGGGCGAAGTGGCACTGCAGGTCGGGGATCGGCTCGTCGGCCGAGGACTTGAAGAAGCCGCCGGTCTCCACGACGTTGCTGCTGAGCTCGCCCTTGCGCTGGAACAGGTACTGGAACAGGCTGCGCAGCGAGCGCAGCAAGGATGTGGGGTGCCAGGAGATCGGCGCGCGGCTGCGGGCCTTGGTCTCGACGATCACGTCGAGATGGTCCTGCAGGTTCTCGCCCACGCCCGGCAGCTCGTGGCGCACCGGGATGCCGTGCTTCTCCAGTTCCGCGCGCGGGCCGATGCCCGAGAGCAGCAGCAACTGCGGGGACTGGAAGGCGCCGGCGGACAGGATCACCTCGCGCTGCGCGCGGATCTCCTCGTCGCGGCCATCGCGGCGCAGCCTCACGCCCACGGCGCGCTTGCCTTCCAGCAGCACCTGCAGCGCCTGCGCACCGGTGAGGATGGTCAGGTTGGGGCGGTTGCGCACCTCGGGCGTCAGGTAGGCGCGGGCATTGCTCCAGCGCTCGCCGTCCTTCTGGAAGACCTTGAACGTGCCGAAGCCTTCCTGCTCCGCGCCATTGAAGTCGTCGTTGCGTGCATGGCCGCACTGCTGCGCGGCCTCGATGAAGGTCTCGCTCAGCGGGCTGGTGTAGCGGCGCTCGGTGACGTTGAGTGGACCGCCCTGACCGTGGAAGCGCTGGTCGCGCGCGGCCAGCGGAGCCTGGTAGTTCTCGGAGCGCACGAAGTAGGGCAGCACCTCGTCGTAGGACCAGCCCTCGCAGCCGAGCTCAGCCCAGTGGTCGTAGTCCCAGGCATGGCCGCGGGTGCAGACCGTGGCGTTGATGCTGCTGCTACCACCCAGCACCTTGCCGCGCGGCTGGTGGATGCGCCGGCCCGCGCAATGCGGCTGCGGTTCGGTCCAGAAATTCCAGTTGGCGAACCAGCCGCGCACCAGCGCGACCACGCCCAGCGGCATGTGGATCAGCGGATTGGTGTCGTCTGGCCCGGCTTCCAGCAGGCAGACGCGCTGCTGCCCGTCCGCCGACAGGCGGTTGGCGACGACGCAGCCGGCGGAGCCGGCCCCGACAACGATGTAATCGTACTCGGCCACGGCGTTCTCCTGCGTTGCGCTACGGGAAACCTTGGGCCTTGCTCAGGCGCCGCGACGCTGGGACGTGGCGCCTGCGGCCAGGGTGGCCCTGGCGAAATCCGCGAGCTTGCCGATCGCTTCGTCGGCGTCACCCAGGATGCCCGCCTGCAGGTGGAAGTCGTGCCACAGGCCGGGGTAGACCTGCATCGTGACCGGCACCTTGGCCTGCGTCAGCGCCTTCTCCAGGCGCAGCGTGTCGTCCAGCAGAATCTCGTCCTCGCCGCTCTGCAGGATCACCGGCGGCAGGCCGCGCAGGTCGGCGAACAGCGGCGAGCACAGCGGGTGGTCGGTGGGCACGCGGCCGACATAGGCCGCCGCCCAGCGCTGCAGCGACGGCTGCGACAGCATCGGGTCGACCGCGGCCTTGCTGATCATGGTGGAGGCGCTGCAGCCGACATCGCCCCAGGGCGAGATCAGCAGCAGGGCCGCCGCCGGGGGCAGGCCGGCATCGCGCAGGCTCAGCGCCGTGGCCAGCGCCAGACCGCCGCCGGCGGAGTCGCCGGCCAGAACGATGCGCGTGTGGCCTTCATCCAGCAGCGTGCGGTAGGCGGACACCGCGTCGTTGAGCGCGGCGGGGTAGGGATGCTCCGGCGCCAGGCGGTAGTCCAGCGCGAACACGGTCAGGCCGCTGGCCTTGGCCAGCGTAGCGCTCAGCGGACGGTGCGAGTCCAGCGAGCCGACGCAATAACCGCCACCGTGCAGAAAGAGGATCACGCCGTCCTGCGAGGCCGGCGACGGAGGTTGCAGGGTTTCGCCGGGTGCGGCGCCGAGCATGCGCGGGGTTACGCGCACGTCGCGCGGCACGCGCGTGGCGATGCCGAGCAGCTTCAGCATGCGGCGCTGCGAAGCGATCGACAGCGAAGGCCCGAGCATCGGCTTGAGCGTCAGCCGCACCACCGTGCGCAGCGTATTGCGAAGAAAGGTTCCGGACATGGGTTCTCCTCAGGCCGCGCGCGACAGCGTGGAGGCGGTCTCTTGCGGTGCGGTGCGGTAGGCGGCGAAGTCCGGCAGCTTGGTGCGGCGGCGGAACTCCAGCATGGTGCCGACCCAGTTGTTGGTGTTGCGGCCCTCGGCGGTCTTGTACCAGCTCTGGCAGTTACCGGAGTAGGTGGTTTCCGCGCTGCGCCGCTCGATCTCGGCGCGATAGGCGGCCTGCGCCTCGGCGCGCAGCTCGGCGTAGCGCCAGCCCTGCTTCTGCTGCGCCTGCACCATCTGCACGATGTAGCGCTGCTGGCATTCCAGCATGTAGATGATGGAGCCCGAGCCGACGTTGGTGTTGGGGCCGTACATCATGAAGAAATTGGGGAAGCCGGAGACCGTCATGCCCAGGTAGGCCTCGGCACCCTTGCTCCAGCTCTGGTGCAGGTCGCGGCCGGCCAGGCCGCGCAGGCTCATCGGTGCCAGGAAGTCGGTGGCCGTGAAACCGGTGCCGTAGACCAGGGCGTCGACCTTGCGCAGCTTGCCGTCGGCGGTGATGACGCCGTCCTCGGTGATCTCGCGCACCGCGTCGCTGACCACCTCGACATTGGGCCGCGCCATGGTCGGCAGCCAGTCGTTGCTCAGCAGGATGCGCTTGCAGCCCACCGGGAAGTCCGGGGTCAGGCGCTTGCGCAGCTCCGGGTCACGCACCTGGATGCGCATGTGCGCCTTGGCCAGCAGCGTCACCAGGCTCTCGATCCACTTGGTGCCGTTGTAGGCGTTGGCCAGCGTCTCGGTGATCAGGAAGATGCGCCAGCGGTCGATGTCGTGGATCACCGGGAAGGTCTTCAGCAGCCACTGCGTGAACGGACCGAAGGCCTTCTCGAACTTGGGGATGAACCAGCCCGGGGTGCGCTGGTAGACGTAGAGCTTGTCCACCTGCTTGGCGATCTCGGGCACGAACTGCACGGCGCTGGCGCCGGTGCCGATCACCGCCACGGACTTGCCCTTCAGGTCGAAGGAGTGATCCCAGCGGGCGGAGTGGAAGGCCTTGCCCTTGAAACGCTCCAGGCCCGGCAGCTTGGGATAGGCGGGGCGGTGCAGCTGCCCCACGCCGCTGACCAGGTGGCGTGCCTGGATGCGCTCGCCGTTGGCCAGTTGCAGCGTCCACAGGCCGCTGGCCTCGTCGAACTCGGCGCTCGCGGCTTCAGCATTGAAGCGCAGATGCCGGCCCAGGTCGTACTTGCGCGTGACGTAGCGCTGGTACTCCAGGATCTCGGACTGCTTGCCGTAGCGGTAGGCCCAGGGGTAATGCGGCTCGAAGGAGTACGAATACAGGTGCGAGGGGATGTCGCAGCCCGAGCCCGGATAGGTGTTCTCGCGCCAGGTGCCGCCGACCTCGTCCGCCTTCTCGAAGATGGTGAAGTTCTCGATGCCGGCCTGCTTCAGGTAATAGCCCAGGCCCAGGCCGCCGAAGCCGGCGCCGATGATGGCGACCTGCAGCGGTCCATTGGTGGTAGTGGCCATGGTTCTCCTCGTCGTTCTGTTAACCGTGGGGCAGATCATGGCGATACCTGTCCCCTGCGTGGATGACGGGCACGGCCATTACATTGATAATTCCGGCCACGTCTCCAATCCCAGACTATGCCCTACGAACAGGTTCGCCGCAGCGTCGTCAGTGCCCAGTTGCTCCTGCAGTTGGCGGCGGACCATGGCCTGCCCGCGGCGGCGGCGCTGGAGGGCACCGGCATCAGCCCCGAGACACTGGCCGACCAGCAGCAGGAGATCACCGCGGCGCAGGAACTGCGCCTGGCCGGCAACCTGGTGAAGGCCCTGGGGCACATTCCCGGCCTGGGTCTGGAGGCGGGCCAGCGCTATCACCTCTCCGCCTACGGCATCTGGGGCTTTGCCCTGCTGTCCAGCCCCACCTTCCGCAGCGCCGCCGACATCGCCCTGCGCTACCTGGACCTGTCCTACGCCTTCGTGCGCTTCGGCCTGCGCGAGCAGCGCGGTGAGCTGCACGTGCTGATGGACGACCGCGAGATCCCCGAGGACACGCGCCGCTTCCTGCTGGAGCGCGACTTCGCCGCCTTCATCAACATGGTGCGCGAGCTGCGTCCCGGCGGGCTGCCGATCCTGGGGGCGCAGTTCGCCTTCCGCCGGCCGGCCTATGCCGAGCGCTACACCGCCCTGCTGGGTGCCGAGCCGCGCTTCGACGCCGCCGAGCACAGCGCCTGGCTCGACGCCGCCTACGTCGACGCGCCACTGCCGCAGGGCAACAGCGTCATGGCGAGCATGGGGCAGGAGCAGTGCCGGCAGTTGCTGGCGCGCCGCCGCGTGCGCACCGGCTTTGCCGGACGCGTGCGCGACCGCCTGCTGCAGAACCCCGGCGACATGCCTGGGGTCGAGGCGGTGGCGGCCGAGATGCACATGGCGGTGCGCAGCCTGCGTCGCCGCCTGGACGAGGAGGACACCTCGTTCCGCGCGCTGGTGGACGAGGTGCGCCAAGCCCTGGCAGAGGAATTGCTGACCACGGCCAAGATGAAGCTCGAGGAAGTGGCGATGCGCCTGGGCTATTCCGAGCCGGCCGCCTTCGTGCATGCCTTCAAGCGCTGGAAAGGGATTTCGCCGATGGCCTATCGCGCGCAGCGCCTCGGAGAGCTGGGCAGCGGCAAGGCTTGAGCGCAGCTGCCGGCGCCGTGCACAATTGGACAGTCTGTAAAAATCAAAAAATAGTGAGGAGAAGTTCGTGAAGCATGCCGCGCGATCCGGCGCCGTTGCCGCTTGCCTGGTGGCGGGCCCCGCCGCTGCCGGCGGCCTGCAGACCGTACCGGTGGAACTGCAGGCGGTGGAGGTCCGCGCCAGTGCCGACACCGCGCGCAGCAGCGCCAGCGAGGGCACCGTCACGGCCGAGCAGCTGGCCAACCGTCCGCGCCTGCGGCCAGGCGAACTGCTGGAGGTGGTGCCCGGCCTGATCGTCACGCAGCACAGCGGCGACGGCAAGGCCAACCAGTATTTCCTGCGCGGCTTCAACCTGGACCATGGCACCGACTTCCGCACCACCGTGGCCGGCATGCCGGTGAACATGCCCACGCACGGTCACGGCCAGGGCTACACCGACCTGGGTTTCGTGATCCCGGAACTGGTCTCCTCGATCGAGTACCGCAAGGGTTCCTACTACGCCGAGGAGGGCGACTTCTCCGCGGCCGGCGCGGCGCACTTCGAGCTGATGCAGCAGTTGCCGAGGCCGCTGTCGATGGTGGAGATCGGCGAGGACGGCTATCGCCGTGCGCTGGCTGCCGGCTCCGGCGCCGTGGGCGCCGGCACCCTGCTGGCCGCCGTCGAGGCCAGCACGCAGGATGGCCCCTGGACCGTGCCGGAGGACACCGAGAAATACAACGCGCTGCTGCGCTACAGCTGGCGCAACGATGCGGGCGCCTGGTCCGTCACCGGCATGGCCTACTCCAACCGCTGGACCGCCACCGACCAGATACCGCAGCGTGCAGTGGACAGCGGCCAGATCGGCCGCTTCGATTCGCTGGACGATTCCACCGGTGGCGACAGCCACCGCTACAGCCTGTCGCTGGACTGGGCCCGCGTCAGCGAGAAGGCGGAGACGCGCGCCACCGCCTACTTCGTCGACTACGACCTGGACCTGTTCTCCAACTTCACCTACTTCCTCGACAACCCCGTCGATGGCGACCAGTTCGAGCAGGTGGACCAGCGCCGCTATGGCGGCCTGGGGCTGGTACACGAGCGCCATGGCGAGTGGCTGGGCAGGCACCTGCACCAGCGCCTGGGCCTGGACCTGCGCTATGACGACATCGGCGAAGTGGGCCTGCACCGCACCGTACGGCGGCAGCGGCTGAGCACCGTGCGCGAGGACGGCGTGGAGCAGCTCAGCGCCGGAGCCTGGTACAGCAACAGCATCGAGTGGAACAAGGCCTTCCGCAGCGTGCTGGGGCTGCGTGCCGATCACTACCGTGTGGAGGTGGATTCCGACAACGCCGCCAACTCCGGCAAGGCCGATGACGCCATCATCTCGCCCAAGCTATCGCTGATCTGGTCCCCGACCTCACAGACCAACGTCTTCCTCAACGGCGGCTACGGTTTCCACAGCAACGACGCGCGCGGCGCCACGATCACCGTGGTGCCGGGCAGCAACCCGGTGGAGCCGGCCGACAAGGTGGACCTGCTGGTGCGCGCCAAGTCCTATGAAGTCGGGCTGCAGACGCGACTGCTGCCCACGCTGCAGACCGCGCTGACGCTATGGCAGTTGGACCTGGACTCGGAGCTGCTGTTCATCGGCGACGCCGGCAACACCGAGGCCACGCGGCCGAGTCGGCGCCAGGGCGTCGAGTTCTCCAACTACTGGACGCCGCGCAAGGGCCTGATCGTGGACGCCGACCTGGCTTGGTCGCGGCCGCGCTTCCGCGACAGCGATCCGGCAGGCGACCGCATTCCGGGCGCGGTCGAGCGCACCGCCTCGGTCGGCGTGGTGCTGAACGACTGGAACGGCTGGTTCGGCGGCGCACGCCTGCGCTACCTGGGCAGCCGTCCGCTGATCGAGGACAACACCGTGCGCGCCAGTTCCTCCACCCTGGTGAACCTGCGAGGCGGCTATGCCTTCTCGCCTCGCCTGAGGGTCTCGCTGGACGTGTTCAACGTCTTCGACCGCGAGGTCAACGACATCGAGTACTACTACGAGTCTAGGCTGCCGGGCGAAACGCCGGTCCAGGATCCGCCGGTCGGGGTTGAAGGCCGCCATGTGCACCCGGCAGAGCCGCGCAGCGTGCGCCTGGGGCTGACGGCGTATTGGTGACAGCGGTCGTCCCATCGACGAAAGCGTCATACCGGCGAAAGCCGGTATCCAGTCCCAGGCGGGAGTGGCCCATTGCTTGACTGGATACCGGCTTTCGCCGGTATGACGGTTGGTAGGGGTGATGGATCACGGGCCAAACATGCCCAGGGGCTCAATCAGGTAGCTGCTGTCTCGCCATGGATGGCAACCCGAGTCCAGACGTCCGCCGCAAATAAAAAAGGCCCGCAGCCGGGGGAGGACTGCGGACCTTGGGGGGGCGGAGGTTGGGGGAACCTCCTGGGAGACCGAAGGGGGTGATCTCTTGGAAACAGAGTCTACGCATTGAAACCGAACGCTAGCTGAACGATTTTCAAAGCCCTGACGCCACGCAAAAACAGGCTTGAAACGCGCCAGCGACCGGCTGCGCACCAAACCAGAGCGGCGCGTCAGATAATCAGTGAAATCAATGGAGTAGACGGAATTTAGACGTCCGCCGCAGTGCCGAGCGGCACTGAACCAACCCCCGCCCCCAAACGCGGGGAAGGGGCGTCAGGGGCAGGAGCGGAAACCAGCATCGGGGGAAGAAGCCCCGACAGGGTCACTATCAGCGCCCGCTGTTACAACTGTCAATGGCAGTTGCGGACAGTGGGCAGGCGATTCAAGCCTGGGTCGTGGCCCCGGCCGGAGCCGACGGCGCGCGCGGCGCCAGGAAGCGACGGGACAGCAGCAGGCCTGCGGCCATCGCGGCGACGAAGACCAGCACCGGCAGGCTGCCGCTGGAGCCGACCACCAGGGCCGGGCCGGGGCAGAGGCCCGACAGGCCCCAGCCGACGCCGAACAGGGCGGCACCGCCGACCAGGCGGGCGTCAATCAGCGTGCGGTCCGGCAGGCTCAGGGGAGCGCCGGCCAGCGTGGTGCGGTGGCGCCGGGCCCAGGCAAAGGCCGGCAGGGCGGCCAGGATGGCGCCGCCCATGACAAAGGCCAGGGCCGGGTTCCATTGTCCGGTGATGTCGAGGAAGGCGCGGACCTTGGCGGGGTCGGTCATGCCCGACAGGATCAGGCCAAAGCCGAACAGCAGGCCGGCACCGGCGGCGGCGATCACTTGCTTGCTCATGCCGATACTCCAAAACCAAGGGCGACGGTGATCATCGCCGCGCCCATGAAGGTGAGGACCGCGACCAGGCTGCGCAGCGAGAAGTTGGCCAGGCCGCAGACGCCGTGGCCGCTGGTGCAGCCATTGCCCAACTGGGTGCCGACACCCACCAGCAGGCCGGCGCCGATCAGCGCCCCCCACTGCGGCGTGGCCAGCGCGCTGCCGAGCTCCAGCGGCTGCACCAGGCGCCACAGCCAGGGCGTGGCCAGCAGCGCCAGCAGGAAGACCACGCGCACGCGGTCGCGGCCGGTGCTGAGGGCGTTGCCGAAGATGCCGCTGATGCCGGCGATGCGGCCGCTGCCCAGCAACAGCAGCGAGGCCGAGGCTCCGATCAGCAGGCCGCCGGCCAGCGAGGCGGCGGCGTCCGGGATACTGAAGACGATGGTGGTCATGGTACGTCCCTGGCTTTCGCTCAGAAGCTGAAGCTTTCCTTCTTGCCGCCGCTGACCTTGGCCAGCAGTTCCTCGATGGCGCCGGGGCTGCTCATCAGCTTGCCGAAGGTCACCATCGTCAGGTCAGGATGCCAGACTGCCATGCGGAAGCGCATGTGCTGGGCCTTCACGCTCTTGCCGTCCACCAGCAGGGTGTAGGGCAGGTAGGAGGTGGTCTTGACCGCGAACTTCTGGTCCACCGTGTCCTGCAGGATGTGCTTGTCGTTGGCGCGCTGGTCGGTGACCTGGGCGCGCGAGATGCCGAACAGCGTGCGCTGGCCCGGCAGGTCCAGGCGGAAGACCTTGGCGGCGCCGCCGACCTTCTTCTGCAGGTTGGCTTCCACGGCCTTTACCGCGTCTTCGTAGCTGGCGTGGCTGCCGAGATCGTAGGTGTCCTCGAAGTTCTCCATGCCCACCATGTAGCGGAAGTCGCGCAGCTGTTCCGCCGTGCGGCCCTTGTCGGCGCCGAAGCTGTCCTGTGCGCCCAGCGTCCTGGCCAGCGTCTGCGCGACGCCGGCGAGGTCCACCGGCAGGCGGTAGGCCGCGGCCTGGTAGCGCGGGTTGAGGTAGGCCACCTGCAGCTTGCCGTCCACCACCGTGAGTCCGACGTTGAGCACTGCGCCGAAGGCCGACAGTGCCGGCTTGGCGGCGGCGGCCTTCAGGTCCGCGCTGGTGAAGGAGACGACGTGCGCGTTCGGGTAGGGGCTGTATTCGCCGACGACCTCGAAGCCGGCGGCGGCGAGCTTGCCCTTCACCGCGGCGATCTCGGTGTTGAGATCGGCGGTGTGGGTGTAGGCCAGCACGTAGGGCTTGAGCAGTTCGGCGGACCAGGCCGGGCCGGCGCTGAGCAGCAGGCCGAGCACGGCGGCGGAGAGGACGACGAGGGTGTCGCGCAGCAGGTGCTGCGCGGGACGACGGGCGATGTTCATGAGGGTCTTGCCTGAGGATCAGAAGCGATAGTTGAAGCCGAGCGTGATTTCCCACTGGTGCATGTCCAGCGAGATGTCCTGGTCTTCCGGATCGACGCCGAAGGCATTGTCCAGTGCCGCGCTGCCACCGGCCGCGCCGCCCAGCAGGATCTCCGGCAGCGTCGCCTCGACGTTGCTCAGCGGATTCTTGCCGCGCACCGGGTTGCTGGGCGCGTACATCGCCGCCAGGTCGAAGCCGATGCTCTTGGAGTACTGGTAGCTGAGGCCGGCGGTGTAGTGCTTCTCGATCACGGCGGGAGCCAGGATGTTGAACAGCACTTCGTCACTGGGAATCGGCTGGCCGTCGTTGATGCTGTAGCCGGCTCGGAACTTGAACGCAGCGAACTTGTACTGCACGCCCAGCTTGTAGACCTGCACGTCCTGCCAGCCGAAGCCCGGGCCGTGATCGGCGCCAAGGCAGGCGCCACTCTGCTCGCTGCTGCCCACGATCGGGATGATGCCGTTGAGCAGGCGCGGCAGGGCGCAATCGTTGACGAAGCGGTTCGGGTCCAGCGGATTGCCGACCGAGGCGACCTCATGGAAGTTGATGCGCTGGTAGTCCAGGGCGACACGCAGGTTGTCGCTCAGGTGCAGCGACAAGCCGACGTTCCAGGACGAGGGAATGTCGAAGTCGCCCTGCTCCGCGAACAGGCCGGCGTACTCGTCCAGCTCGGTCATGCGGATGCGGGTCTGGTAGGACGCGCCGATGCCGATACCCGGAATGACGCCGGTCAGCACGCCGATGCGGCCGCCGTAGCCATAGGAGATGTCGTAGCCGTTGTCGGTGACCTTGTCCGGCGAATTGGAGAAGGGCTTGAAGGCGCTGAGGCCATCGGCGCGGAAGCGCTGGCCGGCGATCAGCGGCGAGATGCCGATCGAGGTGCGGTCGCCCACCTTGAAGGAATAGGTCGGGGCGACGAACAGCTGGATCAGGTTCACCGAGGCGGCCGACTTGTTGGTGGCGCCGCCGCAGAAGCCGATGGGATCGGCCCGGCCGGCCACCGGCGTGCCGCCGCCGAGCGTGCCGTTGCACTGCGTGGCGAAGCTCAGCGGACCCAGGCCGAAGCCCTGGCCGAACTGCGCGGTGTTGCCCTGGTACTCGGTGTTCATGCCGCCGTTGCCGTACACCGCGATACCCCAGCTGGAGAAATCGTCGATGCGGCGGCTGAAGGCGAAGCCGGGGATGTAGAACAGGTCGTTGTCGCTCTTCACCGTTGCGGGGTCGATGGAGATGATGCCGATGTTGGCATTCTCGCCGCGCGCGAACGTGGTGTAGTCGCGCACCGGGGCGAACACGCTGAAGTTGACGTCGATGCGGTTGCCCACCCAGACCAGGCCGGCCGGATTGATCGTGGACACCAGCGCATCCTCGGTCAGCGCCGTGCCGGCGCCGCCCATGGCGCGCTGCGAGGCGCTGTAGCCGTGCGCGAAGTAGCCGTTGGTGGCCAACGCCGGCAGCGGTGCCGACAGTGCCGCGAGCAGCGCCAGTCGGCGCCAATGCGGCGAGCGTGAAGTGGATTCCCCAAACATGATCTGAATACCCCGGGCCTGACGATAGTTGTGGCGGCAAGGTATGCGGCGGACACCCTGAAGTAAAAGAATATCGGCTGATATTTATATGCCCAAGCCCTTGGTTATGGTGGCGAAAGGCAGCAAACGACACCCTGGCGCGCAGGGGTGCGGCCCTGATCGTTTATAACATAATGGAATTTAGATCTGAATTTATATTAGTTAGAGATTGCTTGCGGGGCGTCTAGGATGGCGATCAACCAGTCCCCCGATGGGACCGCCAACGTAGAGAGGTCATCATGTCTGCCGCTATCCGTCCCCAGGCCGCTGCCGCTGCGATCCCGCCCGTCGTGGTCGGCGATCCCTCGCATCCCACGCTGGTGGAAGCGCGCGGCCATGCCCAGTCCGCCGGGCTCAACTATGCCGGTGGCGTGACGCCGGCGGAAGCCTGGGAGCTGTATTCCTCCGGGCTGGCGGTGCTGGTGGACGTGCGCACCGCCGAGGAGCGCAAGTTCGTCGGCCATGTGCCGGGCAGCCTGCACGTGGCCTGGGCCACTGGCACCTCGCTGATCCGCAACCCGCGCTTCGTGCGCGAGCTGGAAGCCAAGGCGCCCAAGGGCGGGGTGCTGCTGCTGCTGTGCCGCAGCGGCCGCCGCTCGGTGCTGGCGGCGGAAGCTGCCACCAAGGCCGGCTTCGGCAGCGTGTTCAACATCCTCGAAGGCTTCGAGGGCGAGATCGACGAACACAACCGCCGCGGTCAGCGCGGTGGCTGGCGCTCGCACGACCTGCCCTGGATCCAGGACTGAGCCAGGACGGGCTTCGGGGGGAAGCGACGATGGCCCAAGCGACGGGAGTGCGTGCATGAGCCGGCATGATCTGGTGGTGGCGCCATTGGTGCCTGCACAGCACTGGGACCTGGAGCGCATCGTCGGCGAACTGCACGAGGCGCGCCGCCGCTGGCGCGAGACGCAGCAGCGCAACCGCGAATACGGCGGCCGCGAGTTTCCGTCGCGCGATGCGCTGAAGGCGATTGCCGAAGGCCTGCGTGGCGCGCTGTTCCCGATGCGCCTGGGGCCGGCGGACCTGCGCCAGGAGAGCGAAGACTTTTATGTCGGCCACACGCTGGACGCAGCCCTCAACGGCTTGCTCGACCAGGTGCGGCTGGAGCTGACCTACACCGCGCGGCACCAGCAACTCGGCACCGCCGACCTGGAGCAGCGTGCGGTGACCATCGTGCGGGAGTTCGCCGCGTCGCTGCCGGCCCTGCGCGGTGTGCTGGACTCGGATGTCGAAGCAGCCTATCGCGGTGATCCCGCGGCGCGCAGCGTCGACGAGGTGCTGCTGTGCTACCCGGGCATCCTGGCGATCGTCCATCACCGCCTGGCGCACCAGCTCTACAACCTGGGGGTGCCGCTGCTGGCGCGCATCCTCGCCGAGATCGCCCATTCCGAGACCGGCATCGACATCCACCCCGGCGCACGGATCGGCAACAGCTTCTTCATCGACCACGGCACCGGCGTGGTGATCGGCGAGACCGCCGTCATCGGTGACCGCGTGCGCCTCTACCAGGCCGTGACCCTGGGCGCCAAGCGCTTCGAGACCGAGGAAGACGGCAGCCTGCAGAAGGGCGCGCCGCGCCACCCGGTGGTGGAGGACGACGTGGTGATCTACGCCGGCGCCACCATCCTCGGCCGCATCACCATCGGGCAGGGTTCCAGCATCGGCGGCAACGTCTGGCTGACCCGCAGCGTGCCGCCCGGCAGCCAGGTCACGCAGGCGCGTTCGCAACAGGAAAGTTCACAACAGGAACCGGCGGCAGCCGGTTGAAACAAACAGGGAATCATCATGAGCAGTCTGGAAAGGCAGTTCGGCCAGGTCATCCGCACCGCGCGCAAGCGCAATGCCTGGTCGCAGGAGCGTCTGGCGGAAGCCGCGGACCTCAACCGCAGCTACCTCGGCGAGATCGAGCGCGGCGTGGTCAGCCCCTCGCTGGCCACCATCCACAAGCTGGCGTCCGCACTGGGTTCGTCGATCGCCGCGCTGATCGAAACCAGCGAGCGCAGTGTGCTGGTGCCGCAGCGCGCCTTTGAGGCGCAGCTCAATGGCGGCGATAGCCTGTAGAACCCGGATTCATATCCGGCGAATCTAAGCTTATTCCAAACGCTTCAAGGAGCGACTTCATGGCTGAGTACACCGCCCCCCAGACCCTGGGCGATAGCGGCGCGCGCCAATTAGCGAACGCCACCAAGACCCCGGCGCAGTACTCCATCATCACGCCGCGCTGGCTGGTGCACCTTCTGCAGTGGCAGCCGGTAGAGGCGGGCATCTACCGCGTCAACACGGTGCTCAACCCGGCCGACGTACGCACCGCCTGCACCGCCAAGGAATCCGGCGAGCTGCCGGACTCCTTCGTCGACTACGATCCGGCGCCGCGCGAGTACTTCCTCAACGCGCAGACTACCAAGCTCAACATCAATACCCGCGTCTCGGATCTCTATTCGAGCCCGCACGACCAGATCAAGGAACAGCTGCGCCTGACGATCGAGACGATCAAGGAGCACCAGGAGAGCGAGCTGATCAACAACCCCGACTACGGCCTGATCGCCAACGTCGTGGAGAGCCAGCGCATCTTCCCGCTTACCGGCGCGCCGACGCCGGACGACCTGGACGAGTTGCTGACCAAGGTGTGGAAGGAGCCGGCCTTCTTCCTGACCCATCCGCTGGTGATCGCTGCCTTCGGCCGCGAGTGCACCCGCCGTGGCGTGCCGCCGCCGACCGTGAGCCTGTTCGGCGCGCAGTTCCTGACCTGGCGCGGCATCCCGCTGATCCCGTCCGACAAGGTCCCGGTGGCCGACGGCAAGAGCAAGATCCTGCTGCTGCGCGTGGGCGAGAAGCGCCAGGGCGTGGTCGGCCTGTTCCAGCCCGGCCTGCCGGGTGAGCAGAGCCCCGGCCTGTCGGTGCGCCTGATGGGCATCGACCGCTTTGCCATCGCCTCCTACCTGATCTCGCTGTACTGCTCGCTGGCGATCCTGACCGACGATGCCGTGGCGATCCTGGATGACGTGGAAGTGAACAAGTTCCATGACTACCCCGACACCTACAAGTGAGCTTGCAGGCCGGCCACAGGACGCGGGCGGCTTCCCGGACATCGGCGCGCTGACGCAGATCGCCAACGATCTGTTTCGTGAGCTGCCGACCGGCGGGCAGTGGCCGACGGCGCCCTCGCGCCCGGCCGGCCTGACCCTGCCGCAGCCGGCGGGTGCGCCGGCGCTGCCAGCCAACCCGTTGCCGCTGGCCACCAGCCTTCCGGCGACGCCGCCCTTCGTGGTGTCACAGCCTGCAGCGGCCGCCGCAGCGGCACCGCCTTCGGCAATCACGCCGCGGGTGCTGCCGACGCAGGCGCAGTCGTTCGATCAGCATGGCTTCAACACCACCGTGGCGCCGGCGCTGCCGCATGGCGGCGGCGTGAGCCAGGGCGTGCCCGAGGCCTATGCCGCGGGTTTGCCGGCGGCTGCCCCGGTGCCGTTGCCCACCGACACGGCGCTGCCATCGGCACCGCTGTCGCCGCCTTCGACACCCTATTACTTCCTCGGCGAGGCCAGTGGTTGGCCCTCGTCCGCCGCGCCGGCTCCGCTGCCGACGGTGCCGGACTTCGCCGTGCCGGCGGGCCTGGACACGCGCGTGCTGCGCGAGCCCGCGGCGCCTGCGCCTGCAGCTCCGGCTGCGCCGCAGTACTACTTCACCGAGTCTGCCACACCGCCGGCCCGCGGCACGCCGGCCGTGCCCGAGGGGCGCCGTCATTTCGACGTGCAGGCCGTGCGTCGTGACTTCCCGATCCTGCAGGAACGCGTCAACGGCCGGCCGCTGGTGTGGCTGGACAATGCAGCCACCACGCAGAAGCCGCAGGCGGTGATCGATCGCCTCGCTTACTTCTACGCGCACGAGAACTCCAACATCCATCGCGCCGCGCACGAGCTGGCGGCGCGCGCCACGGATGCCTATGAAGGCGCACGCAACAAGGTGGCGCGCTTCCTGGGCGCGAGCTCGGCGGAAGAGATCATCTTCGTCCGCGGCGCCACCGAGGCGATCAATCTCGTGGCCCAGAGCTGGGGCCGGCAGAACGTGCGCGAGGGCGACGAGATCATCGTGTCGCAGCTGGAGCACCATGCCAACATCGTGCCCTGGCAGATGCTGGCAGCCGAGAAGAGCGCGAAGCTGCGCGTGATCCCGGTGGACGACAGCGGCCAGGTACGCCTGGACGAATACCAGAAGCTGCTGAACGACCGCACCAAGATCGTGTCCGTCACCCAGGTCTCCAATGCGCTGGGCACCATCGTGCCGGTGCAGCAGATCGTGGAGATGGGACACCGTGCCGGCGCCAAGGTGCTGATCGACGGTGCCCAGGCGGTGTCGCACCTGCGTGTCAACGTGCGCGCGCTGGATGCCGATTTCTACGTGTTCTCCGGGCACAAGATCTTCGGCCCCACCGGCATCGGCGTGGTCTACGGCAAGCGTGAAGTGCTGGAGCAGACGCAGCCCTGGCAGGGCGGCGGCAACATGATCCAGGACGTGACCTTCGAAAAGACCGTCTATCACGGTGCTCCGGCACGATTCGAGGCCGGCACCGGCAACATCGCCGACGCGGTCGGCCTGGGCGCGGCGCTGGATTACCTGGAGCGCCTGGGCCTGGAGAACGTGGCGGCCTACGAGCATGACCTGCTGGAGTACGCCACCCACCTGCTGCGGAACATCCCGGGCCTGCGCCTGATCGGCACGGCCAAGGAGAAGACCAGTGTGTTGTCCTTCGTGCTGCAGGGCTACCAGACCGAAGAGGTCGGCAAGGCCCTGAACCAGGAAGGCATCGCGGTGCGCTCCGGACACCATTGTGCCCAGCCGATCCTGCGCCGCTTCGGCGTGGAGGCCACGGTGCGGCCCTCGCTGGCCTTCTACAACACCTGCGAGGAAGTCGAGCTGCTGGCGCGGGTGGTGCAGCGGCTGGCCCGCGCACGCAACTAGGAACTGCGGGCGGCAATGACGCGTGGCGGAGGCCGCGCGCCACGCTTTCGGACGAGGTGAGGCGCCAGCCGCTCCGCGAAACTGTCGCGATTCCCGAGAGGACCGCGACATGCGTCTTGCCATTCCCGATACCCCCGGCCTGCTGCGGGGCCGCACGGCCCTGGTCACCGGTGGTGCTGGCGGCCTGGGCCTGGCCAGCGCCTCGCGCCTGCTGGCGCTGGGCGCCCGCGTGCTGCTGGCCGACATCAATGCCGCTGCCGGTGAGCCGGCCGCCACGGCGCTGCGGGCCCGCCACCCTGGCGCCGAGATCGAGTTCCTGCCCGTGGATCTTTCCGACATGGCGAGCGTGCGTGCATTGGTCACGGCGGTCGCGGCACGAACTGATCGCCTGGACCTGCTACTGAACAATGCCGGCATCTATCCGCCGGCGCAGCGCATGCAGACCGCCGAGGGCTGGGAGCTGAGCCTGGCCATTGCCCTGATCGGCCCCCATGCGCTGACCTTGCAGTTACTACCGCTGCTGGAGCGTAGTGAGGCAGGGCGTGTGGTGACCATCACCAGTCTCGTGCAGAGCCAGGGGCGCATCGACTTCGACGATCCCTTCCTGCAGCGCCGCTACCGGCCGATCGATGCCTACCGCCAGAGCAAGCTCGCTGCCCTCACCCTGGCGGTGGAGTTGCAGCGGCGGCTCACCGCCGCTGGCAGCCGTGTCGGCAGCCTCGCAGCGCATCCCGGCGTGTGCCGGACGCAGCTGGGGCAGAACCGCCGCCGCCAGGCCAGCGACAGCTGGCTGCAGCGCTTCAAGGCGGATTTCTTCGCCTACACGCAGATGCGCTTCGGGCAGGACGCCGATCGGGCCGCGGATTCGGTGATGGTGGCACTCTGCGCCGAAGGGCTGCCTGTCGCGGCCTTCGTGGGGCCCTCCGGCTGGATGCAGATGTCGGGCGTCCCAGCCCTGCAGCGCCCCAATCCGCTGGCCCTGGACCCTGCCGTGGGCGCGCGGCTGTGGGCGCTGGCGGAACGCTGCAGCGGCAGTCGCTGGCCGGCCTGAAGCGCCCCGGGGCTTGCGGCGCCGGCCGCCGCGTGCTGGACTCGCGCCGCCTCTGCTGACGGAGTTCCGTGTGAAGTGCCGCTTATCCATCGCCTTGCTGGCTGTTGCCCTGGCTGGCGCCACCACCTTGTCCTGGGCTGCTCCGAGTCCTCCTCCTCCAGAGGGCGATGCGGCTCGTCTCCAGGCGCCAGCCCCGTCGGCTGAGGGCCTGCCGCAACCGACGCCGGAGCAGCTGCGCCTGCTGTTCCTGCAGATGCTGGTTGCCCCGGAGCCGAATCCGCCGCAGCAGTGCCTCGACCAGGCGCTGCGACTCAACTACGGGCTGATGGCGCTGCGCTTTGCCAAGGCCGATCCCGCGCGCATCGAGCAGGCACTGTTGCGGGGCGTGGACGAGGGCGAGGAACTGCAACAGCGCCGCCGCGAGTTCGCGGTCTGGAAGCGCACCACGGCTCCCGGCATGGTGGCGCGCAGCCGCTTCACCCATTGCCTGGAGCAGCACCGGCTGCAGTCGCGCCTCGGCGACGTCGAGCTGCGCTGCTTCCAGATGGCTGGCGTGCCGGCCGTAGCGCAGTTGCGCAGGGCCGGCGGTGCCGGGGAAGCCGATACGCTGGCGCAGTTGCAGGGCATCTACGGCAAGACGCTGCCGGCTCAATACCTGAAGGATGTGACAACGGCGATCTATCGCGCCGCCAACGACGAGGCAGCCTTCGGCGTGCATCGCGCGCTGTTCGGCGGTTGCCTGGGGCAGGCCAGTTGAGGATGTGGTGGTTATACCCAACAGATAGGCCCTAAGGGAATATAAGTAAAACACCATATTCTTTTGACATATAACGCTGCTGCCCTAGATTGCACGCCGGTTCGGTAAATCGGTTCTAAGGGTGGCGGCAATGCAACAGCAAGACAGGGTGGGAAGCAGCAGGCGATCGGGAGTCCGGTCATGAAGCTGCGGCAACTGCGATATATCCACGAGGTCTCGCGCCGCGGGCTCAACGTCACGGCCGCGTCGATGGCGCTGTTCACCTCCCAGCCCGGCGTCAGCAAGCAGATCCGCGTGCTGGAAGAAGAACTGGGCGTCGACATCTTCGAGCGCAGCGGCAAGCACCTGACCCAGGTGACGCCCGCAGGCCGGCGCATCCTCGAGCACACGCAGCGCGTGCTCACCGAGATCGAGAACATCTCCCGCATCGCCGGCGAGTACCGCGATACCGACGCCGGCGACCTGGCGATCGCCACCACGCACACGCAGGCGCGCTACGCGCTGCCCGGCGTGGTGAGCGCCTTCACCGGCCGCTATCCCAAGGTTTCGCTGCACCTGCACCAGGGTTCGCCGGTGCAGATCTCCAAGATCGCCGCGGAAGGGCAGGCGGATTTCGCCATCGCCACGGAGGCCATGGATCTCTACGACCAGCTGGTGATGCTGCCCTGCTACCGCTGGAACCGTTGCGTGCTGGTCAAGCCGGAGCATCCGCTGGCGCAGCTCGCCGAGCTGACGCTGGAGGACGTGGCCAAGTACCCGATCGTGACCTACACCTTCGGCTTCAACGGCCGCTCGCAGCTCGACAAGGCCTTTGGCGCCCGCGGACTCAAGCCCAACCTGATGCTGACGGCGGTGGACGCCGACGTGATCAAGACCTACGTCCGCCTCGGACTGGGTGTGGGCATCGTCGCCGACATGGCCTATGACCCGCAGACCGACAGCGACCTGGTGCGCCTGCCCGCGGGCCACCTGTTCGAGTCCAGCACCACGCACATCGGCTTCCGCCGCGGCATGTTCCTGCGCGGCTACATGTACGACTTCATCCAGCTGTTCGCGCCGCACCTGAGTCGCGACGTGGTTGACGAGGTGGGCCGCCTGGCCGACCCCGAGGAACGCCGCAACCGCGTACGCGAGCTGCTGCCCGAGCTGCGCACGCTATGAAGCGGGCGGCACTGCTGATCCTGGCCATGTTGCCGGGGCTGGCCGCCTGCGGGCGTGCGCCGGAGCTGGATGCCGAGATCGACATCAGCCACGTCGTCGGCAGCGAGCCGCTGCGCCTGGAGGAGGGTCGCTACCGCAACGCGGCGGGCGAGGAATTCACGGTCGGGCGCCTGCGCTACTACCTGAGCCTGCCGCGCCTGCGCCGCGCCGACGGCAGCTGGTTCGAGCCGCAACATCCGGCGGAATCAGCGGACGCCTATCACCTGGTGGACGAGGCCAAGGCCGAGAGCCGGCGCCTGCGCATCGCCGGCGTGCCGGCGGGCGAGTACGTGGGCATCGAGTTCCTGCTGGGCGTGGATGACGCCCGCAACCATGCCGGCGCGCAGACCGGCGCGCTGGATCCCGCGCGCGGCATGTTCTGGACCTGGAAGAGCGGCTACATCTTCCTGGTGCTGGAAGGAACCTCTCCGCAGTCGCCGGCGTCCGGTGGTCGCTATAGCTATCACGTGGGCGGCGGCGAGCCCTCGCTAGCGCGCCGCGTGTACCTGCCATTCGGCGAGCGGCCGATCCGCGTCGAGGAGCGGGTGAAGCCGACCGTGCACCTGGCGGTGGACGTGGGCGCCTTGCTGTCCTCGGTGAACCCGGTGCGGATCGCGCAGTTGCCCGAGGCCATGGATCCGGTCGCGGCCAAGCCTTTGGCCGACAATGCGGCGGCGATGTTCCGGGTCGATCACCTGCACCATGAGCCGCGCCGGCGCGGCGGCGGATGAGGCGGCGTGCCGTGATCCTGCTGCCCCTGATCGTGGTGCTGCTGCTCGCCGCCAACGGCGTGCTGCGCCAGCGCCTGGCGGACATCATCGAGAGCTTTCCGACACCGCGGCACGCGGTGCCCGCAGGCTGGCCGGCGCCGCAGTACGACTTCTCGGCCAACCCGGTCACGGCCTCCGGTTTCGAGCTGGGCCGCCGCCTGTTCCACGATCCGCGCCTGTCGCGTGACGGCAGCATCTCCTGCGCCAGCTGCCACCAGCAGTTCGCCGCCTTCGCGCACCTCGACCATCGCGTGAGCCATGGCCTGAACGGCGCCAATGGCACACGCAATGCGCCGCCGTTGTTCAATCTCGCCTGGCAGCCCGAGCTGATGTGGGACGGCGCAATCCACAACCTCGAGCTGCAACCCCTGGCGCCGCTCGGCAATCCCGTGGAAATGGGCGAGACCCTGGAGGGCGTGCTGCCCAAGCTGCAGGCCGATGCCGAGTATCGCCGTCGCTTCGAGGCCGCCTTCGGCCCTGGCGAGATCGACAGCCGCCGCATGCTGTTGGCGTTGACGCAGTTCGTCGGCACGCTGCGCTCGGCCGATTCGCGCTATGACCGCGACGAGCTTTCGTCGCAGGAGCGCGAGGGCCTGGCACTGTTCCGCCAGCACTGCGCGTCCTGCCACCGCGAGCCCCTGTTCACCGACTACAGCTACCGCGGCAATGGCCTGGACGCGGACAGCGCCGATCTCGGTCGCAGCGTCATCAGCGGCAAGGCCGAGGACCGCGGCCGCTTCAAGGTGCCCTCGCTGCGCAATGTCGCGGTCAGTGCTCCGTACATGCATGACGGCCGCTTCGACACGCTGGCGCAGGTGTTGCGCCACTACGCTTCCGGCATCCAGGACTCCGCAGCACTGGATCCGGCGTTGCGCGGTGGCTTGGTCCTGAGCGCGGAGCAGCAACAGGCACTGGTTGCCTTCCTCGAGTCGCTGACCGACGAGGCCTTCCTGCAGGACGAACGCTATTCGGAGCCCCTGCCATGAAACAGCTGATGGCGATGCTGATGCTGGTGCTCGGCTTGTCGGCGCAGGCCCATGAAGGCCACGAGCACGGCGAGCCGGCGGCCGCCGCCACCAACGCGATGGCGCTGGAGCCGCGGGTGGCGCTGCACTCCGAGCGCGTCGAGGTGGTGGTGGTGCGCGGCGCCGAGGCCTTGCTGGTCTATGCCGACGACTACAGCAGCAATGCGCCGCTGGAGCATCTGGCGGTGGCCGTGGCCGCCGCGGATCGTCGCGCCGAAGCGCAGGCGCTGGGCGAAGGGGTCTATCGCCTGCCGCTGGACCTGCTGCCTCCGGGTGATGCGCTGCAACTGCAGTTGCGTGGACCGGATTGGCAGGAGAGCTTTGCGTTGAGCCTGCCGCCACCCGTCGCCGATGAATCAGCGGCGCAGCACCTGGCCAGATGGCCCTGGCTGGCCGCTGCGCTGGCCGTGCTGCTGGCCCTGATCACCATCGGCTTCGTCCGTTGGCGCCGGAGGCGGGCGTGAGCTTCTCCGGCATCCTGCACTGGAGCCTGCACAACCGGGCGCTGGTGCTGCTGCTCTCGCTGGCCCTGCTGATCGCAGGGCTGGCCAGCCTGCAGCGTCTGCCGGTAGACGTGCTGCCCGAACTGAACCGCCCCACCGTCACCGTACAAGTCGAGGCGGCGGGCCTGGCGACGGCTGACGTGGAGACACTGGCGACGGTGCCGCTGGAAGCAGCGCTGCAGGGCATCCCCGGCCTGCAGCGTCTGCGCACCACCACCGCGCCTGGCCTGGCCCTGGCCTATGTCGAATTCGGCTGGGACATGGATCCTTACCGTGCGCGACAACTGGTAGCCGAGCGTCTCGACCTCGCGCGCTTGCCGGCTGGCCTGAAGGCGCGGCTGGGGCCGATGACCTCGCTGATGGGCGAGATTCTGCTGCTGTCGCTGCAGTGGCAGGATGCCGAAGCCACCGATCCCGCCGGCCTGCGCGATGCGGCCGACTGGACGCTGCGCCCGGCGCTGCTCGGCGTGCAGGGCGTGGCCCAGGTCAGCGTGATCGGCGGCGACCTGCGGCAGATCGAGGTCCGGCCCGATCCGCAGCGGCTGCGCGCACTCGGGGTCTCGCTGCAGCAGATCGAGCAAGCCCTGGGCGGGCATGCCCGCGCCGCGGGCGGCGGCTATGCCGAGGACCACGGCCAGGAAATCCCGGTGGGCAGCCGCGCGGGTGCCGCGGACTTCGGCGATCTCGCCCAGGTCGCGGTGGACTGGCGCGACGGCTCGCCGCTGCGCCTGGGGCAGGTGGCGGAGATCGGGCAGGGCCACGCGATCCGTCGCGGCGCCGCCGGCCACGGCGGCCGGCCGGCAGTGATCCTGGCGGTGCAGAAGCATCCGGGTGCCGACACGGTTGCCGTCACCGCCGCCGTGGAGCAACGCGTGGCGGAGCTGGCTGCACGATTGCCGCCGGGCGCCCGGGTGTCGCCGGTGTTCCGCCAGGCCGACTTCATCGACCGCTCCGTGGACAACCTCGGCGCCTCGCTGCTGCATGCCAGCGTGATCGTGGCACTGACGCTGCTGGCCTTTTTCGCCGGCCTGCGTCCCAGCCTGATCGCACTGGCGGCCATCCCGCTGTCGATGCTGGCGGCGGTGCTGGTGTTCCAGTGGCTGGGGCTGTCGGTCAACACCATGACCCTGGGCGGCCTCGCCATCGCCGTCGGCGAGCTGGTGGACGATGCCGTGGTCGGTGTCGAGAACGTCATGCGCCGCCTGAGAGCGGGCAGCGACGACGTGCTGGGAACGATCCTGGCGGCAACCGTCGAGGTGCGCTCGGGCATTCTCTACGCCACCTTCATCATCGTGCTGTCCTTCCTGCCGCTGTTCGCACTGGGTGGCATCGAGGGCCGCCTGTTCCTGCCGCTGGGTATTGCCTACGTCACCGCCATCCTGGCGAGCCTGCTGGTGGCGGTGACGCTGACGCCAGTGCTGTGCAGCCTGCTGCTGCGTGCCGGTACGCCGGCCCACATCGGCGAGCGGCGCTGGCTGGCGCGCCTGCGCGAACGCTATGCGGCGCTACTGGCACAGAGCCTGCGCCGCCCCAGGGCCATGTTCGCCGTCACGCTGTCACTGCTGGCGATCGCCGCCGCGGCGGCGCTGTCGCTGCCGCGCAGCTTCCTGCCGCCCTTCAATGAGGGCACGCTGACCGTTAACCTGGTGCTGCAACCCGGCATCTCCCTGGCCGAGTCGGACCGCCTGGGGCTGCTGGCCGAGCGGCTGATCCTGGCGCTGCCTGGAGTCGAGGCGGTGGGCCGGCGCACCGGCCGCGCGGAGCTCGACGAGCACGCCGAGGGCCTGCACTACTCAGAGCTGGATGTCGCGCTGGCCGCGGATGCGCGGCGTGACGAGGTGGTGGCGGCGCTGCGCCAGCGCCTGGCCGTGTTGCCGGGCGACATCGCCATCGGCCAGCCGATCTCGCATCGTATCGATCACCTGATGTCGGGTGTGCGCGCGCCACTGGTGGTGAAGGTCTTCGGCGACGACCTGGATACCCTGCGGCATCTGGCGCGGGAGGTGCAGGCGCGCCTGCAGGCGCTGCCAGGCCTGGCGGACGTGCAGGTCGAACGGCAGGACGCCGTGCCACAGGCGCGCCTGCGCGTCGACACGCGCGCGGCGGCGCTCTACGGCCTGTCTCCGGCCGCGGTACTGCGCCAGGTCTCCAGCCTGACCGTGGGCCTGCCGCTGTCGGAGTTCGTCGATGGCGATCGCCGTCATGACCTGGTCCTGCGCCTGCCGGAGCCGCAGCGCACGGTGGAAGCGCTGCGTGAGCTGCCGCTGGAGACTCCTGCGGGGCTGGTGCCGCTGTCCTGGATCGCGAGCCTGGAGCTGGAGCCCGGTGCCTACCAGGTCGGCCGCGAGGGCTCGCGGCGACGCATCGCGGTGTCCGCCTTCCCGGCCGACAGCGGTTTCGAGCGTGCCGGCGCCCAGGCGCGACAACAGCTGCAGGACCTGTCCCTGCCTCCAGGCTACGAGTTGCGCTTCGAGGGCCAGGCGGAGGAACAGCGCGCGGCGGCGCGCCGGGTGCTGCTGCTGGCGGCGCTGTCGCTGCTGCTCATGCTGGTGCTGCTGCAGGGGCGCTATCGTTCGCTGCGGCTCGCCCTGATCGTACTGGGCAACGTGCCGCTGGCTTGCGCGGGTGGCTTGCTGCTGCTGGCGATCACCGCCACGCCGCTGTCCGTGGCGAGCCTGGTCGGCTTCGTCACGCTGGCGGGTATCGCCGTCCGCAATGCCATCCTCAAGATCAGTCATTACATCCGGCTGGCGCGTGACGAGGGTGAACCCTTCGGCGAGGCGCTGGTGCTGCGTGGCTCCGCTGAACGGCTCGCACCGGTGCTGATGACCGCGCTGATTGCGGCGTTGTCACTGCTGCCGCTGGTGCTCGCCGGCGGTACGCCAGGGCGCGAGATCCTGCATCCGGTGGCGCTGGTGGTATTCGGCGGCCTGCTCAGCAATACGCTGCTCGACAGCTTCGTCACGCCGGCACTGTTCCTGCGCTGTGGCGAAGCGCCTCTGCGTGCCCTTGCCGGAAAGTCATGAGCTTATGCCTTCGCCGACCATAACCGCAGAAAAACTATTCTATTTCGCAGAGGGTCTACGGCCTCTCCTGCGTGGCTATTCTCCGCTCCGAATGCCGCCTGTCGTGCGGCACAAACAAGCGAAAGCCACAGGAGTGGATATGTACAAATTTTCCAAGGGAGTCCTGCGGTCGTTGCGGCGAGTTGCACTCGCAGCGACGGCCAGCGGCGTGATCGCCGCGGCGGGAGCGGCTCAGGCGTCCGCGCCTGCCGCCATCAACAAGTACACGGGGGAGATCATTCCCAACGGTTCGGTGCTGCTGGTCTGGACGGGTGACGGTTGCGCCCTGCCGGTCCCCATCGGCACCTGCAGCCCCGATAGCGCCCAGGACTTCCTGGCAGTGGTCGACGTGGAGCCCAACTCCACCCGCTACGGCGACGTCATCTGGACCGCCGAGCTGCCGCGCGTGACGCTGTCCAACATCCTGCCGGGCGGCATCATCGCCAACTCCGATGCGCACAACGACCCGCATCACATGCTGAGCTACACCTCGTACATCTCCGGCGGTGGCGATGGCCTGCAGAAGGGTCGCAAGTACACCTTCGGCGGCGGCGTGATCAGCAAGAACGTGTTCCGCTACGACATCACCAGCGTCCGCAACATCCAGAAGGCCGACCTGGTGGTCTGCGGCACGCAGCCCAAGCGCTCCTCGCTGACCGACGACTTCATCGTCATGCCGGCGCCGGGCGGTGATCACAAGATCATCTACACCTACATGGGCAGCTACGGCTACGGCGCCATGGGCACGGTCACCGAGATCGACCCGGGCCGCAACGCACCGACGCTGGCCGGCATCTGCACCCCGTCGGTTCCGGCGGTGGCGCCGCTGCTCGAGACCGTGGGCCTGCTGGGCTGCGTCGGCGGCACCACGCCGGAAGACAGCGCCGAACCGGGCCACAAGGGCATCACCGAGTACCCGGGCTGCGTCAGCGCCAACCAGCCGCGCAACCCGACGAACTACACGAGCTACCCGGACCAGCGCGAGTCACGCAAGCGCAACCAGGGCGTGTTCTTCCTGGGCAACTCCGACGCCGGTCACGAGTCTCAGCCTCACGGCATGGGCCTGACCTATGACGGCAAGTACCTGGCGACCTCGGACTACGCCGTGCCGGCCTCCATCGGCGCCGCCGCCATCAATGGCGCGCTGTCGGTGTTCTGCGCCAAGAACCAGACCGTCAACGTCGGCCCCCTGGGCATCTGCGGCTCCACCTACGGCGCCTCGGTGCGTGTATGGGAGACCAGCGGCGTCTACAACCTGGGCAAGACCCGCGACTCGCTGAAGGAAGCCAACGTCTACGACAACAATTCCTACATCCGCTCGGTCAGCGCCGTGCCGGATGGTCCCCGCCACGAAGAAGTGCTGTTCCACGAGGAGAACGAGGGCCTGATGGCCTTCGGCCTGGCGCACCAGTCGCATCACTGCGTGGGCCAGAAGGGCTGGGAAAACCTCGGCGATCCGTCCTACGACGCCGCCGTGACCAAGGCCGGCGTGTCGGCCAACGACGCCTCGAAGATCAGCTCCTCCGACTGCAAGCCCGGCGACGCCGACTACGTGCCGCATGACGGCGCCTTCACCGCCAGCATGTGCGGTGGCGTGCTGTACTACTCGCCGGACATCACCATCCGCGGCGACCAGCCGAACGCCTACGGCGGCAACGGCCCCTACTGGCGCCCGGTGTATGACGTCGGTCCCTGCTCGGGCGTGTCGTACTTCACGCTGTCGGACGACGACCGCTTCCTGATCCAGCCGGTATCGGGCATCCAGAGCCCGCCCAGCATCGATCCCTCGGGCAGCGCCGTATTCGACCGTGACTACCCGCGCCAGCACAGCCGTCGCGTGCTGACGGTGGACGTGCGTCCGCTGCTGGCCAAGGGCAAGGCAGACACCGCCGAAACCCGCATCGCCTGCGACTTCCCGCCGCCGGATGCCATCCGCCCGGCCAACACCTCGCTGGGTACCTCGGCCACGCGCAGCAACCGCTTCGCCGGTGCCAGCGGCAAGTTCAACGTGCTCAAGCACAACAACGAGGCGGACGATTGCCCGCGTATCCGCGGCGCCATCGGCCAGTTCGAGACCGGCCCGCACGGCAAGGGCCTGCCCACCACGGTGTCCTCCAACACCGACCAGGTCGGCACCGGCTACCTGCGCCTGGTGAGCGTGCTCGACAACGTGCTGAACCCCGGCACGCTGCTGAACAACATCACCGACGCGGCCGGCAACGTGCTGGACGGCAGTGCCATCCGCAGCCTGCTGGAACTGAACGTCGACGGCCTGGGCCTGCTGCTTCGGAAGGCAAAAGGGGGCCTCACTCCAGATGGCATAATAGTATAATAAATGATGTTAAACAGCATGTTATATATGGCTGTGAACATTAGCTAAAACATCACAAAATAAAATAATGTGGATTTAGGTAACTGATTTCAGTAAATTGTGATGACGGTTTCTCTACTTTTCTGGTGTACCAGGGAGGTAACATCCGAGGTGGTGAGGTAAGGGGTAGCGGGGGTGCGGCGGACGGGGGGGCTTGGCGGCCATAGCTTGTCTCCAAGGCCAGCCTATCCGAGTGGGGCAGTCGGGGGGAGGGGCCGACGTCCTTGATGGAGCACCGAGCGCTGCCTCTGATTGGGTGCTCGGCAAGGGCAGAAAGGTTTCGCCGCGCGCCGCCATGAGCGGCTCCTTAGAGCAACCGAAGTGAGTGCGCATGGGTGGACAGTTCCTGGTTACGACACGGGATCGGCGCAGTCATCCAGAGCGACCTTTCTTTTAGCTCTTATCTGCGCGTCACCCCAGGCGTACAAACAGGTTAGCGAGAAGGGCTGACGCGGTAGGCGCTTGGGTGCACTTGGGAGGTCGTTTGACTCGGCCCCGGCGAGAGCACGGGTTAAGGCAAGGGTGAGGCTATGGGACGCGCCACGAAAAAGAAGTTGGCCAAGCATCCTGAAGGCGGATGTGTAGAGCTCACTGCTGGCCTGCTTCAGACCCTGGGGCGTGTCGAGTACGACGATAGCGTCCTTGCATACCTGTGGAATTCTCCGAAGCGCCCGGTGCGCACTGAGGAAGGGGCACTGGCGATGCTTCGGCTCATACCCCCGCAAGTAGTCTATCGAGGGGATACTGCAGCAGACGGATACAGGCTCTCTGGGTGCATTGAGATCACCCGCCTGCTGGTCGCTGCTTGCGACCCCGAAACGCCGATTCGGTGCCTGCTCGAGGACGGGCCGGCCAAGGAAGTTGACCCCGCTATGCTGGGCACGCTGATGCACATCGTCTGTTCAATCGATGAGATCGCCGCATGGTGTACGCAGCCCGAAGTGTGGGAGTGGTGGGATAGACGGCATCCATCGGTCAGTGTCGTTGCCGAGTTGCTCGGCCTCGGGCGCGACAAAACCAACGCTCTGCTACACGTGGTTGCCGAAAAGCGTAAGGCCGAGGTGGAAAAGCGCGGGGTGGAAGCAGAGAGGCGCCGCGCCGCAGCGGAATGCCGCCAGGCCGAGTCAGAAAAGCAGCAGGCCGAAGGGGAGCCGGGCGATGCTTCGCCGGGGGTGCCTGAACCGTGAAATGGCGTGATCATCGTGCCGCACTGCAGCAAGAGCTCGTGGCGCGCAGCAGCGACTCGCTGCCGGCGATGCTCGAGACCCTCTTCGCGCCACCATGTCTGCGGTACCTTGCTGCGGTCTTGGAAAGGGTAGAGCTGCTTTCGGATACCGGAACATCCTGGGGGGAACTGCCCGCGCCCGTCAGCAATGCCGTTCTCATTGGGCAGGCCCTGGATTGGATTCGAAGCAGTCCGGTGGCGATGGACCCTTCCTTTCAAGAAGAGTGGTTCCGGATTCCCGGGAAGGAGGGGCAGGTCCGCACAAGCCCAGTTAATGGCTATTGCGTCTCGCAGTTCCCGGTCTGGTCATCCCTGCTGATCTCGGTCGAGTCAAAAAAAGCGTTCTTTCACGGCCTGTGCGCGGAAGTCATTGGCTTCATGATTGAGGCTTCAGGGAAGCTGGCAAGCAGCCAAGCGTACAAGGACTTCATTGACGCCTGGCAGCGGCGGCGTGAAACACCACAGCGAACGGGCGTGGTTCAACCGGACCACCCATACGGATCTCGGCTCTCTACCTTCTGCTCTTTGGAGCAGACGCTCCGCGCGCTGTCTGTTGAAGCGCACGATGCGGCCTGGGCTATCCTGGAAGAGAGCGGATTGGATCCTGGCATCGCGCTTGGCGATCCACAGCTTGCGGCTGGCATCAGCAAAGACACCCTTGGGTTACTGGAGGATCTGTCGATCCTGCTGGATCGACTTGATCTGGATTCCTCGCGCGGCAGTCGAAGGTTGACGCGGCTGCTTCACAGCAAGAACCTGCATCCGATCGGCGTTGGCCGGTTTGTCTTTCAACTCAACTGGATACTCGAGACTGCGGAGGCGGTCGGTGAGGCATCCGGCTTGACAGTGCTTAAGCAGATCGACAGAAAGAATGCGGTCGCTCGTCTATCTCAAGACTACGACTTGGAAGAGATCGCCAGCCCGTATGGCATCGCTGCGTACAGCCCATCTAAGGAGGAGTCAAACCTTCTCGCGCCCGCATTGGCGGTGAGAACAAAATGGCACTATCAGCTCTCCCAGTCGCTTGCTCAGATGCCCCGCTGGTCGTTAAAGACCATGACGGGCAAGCAGTTGGCGAGATTTTTTCACGCCATTTTCTCTCCGGACATCGTTTACGCCAATGACACGGTTGATCTGCTTCGGTCTCGGATGGTGTACGCCGCGAGCTTCGCGACCGGCCTCGAGGCAAAATCGATTGCCAAGCATCTCGTCATCGACACCTCGACCCGCTTAACCATCGCGAGCCGTGTTGAATACAGGGTAAAGGACCGGCAGTTTCGAATTGCTGGGAATCGACCTGAGTTGGTGGTGACGGAAGTCGACGAAGCCAGCCCGCAGAGAATCGAAGACTTCATCTGCGTACCAGATCGAATCGGATTCCATCATCTCGCCGAGGAATGGCTGCGTCGTCATCCCGGGCAGCGGGCACACATTGTGGAGCCCAATCCCGCCGAGGCACGAAACGTCGACATCGATCCCGGAATCGACGTCACCATGCGAGCTTCCGGGATTCGTCCAGCCCAGATAGCGCAGGCCCTGCCGCGCGCCGTCTTCGATCTCACCGGCGATCTCGCATCGATAGCGCTTTGGGGTGATTGGGAGCCGGTGCACTCGCGAACCATCCGGCATTACCTCACTATCGACTCCGAGGTCATCGAAATGGCGATCGACGATGCCCAGCTGGGTTTAATCAAGAGGGCAAAGAATTGCCACGGAAGATCGAGCGATCTGATGAAGTGGGCAGACGAAGTGCCGGCAAGGCATGGATCGCGAAAAGTCGGCTCTCCGAACTTCCCCGAACGCCACCACGTTCAACAGCTTTGCTCGCGATTCAGCGATACGCTATCGCGCGCGCCGGATGGGTCTCCGGAATCGTGGTTCTCGTACTCCAACGCATACAATGCGTACTCCGCATATTTCATGACGGCAGCGCTTGGATATCGCGCGGCGATTGATCCCCGTCAGGAGTTTATTGAGGTGGGCGACACCCTCATTGCCTTGTTCAGTGACAAGGACTCCCAGGGATTCCATCGACGAGTAGTGCCTGTTCCTCGACAGTTCGTCGCGCATCTTCGGCATTTGAGGGCGCACCGGAGGCTCATGGCAACCCTGATACCGCTGCCGGAGCGCCTCGATGAGTCGATCTTGTTCTGGATCGAAAGCGGGCGGGCAAAGCTATTCGAGCCGATACGAGCCGAGCGCGAGGCAGGCGACTCTTGGCCCTTTCGTATCAATGCGCTTAGGCGGCGGATGCGAACACTGCTATTTGAACGCGGAGCGCATGGGCTTTCCGCGGATGTCTGGATGGGGCATTGGAATTTGGGTGCGTGCCCGTGGATGCAGGGCTCCGGATACGAGATCGGTGAACTCCTGGAGTTGGTCGGAAACCACGTTGAGCCAATACTGGATGAGGACGGCTGGACTCCCATCCGATCAGCGATGGTCGATGGCTTGGACTGGGCCGCGTGATCGCGCCATCTTCGTCATGGGAGCACTTCCCGATGGCAGCAATGCCCGCACTCGAGAAAGTAACGGCAGCCATGCCAGCGGACGAGGTGCTTTCTTGGCAGCAGACCTGGGCCCGTGTTCGGCCACTGTTTATAACCGCTGCCGGGCAGTACGAATGGGCGCCAGGTGCATTAACCGCTGCGGGTGCCAGAGACCTGTTGCTAAGGCACCTATCACAGTCGGCCCGTGGTTCAAACGCGCTTCCGAACGGGCTTCAAGGGGAAATGGAGCGCGCCAGAGCACTGCTGCAGGTCATCACCGGCAACGCCATTCCCGGTATTGTCATCCGTCAGTTTACGCCCCCCCAACAAACCCTTCGCAGAATAGTTGCGCCGGACTTCGATGTGGCAAAAAGGGTGTCTGCGCGCCTTGATGAGTTTCTGGCCGGACGCTTGTCGGGGGAGAAGGATCTTCCACCAGACCACGTCTGCCTGGCTGGCCTGTTCGCACTGCTGCTGGTAGTCGAATGCGGTGTCCTGAACCGCTTCGAGTTGAAGGCCGCTCTCGAGGCGATTTACCAACCACAAAGCGTTCGGGCCTGTCGCAAAACCTACTACCTGTGGTTGCCCGATATCAGAGGGCGAAAGTCACGCAGCATAGGATCACGCCGTTTGTTCTTGACGCGACGTGCCGTCGTAATCGCATTGGCGCTCAACCCAGACGGAGTGCAGGTTCCCGATCTGAATGATGCGATTCGACGCGCGTGCGCACAGATTGGCGTACCTCGCTCAGAGGTTCCCAGCGTCGGGGCACTCATGCAAGGCGTGGCAACCAGGTTGCGTTTGACCTCAAAGGTTCCCCAGTTCGTGGTCGACTACGCGCAGGCACGCACCGTGAGCCATGCGGTACCAGAGGCGACTTGGCGAAGGCTGGTCGGGCTCGAACCTTGGGGGAAGTCGGATTTGCCCGACGGGTCTCGGCCTGGGCCTGACGCCGGGGACGTGACGGAGACGAATGGACCTGAGATACAGCGCGAAGAACGTGGTTACCTTACCAGCGCTCGAAGCATCTTGCGCGCGACAGATGACTCGCGGAAGGCCGCCGAGCGGCTGATCGCGCTTCGGGAGTCGCGCGAAGCAGTCTCGCCGCTCGACGCACTGCTCTTGGATTGGACGATTTTTCTGCTCGGCGAAAAGCTATCGACCGGGAAGCCAAGAAGAATCGGGAGCGTACGGACCATGGTCAATGCACTCGGGCCGCGATTGATGGCGGCTCTTGTTGAGACTCCGCTCAGTTCGCTTACAGAGGACGACTGGCAACTCGCGCTGGAGCAAATGCTCGACGCAGAGCTATCGAGTTCCTGGAACGGAACCATTCAGACATCGCTGGCTAATTTCCTTGCGTGGGCGCAGAGAGGCGGTCACATTGGGGAAATACCAGAATCTCTCCGCTCGCAGCGAAAGGCCTCAGCTGTTCATGCAACGCTACTGACCCCGGAAGAGTTCGAACGGTTGATTGCCCGCCTGCGGGATCCTACGTCAACCGAGCCTGAAGTCGACCGGCGCTTTCAGGAGTTCATCGCGCGCTTCGGGTTCGCCTACTCATTCCGCAAAGGCGAGTCCCAAGGACTTCTTGTAAAGGAAGTGAACTTCGACACCGGATCCACCGTCGACGTTGTCCACAATGCCGGTCGATCGCTGAAAACGGACTCATCACAGCGGCGGATTCCGATCGGATTGAACGACCACTACGGGTTCGACGACGACCTCCGTTCGCATATCCAATCTGGCGAGCCATACGAGCGGATCGCTGCTGCATTCCGAACGACGGCATCCGAAGACACCTTGTTGCGAAGGTTGAGCAAGCACCTTTCCGCCGCGGCGGACGATGATGATGTGAGCATTCATACGCTGCGACACTCGGCCGCTACTTGGCTCCTGGTTATGCTGTATGCGGATGACCTCCAGCTTTCACGGTTCGTCGAGGATTGGCCATTTCTGAGCTCGCTTCTCTCGGCAGGCGCCCGATCCCGGAAAATTCTCATGGGAAAGCGGGGCTCCATGCATCGCCTCCACGCGGTGCGAGGAATTCTCGGGCACCGAAACGAGGAAATGTCATTGCTGCACTATATTCATGCACTTGACTGGCTGCGATTCGGCGCGGTGACGTTGAGAACCGAAGACGACGTAGAGGCAGTACGAAGCGCTCACTTGGCGGCTACAGGCAGTCGGCTTAGGTCGGCGGGACTGGATCGTGTCATGGCTAACATTGAGCGAAAGTATCCGCTTCGAGTTAACAGGAACGACACCCTTCGATCGGCCGCAGCGCCTAAATCGTCGGGGCGAAAATCCTCAGGCGCGGAGGTTGTGACTCGTTGGATTCGTCATTTGAATCGCATCCGTGACAAAGACCCGGGATTTCCAGTCGACGCCTTATCGCTACATTCTCGTATTGTTGGTCTGATCAATGCGAAGAGAGCAGTGCCAAAGGTCAGGCCGCCAAACCCGGGGATCACGAGCCTTTGGGAAATCACTCCGACCTCGCCCGAGGATCGGGTGCTGTGTCAGGCGATTGGGCAATGGGCGGAGAACCATGGGCCTGGTACTGCAAAAGTGTCATCGGCAGCGATGCTGCTTCTTGAATCGCTTGATACACGGCATCTGGGGCGCTTTGGGGTGCCAATCGGAAGTGCGAGCTCACTGCTACGGGTAGTCGGTGGTTTGACCGTCGCGGCGAACATCAAGTTTGATCTGTCGGTCGAAATCCGCAAACGGTTGGAAGATGGAAGGCAACAGCGTCTGGAGATCGAGATCAGCACGCTCGTTGAGGCACGAGCACTCAAGGCAAGTCGTGTGTTTCTGCGGCCTCGCTTGGCAAGCGCGACGGAGGTACGGAAGACCCTGCCGCTGACGGCCTTCATATGGGCGCTGGCAATGCTGGCATTGGAAGCGTAACCGCGTGAGTTTCAAGGGCGGTACATTCGCTGCCCAGAATGCGCGCATCCGGGCGCATTCCGTCGCGTGCTAGAGGCCGTCTACCTTGAAGGGGGATATCGCTCATCCAACCAACGGTGCATGCGTGCCTTGGTCCAAGACAGCTGTGCCCGCTCGGTGCTCCAATCGGCTGGCCGAGGTCCCAGATTCCCTTGGAGGGTTTGTTCCACTACGAAGTTGCACATGGCTTCATAGTGGCTGCCAATCATACCGTCGATGCAGACACGCACTTCCACAGCGGCTTCCGGCCAGGTAGTGGCAAAGTATGTGGCGCAATGGTCCGGGTACCAGAAGTCGCCCTGGCCGTAGTCTTTCAGGCGCAGCGCTTCGTTGCGAATATGGTCCATTAAGTGCCGAACTCGAAAGTGTCCCGGATCTTCGCTGTCCTCGGGAGGGATCGCGACGCCACAGTGAGGACAATGAAGCGGATCCTCTATGCTCGGAACTACTCGCAGATTCATCTAAGTTATCTCCAGGTCAATAAACGTCGGACAAAAAAAGGCCCCACCCATTTGCATGGGTGAGGCCTCCTATTGTCGACACCCCGAGGCTAACTCAGGCGTGAGCGCACCGCAAGGGCGGCGCGCCGGGATATTGGCCGTGTCGGCGGGCTTTGAGTCGGGCATACTTTTGTCACCAAACTTGAGGTCTTTCCATGCCCAACATTGCTTCCCTGCTAAAGGCCGAGATCACGCGCCTTGCCCGCAAGACGGTTCGGGAGAGCTTTACGCCGCTGCAGTCCGCCAGCGCTTCTCATCGTCACCAGCTCGCTTCGCTGAAGAAGCAGGTTCAAGCGCTGGAGCGTGAGGTGGCCAGGCTGCAGAAGAATTTGGGAAGAACGACTAATGACGCCCCATTTGACCGCAGGGCTCGACTTGACCTTAAATAAGTACGATCGGTTTCGTATTTATCCTGATCGATACACATGCACCCTCGAGACCTGGATGCCTTCCTGGTAGTAGATCACGAGCCACGCTCAGGCTAAAAAATGCAGAGCAAGACCGCCCTCCTTATGAGGCCGATAGCTCAGCAGATCCCGCCGGATTCACTCAGCATGGATGTCTCTGGCTCTTCCCGTGTTTTTGCTATTAGTGGCTGGAGTCGGCCTTGTCGAGCTTGAAGTTCCAGTTTCCACAAGCCAATCTTCGGTGGATTTCCCTGTTCCTAAAACGCGAGACTGGAAGACGGTTTTGGGGAAGATCGCACGCTGACATTGAGCACTTGCTCATTAGAGAAGCCGTGAAGGTCTTCCTGACTCTTCACGGCAACCGAGAGCTAATTTCGGGAATCATTAGCCCGCGAGGAGTCCCGCCGGAGAGCGCCTTGTTCCGCGAATTGCTGATCGACTTCTCGATGCTGGAGCAGCAGGAAGGCTCAGTGCTGCGACACATCGCGACGGCTCGAGCGCCTCCCAAAAGTGAGGAGAGGTTGTTCGTCACGGCGGAATTCTGCATCCATCTGGGGAGAGAGGGCAGGGACGGGGCTGGCTTCTGCTAACGTGCGGGACTCATGTCGATCGCGCCTTTCATCGCCGCCGCGCCCCACTCCTCGGTCATATTAGATGACTCTTTGGGGGGCGCGGTGGCGATACCTCAAAGGACCTCTCTAGCTACGGCTGAACAGCCAGTGCGCGGATCGTGCCGCCACCGCCGCCGGCTGGCGTAGCGATCGCACCCACGTCCGTGGCTGCACCCGTCGCGAGGTTGATCGAGAAGAGCCGGGGGCTGGTGCCGCCTGGCAGGAAGCTCGCGGCGAAGGCTTGGTTTCCGACGCTAATGTCGAATGGCGCAAGGAACATATCTACCCCCAGCGCGCCGACGGTATGGAGCGTACCGGTGTTCGGAGAATCCGGGGTGGCATTGACGCTGCCAACCGTTACGAGCCGATCCCCGGACACATCGATGGCGTACGCCGTGGTACCCGTGGCGCTTGGACGTGTGCCGCCAACTGCGACATTGTTGTTGTAGGCCAGCCCCGCGATCTGAGGTACGGCGGCCGAGTTGGCATCCGTAGCAGCGTAAGTCAGCGTGCCATCGACCGGCGTGATGGTGGCGCCATTCGTCGAGTTGACACGCGCGTTCTCGCGGCCGCTATCGACATAGCGGAAACGCTCCACGGCCGAGGGGTTGAAGTCGATATCGTACTGACCGCTGGGAGTCAGGGTCTGGTTGAAGTCGCTGACATTGGTCAGGGTTGCGGTCGTGCCAGCGATGGCGATGGTTACCAGGCGCGGTCCGCCCGCGGCAGCATCGCCGACAGCGTGCAGCACGCCCGTGAATGGATCGAAATCCATGCTGACGATGCTCTCCCCGGTGCGTAGCCCGGCGAGCGTGAGTTGCGTCACCGTTCCGGGGGCGGCGCTGCTAAATCGGATCATTTCGCCAGAGTCGTTGACGGCGATGATCGTCACGGGGCCGCCGGAAGCGCCTCCGCCGACCGAGTTGGCTCCATTGTCGCTGTCGCAACCCGTCAGCAGGCCAGCGGAAAACAGCATCGCAGTGCCGGCGACAGCGCTTCTACGGAGATGGTTCATGGGAGAGGTGCTCTAGATGAGTTTTGGGCTTTCATTTCTAATAGAAGCCTCGTGGACGTGCTACCCCCTAACGAAGGGGTGGACCGGCCAGAGTTTCCTAGACACTCAGTTGCCGTTTAGCGCGTAGCGCCTCTCAAACTCTACCGGTGATACGCCGCCAGCGGAACCATGCCGGCGGATCGGGTTGTAAAACATCTCGATGTAG
>JBPOHT010000024.1:0-63824 GCA_052035235.1 Pseudomonadota bacterium | reverse complement strand
CGCACCACCGACGAAGCACGCCAGGTGGTCGAGATCCTCAAGGCCAACGGCCTGGAGCGCGGCAAGAACGGCCTGCAGCTGATCATGATGTGCGAGCTGCCGAGCAACGCCGTGCTGGCCGAGCAGTTCCTCGAGTACTTCGACGGCTTCTCGATCGGCTCCAACGACATGACCCAGCTGACCCTGGGCCTGGACCGCGACTCCGGCCTGATCGCCCACCTGTTCGACGAGCGCAACGAAGCGGTCAAGGCGATGCTGAGCATGGCCATCGCCGCCTGCCGCAAGCACAACAAGTACATCGGCATCTGCGGCCAGGGCCCTTCGGACCACCCGGAACTGGCCAAGTGGCTGCTCGACCAGAAGATCGAGTCCATGTCGCTCAACCCGGACACCGTGGTCGAGACCTGGCTGTTCCTGGCCGGCCAGAAGGCCGGCTGATGCGAGCGCTCGCAAAGCTGCTGCTGGGCCTGTGCCTGGCGGTTTCGTCGGCGGCCTGCCGTGCGGAGGCGCCGCCTGCGAAGGCGGCCGCTTCCTTCGACTACTGGATCCTGGCCTTGTCCTGGTCGCCGGAGTACTGCGCGTCCGCCAAGAGCGATGGCGAGCAGCAGTGCGAGCGTGCCTACCAGTTCGTGGTGCACGGCCTGTGGCCGCAGTACGAGATCGGCTACCCGCGCGATTGCAAGCGCGTGGATCGCGTGCCGGCCAATCTGGTGGAGCGCATGCTGCCGCTGATGCCCAGCGAGCGCCTGATCGACCACGAGTGGCGCAAGCACGGTGCCTGCACCGGGCTGGACGTGAAGGAATACTTCCTCCAGACCGAGCGCGCGCGCCGCCGCATCGTGATCCCGGAGGTCTATGCCGCGCCGGCCAAGCCGATCACCACCAACGTGGCGGAGATCGAGCGCAACTTCATGAAGGCCAATCCCGGGCTGACCGCCGAGGGCATCGCGCTGAGCTGCAAGAGCCGCTGGCTCAGCGAGGTGCGCATCTGCCTCAACAAGGAATTCGACTTCCGTGAATGCGGCCGTGATGTCAGCGACCGCTGCCGCGGTGCCGTCAGCATCCGTCCGAGCACGCCGGGTCGTCGCTAGTCTTCATTCGTCATACCGGCGAAAGCCGGTATCCAGTCACTCGGCGGCTACTCATGACGGGACTGGATGCCGACTTCCGTCGGCATGACGGTTTCAAGATCCCTTGCCTGAAGCTCTCGCCACGCGGGTTACGTCAGGCGAAAGCGCGCCGCTTCACTTCAACCAGCTCATCCCCTGCCGCACCTGCTCGCGCGCATCGCGCTCGATGACCTCGCCGTGCGCCAGCACCAGGCGTTCGAAGGGCCACTGCAGCAGGCGGTCGATGCAGGCGCGCGCCTTGCGGCGCTGCACGTAGACCAGCCGCAGCAGCGGGTGCCAGCCGACGTTGCCGAGCAGGCCACCGAGCTTCAGGTACCAGCGCGTGGGGCCGTGCGATGCGTCCTTGAAATTCTCCACCAGGTCCGCAGCGATCAGCGTACGCGTCGGCCGGTGATAGAACACGGTCTCGCCGAGCAGGCAGCCCTCGATCGTCAGCAGCTCGAAGTCCGCTGCCCAGTCGGCATGCGGCTGGTCGGTCAGCACGCCCTGGAACGCCAGGTCGCGACGCTTGGCGTGCAGCTTGGCCGGACCATGCAGCAAGGCCTGCGGCCAAGCCGCGGCGGCTTGGCCGGCGTACAGATGGTGGAACAGGTTCGGGCAAACGATGTGCTTCACCGGCCCCAGTGCGTCGATCTCGGCGCGCAGTTCCGGCGAGATCGGCACCGGCGAATGCAGCAGCAGCCCGCCGCCGGAGAGACGCACCACGGTCATGCGCGTGCCGATATGGAAGGCGATGAAGGTCTGCGGCGCGGCGGCACACCAGATGCCGTCCGCCACCGGGATCAAATGGGTCATGCGGCTCTCCCCTGTCGTTTGCCCGAGCTTACGACAAGCGTGACCGCTTTTGATCGTTCAGGCCGCCGGCTTGTCCAGCCAGACTTCCAGGCCCTGGGCGTTCAGCTCCGTGTCGAAGCGCAGCAGCTCGCGCACCTGCGCCTCCGGCATCGTGCTGCCGAGCTTCTTCAGCGACGCCAGGGCATCCTGGTTCAATGCCTCCAGCAAGGCCTCGTGGCGCTGCGGCGCCGAGCGCAGCGGCGTGGTCAGCGCCACGTAGCGCTGCAGGCCTTCGCGCAGGTCGGCGGCCAGCTTCTGCACGTTCTCAACGACACTGAAGTGCGTCAGGAACATGCGCTCCGGCTTGAAGGAAAGATAACGGTCCAGCGTACCGAACCAGGCCTCCGGCTCGAACTGCACCGGCGTGGTCGTCGGGAACAGGTAGGGGCCGCCAGGGCCGTCGAACTCGCGGTAGGACAGGCCGAAGGTATCACCGGTGAAGAAGCCGCGGCTGGTCTCGTCCCAGATGCTGAAGTGGTGCCGCGCATGGCCCGGGGAGTCGATGAAACGCAGCTCGCCCTTGCCCAGCGGCAAGACGTGATCGTCACCGGCCACGATCACGCGGTCCTCGGGGATCGCGGCGATCTCGCCGTACATCTCGCCAACCGCCGCCTTGCCGTATACCGCTTCCGCACCGGCGATCAGCTTGGACGGATCGATCAGGTGGCGCGCACCGCGCGGGTGGGCCACCAGCTTCGCCGCCGGCAGCTCGCGCATCAGCACGCCAGCGCCGCCGGCATGGTCCAGGTGCACGTGCGTGGGGATGACATAGCGGACCTGCTCGCGGCCGATGCCACGATCGGCCAGCAGCGCGAGCAGGCGCGGCACGCCATGGGCGGTGCCGGCCTCGATGAAGGCGTACTCGCCGTCGCGGCCTACCAGGTAGCAGCAGGCCAGGCCCGGACGCTCCTGGAGGGTGTCGATGCAGGTGATGCCGTGGCCCAGGTCCTGGGCCGGCGGGAGTGACGTGGCGTTCATGGCTTCGTCCGGGATTGTCGGGGCTTATTGCCCGCTATTGTCGCCGCCCTGCCCCTGCGTCTGCCAGCCGCCGCCCAGCGAGCGGTACAGCTGCACCAGCGACAACTGCGCATCCAGCCGCGCCGCGTCATGCGACAGCTCGGCATTGAACAGGTCGCGGTCGGCGCTGATCACGTCGAAGTAGGACGAGTAGCCCTGCTTGTAGCGCGCCTTGGAGATGTCCACGGCGCGGCGCAGCGCATCCACCTGCTGCTGCTGGGCCTGCAGCACGGCCTGCGACTTCTCGCGGGCCACCAGGCTGTCCGCCACTTCGCGGAAGGCATTGCGCACAGTCTTCTCGTAGCCCAGCAGTGCCTCGCGCTTGCGCGCGTCCGCCAGGTCCACCTGGTAGAGGTTGCGCTCGGCGTTGAGCAGCGGCTGCAGCAGACCCACACCCACCGACCAGTTCTCCGCGCCGGAGCTGAACAGGTTGGAGACGTCGCTGCTGAGCACGCCGTAGCTGCCGGTCAGCGACAGCGTCGGGAACAAGGCCGCCTTGGCGGCACCGATGCGCGCGTTGGCGGCCACCAGCGATTGCTCCGACTGCAGCACGTCCGGACGCCGCTCCAGCAAGCTCGAAGGCAGGCCGGCCGGGGTTTCCGGCATCGGCGCCGCGGTGGCGTCGGACACGCTGCGCACGATGCCGGCCGGGTTGCCGCCCAGCAGCAGCGACAGCTGGTTTTCGGCCTGCGCCACGCTGCGCTCCAGCGCCGGCAGGTTGGCTTGCGCGGTGGCCAGCTGGGCTTCGGCCGTGGAGACATCCAGGCCGCTGACCACGCCGCGCTCGTACTGCGCGCGCGTCAGCTTCAGGAAGTCCTCGCGCGTGGTAATGGTGCGGCGCGTGATGTCGATCCGGCGGTCGAAGGACTGCAGGCTGAAGTAGGCCGTAGCGACGTCCGCCACCAGGCTGTTGGCGACGCCGCGCTGGGCATACTCGCTGGCCAGCAGGTCGGCACGCGCCGCCTGGTTGAGGCGGCGCAGGCGGCCCCACAGATCCAGTTCCCAGGACAGGGCGACACTGGCAGAAGCCTGCTCACCGAGGCGATCGGCGCCCGGCGACACCGAGGACTCCGATAGCTTGCGCCGCGCGGCCGAACCGCTGGCGTCAATCTGCGGCAGCTGCTGCAGGCGGCTGACGCCGGCGGCGGCGCGCGCCTGCTCGACACGGGCAGCGGCCATGCGCAGGTCCAGGTTGCGGTCCAGGCCCTGGCGCAGCAGCGCGCTCAGTGCCGGGTCCTGGTAGACCTCCCACCAGCCGAGGTCGCCATAGGACGCCTGCGTGGCGGCGGCGTCACCGCGGATGCGATCCGGCGTTTCGATGCCGGGGCGCTGATAGTCGGGGCCCAGGGCACAGGCGCTGAGCAGCGCTGCGGCGGCCAGGGCATTCAGGCGGAACACGGTCTTCTTCATGCCGTCTCTCCATGAGGGTCAGCGTGATGCGCTGACGGCGGACGAGGCTTGCCGAAACGCTCGGCCAGGCCCTGCAGCAGCACGTAGAACACCGGCACCAGGAAGATGCCGATCAGCGTCGCCGCCAGCATGCCGAACACCACCACGGTGCCCAGCACCATGCGCGCACCGGCACCGGCGCCGGTCGCGATCACCAGCGGGATGGCGCCGAGGATGAAGGCGAACGAGGTCATCAGGATCGGCCGCAGGCGCAGGCGCGCGCCTTCGACGGCGGCCTCCACCAGTTCCATGCCGCGCTCATGCGCCAGCTTGGCGAACTCCACGATCAGGATCGCGTTCTTGGCCGCCAGGCCGATCAGCATCACCAGGCCGATCTGCGCATAGATGTCGTTGGCCATGCCGCGCCAGGCCAGCGCCGCGAAGGCACCGAACACGGCGAACGGAATGCCCAGCAGCACCGCGAAAGGCACGATCCAGCTCTCGTACTGCGCCGCCAGCACCAGGAACACGAAGATCATCGCCGCAGCGAAGATGTACGGCGCCTGTCCGCTGGATTTCTTCTCCTGGAAGGTCGCGCCGGTCCACTCGTAGGCATAGCCTTCGGGCAGGTCGGCGGCGAGGTCTTCCATCGCCTTGATGCCGTCGCCGGAGCTGTGGCCCGCCGCCGTCGAACCCTGCACGGTGACGGCGCGGAACACGTTGAAGCGCTCGATGTAGTCCGGCCCCGACTTGCTGCGGATCTGCACCACGGTCGACAGCGGCACCATCGCGTTCTGGTCGGTGCGCACGTAGAGGTGGTTCACCGCATCCGGCGTCGCACGCGCCAGGCCTTCCGCCTGCGCGGTCACGCGGTAGGTGCGGCCGAACAGGTTGAAGTCGTTGATGTAGCTGCCACCCAGGAAGGTCTGCAGCGAGCCGAAGATGTCGGACAGCGGCACGCCCAGGGTCTTGGCCTGCTCACGGTCCACCACGTATTCCACCTGCGGCGTGGTCGGATTGAAGTTGGTGAACACACGCTCCAGGCCGGGCGTCTGGTTGGCGCGCTCGATGAAGTCGTTCAACACCCCTACGAAGCGCTCCATGCTGCCGCCGCTGCGGTCCTCCAGCACGAACTCGAAGCCGCCGGCCTGGCCGATGCCGGGGATCGAGGGTGGGTTCAGCACGCGGAAGGTGGCCTCGCGGATCGACGCCGTCTCCTTCATCAGCTGCCCGAGGATTTCCTTGGCGCTTTCACCCTTGCCACGCTCGTGCCAGGGCTTCAGCGCCAGGAACACGGTGGCCGAGGACGACTGCGTGATGCCGGCCTGCAGGTTGAAGCCGCTGATCGCCACGGTGTTCTGGATCGCCGGAATCTTCGCGGTGATCTCGCGATACTTCTTGATCACCTCGTCGGTGCGCTGCAGCGAGGCCGCCGGCGGCAGCGAGATGGCGGTGATCAGGTAGCCCTGGTCCTCGTCCGGCAGGAAGCCGCCGGGCCGCTTGGCGATCAGGAAGGCCGCCGCCACGAGCACGATGCCGAACACCAGCAGGCTCATCGCGCCGCGCCGGATGGCCGCGCGCACGGTGGAGGTATAGCGCTGCGTAATCCGCTCGAAGCCGCGATTGAAGGCGCTGAAGAAGCGCCCGATCGGACCGTGCCAGTGCGACTCGGCACTGGGCTTGAGCAACAGCGCGCACAGCGCCGGCGTGAAGGTCAGCGCCACCAGCGCCGAGATCAACACCGACACCGACAAGGTCAGCGCGAACTGGCGATAGAACTGGCCAGTGAGGCCCGACAGGAAGGACACGGGCACGAACACCGCGCTCAGCACCAGGGCGATGGCGATCACCGGCCCCGACACCTCGCGCATGGCCTGGCTGGTGGCCTCGCGGGCCGACAGGCCATGCGAGTCCATTTTCTCCACCACGGCCTCGACCACGACGATGGCATCGTCCACCACCAGGCCGATCGCCAGCACCAAAGCCAGCAAGGTCAGCGTATTGATCGAGAAGCCCAGCGCCACGAAGGCACTGAAGGCACCGATGATCGACACCGGCACCGCCAGCATCGGGATCAGCGTGGCACGCCAGCTCTCCAGGAACAGGAACACCACCGCCAGCACCAGGATCGCCGCGACCACCAGCGTGTGCTCCACCTCGTACACCGACTCCGACACGAACAGCGTGGTGTCGAAGGGGATCGAGTATTCGATGCCCTGGGGGAAGCTGTGCGACAGCTCGTCCATGGTCTTGCGCACGCCCTTGGCGACATCGAGCGCATTGGCATCCGGCAACTGGTAGACACCGATGTTCGCCACCGGCTCGCCATTGAGGCGGCTGGAGCGGCTGTAGTCGGTGGCCGCCAGTTCGACCCGGGCGATGTCCTTGAGCTGCACGATGGAGCCGTCGTTTCGCGCTCGCACCACCACGTTCTCGTAGTCCGCCGGATCGGTCAGGCGGCCGCGCACGCTCACCGCGTACTGCTTCTCCTGCCCCGGCGGCGCGGGCTCCGCGCCTACCGTGCCCGCGGGTGCCACCACGTTCTGCTCGTTGAGCACCTTGTTGACGTCCTGCGTGGTCACGCCCAGGCGCGCCATCTTCTCCGGATCGAGCCAGATGCGCATGCCGTAGTCACGGCCGCCCAGCACCACCACCTGGCCGACGCCAGGGATACGCGCCAGCGCGTCGTAGACGTTGAGCGTGGCGTAGTTGCTGAGGAACAGATAGTCGTACTTCGGATCGGTGGCCCGCACCGCCACCAGCAGCAGGATCTGCGGCTGGCGCTTGGTCACGGTGACGCCCTGCCGCACCACTTCCTGCGGCAACTGGCGCTGCGCGATGGCCACGCGGTTCTGCACCTCTACCGCGGCGAGATCCTGGTTGGTGCCGATGTCGAAGGTGACGTTGAGGCTGTAGGAGCCATCATTGCCGGCCTTGGAGCTCATGTAGAGCATGTTCGGCACGCCGTTGACCTGCTGCTCGATCGGCGCGGCGATGGACTGTTCGACCGTGGCCGCATCCGCACCCGGGAAGCTGGTGCTGACGACGATGGACGGCGGCGTGATCTGCGGATAGCGCGCGATCGGCAGCTGCGTCAGGGCGATGGCACCAGCGATCGTGATGATGATCGACAGCACCGTCGCGAAGATCGGACGGTTGATGAAGAACTCGCTCACGGCTGGGCTCCAGCCTTGGGCGGCTCGGCCGGCAGCTTGGCGGGCTCGGCCGTTTCGGCCGGCGGCGCCTCCAGGGGCTGTGGCGCCAGCGGCGTGCCGGGCTTCAACTTCTGCGTGCCGTCCACGGCGATGGTCTCGCCCGGCTTCAGGCCGTCGGTCACGACCCAGTCGCTGCCGATGCGCGCGCCCATGGTGACGTCACGCTTCTCGGCCTTGTTGTCCGCGCCCACGATCCACAGCGACGTGCGGCCCTGCAGCTCCTGCACCGCGCGCTGCGGCACCAGCAAGGCACTGGGCAGCTGGTCGGCCACCACAACCACGCGCGCGAACATGCCCGCGAGCAGCGTGCGGCTGGGGTTCTCCACCTCCAGGCGGATCGGCAGCGTGCCGGTGGACTCGTCAACCGCCGCGTCAATCAGGTTGAGCTTGGCCTTCTGCGGATACTTGGAGCCGTCCGCCAGGATGATCTTGAACACGCCATCGGTGCGCACCGGATCGCCGGCATGCAGGTCCAGGCGGCGCTGCAGCTCGATCATGCGGCGCTCGCTGATGCTGAAATTCACGTACATCGGATCGGGCGCATAGACCGTGGTCAGCAGCGAGGTGCTGGCACTGATCAGGCCACCGACACGGATCTGCGTGCGCCCCAGGATGCCGTCGATCGGCGAAGTGATGCGCGTGTAGTCCAGGTTGAGATCGGCGGTCTTCACCGCCGCGCGGGCCGCTTCCACGCCGGCGCGGTTGGCGCTGTTGCGGGCCACCACCGAGTCCAGCTCCTGCTGGCTCACGGCGTCGATCTCGGCCAGCGGCTTGACGCGCGCCAGGTCACGGTCGGATTGCTGCAGCCCCGCTTCTGCTTCTGCCAGCGCCGCCTTGGCCTGCGCCAGCGCCGCCTCGAAGGGCTGCGCATCGATCTGGAACAACACCTGGCCGCGCTTCACCAGTTGCCCTTCCACCGCCAACTGCTTCTCCAGCAGGCCGCCGACGCGCGAGCGGATCTCCACGGTATTGGAGGCCTCCACCTTGGCGACGTATTCGGACGTGATGGTTGCCGGCCTGGGCTGCACTTTCACCACACCCACCGCGACCGGCTTGGGCCCCGCATCCTCCGGCTTGCCTGAGCAGGCAGACAGTGCCGCCAGCAGCAACACGGGAATGAGGGAACGGCTCAATGCAGACTTATTCATGTTGTACTCCCTGCACGGTCATCGCACCGGAAGCCATCCGGCGGCTTACGATATAGCGGCTGCAATGATTTGCGTGATGAATATTAAAGTAGCATGCTAACGATTAGCGTGCAATAATAAAGATGCAGTATGGCTGGAGGATGAAATGAAACCGGAAGAGAGGATGTCACCGCTGGTACGCGACGTGTTCTGGACCGTACGCGGACTGCTGGATTCGCGCCTGGAACCGATCGGGCTGTCCCAGGCCCGCTGGCAGCCGATCCTGGCCCTGCACCGCGCCCAAAAGCCCCTGACGCAGTCCGCCCTGGCGGCGGAGCTGGGTATCGAGTCCCCGACCCTGGTGCGCATGCTGGACCGCCTCAGTGCCGACGGCTGGCTGCAGCGCAAATCCTGCCCCAACGACCGGCGTGCCTATCACGTGGTCCTCACCGACCGCGCCAAGGAAGCCTGCTCCGACATCGAGACCCAGGTAGCCATCCTGCGCCGCGAGCTGTACGGCGCCATCGATCCCCAGGACATGGAGACCTGCGTCCGCGTCCTGGAGCAGATCAAGGAACGCGCCAGCAGCCTCCAGCCGCGCGCCAATTCCGCCGGCTGACACGCGGGCGCAACAGCGCCCACGCAGAATGGCGGTCAAAATGTGACGCAACCGTCATTCACGGCACGATTCGTGCTCCATATCCCGGTAGCCGGGCTGCTGATCCATCACAGTGCAGCCCGAAACGATCTCCTCCAGAGAGGCGCCTGCCTCTCTCGCACCTTGCTCCCGCGCTCGCAAGACCGCGGGAGTTTTTTGCCCGGAGCCCGGAGCGTGCACCGTCAGGGAGCAGGATCCTTCTGGCGCGTGGACTTCACCCCGGTGAGCAGGCCGATGCCCAGCATCACGATGCTGCCCACCACGATCCACTCCTGGGGCACGTGCAGCAGCACCGCGCCATAGGCGAGACCGCCAATCAGGATCAGGAAGCCGACGATATAGATGGCGAAAGACATGTTCCCTCCTTGGAACATCCAATCACGCCGGCGACGCCGGCCCAAGCCTGTGACTGCGGGCCGGCTGCAGGGTTCCAAGAGGCGGAAACGACAAAGCCCGGCAGAGCCGGGCTTTGGTGAAACTTGGCGTCCCCACGGGGATTGGCAGGTCCATCCATGGACCTGCCCCCTCGCTCACGCGAGGGGCTACGCGCCAACTCCGCTCCTGCGGGTTGGTGTCTGGCCCATCCATGGGCCAAACCCTTCGCTGGCGCTCCGGGCTACGCGTTGATCCGCTCCTGCGGATCAATCGAACCCCTCCGGGGTTCTCATCCCCGGAAACGACAAAGCCCAGCAGGGCTGGGCTTTGGTAAATCTTGGCGTCCCCACGGGGATTCGAACCCCGGTAATCACCGTGAAAGGGTGGTGTCCTAGGCCTCTAGACGATGGGGACGAGGCAGAAAACTTGAATGTCTCAAGGACATTCTCCGTTTCGCTAAAAAACCACGAAACGATTTAAATTTGGTGGAGCTAGTCGGGATCGAACCGACGACCTCTTGCATGCCATGCAAGCGCTCTCCCAGCTGAGCTATAGCCCCGAACAGACCGCAAAACTGCGTTCGGTGAGGCGCGCATTATACAGAGCAGATTCGATTTGGGAAGTCCTTTTTGCATCTTTTTGAAACATCCCTGCAGCATGGCCGCACAAAAGAAAAAGGCCCCGTTTCCGGGGCCTTCGTCACTACATCCGGCAACGGTCAAGCCGCCGAATTCTTGGCTTCGCTGTTCTCGTAGACGATGAAGGGCTTGGCTTCGCCGCGCACTACCGCGTCATCGACCACCACCTTGCTGACGTTGGTCATCGACGGCAGGTCGTACATCACGTCGAGCAGGATGTTCTCCATGATGGTACGCAGGCCGCGGGCGCCGGTCTTGCGCTCCTTGGCACGCTTGGAGATGGCCCGCAGGGCGTCCTCGCGGAACTCCAGGGTCACGCCTTCCATCTGGAACAGCTTGGCGTACTGCTTGACCAGCGCGTTCTTCGGCTCCTTGAGGATCGACATCAGGGCCTTCTCGTCCAGTTCCTCGAGCACCGCCAGCACCGGCAGACGGCCGACGAACTCGGGAATCAGGCCGAAGCGGACCAGGTCGTCCGGCTCCACCTTGGAGTAGAGCTCGTTGATGGCCTTGGAGTCGTCCTGGCTCTTGACCTCGGCCTGGAAGCCGATGCCCGCCTTGACGGTACGGGTCTGGATCACCTTGTCCAGGCCAGCGAAGGCGCCGCCGCAGATGAACAGGATGCTGGCCGTGTTGACCTGCAGGAACTCCTGCTGCGGGTGCTTGCGACCGCCCTGCGGCGGCACGCTGGCGATGGTGCCTTCCACCAGCTTGAGCAGGGCCTGCTGCACGCCCTCGCCCGAGACGTCACGGGTGATGGACGGGTTCTCGGACTTGCGCGAGATCTTGTCGATTTCGTCGATGTAGACGATGCCGCGCTGGGCCTTCTCCACGTCGTAGTCGCACTTCTGCAACAGGCGCGCAATGATGTTTTCCACGTCCTCGCCGACATAGCCGGCTTCGGTCAGCGTGGTGGCATCGGCGATCGCGAAGGGCACGTCCAGCAGGCGCGCCAGAGTTTCGGCCAGCAGGGTCTTGCCCGAGCCGGTGGGGCCGATCAGCAGGATGTTGGACTTCGCGATTTCCACGCCGTCCTGCGAGCCCTTCACCGACAGGCGCTTGTAATGGTTGTAGACGGCGACCGACAGGATCTTCTTGGCCGTTTCCTGGCCAATCACGTATTCGTCCAGCACCGCACGGATTTCCTGCGGCTTGGGCAAGCCCTTGGTACTGGGCTTGGCGTGGACTTCCTCACGGATGATGTCGTTGCACAAGTCGACGCATTCGTCGCAGATGTACACCGAAGGGCCGGCAATCAGCTTACGGACCTCGTGCTCGCTCTTGCCGCAGAAAGAGCAATAAAGGACCCGCCCGTTGTGTGCGCCGCTCCGTGTTTCGTTCGTCATCTCACTTCCTATCCCGGGCCGTGACGGTCCGGTGACATCTGTATATCACAGTGCCTTTTACCTGCAAAACCCGTAACCCGAGCTGAACCGCTTAGCGGCCGATTTCGGCCCGCTGGGTGAAGATCTGGTCGATGATGCCGTAATCCTTGGCCTGCTCGGCATTCAGGAAATAGTCGCGCTCGACGTCGCGCGAGATCTTCTCCAGGGGCTGGCCGGTGTGCTCGGCCATCAGCTTGTTCAGCTTCTCGCGCAGGTACAGGATCTCGCGAGCCTGGATCTCGATGTCCGTGGCCTGGCCCTGGGCGCCGCCCGAGGGCTGGTGGATCATCACCCGTGCATTCGGCAATGCAAAACGCTTGCCCTTGGCACCGGCCGACAGCAGGAAGGCGCCCATGCTGGCCGCCTGGCCGATGCACATGGTGGCCACGTCCGGCTTGATGAAGCGCATGGTGTCGTAGATCGACAGGCCAGCGGTGACCACGCCACCCGGCGAGTTGATATACAGGTGGATGTCCTTGTCCGGGTTCTCGGACTCCAGGAACAGCAACTGGGCCACGATCAGGTTGGCCATGTGATCGTCGATGGGGCCGACGATGAACACGATGCGCTCCTTCAGCAGGCGCGAATAGATATCGAAAGCACGCTCGCCGCGGGCGGTCTGCTCCACCACCATCGGGACAAGCTGGGCGCGGGTCTGGGTATCCATCGAACCTTCCTGATCGTTCTGATTATTCAAAGGGGCCGCCGGGGCCTCGGGCACCGGCGGCCTGGATGCTTCAGCTGCTTACGCTTGGGCCGGACGCTGCGGATTCAAGAGCTCGTCGAGCGAGAGGCTCTTGTCCGTGGGGCTGACGCCGGCGATCAGGCTGTCGACCACCTGGTCCTCGAGCACCATGGCGCGCAGGCCCTGGAGCATTTCCGGACGGCTGCGGTAGTAGGCCTTGACCTGTTCCGGCTGCTCGTAGTCGGCCGCCATCTCTTCCAGGGCCTGGTCGACGCGGCTGGTGTCCAGCTGCACGTTCTGGGTCTTGATCACTTCGCCGATCAGCAGGCCGAGCGCCACGCGCTTCTGCGCCTGCTGCTCGAACAGCGCGTCCGGCAGCAGCTCGGCGTGCTTGTCCTTCGGCACGTTGGCCATGTTCATGCGCGACGCGGCTTCCTCGCGCAGGCGCGGGATTTCCTGGGCGATGAGGGCCTGCGGGATGTCCACCGGGTTGGCGACCAGCAACTGCTCCAGCACCTGGCCCTTGAGGCGGTTGCGCACGCCCTTGTCGCGCTCCTTCTCCAGCGCCGTGCGGCACTTGGTGCGCAGGCCGGCTTCGCCGGCGCCGTCTTCCACCGAGTGCAGCTTGAGGAAGTCGGCGTCGATCGCCGGGAGCACGGACTCCTTCACTTCCTTCAGCGTCACCGCGAACTGGGCGGTCTTGCCCTTGAGGTTCTCGGCGCGGTAATCCTCCGGGAAGGCCACGTCGACCGAGAACTGCTCGCCGGCCGCGTGCCCGATCAGGCCGTTCTCCAGGTCCGGCAGGAACTGCGAGGAGCCGATCTCGATCGTCACGTCCTTGCCCTCGCCGCCCTGGAAGGCTTCGCCTTCAAGCGTGCCGAGGAAGTCCATGGTGGCGACGTCGCCCTTGGCGGCCGGGCCGGTCTTGGCCTCGAGCGTGCGGCGGGCCTTGCGCAGGTTCTCCACCAGGCGATCCACGTCGGCCTCGCCCACATCCACCACCGGGCGCTCGATCTGCAGCTGCGACAGCGGGTTGAGGGTGATCTGCGGGTAGACCTCGAAGTGCGCCACGTACTCCAGCGCCTCACCGGCCTTCTCGGCGGTGATGTCGATCTTCGGCGAGCCGGCCGGGGTCACGCCGGCCTGGCTCAGCGCTTCCGGATAGGTCTGGTTGACGATGTCGGAGATCGCATCGAGGCGCGCGGACTCGCCGTACTGCTGCTCGATGACCTTGAACGGCGCCTTGCCCGGACGGAAGCCCGGCAGCTTGGCGCGGCTGGCGAAACGCTTCAGGCGCTCGTCGACGGCCTTCGAGACGCGCTCAGCGGGAACCACCACACGCATTTCACGACGCAGACCGCTCGATGCCTCAACTTTAACTTCCATGAATATCGCTCTGATTGGAAATGATATTTTTTGATTGATTGGTGCGAAAGGCGAGACTCGAACTCGCACGCCTTACAGCGACAAGACCTAAACCTGTTGCGTCTACCAATTCCGCCACTCTCGCCCAAGCCCACAAGTATAGCAGTGGCCTGGAATTTTCCAGCACCGCACGCGCGGCCAAGCGGCCTTCGCATTCATCCAGCGAAGGCATGCCGGGGGCAGGTATCCACGCACATCGGCGCCCATCGCGTCTGGGGACTTGACACATTAATGCGAATCATTATCATTCAAATCACCGCTGACCCACGCCACGAGGTTTTCGCCATGCAGAGCCTGAACACGCTGAGCCTTCCCCTGACCCGCCGCGCCCAGACCACCACGATCGTCCGCAACGTCGTGCCGCGCCTGAAGAGCGAAGACCTGTTTCGCGGCACGCACGAGCTGGTCATCGAACACCAGGGCCAGGAATACCGCCTGCGCCTGACGCGCAACGACAAGCTGATCCTCAACAAATAACGACCCGCAGCGGGCGTCGGGCCAAGGAAGCCCCGGCACTCGCCCTCCCTCTCGCCCTCACAGCGTCTACGCCCGCCTACCCCTCTCCCGGAGCAAACGTAGGCGCTGTGGGTGGCGAACCTTTTTATCGTGTCCCCGGACATCGGCGAAAGGTTCGCACACCTGCCGGAATATCGGCCTGCCGATAGTCCGGGGTATCGCCTAAGCGATATTCTTGCGGAATGCTTCCGTCATTCCTGCCGTGAAACGGCTCTCTGCCCTCCCCTTGTTGCTGGCCCTGGGCCTGGGCTTGCTGCTGGCCGCCTGGCTGGCACTGGCCAGCGGCCCCCTGCCGCTGTCGACTCCCCAGATCCTCGCGGCGCTCGGTCTGCCGCTGGATGTCGGCCTGCAGGACTATGAGTCGGCCACCGTGTTGCAGCTGCGCCTGCCACGACTGGTGCTGGCCCTGCTGGTGGGCAGCGCCCTGGCCTGCGCCGGCGCGACCATGCAAGGCCTCTTCCGCAATCCCCTGGCCGAACCCGGCCTGGCCGGCATCTCCGGCGGCGCGGCCCTCGGTGCGGTGGGGGTCATCGTGCTGGGCGCCAGCCTGCCGATGCTGGCGACGGAGCGCGCCAATCTCGCCGTGCTGCCGCTGGCGGCCTTCCTCGGCGGCAGCCTGGCGGCGCTGCTGGTGGCGAGCCTGTCGCGCGTCGACGGCCACACCCGCATCGGCACGCTGCTGCTCGGCGGCCTGGCGGTCAACGCCGTGACCGGTGCCGGCATCGGCTTCCTGGCCCAGTTGGCAGACGACCTGGCACTGCGCACGGCGATGTTCTGGATGTTCGGCTCACTGGGCAAGGCCGGCTGGAACGAGATCGCCATCGCCGCGCCGCTGCTGATCGGCTCCGTGGCGCTGATGATCCGCGACGCTCGCGCGCTGGACGCCCTGCTGTTGGGCGAGGCCGAGGCCGGGCACCTGGGCGTGGACGTGGAAGCCCTGAAACGCCGCCTGTTGCTGCTGGTGGTGCTGTCGGTCTCGGTGGCTGTCGCGGTCAGCGGCATCATCGGCTTCATCGGCCTGGTCACGCCGCACCTGATCCGCATCTGGGCCGGCCCTGGCCATCGTTTCCTGCTGCCGGCCTCGGCCCTGCTGGGCGCCCTGCTGCTGACATTGGCCGACGTGCTGGCCCGCGTACTGCTGGCGCCGGCGGAGCTCGCCATCGGCGTGCTCACCACGCTGATCGGCGGGCCGTTCTTCCTGGTCCTGCTGCTGGGCCTGCGGCGCCGGGCGGAACTGCTGTGAGCCTGCACGCGCAGGACGCAGGCTACGACAGCGGTGGCCAGCCGCTGCTGCGCCAGGCCTCGATCCAGGTCGAGCCCGGCGAGGTCCACGCCATCCTCGGCCCCAACGGCGCCGGCAAATCCACGCTGCTGAAGCTGCTGTCCGGAGAGCTGCGTGGCACGCGCGGCGAGGTCTCGCTGGATGGACGCCCGCTGGCGCAGTGGACGCCTGCCGCCCTGGCACGACGACGCGCGGTGCTGCCGCAGGACGAACAGCTTGGTTTTGGATTTCTCGTCGAAGAAGTCGTGGCGCTGGGCCGCCTGCCCTGCCCGCGACATGCCCCGGCGCGGGAAGAAGTGCTGCTGCGCGAAGCGCTGGCGGCCGCGGGAGTCGCGGCGCTGTGGGGACGTCGCTACACCGCGCTATCCGGCGGCGAGCGGCGGCGCGTGCAGTTGGCGCGCGTGCTGGCGCAGGTCTGGGAGGCGCTGGCCGAAGGACCGCGCTACCTGTTGCTCGACGAACCCACGGCCAGCCTGGACCTGGCGCACCAGCACGCCAGCCTCGGCGCCGCGCGCCAGTTCGCGCGGCAGGGCAACGGCGTCGCGGTGGTGCTGCACGACCCCAACCTGGCACTGGCGCACGCCGACCGGGTCACGCTGGTCCGCGACGGTCAGGTCGCGGCCAGCGGCAAGCCCGCCGAGGTGCTGCAGCCGGATGTCCTGCGCAGCGTCTTCGGCATTGATGCGGTGATGATGCAGCCGCCCGGCTGGGCACACCCCGTCATCGCCACGCGCTCGACTCACACTGAATTTTCGACATAAGCAAAGCGCGCGATATTCCTTTGAAGCCCTGATCACGCCTCCTAAGCTCCCCGGCTCTCTCAAGGGCGGGACAGACGGTGCGTGTGCTCAAGGCGGTTCAGATCCTGGTGGCATTTCCCCTCACCCTCCTGCTGGCGGCCTGTGGCTCCTCCAGCGCGCCGGATGCCGCCGTCGGGCGACCGGATATCGTGGTGATCCTGGCGGATGATCTCGGTTACTCGGATATCGGCGCCTTCGGCAGCGAGATCCGCACGCCGCAGCTCGATGCCCTGGCGCAGGACGGCCAGGTGCTGGGCAACTTTCACGTCACCCAGCTCTGCTCCACCACGCGCGCCAACCTGCTGACCGGGGCCGATCATCACCTGGTCGGCGTCGGCAGCCTGGTGGACCTTCAGCTGCCCTACCAGGACGACAAGCCTGGCTACGACGGCGGCTTCAACGGCAAGGCGCGCACCTTCGCGCAACTGCTGCGCGACGCCGGCTATCACACGTACATGGCGGGCAAGTGGCACCTGGGCACGCAAGGACCGGGGCAGTGGGGTTTCGAGCGATCCTTCGCACTCGACGGAATGCTCGGCTGCGCCAATAACTTCGGCCCTGTCGCCGGCAAGGAGAACTCTGCCGATCCGGTGTTCTACGAAGATGGCCAGCCCGCGGCGCTGCCGCCGGGCAAGTTCAGCGCCGACCACTACGTCGACAAACTGATCGAATATGTCGAAACGCAGCGGCGCGACGGCAAACCTTTTCTGCTGTACCTGCCGGTGCAGACGCCGCACTGGCCGGTGCAGGCGCCGGATGAGTACCTGGAGCGCTACCGCGGCGTCTACGACGCCGGCTACGCCGCGATCCGCGACGCCCGCATTGCAAAACAGAAATCACTGGGCCTGATCCCGCAGGACTTCAAGGCCAATCCTGGCAGCCCCACGGGCACGCTGAGCTACGGTATCCCCGGGCCGCTCATCCACCGCCCCTGGGGACTGCTGACACCGCTGGAACGCCAGCAGGAAGCGCGCAACATGGAGGTCTTCGCCGGCATGGTCGAGAACCTCGACCACAACGTCGGACGCCTGCTGGCCCACCTCAAGCGCGTCGGCCGCTACGACAACACCCTGGTCGTGTTCCTGTCGGACAACGGTGCCGACGGCAACGGCTACCCCACGCCCCCCAGCGGCTTCCTCGACAACTCGCTGGAGAACTACGGCCGCCAGGGTTCGTTCCTGCATCACAGCGTCGGCTGGGGTGAGGTCGGCTCCGCGCCCTTCCGCCTGTTCAAGGGTTTCACCGCCGAGGGTGGCATCTCCTCCCCCACGCTGGTGAAGCTGCCGCGCGAGCGCAACGGCAACCGCCAGGTCCACGCCCTGGCCTCGGCCCTGGACCTGGCCCCCACCATCCTGGAACTGGCCGGCATCGACAATCCCGGCACGCAGTACCAGGGGCGCCAGGTGGCACCGCTGGAAGGGCGCTCTCTGTTGCCGCTGCTGCGCGGCGAAGCCTCCACGGCACATGCCGCCGATGCCGTCTTTGCCGGCGAGGTCTACAACCATCGCTACGTGCGACGTGGCCCCTGGAAGATCACCCGCACGGACGCCCTGCCCTTCGCCGGCGGCCTGCTCGCCAACCAGGACTGGCAACTGTTCAACGTCGAGCAGGATCGCGGGGAAACCACCGTGCTGGCACGACGCGGTGTCGGTACCCCGGGTCTGCCGGCGCCGGCCGACGAGTACAGCGATATCTTCGACGGCCTGCTGGCCGACTGGGACGACTATGTGGCTCGCGTCGGCGTCGCACTGCCGCCATTGCAGCGATAGGAAAATTCACCCTGCGCCACTCCGGGGAGGCGCGGCGACGACGTTCTGAAACACCATGTCGCCATCCTGTGCCTTTGGATGGAACCCGACATGCGCTGTCTCCCGATCTCGATCACTGCAGCGGTACTGCTGCTCTCGGCCTGTTCCGGCGGCAGCGACGACCTCGCGCCCACCGTGCCCGCCGGCCCCAGTGGTCCGCGCGCGGGTACCTGGCTCGGCGGCGACCTGCACCTGCACTCCGACCACAGCGACGATGCCGCCGACAACCCGATGGCGGAACTGGTGAAGGTGGCCGAAGAGCGAGGCCTGGGCTTCTTCACCGTCACCGACCACGACAACCACGTCGAAGGTCGGCTGACCACCTGGGACGACCCCGCCTTCCGCTCCGACAAGATGGTGCTGCTGCATGGCGTGGAGTACACCACGGCACGCGGCCACGCCAACCTGTTTTCGCCGACACGCTTCGATCACCTGCGCTTCTACGCCTTGCGCGACCGCACCGACGCCGATGCCGGCCGCGCTATCGCCGCTGAGGCGCGCGCCCAAGGCGTGCACCTGTCGGTGAATCATCCGATCAACGGCGATCCCTGGGAGTTCGGCTTCGACATGCCCTTCGACAGTATGGAAGTCTGGAACGCGCTCTATGCCTTCCCCACCGACAACAGCGGTGCAATCCGGCTATGGGACGAACTGATCGGCGGCGGCCGGCGCATCACCGGCCGCGGCGGCAGCGATTGCCATCACCAGACCGGCATCGAGTCGCTGGGGCTGAACGTCGGCAATCCCACCACCTGGGTCTATGCCGAGGCGCCCACCGCCGCCGGCGTACTCGCGGCCCTGAAGGCCGGGCACGTCGCCGTCGGCTACGCCCCGACCTCGGAGCGCATCCGCCTGACGGCCGATGCCGATCGCGACGGTGGATACGAGGCCTTGATGGGAGATGCGCTTCCGTCAGAGGGGCGGCCGGTGAACTTCCGCCTGGAGATCGACGGCGCAAGACCGCTGGGCATCTACAACGTCAGCATCCTGAAGAACGGCCAGCCCTTCCTGGAACGCCGCCTGTTCGGCGAACAGTCCCTGGACTTCGAGGACACGCCCGCTGCAGGACAGCGCAGCTGGTATCGGGCGGAGGTGCGCGGCAGCACGCCGGAGGCGCCGGCGGCCGCGGTGCTGGTGGGCTTCTACGGCGGCTTTGTCGGACTGACCAACCCCATCTACTTCGGTTTCCAGTAAACCAGGGGCCGTCGAACCCGGGCAAAGCGCGTGGCGCCAGGCTCCGGCATGATCAGCGTGTCCGATCCGCATCCTGAAGCCTTCCCGGAGGAACGCCGATGAATCCTGGCCTACGTGTCGCATCCTTGTTGCTGGGCGCCTGCCTGATCATGTCCTGCGGCGTCCCGGAGTCCAGCCAGGCAAAATCGCCGGAGACCCCGCTGGCGAAGACCGGACAGATCGCACCCTCCGCCGGGCAGGAAGCGGCCACCTTCGCGGGCGGCTGCTTCTGGTGCATGGTCGCCCCCTTCGCCAACCTGCCGGGGGTGGTCTCGGTCACTTCCGGCTACAGCGGCGGCAAGCTGCCGAATCCCGGCTACGAGCGGGTCTCCGCCGGCGACACCGGCCATGCCGAAGCGGTGCAGGTCATCTTCGATCCCAAGCGGGTGAGTTTCGACAAGCTGCTGTCGGTGTTCTGGCGCAGCATCGACCCGACGGATGCCGCCGGGCAGTTCTGCGACATCGGCTCGCAGTACCGCAGCGCCGTGTTCTATCACGGCGAAACACAGAAGCGTCAGGCACAGGCCTCGCGCGACGCGCTGGCGGCCACGGGGGCGCTGGGTGCGCCGATCGTCACCGAGATCACGGCCTACACGGCCTTCTATCCGGCCGAGGACCACCACCAGGATTACTACCGCAAACAGGAACTGCGCTACCAGATCTACCGTGCGGGTTGCGGGCGCGACGAGCGATTGCGCCGGTTGCATGGGAAGGACGCAGTGACGACGCATTGAGCCGCCTGCGCAGCACGCGCGTAACAACGGCGGCTCGAGTGGCGAACAAGTCTTGTCCTTTCAGGACACGCCGGCCGCGGGCCAGCGCAGTGGGCATCGAGCAGGGGTGCGCGGCAACACGCCCGAGGCCCCGGCCTTGGTCGTGCTGGCAGGCTTCTACTGCGGCTTTATCGGCATGACCGCCCGATCTATCTCGGATACGAATTAGGCCAGGCTAGGTTCTACCTCCGGAAGCTTTGCTGTATCATTCCGCGCCCTTGCAGCAACCCAGCTGCAAGGGCGTATTGCCGGGGGTCGTTAGCTCAGCCGGTAGAGCAGCTGGCTTTTAACCAGTTGGTCGATGGTTCGAATCCATCACGACCCACCATCTTGCTGCACAATAGCCGTATCGGAGTGTGGCGCAGCCTGGTAGCGCACCTGCCTTGGGCGCAGGGGGTCGCAGGTTCGAATCCTGTCGCTCCGACCAAACTGCCCAAACTAGCCCTCTTTCGAGGGCTTTTTTGTTCCTGATCGGATTCCGGATGCCGGCAGAAAGACCGTTTCCGGTCGTCATACGGCGAAAACCGGTATCCAGTCCCGGGCAGGCTAATTATGGCCTGGACCGCATGACGGGTCGCAACACGCGCCCCGTCGCCTAGCGATACGGCGTCGGGTCCGCTACCCCCGCCGCGACGAACCCTTCCCGCCGCAAACGGCAGGAATCACAGCGCCCACAGGCCCGCCCAGCCTCGTCGGCCTGGTAGCAGGACACGGTCAGGCCATAGTCCACGCCCAGCCGCAGGCCCTCGCGGATGATCTCGGCCTTGCTCAGGCGCAGCAGCGGGGCGTGCACCCGGAACGGCTTGCCCTCCACCCCGGCCCGGGTCGCCACGCCCGCCAGATGCTCGAAGGCCTCGATGAAGGCCGGGCGGCAGTCCGGGTAGCCGGAATAGTCCACGGCGTTGACGCCGATGAACAGGTCCTGAGCCTCCAGCACCTCGGCCCAGCCCAGCGCCATGGACAGGAATAGGGTGTTGCGCGCCGGTACGTAGGTGCTGGGGATGCCGGTGGTGGGCGTCTCCGGCACCGCCATGCTCGTGTCGGTCAGCGACGAGCCCCCGACGGCATCCAGGTTCACGTGCAAGGTCTGGTGGCCGGCGGCCCCCAGCGCCCGTACCACGCGATCGGCGGCGCGCAGTTCGGCGACGTGGCGCTGCCCGTAGGACACCGACAGTGCGTAGCTCTCGTAGCCCTGCTCGCGGGCCATGGCCAGCACGGTGGCGGAGTCCAGGCCACCGGAGAGCAGTACCACGGCTTTCTTCTTCGTCACGGCTAACGCCCCTGCTCGTTGCCCCAAAGGGCCTTGTGCAACTGGGTCTGGAAACGCACCGGCAGGCGGTCCGCCACGATCCAGTCCGCTAGGTCGCGGGCGGCAAGCTGGCCATGCGCATGCGAGAACAGCACCCCGCAGCGCTCGGCCAGGCGATGCTCGGCGAGCATGCCGCGTGCCCAGTCGTAGTCGGCGCGCGAGCAGAGCACGAACTTGAGCTCGTCCCGCGGGGTCAGCAGATCGATATTGGCCAGGCGGTTCTTGGCCAGCTCGCCGGAGTCCGGCGTCTTCAGGTCCACTACGCGGATCACGCGCGGGTCCACGCCGCCGATGTCCAGGGCGCCGCTGGTTTCCAGCGAGACCACGTAGCCGGCATCGCAGAGCGCCCCCAGCAGCGGCAGGCAGCTCTTCTGCGCCAGCGGCTCGCCGCCAGTCACGCAGACATGGCGCGCGCCGTGACTGGCCACCTCCGCCAGCACCTGCTCCAGCGAGCGGTACTCACCGCCATGGAAGGAGTACGTGGTGTCGCAGTACTGGCAACGTAGCGGGCAGCCGGTCAGGCGCACGAACACTGTCGGCCAGCCAGCCAGGGAGGACTCTCCCTGCAGCGAGTGGAAAATCTCCGTGATCTTGAGCCGCACCGCTTCCGGTGATGACCCTGGAGCGGTGTTGCTCACAGCGGGTTGGTCCTTACTTCGGCGGATTCAAGCGCTGCGCCGCGAGCTTGGCGGCGTTGGAGTTCGGATAGGTCGAGATCACGCGCTGCAGCGTCGCGCGGCCCTCGGCTTCCGACTTCAGCTCGAGCTGTGTCAGGCCCACCTTCAGCATCGCGTCCGGCACCTTGGGGGTGGCGGGGAAACGCTGCAGGATGGTCTGGAAATTGGTCAGCGCGGCCTTGTAGTCGCGCTTGATGGTGTACATCTCGCCCATCCAGAAATAGGCGTTGGGCGCATAGGTGCCCTGCGGGTACGTCGCCACCATGTTCTTGAAACCACGGATGGCGTTGTCGTACTTACCGTTCTTGAATTCGTCGAAGGCCGCGAGGTACGCGGTCTCCTCTTCCACCGTGGCACCACTGCCCGACGAGATCACCACCGGAGCGCCGGCGGCCGGAGCCACACTGGTGCTGGGTGCGGCGGCGGCGCCCGGAGCCACGGCCGGCGCGGAAGGTGCCGCCACGACCGCAGGCGGAGCCACGTAGCTGCTGCCCTGGCTGACCGGGGCAGCGGGAACCGCGGCAGCCGGCGCGGAGCCGGTGACCGCGAGGCCCTGCTGCACTTCAAAGCGCTGGATGCGGCGATCCAGTTCAGCCACCGAGGCAGCGCCACGGCGCTGCTGTTGGTCGAACTCGAAGCGCATGCGCTCCATCTCGCCACGCATCTGGCGGATGTCGTCACGCAGACGCTGGTTCTCCTGGTCCATGCCGGCCAGGTTCACCGCGTCGAGCCGGCGCGACAGCTCGGAGACCTTGGTCTCCGCGCGCTGGAGGCGACGCTCCTCGGGGGACAGGGCATCTCCGCTTCCGCTGATGTTTCCGCCGAAGTCGGAGCTGGCACAGCCGGCCAGCAGCGCGACGGGAGCGATGAAAGAAGCAATCAGACGACGTGTGGACATGGACCTGTTCCCCCGAGGTTTTTTTAGGTTGCAGCCTTACTGGCGGATGATCTGCACGCGGCGGTTCTGGGCCCAGCTCGCCTCGTCGTGACCCGACACCGCCGGACGCTCTTCGCCGTAGGACAGCAGCGACAGCTGGTTGGCGTTCACGCCCTTGGCCAGCAGCGAAGCCTCGACCGCCTTGGCGCGACGCTCACCCAGGCCCAGGTTGTATTCCGGGGTGCCGCGCTCGTCGGCGTGACCTTCCAGGCGCACGCGGGCGGTCGGGTTGCCCTGCAGGTAGCCGGCGTAGCGGCCGATGACCGACTCGCCTTCCGAGTTGATGACAGTGCTGTCGTACTCGAAGTAGACGATGTTGTTGCTCAGGGCGCGCTCGGCGGTTTCCTGGGCGCTGGGGCCGCCGATCTGGGCGGGGGCGCTGCTGCCGTAGGGATCGCTGCCGTACGGCGTGGTGCTCTGGCCGACGGGATCAGCCGACGGGGCCGCCGGCTTCACGTTCTTCTTGCCGGAGCAGCCGGCAACGGCCAGGGCGGCGACGAGAGCGCCGGCGATGATGAGGTTCTTGGTCATTGGGGTGACTCCTAAGTTCTAGAGGTGCGGAAGCTTAAATGTAGGAAATTAACGAACCACCGGAGACCATGCGGGCTCCTTGATGTCGGCCGCCTGTCGCAGGCGCGTACGGACCCGTCCGTCGACCGATACGGTCGCAAGTTCCGCGCCGCCGGCGCGTCCCTGCGTAGCGTAGATAACCACCGCACCACCGGGTGCGAATTGCGGGCCCTCGTCCTGAGGGCCGTCGCTGAGGAGCTTGAGGCCACCGCTGGCCAGGTCCAGCAGGCCGATGCGGAAACGGCCGCCGTCGGCGTTCACCAGGGCCAGGGACTTGCCGTCCGGCGAATAGCTCGCGCGCAGGTTCTGTCCACCCTGGAACGTGATACGGCGCGGATCGCCGCCCTCGGCGCCGATCTCGTAGATCTGCGGACGGCCGCCACGGTCGGAGGTGAAGACCAGCTTGCTGCCGTCCGGCGACCATGACGGTTCGGTGTCGATACCGTAGTGGTCGGTCAGGCGGCGGCGCTTGTTGCTGGCCACGTCGATCACGTAGATGTCGGGGTTGTTCTCGAAGGACAGGCTCACGGCGATCTTGCTGCCGTCCGGCGACCAGGCCGGCGAGCTGTTGAGGCCCGGCTCCGATACCAGGGTGCGCACCTGGCCGGTGGCCAGCGTGTAGACCATTACCGCCGAGCGGCCACGGTTGTAGCCGACGAAGGCGAGCTGCTTGCGGTCCGGAGCCCAGGCCGGCGACAGGATCGGTTCGCGCGAGGTGGCGAGTACGCGAGGGGCCTCACCGTCCGAATCGGACACCACCAGCTGGAAGTTGCGGGCCGGACCATAGCCGCTGGCGGCCACGTAGGCGATCTTGGTGTTGAAGTAGCCCGGAATGCCGAGCAGCTTCTCGTAGATCATGTCGGCGATCATGTGCGCCACGGTGCGCATCTGCGCCGGCGACTTCACCGAGAACTGGTGGCTCAGCAGTTGCTGGCCGCTGACGGTGTCGATCAGGAAGAAACGCGCGTAGTAACCATCGGCGGACTTGCCGATCTGGCCGATCACCAGGTTGTCGATACCGGCAGCCTTCCAGCCATCGGTCACCACACCTTGCGGTGCCGTCGGGGTCTGCGGCATGGCGCTACGCGGCAGGGCCTTGAAGCGGCCGCTGCGCACCAGGTCGTTCTCCACCACCTGCGCCACGTCCAGCGGCACCTCGGGCGTGGACTGGAACTGCACCAGGGCGATGGGCAACGGCGCCACGTCACCACCGGTGACGGTGATTTCCAGGGCGGCCTGGGCCGGAACGGCGACCAGGACCAGCATTACGGCAAGCAGTTTCTTGAACGTCATGGGCAACCTTGAAAAGCGGCGCCTACGGGGCCGCGGACCATATTGTGATTCAAAAACCGGCCTTTACGCCAAAGTTCTTCCCCAAGTGACTCTCTTCATGGGGAAAAAGTTCTGGCATTCGGGCCGGATTCTCGTAGCGGCTACCTCAGCAGCCGCTCGCCGAGGGGCAGAATCTGATTTTGATGGTGCGATCCGGGGGCATGGCACGCGGATCCGGCGGCGGCGGCAGCGGACTGGCCTTGACCACGGCCTGCTCCACCGAACGGTCCAGCGCCGCGGTGCCGCAACTGCGAATCACGTTAGCGCTCACCACCGAGGCATCCGGATTCATCTTCACCTCCACCACGCAGGTGAAGGTGTCGGCGCTGGCCGGCGGACGCTGCCAGAACTTGCGCACGCGGGCCGCGATCAGGTCGCCCCACTGGGCCTGGGCCGCACCGATGACGGCGGCATCGCGCGCTGCCTGCTCGGCAGCGGCGGCGGCGGCCAGGGCATCGCGGCGGGCCTTGTCCTCGGCCGCACGCTTGGCCCGGGCGTCGTCGATCGCCTTGCGCTCCTCGGCTTCCTGGCGCTTGAGGTCATCGGCGATGGCCTGCTGCTGACGCTTCTCTTCGTCCTTCTTGCGCTGCTCTTCCGCCTTGCGGACGCGCTCTTCCTCGGCCTTCTTCTGCGCCTCTTCCTGCTTCTTCTTGACCTCTTCCTGGCGCTTGCGCTCCGCTTCTTCCTTGATGCGGACCTGCTCGGCCTTGCGCTCGGCGTCCTGGACGCGCTGCTTCTCCTTGCGCTCCTCGGCGACCTTGCGCTTCTCCTCGGCCTCGGCGTCCTTCTTGGCCTTTTCCTCGGCCTTCTTCACCGGATCTTCCTTGGGAGGCTCCGGCTTGGGCTTCGGCGGTTCAGGCTTGGGAGGTTGCGGCTCGGGCTGCGGCTCGGGCTTGGGCGCGGGCGGCAAGGGCTTGGGCTCCACCGGCTGCGGGTTGGGCACCTGCTGCCCGCCGCCCTGCACCAGGGCGGCTTCGATGATGCGCATCGGCTCCGGCTTGCGGTGGAACAGGGCGCCAACGATCAGCGCCCCGAACACGACGATGTGCAGGATCAGTGACGCAACCGCATAGCGGGTCTGTGGCTTGTTCATCAACGGCGCGGCTTTTCGTCCGTCGGCTCATCGGTGACGAAGCCGATCTTCTTGGCCCCGGCATCGCTGAGCAGGCCCATGGCCTTGGCGACGTTTTCGTACGGGGTGACCCGGTCGCCATGAACCAGGATCATCTGCTCCGGCTTGGTGGCCAGCAGCCCCTGCACCTCGGTCACCACCTCGTCGTCACCGACGATGGTCTTGCCCTCGCCGATCCAGCTGAGGTGGTAGTTGCCCTTGGGATCAACCGACAGGATGCGATCCTCGTCTTCCTTGCTCATCGACTGGGCCTTGACGTCGGGCAGGTCCACCTCGATGCCTTGCGTCATCATCGGCGCAGTCACCATGAAGATCACCAGCAGCACCAGCATGACGTCGATGTACGGCACGACGTTCATGTCGGCGGAAAGCTTGCGGCGCGCCATGGCGGGCTCCTCAGGCCGGGCGGGCGTGACGCAGCCCGCGGTCGATGATGCCTAGCATCTCTTCGGCGAAGGTGTGGTAGCGGTTTTCCATCCGTTCCACCGAGCGCGTGAAGAAGTTGTAGGCGATCACGGCCGGGATGGCGGCGAACAGGCCCATGGCCGTGGCGATCAGCGCCTCGGCGATGCCGGGGGCGACCGTGGCCAGCGAGGCCTGCTTCTGGGCGCCGATGCTGACGAAGGCGGCCATGATGCCCCAGACCGTGCCGAACAGGCCGACGTAGGGGCTGGTGGAACCGATGGTGGCCAGCATGGCGAGGCCGCCCTCCAGGCGCTCGACCTCGCGCACCTGGGCCACGCGCATCTGGCGCGAAACCGCGGCCAGCTGGTCCTCGGGAGCCGAGCGGCCGGCGGTCTGCTGGCGGGTGTATTCCTCGTAGCCGGCGACGAAGATGGCCGCCAGGCCCTCGGTCTCCTGGTTCTTGCGCACTGACTCATAGAGGTCGGCCAGGTTGCCGCCGCTCCAGAAGCGGTCCTCGAATTTCTCGGCCGAGGCCGCCATGCGCGAGAACAGGCCGCGCTTGGAGAAGATCACGTACCAGGACACTCCCGAAGCCGCCACCAGCAGCAGCAGGACGAACTTCGCAAGCAGGCTCGCCTTCAGGATCAGGTCGAGCATCGACAAATCGTTCATGGAATTATCCTTAGTCCTTGATCTGGACCGTCCCAAAGCCGATCGGCCGGGGCGTTGTTAGTAAATATCAACAATTATTTTGGTTGATCGCAGAATAATAACAAAGAACCCTGCGATTTGTAGGGGATTCTAGCAGCGGAGGATGCCTTTACATGAGGCCCGGCGGCAGGGCTTTCGGACGAAAGGTCGCCGCATCCACACAAGCGATGCGAACGCGCGCCGTGGTGAGTATCTGACCACCGTCACCCAGCAGGGACTGTTCAAAGATCAGGCTGGCGCGCCGAAGTTCCGCAACACGGGTCTGCACGACCAGCTCATCGTCCAGCCGCGCGGGCTTGAGGTAGCCGATTTCGATGCTCGAAATGGTGAAGGCCACCCCGGCCTCCAGCCGTAGCCGCTCCTGCCCGTAGCCCTTCTCGCGCAGCCACTCCGTGCGGGCCCGCTCGAACCAGCGCAGGTAGTTGGCGTGGTACACCACGCCACTGGCGTCGGTGTCCTCGTAGTAGACCCGGATCGGCCAGCGGTAGTCGCTCATGGCGCGAACAGGTCCGGCGTGCCGAGTCGGTCCGGCATCTTCAGGCCGTAGTGCTGGTAGGCCAGTCTGCAGGCCACACGGCCGCGCGGCGTGCGCATCAGGTAGCCCTGCTGGATCAGGTAGGGCTCGATCACGTCCTCGATGGTATCGCGCGCCTCGCCGATAGCGGCGGCGAGGTTGTCCAGGCCCGCCGGACCACCGTCGAAACGCTCGATCAGCATCAGCAGCAGCTTGCGGTCCATCAGGTCGAAACCGTTGGAATCGACGTCCAGCAGCTTCATCGCCGCCGCCGCGGTGGGCTCTGTGATGACGCCGTCGCCACGGACCTCGGCATAGTCGCGCACCCGGCGCAGCAGGCGGTTGGCGATACGCGGCGTACCGCGTGAGCGGCGTGCAATCTCCAGCGCCCCGCCCGGCTCGATGCCGGCTTTCAGGATCGCGGCACTGCGCGTGACGATGCTGGTCAGGTCCTCGATGCCGTAGAACTCCAGGCGCTGCACGATGCCGAAACGGTCACGCAGCGGGCTGGTCAGCGCACCGGCGCGGGTGGTGGCACCCACCAGCGTGAACGGCGGCAGGTCCAGGCGGATGGAACGCGCCGCCGGCCCCTCGCCAATCATGATGTCGAGCTGGTAGTCCTCCATCGCCGGGTAGAGCACTTCCTCCACCACGGGCGACAGGCGATGGATCTCGTCGATGAACAGCAGGTCGCGAGGCTCCAGGTTGGTCAGCAGGGCGGCCAGGTCGCCGGCACGCTCCAGCACCGGGCCGGAGGTCTGGCGCAGGTTGACGCCCATCTCCGCCGCCAGGATATGCGCCAGCGTGGTCTTGCCCAGGCCCGGCGGACCGAAGATCAGCACGTGGTCCAGCGCGTCGCCACGACGGCGCGCCGCCTCGATGGCGATCCCCATCTGCTCCTTGACTGCCGGCTGGCCGACGTAGTCCTGCAGCCGGTGCGGGCGGATGGCGCGCTCGATGCGCTCCTCCTCCGAGGAACCTGCAGCGGAAATCAGGCGCGGGCCGTCGCTCATCGCACGGCGCGCTTGAGCGCTTCCTGGATGATCTGCTCGGTGGTCATGCCTTCCTTGTGCACGGCCTCGGTGAAGCGCTGGATTTCAGCCGGCTTGTAGCCCAGCGTGGCCAGCGCGGCACGTGCCTCCTGCAGCGGCGCCGCACCCACCGCAGGCGCGCTGCTGAGGCCCACGGCCTCGGTGACGCCACCAGCCTTGTCTCGCATCTCCACCACCAGGCGCTCGGCCGTCTTGCGGCCGACACCGGGAATCTTGGTCAGGCGCACGACATCGCTGGCGCGCACGGTCTCCCAGAAATCCTCGACGCTGACACCGGACAGGATCGCCAGCGCCAGCTTGGGGCCGACCCCGGAAATCTTGATCAGCTCGCGGAACAATCCCTTCTCGGTGCTGCTGCCGAAGGCGAACAGCAGGTGCGCATCCTCGCGCACCGTCAGGTGCGTGTGCAGGCTGACGCCCTCGCCCACCGACGGCAGCTTGTAGAAGGTGGACATCGGGGCTTCCAGTTCATAGCCCACGCCGCCTACATCCACCAGCAGCAGCGGCGGTTGCTTGAGTACGAGTTTTCCGGTGATGCGCCCGATCATTGTTGTCCTGTCATCCCCAGGCCTTGTTCAGGGTGAGCCCACTGCGAATCTTAGTGGATCGCACGTGCGCATGGGTCAGCGCCACGGCCAGGGCATCAGAGGCGTCGGCCGCCATGACTTCGCGCAGGTTCAGCAACACCTTGACCATGTGCTGCACCTGCAGCTTCTCGGCGCGGCCGTTGCCGACCAGGGCCAGCTTGACCTGGGTGGCGGCGTACTCGGCCAGCGGCAACCCGGCCTGCGCCGCGGCGACCATGGCCACGCCGCGGGCCTGGCCCAGCACCAGCGCGCTGGACACGTTCTTGTTGACGAAGACTTCTTCCAGGGCGACTTCCTGCGGGTGGTACTCGGCGATGATCTCGCCGAGCCCCCGCATGATCTTCAACAGCCGCTCCGGCATCTCGCCGACGGTGGCGTTGATGCGACCGCAGACCAGATGGCGGCTCTTGCCGCCCGCAACCTCGATCACGCCGTAGCCGGTGTAGCGCGAGCCGGGATCGATGCCGAGGATGCGGGTGACGGTCACGCGAACTCGGCGTTCGAGTAGACCTTCTGCACGTCGTCCAGATCTTCCAGCATGTCGATCAGCTTCTGCAGCGTGGTCGCCTGCTCGCCCGACACCGCGCTGGTGTTGCCCGGACGCATGGTGATGTCGGCCTGCACCGGCTTCAGGCCCTTGGCGGCCAGCGCCGTCTTGACCGACTCGAAGGCGTCCGTCGCCACCAGCACCTCGGTGACTTCGTCGTGGTTGACCACGTCGTCCGCGCCGGCTTCCAGGGCCTGCTCCAGGATCTGCTCTTCCAGCGCCGCGTCACCGCCGGTCTCGAACAGGATCTGGCCGGTGCGGCTGAACTGGAAGGCCACCGAACCGCTGGTGCCCATGCTGCCACCGCACTTGCTGAAGGCATGGCGCACTTCGGCAACGGTACGCGTGGGATTGTCGGTCATGCAGTCCACCATGATCGCGACGCCACCCGGGCCGTAGCCCTCGTAGCGGATTTCCTCGAACGCGTCGGCATTGCCCTCGCCGGAGCCGCGCTTGATGGCGCGCTCGATCGTGTCCTTGGTCATGTTCGCGGTCAGCGCCTTGTCCATGGCGATGCGCAGCCGCGAATTGGCCTTGGGATCGCTGCCGCCCGTGCGGGCGGCAACGGTGATCTCGCGAATGAACTTGGTGAACAGCTTGCCGCGCGCCGCGTCAGTAGCGTTCTTGCGCGCTTCGATACTCGGGCCACGCCCCATACGAACCCCGGTTCCTGGTCAGATGATGTTAGAAGTTGAGCCGCAGGCCGATGTTGAAGCCATCGTCGGCCTCGATCTTGCCACCGGCGTCCAGGTCGGCCTCGACCTTGCGCCAGCCGACGTAGACCGCAGCGTCCTTGATCACCTCGTAGCCCAGGCTGAGGCCGACGTCGAAGTACTTGTCGGTGTCGCCAAAAGTGGTCACGTCCGGGGCGAAGTAGGCATAGGCGCCGAGCGCGACGCGCTCGAAGCCCGGCATGCGCACATCCACCTGGCCGCCGAGCGCGATGGCCGAACCGTCGGCGTTCTCGCCGTCGATGTAGGCGGCACGAATGCCCAGGCCAGCCGTGACCTTGGCATCACGCGCACCGGTGTCGCCGGTCAGCAGCACGCCGATATGCGGCACGAAGGCGTCGGCATTGTTCTCGGAGCGCCACAGGGCGCCGAGATCGTACTGGCCCTTGGCGCCGGAGAACACCGACGACAGGTCGCCTTCCAGGCCCACGCGCACGGCTTCCTCGCCGATGCTGGCGTCGAAGGTTGCCGCCGCGGCCGGCAAAGCCGCCAGGGCCAGGGTCGCACCGATGATTGCCTTTGCTTTCACTCTCTCGCTCCTGCTTATTGGATTTTGTGGGGTGCCGCTCAGGCGCGCTTGGGCTTGTTGATGGCGTGCACGGCACGGCCATCCACCAGCAGGATCGCGTCATGGAAGGTTTCCGCCAGCGAGGGGTGCGCATGCATGATCAGCGCGATGTCCTCGGTGGTGGCGGCGAACTCCAGTGCGACCACGGCTTCGGCGATGAGTTCGGACACGAACGGGCCCACGGCGTGCACGCCGAGGATGCGGTCGGTCTTGGCGTCGGAGATCACCTTGATGGTACCGCCCGCCTGCTCCATGGCCTTGGCACGGCCGCTGGCCATGAACGAGCCGCTGCCGGTCTTGACCTCGTGGCCGGCCGCCTTGGCCTGCTCTTCGGACAGGCCGACCCAGGCGATCTCCGGCGCGGTGTAGACCACGCTCGGCACCGCGTTGTAGTTGACCTGCGTGTGGTGGCCGGCGAGCTGCTCGGCCAGGGCCACGCCTTCCTCGATACCCTTGTGCGCCAGCATGGCGCCGCCGATCACGTCGCCCACGGCGTAGACGCCCGGCACGCTGGTCTTGTAGTGCGGGTCCACCTGCACGAAACCGCGGTCGGTCAGCTTCACGCCCACTGCCTCGGCGTTGAGGCCGGTGGTGTTGGGACGGCGGCCGACGGCGACGATCAGCTTGTCGAACTCCTCACTCTGGGTCTTGCCGTCCTGCTCGAACTCGACGGTCACGCCCTTCTTGCCGGCCTTGGCACCCGACACCTTGGCGCCGAAGCGGATGTCCAGGCCCTGCTTGGTCAGGTGGCGCAGCGCCTCCTTGGAGATCGCGGCATCGACCATCGGCAGGAAGCCCGGCAGGGCCTCCAGGATGGTGACCTTGGCGCCCAGGCGCGACCAGACGCTGCCCAGTTCCACGCCGATCACACCGGCGCCGATCACGCCGAGGCGCTTGGGCACCTCGGTGAAGTCCAGCGCGCCCCAGGAATCGACGATGCGCTCGCCGTCGAAGGCGGCTATCTTGGTCAGGTTCACCGGCTCGGAGCCGGTGGCGATGACGATGTGCTTGGCGCTGAGGACCTGGGTCTGGCCGTCGTGCGACTTGTACTCGACCTGGCCGTTGCCCAGCAGCTTGCCGGTGCCGAACAGGCCGGTGACCTTGCTGGCGGTGAACAGCTGCTTGATGCCGCCGGTGAGCGACTTGGACACCTCGGTCTTGCGCGCCTGCATCTTGGCGAGGTCAACGCTGACCTCGCCCACGCCGATGCCGTGCTTGGCGAACTCGTGCTGGGCGCGGTGCACCAGCTCGGAGGACTCCAGCAGCGCCTTGGAGGGAATGCAGCCGGCGTTCAGGCAGGTGCCGCCAAAGGCCGGATTGCTGTCCTTGTTGACCCAGGCATCGATGCAGGCCGTCTTGAAGCCGAGCTGGGAAGCACGGATCGCGCAGGGGTAACCGGCGGGACCGCCGCCAATGACAACGACGTCGTATTGTTCGCTCATGTTCTTTTCCTTGAGGGCACCGCTATTTTAGCGCGCTGCGGCCGCCCTGCGGCCACCCTGCACGCAGGAAGACAGGCTTTCAGTTGCCCGGGCAGGCCGGGGCGGCGCCCGGGGCCAGCACGGCGGCGATCTGCCCGGCCAGCCGGCGCAGCAGGCGCTGGTGCCCGGCGACCATGTCCGCAGTCTCCGCCCCCACCGGCTCCTGCGCGGAGAAGGCGCAGGTCAGGCTGGGCTTGGCCCCGCCGCTGCCACGCAGGCTCCAGACCCCCTCCCAGCGCACGGCCCGGCCCGGCATGGTCTCGAAGGCCTGCAGCTCCAGCTTGAGGCGATGCAGCGGCGTATCGGCCGGCGGCGGCAGGGCATGGATGTCGCGGATGCCCTGGGCGGCCAGGGCCGTCACCAGGGCGCCGCGAATCTCGGCATCCAGCGGCGAGGCCCACTGCTGGCGCTCCAGCAACGCCAGGCTGGCGTCGCCCTGGCGCACGACCAGTTGCGGCGTATCCAGTTGCAGGGGCACGGAGACCGCCTGCACGTCGATCCAGCGCGTCGGCGCGGCCAGGGCGGCGGTCGACGGTGCCGACAGGGTGTAGTAGCTGGGCGCCGAAACCGAGGCGCAGGCGGACAGCAGCAGGGCCAGCAGGGCTGACGGGAGGGCGTACTTCACGGCGGGGTCTGCTCCGGTCCTTGGGGCGGCAGGGGCGACAGGCGCAGCAGCACCGGGTCGTCCGGCTTGCCGCGCAGCAGCGATTGCGGGTGACGCTGCAGGCCCTCGGTCAGTGAGCGCAGCGAACGCGCCGCACGGTCCACCGACTCCAGGGTACCGCGCAGGTCCTGCTGCATGGGCCCGTCGCTGCCCAGGGCCTCTTCGGCACTGCGCAGCGTCTGGCGCGCCTGCTCCAGGGTCTGCTGCATCTCCGGCGCTACCTTGCCGTCCAGCGTCTTCAGCAGCTGGTTGGCATCGCGCAGGGTGTCGCGCAATTGAACGCCGATCTCGTCGAAGGGAATCTTCTCGATCTTGTCGACGATGTTGGTGATCTGGGTCTGGATCTGGTCGAAGCTGCCGGGCACGGTCGGCATCACCAGGACGCCCGTCTTGGGGGGCGCCAGGGTGGACTCGCCCTTGGTCAGGAAATCCAGCGCCACATACTGCTGGCCGGTGAGCAGGTTGCCGCTACGCAGCTGCGCGCGCAGGCTCTGCGAGATCAGGCGCTCGAACACCCGCCGCGGCGCCTCGTCGTCGGCCTGCTTGAGCTGGCCACGCAGGGACAGGTAGGCATTGCCGAGACGCTCCGGGTAGATGACGGCGCTGACGTCCGCCGCGAAGCGCTGGCGCTGCGCGTCGTACTCGAAATCGATCTTGGTGATCTCGCCCAGCTGCAGGCCGTGGAAGTCCACCGGCGCACCCACCGCCAGCCCACGCACGGACTGGTAGAAGCGCAGGCGCAGGGCGAGCTGGACCTTGTCCTGCGGCGCCATGGCCGAGGCCATGTCGTCGTACAGGCGGAAACGGCCACCCTCGGCGGCGGGCGGCTCGTTGCGCTCCGGCGGCTGGAAGGCGATGCCGCCGGCGATGACGCTGACCAGCGACTGGGTATTGAGCTTGAAGCCCTGCGGCCCGGCACTGACGTCCACGCCGCTGGCATTCCAGAAGCTGGTCGAAGGCGTCACGAAGCGGTCGTAGGGCGCATCGACGAAGATCTGCAGGCTGACCGCGCGACCATCCGGATCCATTTCGTAACCCACCACCCGCCCGACCGGAACCCGGCGGTAGTACACCGGGGAGCCCAGGTTCAGCGAGCCCAGGTCCTTGGCCACCAGCCTGAAGCCGCGACCCTGGCTGTCGTTGGTCACCGCCGGCGGCACTTCGAGCCCCTTGAAGGCGCGCTCGCCCTCCTCGGACTTGCCGATGTCCACGCCGATGTAGGCACCGGACAGCAGCGTGCCCAGGCCGGAAACACCGCCCAGGTCGGCGCGCGGACGCACCACCCAGAAGCGCGAATCGGTCACGGCGGCACGGGAGGCATCCTTGTTGAGGTCCACCTTCACCTTGACCTGCGTGAAATCATCGGTGAGCTCGATGCTGCGCACCTTGCCGATCACCACTTCCTTGAAGCGCAGCTCGGTCTTGCCGGCCTCCAGGCCTTCGGCGGTCTTGAACTGGATCGTGATGACCGGGCCAGCCTGCAGCCAGGTACGCACCAGCAGGCCCAAGCCGATCACGGCGGCGACGACCGGGACCAGCCAGACCATGGAGAAACGCCAGCGCGGAGGGCGGCTGATCTGCGGTTCTGGAGGCGAAATGTCTTGGTCAGTCATGTCGTGCAGGAGGGTCCCAGATCAGGCGCGGGTCGAAACTCATGGAAGCCAGCATGGTCAGCACCACCACGGCGCCGAAGGCAACGGCGCCGCCCCCGGCCTCGACCCGGCCGAAGACGTCGAAATGCACCAGCGCCACCAGCAGCGCCACCACGAACACGTCCAGCATCGACCAGTGGCCGATCTTCTCGATGATACGGTAAAGCCGCGTGCGGCCGGGGCGGTCCCAGTCGCTACCGCGCTGGACCGTGATCAGCAGCGTCAGCAGGGCGATGAACTTGGAGATCGGCACCATCACGCTGGCGATGAACACGATCGCCGCCAGTTCCCAGGAGCCCTGCACCCAGAGATAGATCACGCCGCTGATGATCGTGTCGTCGGTGGAGTTCAGCAGGTTCGTGGTCCGCATCATCGTCATGGTGTTGGCGGGCACGTACAGGATCATCGCCGCGATCAGCAAAGCCCAGCAGCGCTCCAGGCTCTGCGGCTTGCGCCGGTGCAGCGTGGCGCCGCAGCGGTCGCAGTGACCCAGGGCGCCCTGCCCCGGCCGCTTCATCACGTGGCCACAGCGGCGGCAGCCCAGCAGGCCCAGCTCGGTGGCCGTGACGAAGCGGCTCATGCGCGCTCCCCGGCCGGCCCGGCAGCGGCGGCATCGTCCAGGCGCTCGGCGATGTCCCAGATGTCCTGCAGGTCATAGGAGGTCAGCGCGGCCAGCAGCAAGGTCAGCATGGCGAAGCTCCACAGGCCAATGCCCGGAATCACCTCCATCATGCCGGCAAGCTTCACCACCGCTACCAGGATGCCGAGCATGAACACCTCGGCCATGCTCCAGGGCTGCATCAGCGCCAGCGCCTTCATGGCCTGGCGGAACTCCCCCGGCCGCGTACCGCGATGCAGGGCCAGCAGCACATAGGAGAACAAGGCGATCTGCGCCAGCGGGAAGAAGAACACCAGCATGGCCGAAAGGAAGGCCACGAACCCCACCCCGGATTCCCAGGTGGCGATCACCGCGCCCCAGACCGTGGCCGCATTGCGCGAGCCCTGGGCGTCGATGGTGACGATGGGATAGACATTGGCCAGCACGAAGACCACGGCCGTGGCCAGGGTCAGCGCCAGCAGGATCTCGACGTCGAAACGATGGCGGCGATAGAGGTGATGGCCGCAACGCGCACAGTCGGCCACCTCACCCGGCTGCAGCTGGCGCCGGGTGTAGACCGCATCGCACTGCTCGCATACCACCCACCGGTCGATGCTCATCTACGGGATTGAGTTCCTTGCGGTTTTCCAGTGCCGCAAGTCTAGCCGACATTCAGCTCCCTATCCGGAATCCGCTTGGGATTCGCCGGGGCCTGCCAGGCTCCGCCGCAGACGACCGGAGGAATCGTCCGCGGCGGATATCCGGAAAATCTCAGGCAGGCGCGCCCACGGACACCACATCACCGGCCTTGATGGCGTCGCCGGTGCGGTCGTAGGCATCGGTCCAGCGGTGATAGATGTCCATGTTGCCGTGCTTCCAGGGGTGGAAGCCGGGCATGAAGTACAGTGCAAAGTGCGGCAGCAGGCGCGGATAGATGCCGCGCGGCCCGTACAGCCACCAGAGCCCGCGCAGCCAGACGCGGCCACGGTTCTGCACGCCGTCGACCTTGAACATGTGGTTCATGATCATGAAGACGTGCAGCGGGAAGGTCAGCGCCACCTGCAGCATCGACAGCACGCGCACCAGCCAGCTGCCCTTGGCCACTTTCTTGTAGACGTCATAGGCCACGGCCTTGTGCTCGATCTCCTCGACCGCATGCCAGGCGTACATGGCGCGGATGCGCGGATCGGCGTCCTTCATCAGGCCGGCGGAGAAGAAGCCGTGGGCCATCAGGGCAGTCATGTGCTCGGCGGCAGCGGTCTGGCCCAGGGTGTAGATCTTCGGCAGGCGCTTGCGGAACACACCGAACATGATGCGCTTCTGTTCACTGAGGATCTGGTCCACCTCGATGCCCTGCGCCTTCAGGCGGTTGTTGAACTGGGTATGCACGATGCCATGCTGGCCTTCCTGGTACATGAAGTCCTTGACCTGGGCCTTGAGCTCCGGGTCCGTCACCTGGTCGCGATAGTCGCGCACGCAGGCGATGAAGAACTTCTCTCCCTCCGGGAACAGCAACGACATGGCGTCGAAGAAGCGCGACTTGAAGGCGTCGCCCCCGAACCAGTACTTGGGAATGTCGCCGTCCAGCCCGAAGTCGGGGCCCTTGCGCGCAACGATGCCCAGTGTCGATCCATCCATCCTTGCTCTCCTCAGAGTCGTTGAGCTGACTTTAGGAGCAGCGGCAAGGGCTGACTATGACCTTGAACGACCAGAAGGGAACATTTCGCGACAGTGGAGACAGGGATTCCCTGGACTGCCAGTGGCCGTCCAAGCCGTCTGAGCGAGCGGTCCGCCCAAGCTACGCTGCTTCAGGATGGCAAAGCTATTGGCATGCAGGAGCCAGCTTGCTGGCGACTTCCGAGGGCGGGTCGCCAGCAAGCTGGCTCCCGCATCACAAGGGCGGTTTCCCGCCGCCACGCCTGCGAAACTCGCTCGGTGAAGCCCCTGCCCAGCGTGTGAAAGCCCGCGTGAAGCTGCGCCGGTCCGAAAAACCCAGCCGCTCGCTGATGGTCTCCAGGTCCAGCGCCGGGTCCTGAAGATCCTTCAGCGCCCGCCGATAGCGCACCCGTCCCTGCAGTTCAGCGAAGGCCTCGCCCTCCTCATGCAGGCGCCGCTGCAGGGTGCGCGGATGCAGGTCGAGCCGCTGGGCAACCCGCTCGATACCCTGCCCCAGCAGCCGCGGCTCCTGGTCCAGAATCGCTTCCACGGCGGCAATCAGGCCGCTGCGGCGCGGCATCTTGGCGAGCCGCTGGCTGACGCGCTGCTCGGCCTGACCATGCAGGGACGGGAAGCCGCCCGCCAGCGACGCGTCGAGGCGCGCACGCGGGAATTCCAGGGCGTTCAGTGGCTGGGAGAAATGCACCGGCAGCCGGAAGGAGCGCGAGTAGACCGCCGCGTACCGCGGCTCCGGAAAACGCAGCCGCAGCACGGCGTCCGCTTCCAGATCGGCGGCGATGGCGCGGCCGAACTTGATGATGGCGGCGAACAGCGACTCGACGAAATAGGCGCCGACACGTCCCTCCGGCTCCGCCGGGTCCTGGTCCCTCACCAGCACCAGGCGCGCGAGCTCCCCCTCTTCCTCCAGCCGCACGTCGATCATGGGATTGATCAGCGTGCGTACCCAGTCGAACACGCGCACCGCCTGCCGCAGTGTCGGGCTGGTGGCGACGAAGGTGGCGATGTCCGGCAGGTAGTCGAAGGCGAAGGTCTCGCCCAGCACGAAGGGGAAATGCTGTTCGCGCGAGCGCTCCACGCAAGCATCCATGACCTGCCCCAGCAGCGGCAGGCTGATGGTGGCGTCTTCCAGGTTCACCAGGTCGGTCTGGATGCCCAGTTCATCGAAGATCGGCCGGATGTTGAAGCCGCAGTGCGCCGCCGCATTGACCCAGTTGGGCAGCGTGATGAAGGGGATAGGGTCGTTGTGCAGCGGGGCGCTCATGCTTGGCGAGTATGCCGCAGCGGCGCCAAAAACAAACCGGCCCCCAACAGGGGGCCGGTGTCGTTACAGCCAATCGCTCATTAGAGCGAGAGCAGGATCTTGGCCGGATCTTCCAGGCATTCCTTGATCGTGCGCAGGCCCAGCACGGCTTCCTTGCCGTCGATGATGCGGTGATCGTAGGACAGCGCCAGGTACATCATCGGGCGGATCACGATCTCGCCGTTGACCACCATCGGACGCTCGGTGATGCCGTGCATGCCGAGGATCGCCGACTGCGGAGGGTTCAGGATCGGCGTGGACATCATCGAGCCGAATACGCCGCCGTTGGTGACGGAGAACGTGCCGCCGGTGAGGTCTTCCATGGTCAGCTTGTTGGCCTTGGCGCGGGCACCGAAGTCACCGATGGCCTTCTCGATCTCGGCCATGGAGTGCTGGTCGGCATCGCGCAGGATCGGCACCACCAGGCCACGCTCCGAGGACACGGCCACGCCGATGTCGTAGTAGCCGTGGTAGATGATGTCCTGGCCGTCCACCGAGGCGTTCAGCACCGGGTACTTCTTCAGGGCCTCGATCACGGCCTTGACGAAGAAGCTCATGAAGCCGAGCTTCACGCCGTGGGACTTCTCGAACTGGTCCTTGTAGCGGGCACGCAGCTCGGACACGGCCTTCAGGTCCACCTCGTTGAAGGTGGTCAGCATGGCGGTGTTGTTCTTGGCTTCCAGCAGGCGCTCGGCGATGCGCTGGCGGATACGCGTCATCGGCACGCGCTGCTCCTCGCGGGCACCGGCGACACGCGGGGCCGGCGCGGCGGCGGGCGCAGGCGCTGCGGCCTTGGGCGCAGCAGCCTGCGGCTTGGCGGCATGGGCCTTCACGTCTTCCAGGGTCAGGCGACCACCCTTGCCGGTGCCGCTGATCTGCGAGGCCGACAGGCCCAGCTCCGACAGCAGCTTGCGCACGGCGGGAGACTGGTCTTCGTTGCCGCCGGCCGGGGCGGCCGGAGCCGCGGTGGTGGCGGGCTTGGCCCCTTCCACCTTGGCGGCAGCCGGAGCGGCGGCCGCACTGGCGCCCTCCTCCATCACGGCGAGCACGTCGCCGGCCACTACCGTGGCGCCCGGCTGCGCGCGGATTTCGGTGATCACGCCGTCGGCGGTAGCCGGCACTTCCAGCACGACCTTGTCCGTTTCCAGGTCGACGAGGTTCTGCTCACGCTTGACCGCATCACCGGCCTTCAGGTGCCAGGTGGCCACGGTGGCGGAGGAGACCGATTCGGGCAGGTTGGGGACTTTGATTTCGATAGCCATTGTTCTTTTTCCTGGAGCGATGTCTGTTTCGTTCTGTTCTGGGGCGGCAGCCGATCAGTTCGGCTTGCCGGCAGTAAGAGCGGCACGGACCAACTCCTCCTGCTCCTTCTGGTGCACCTTGAGATAACCCACCGCGGTGCTCGACGAGCCCACGCGGGTGACATAGAGCAGGCGATGCTGCGGCTGAACATGCGCGGCGAGGCGGTGCTTGATCTGGTACCACGCGCCCTGGTTCTCGGGCTCTTCCTGGCACCACACCACGTCCTTGGCGTTGGGATACTTGGCCAGCGCCTCCTCGAAGCCGTCCTTGGGGAACGGATAGAGCTGCTCGATACGCACCAACGCCACGTTGTAGGCCTTCTCCTTCTCGCGCGTCTGGAACAGGTCGAAGTAGACCTTGCCCGAGCAGAACACCACGCGTGTGACCTTGTCCGCGTCGAGCTTCTCGGTCTCCTGGATCACGGTCTGGAAGCGGCCCTTGGTGAGATCGTCCAGCGTCGACACCGACAGCGGGTGGCGCAGCAGGCTCTTGGGCGTCATCACGATCAGCGGCAGGCGGTAGTTGCGCTTCACCTGGCGCCGCAGCATGTGGAACATCTGCGCCGGCGTGGACGGCACGCAGACCTGCTGGTTGTTGTCCGCACAGAGCTGCAGCCAGCGCTCGAGGCGACCCGAGGAATGCTCCGGACCCTGGCCTTCATAGCCATGCGGCAGGAAGATGGTCAGGCCGCAGAGACGACCCCACTTGGAAAAGCCGGAGGCGATGAACTGGTCGAAGACCACCTGGGCGCCGTTGGCGAAGTCGCCGAACTGCGCTTCCCACACCACCAGGGTTTCCGGATCGGTGGTGGCATAACCGTACTCGAAGCCCAGCACACCCTCCTCCGACAACAGCGTGTCGTTGACCGAGAAGCGGTGTTCGCCGGGCACCAGCGTCTTCAACGGGGTGTGGCGTGCGCCGTTCTTGTAGTCATGCACGGTGGCATGGCGATGGAAGAAGGTGCCGCGCTGCACGTCCTGGCCGCAGAGGCGCACGTCGAAGCCTTCGTTGAGATTGGCCGCGTAAGCCATGGTCTCGGCGAAACCCCAGTCCATCGGCAGCTCGCCGGCCGCCATGCGCGCGCGGTCCTCGTAGATTTTCTGTACGCGCGCATGCAGCGTGAAGCCTTCAGGCAGCGACAGCAGCTTGCCCGACAGCGTCTGCAACTGGTCACGGGTCACCAGCGTTTCGGTCGGCGTGTCCCAGCCGCCCTCACGGTACTTGGCCCAGTTGACGGTGTGCTTGTTGCCGACCAGGCCCAGCGTGATGCGGGCAATGTTCTCACCCTTGTCGAGGCCGGAACGGTAATCCTTGGTCAGCGCCTCGGCGTCGCCGCGAGCGATGGCACCCTCTTCCTCCAGGCGCTTGGCATACAGCGTCATGGTGGTCGGGTGCTTCTTGACCGCCTCGTACATCACCGGGCTGGTTACCGACGGCTCGTCGGCCTCGTTGTGACCCCAGCGGCGGTAGCAGCAGATGTCGACGATGACGTCCTTGTGGAACTCGTTGCGGAAGTCCATCGCCAGGCGCGTGACGAACACCACCGCCTCCGGATCGTCGCCGTTCACATGGAACACCGGCGCTTCCAGCATCTTGGCCAGGTCGGTGCAGTAGCGCGACGTGCGCGCCTCGCGGCCCGGCTCGGCCTCGATCGGGTTCGGCGTGGTGAAGCCGATCTGGTTGTTGACGATCACATGCAGCGTGCCGCCGGTGCTGTAGCCCTTGGAGTGCGACAGCTGCAGCGTCTCCATGACCACGCCCTGGCCGGCGAAGGCGGCGTCGCCGTGGATCAGGATCGGCACCACGCGCTGGCCGATGTCGTCGCCGCGCGCCACTTGGCGCGCCTTGACGCTGCCCTCCACCACCGGGTTCACGATCTCCAGGTGCGAGGGATTGAAGGCCAGCACCAGGTGCAGGCGCTTGCCGGCCACTTCGACGTCGGTCGAGAAGCCCATGTGGTACTTCACGTCGCCGGCACGGCTCAGCGACTCGGTGGAGTACTTGCCTTCGAACTCGGCGAACAGGTCCGCCGGCGACTTGCCCAGCAGGTTGACCAGCACGTTGAGGCGGCCGCGGTGGGCCATGCCGATGACGACTTCCTCGACGTCACGCGCGGCGCAGCCCTGCAGCACCTCGTCCAGCGCCGGGATCAGCGAGTCGCCGCCTTCCAGCGAGAAGCGCTTCTGGCCGACGTACTTGTTGTGCAGGTAGCGCTCCAGGCCCTCGGCCGCCACGAGCTGCTTGAAGACTTCCTTCTTGCGGTCGGCGGTCAGCTTGGGCTGGAAGGCGGTGGTCTCGAGGCGCTGCTGGATCCAGCGCTTCTGCGCCGTCTCCGTGATGTACATGTACTCGGCGCCGATGGTGTCGGTGTAGACCGCCTTCAGCAGCTTGATGATGTCCTTCAGCGGCAGGCGGTCAGGGCCGGCCAGCGAGCCGGTGTTGAACACCGTCTCGAAGTCCTCGGGGCCCAGGCCGTGGAAGGCCGGATCGAGATCGCGCACCGGATCGACCGGGGCCAGGCCCAGCGGGTCGAGCTTGGCCACTTGGTGGCCACGGACGCGGTAGTAGTTGATCAGCCGCAGGACGCCGGCCTGCTTCTCGGCGGCGCGGGCATCGAAGCCCGCCTCGGCGGCGGCGACACGGCGCGGCTCTCGCGCCATGCGCTCGAAGCGCGCCAGCACTTCGCTGTGAGCGACCTCGCGCGGGGCGCTCTGGTCCTGCACGTTGCGGAAGTAGGCCCGCCAGCCCGGATCGACCGAATCCGGATCCTCGAGGAACTGCTCGTAGTACGCCTCGATATAGGGCGCGTTGGCACCCTGTATGGAGGAAGATTCGATGAAACTCTGATACTTGCTTGTCGCCATATCCTGTCCTTCGATGTGCCTTCCTCCACGTAAGGGCAACGTGAGGTCAGCCTTGCTTCTTTTCCTTGGGGGCGAGGGAAGTCAGGTCCGCCGCCATGTCTTTCAGGTATCGGGTGAACTCGCCACCGATCTCTTCGTGTTTCAGGCCGTATTCGACGTTGGCCTTGAGGTAGCCCAGCTTCGAGCCGCAGTCATAGCGCGTGCCTTCGAACTCATAGGCCAGCACCGTCTGCTCCTGGATCATCATGCTGATCGCATCGGTCAGCTGGATCTCGCCACCGGCGCCGCGCGGGGTGCGCTCCAGCAGCTTGAAGATGCGCGGCGTCAGGATGTAGCGGCCGACCACCGCCAGGTCGCTGGGGGCGTCTTCCTTCTTCGGCTTCTCGACGATGCGGCGGACTTCGCCCAGGCCCGGAGCGACCGGCTGGACCTCGACCACGCCATAGCTGGAGATTTCGTCCTTGGGGACCTTCTGCACCGCGACCACGCTGGTGCCGTACTCCTGGTAGACGCGCTGCATCTGCGCCAGGCAGGGGCGCAGCTTGCCGTCGATCAGGTCGTCCGCCAGGATCACCGAGAAGTCCTCGTCGCCCACCGCGGGCCAGGCGCAGAGTACGGCGTGGCCCAGGCCCAGCGCCTCAGCCTGACGGATGAAGATGCAGGTCACGCCCGGCGGCAGCACCTCGCGGACGATGGCGAGCAGCTTTTCCTTGCCGCGCTGCTCCAGCTCGGTCTCGAGCTCGTAGGCCTTGTCGAAGTGGTCCATGATGGAGTTCTTCGAGCGGCCCGTGATGAAGATCAGTTCCTCGGCACCGGCGCTGATCGCCTCCTGCACCGCGTACTGGATGAGGGGCTTGTCGACGATCGGCAGCATTTCCTTGGCGATCGCCTTGGTCGCTGGCAGGAAGCGGGTGCCGAGACCGGCGACGGGGAAGACTGCTTTACGGATCCGCATGGACTGCTCCTGGGAATCTCTTTGTGTTTTCGCTGCTTGAGCGCCGATTTTAACGCAAGTTTCAGCGCAGCGAGCCGCTCAGGTGGACCTTGTCGGAATTGCGGGCCAACAGGGCGAAGTCGAGCAGGTCGCCATTGCGCTGGTATTTCACCGCGACCTTGGCCGGCAGGAATACCGGCTGCTTGAAGGACACGTCCAGCACGGACGGTTCGCGCCCCAGCCCCGGCTGCAGCATCGCGGCACAGCGGGCCAGCGACCACATGCCGTGGGCGATATGGCGCTTGAAGCCCAGCAGCTTGGCCGTCGGCGTGTACAGGTGGATCGGATTGTAGTCCCCGGACACCGCGGCATAGCGCCGGCCCTGGTTCTCGGGCACGTCCAGGGCCAGGTACTCGGCCAGCTGCGCCGGCGGCGGCGCCGGGCGGCTACCGCCACCCTGCTTGGGGCCCGGCATGCGGTGCAGCACGCCCATGGTGCAGGTGTAGAGCACCTCGCCTTCCAGGCTGAACTCGATCACCAGCTCGAACTCCAGGCCGGCCTTGACCCGGCGGGACTCGCCGGTGCGCACGCTGACGGCATAGGCCTCGTCGGCGCGCAGCAGCCGCTTCTGCTCGATCAGGTTGCGCACGTGCACGATGCCCAGCATCGGCAGCGGGAATTCCGGCTGCGCCATCAGGTGCATCGCCAGCGGGTTGGCCAGTACCGCCGGATAGGTGATCGGCAGGGTCTCGCCCGGCTCGAAGCCGCAGACCTGGCAGTAGGCGGCCAGCTTGGCCGGGTCGGCGCGCAGGCTGCCGATGCCGGTGGACAGGGCGGGAATCTGGGGATCGCGGCCCGGCTTGCGCCGGCCGGTGCCCGCGGCCTTCAGCAGCAGCGGCAGCGCGGAGGGAACTTGTTCAAGCATGGTATTGATCGGCAAGGAGAAAACTCTTCAGGGCACGACCCGGTCGATGGTCAGTGCGATCGGCTGTGCGGATTCTACTCCCGAAACCGTACGGCTTCCCTCCCAATCGCCCGATTCCGCCTTCACGCTGCCACCGGCCGTGATCCGGGCGGTGACGGTCCAGCGGTCGAACTGTGACAGCTTGAGCTGGGGCATCATCGCCATGCTGTCGTCCAACACCACCTCCAGCGGCAGTTTCGCCCCCGGCAGGCGCTGCACCGCCAGCGGCATCGGCGGGCCCTGCTCGGCCTTGGCGAACACGAACAGCATGCTGCCCGGCGGCGCCTTGGCGGCCAATTCAGGGGACAGGGCGACCTTGAGGCGCAGCTGCGGCCCCTGGCTGGCCGCCGCCGGCGCGGGCTCCTCGGCCTTGGCGGCGGGAGGCGTTGCCGGCGCCGACTCGCCCAGGGCACTGGCGAGCTGGGCGAGCTGCTCCTGCAGCACCGACCGCAGTTCCGGCGGCAGCTCCTGCTGCGACAGGCGCTGCCAATAGTCGCGAGCGGCACGCAGGTCGCGTGCCTGCGCGGCGGCCAGGCCGGCGTACCACAGGCCCTTGCCGTTTTCCGGATCCAGCTTCAGGGCCTGCTGGAACAGCTCCAGCGGCCGCCCCATCAGGTCGCGGTCCCGCGCCAGCCCCAGGGACTCGCCTTCGGCCACCAGCAGGTCGGCCTCCGGCTGCGGCAGGCGCTTGTTGAGCTCGGCATAGGCGCGCGCGGCATCGCCGTAGCGCTCCATGACGAAGTAGGACCGGCCCAGCATGGCCCAACCCTCCAGGTCGTCCGGGCTCTGCTCAAGCTTGGCGGCCAGCTTGTCGACCATTTCGCCAACGGCATCCTGCTGCGCGGCACCGGGACTCACGGCGGCCAGGGCCACCAGCTCCTGGGTGCGCCAGCTGCCCTGCTGCCAGTAGAAGACGCCGGCGAAAACCGCCAGCACCACCACCACGACAGCGGTCGCCGCCCAGCGGCGGCGATCGGTCTCAGCCGGCGCCTCGGACGGCTGCTCGGCATCCTGCAGCAGACGCGCCGCCAGCTCCTGCTTGAGCTGTGACGCCGCCTCGGCCTCGATCACGCCGGCTTCCGCCTCGGCGTCGATCTCGGCCAGGCGTGAGCGGTACACGGCAACGTTGGCGGCCTTGCGGCGCAGCAGGGCGGCGCCAGGCGCACGCCAGTAGGGTCGGGTCAGCCACAGACAGGCCAACAGCAGCAGGGCTGCCATGCCCAGGTACGCGAGTATCACGGACGGTCCTCGTCGAGCAGTTTCTGCAGCGCCTGCGGATCGGGCGCGGCGGCGGGGGTGAGGGCGGCCGCATCGCGGCGGCGCAGCAACTGGCGCAGGGCGATGGCCAGCGCACCCAGCAGCAGCAGGAAGGGACCGACCCACAGGAACACGGTGTTGCGCTGGACCGGCGGCTTGTACAGCACGAAGTCGCCGTAGCGCGCCGTCATGTAGTGGCGGATGTCGTCGTCACTGCGTCCCTCGGCAATCTGACGCTCCACCTGGGCGCGCAGGTCCTGCGCCAGCGGTGCGTTGGAATCGGCAATGGTCTGGTTCTGGCAGACCAGGCAGCGCAGTTCATGGACCAGGCGGCGATAGCGCTCCTGCTGCCCGGCGTCCAGCGTCGCCTGCACGGTCAGCGGCGGCGCTTCGGCCGGCGGCTGGGCGGCGGCCAGCACCGGCAGGGCCAGCAGCAGCGCCAGGCCCCAGCGCCGCAGGCTCACGACTTCTGCCCCTGCAGCAGCGGCCGGATCTTCTCGGTCCAGGCCTGCTCGGTCATGGGGCCGATCTGCTTGTAGACGATGGTGCCATTGGCATCGAGCACGAAGGTCTCGGGAACCCCGTAGACACCCCAGTCCAGGCCGGCCGTGCCTTGCACGTCCAGCACCACGCGGCGATAGGGGTTGCCGTGCCGCTGCAGCCACTGCCTGGCGGCCTCGTCGGTGTCCTTGTAGTCCATGCCGATGATCTCGACACCCTCGCCCGCCAGCTTCACCAGCAGGGGATGCTCGACGCGGCAGCCGGCACACCAGCTGGCCCAGAAGTTGACCAGCACGGGTCGGCCCTTGAGATCGTCCTGCGTGTAGCGCTGCGGCTCGCCGAGCAGCGCCAGATCAAAGGCGGGCGCCGGCTTGCCGACCAGCGGCGACGGCACCTCGCGCGGATCGCGCGTCAGGCCGATGCCGAGGAATACCAGCAGGACCACCAGCAGCGCCGCCGGAATCAGGAAGCGCATCAGGCGCCCGCCTTGCCATCGGCATCCACCGGCGCCTGCGCCAGCTTGGTCAGCCGGTAACGGCGGTCCGACGCGGCCAGGATGCCGCCGAAGAACATGATGAAACCGCCCCACCAGACCAGCTGCATCGCCGGCTTGTAGTACATGCGCAGGCTCCAGTCGCCGTTGTCGAAGGGCTCGCCCAGCGCGACGTAGAGATCACGGATGGGCGACTCGTCCACCGCGGCCTCGGTCATGACGCTCTGCTGCGCACGGTACAGGCGCTTTTCCGGATGCAGGATGGTGATGCTGGTGCCGTCGCGCGTGACCTCGACGGTGCCACGGTCGGCATCGTAGTTGGGGCCGCGCACCGGCTCCACGCCACGCAGGAAATACTGGTAGCCGTGCAGCTCGGCCGACTCGCCGGTCGCCAGGCGCACGTCCCGCTCCACGCTGTAGAGGCTGACGAAAGCCACGCCCAGCACCCAGACGCCGAGGCCGATGTGCGCCAGGGTCATGCCCCAGACACTGCGCGGCACCGAGGCCAGGCCATTGAGCAGGGAACGCTTGGCGCGCACACGACCCCAGAGGTCATGCACCGAGGTCAGCAGCACCCAGCAGCCCAGCAGCACGCCGCCGAACACCGCGAAGCTGTTGCCGTCCACCCACAGGAACGGCAGGACGATGGCCAGCAGCACGGCCAGGGCGGCCGGCCAGCGCAGCTGGCGCACCACTTCCTTGAACTTGGCGCGCTTCCAGCCCACCGCCATGCCCAGTCCGAGCACCACCGCCAGCGGCGCGGTCAGCGGGATGAACACGGCATTGAAGTACGGCGGCCCCACCGAGATCTTGCCCATGCCCAAGGCATCGACGAACAGGGGGTAGAGGGTGCCCAGGAATACCGCGGCGGCGGCCACAACCAGGAAGACGTTGTTCAGCAGCAGCAGGCCTTCACGCGAGAAGAAGGCCAGGTCGCCATCGCTCTTCAGCCGCGGCGCCCGCCAGGCGTAGAGCGAGAACGCACTGCCCAGCACCACCGCAAGGAAGCCCAGGATGTAGACGCCGCGCGCCGGATCGGTGGCGAAGGCATGCACCGACACCAGCACGCCGGAGCGCACCAGGAAGGTGCCGAGCAAGGACAGCGAGAAGGCGATGATCGCCAGCAGCACGGTCCAGGATTTCAGCAGTCCGCGCTTCTCGGTGACCGCCAGCGAGTGGATCAGTGCGGTGCCGACCAGCCAGGGCATGAAGGAGGCGTTTTCCACCGGGTCCCAGAACCACCAGCCGCCCCAACCCAGCTCGTGGTAAGCCCACCAGGAGCCCAGCGTGATGCCCATGGTCAGGAACAGCCAGGCGGTGGTGGTCCAGGGACGCGTCCAGCGCGCCCAGGCGCCGTCGAGCCGGCCAGAGACCAGCGCGGCGATGGCAAAGGCGAAGGCCACCGAGAAGCCGACGTAGCCCATGTAGAGCATCGGCGGATGGATGATCAGGCCCGGGTCCTGCAGCAGCGGGTTGAGATCCTTGCCTTCCAACGGCACCGGGAAGTGGCGGTCGAAGGGATTGGAGGTCAGCAGCATGAACGACAGGAAGCCGATCGATATCGCGCCCAGCACCGCCAGGGTGGTGGCTGTGATGTCGGCCGGCAGGCGGCGGTTGAACACCGACACCGCGCCGGTCCAGCCGGACAGCATCAGCATCCACAGCAGCAGCGAGCCTTCGTGAGCACCCCAGACCGCACTGATGCGGTACATCAGCGGCAGATCGGAATGCGAGTTGGCGGCCACGTAGGTGACCGAAAAATCCTTCTGCACGAAGGCCCAGGTCAGGCAGAGATAGGACAGGAACACCAGGGCGAGCTGTACTTGCGCCGCCGACTGCCCCACCGCCATGGCCCGGGCGTCACGCTTCCACACGCCCCAGGACGGTACCAGGAACTGCAGCACCGCGACGCCGAGCGCCACGATCAGCAGGAAGTGACCGATCTCCGGGATCATGCTTTCCCGCCCATGGACTTGAACTGCGCGCAGGAGTGCTTGCCGTCCGGCGTCGTCAACTTCTCGGCCAGTTCCGGCGGCATGTAGTTCTCGTCATGCTTGGCCAGGACCTCGTCGGCGACGAAGGTCTTGCCTTCCATGTGACCCATGGCGACCACGCCCTGCCCCTCGCGGAACAGGTCCGGCAGGATGCCCTCGTAGCGCACCGGCAGGTTGGCGTCGCAGTCGGCGACGCTGAAATTCACCACCAGGCCGTCGCCGCGCTGCACGCTGCCCTTCTCCACCAGGCCGCCCAGGCGGATGCGCGCACCCTCCGGCAGCTTGCCGGTGGCAACGTCGCTGGGGGTCTGGAAATACATCATGTTCTTGCTGAAGGCGGTGAAGCCCAGCACGGCGGCCACGGACAGGCCCACCAGCAGCAGCAGGACTGCCGCCATTCGCTTTTGACGCTTGGTCATTCGGATTCCGTCATTTGGCGCATCAATGCTCGTCGCGCCAGGCGGGGCGACAACGCATTCCAGGCCAATACAGCCAGGCCGCAGCCGAAGCTACCCCAGACGTAAAGGCCGTACCCCCCCATGGCCAGGATCTCAGACACGGGACTTCCCCATCAGTTCACGCACCCAGGCGGTGCCACCCTCGCGCAGCAGCAATTCGTTCTGCAGGCGGCGCAGCACCACGTAGCCGGCGAACAGGTAGCTGCCGATCAGCGAGGCGAACAGCGGGTACGCCATGGCGGCGGTGATGCTGGGCTTGCCCATCTTCAGGATGGTGGAGCCCTGGTGCAGGCTATTCCACCAGTCCACCGAGTACTTCACGATCGGCACGTTGATCACGCCGACCACCGCCAGCAGGGCGCAGGCGCGCGCCGCGGCGCGCGGATCCTCGAAGGCCTGCCATAGGCCGATCACGCCGAGATAGAGGAACAGCAGCACCAGTTCGGAGGTCAGGCGGGCATCCCAGACCCAATAGGCGCCCCACATCGGCTTGCCCCAGAGCATGCCGGTGACCAGGGCCAGGGCGGTAAAACTGGCGCCGACCGGGGCAATGGCGATGAGCGCCGATTCGGCCAGCTTCATGCGCCAGACCAGCGCCACGAAGCCCGCCACCGCCATGCCGACATAGAGCGACAGCGAAAGCGCCGCCGCCGGCACGTGGACGTAGATGATGCGGTAGGCGTCCTTCTGCTGGTAATCCTCGGGCGCGAAGAACAGGCCGTTGATCCAGCCATAGGCCAGCAGGGCCAGCGCCAGCCAGCCCAGCCAGGGGGCAAGGCGGTCGGCCAGGCGGTAAAAACTCGGCGGCGAGGCCAGCCGGTGAAACCAGGTCCAGGAGCTCATTCGAAGGCGTTGCGCAAGGCTGCGGCGGCGGCCCAGGGAACCAGGGTGAGACAAAGCACGAGGACCGCCGCCAGGAAGTATAACGGAGCGGCCGCATCCAGGCCGCCAAGGGCGGCGCGCACGGCGCCGGCCCCGAAGATCAGTACCGGCGCCAGCAGGGGCAGCACCAGCAGGGGCAGCAGCAGGCCGGCGCGCGGCAGGGCCACGGTCAGGGCCGCGGCAAAGCCACCGACGAAGCTCAGCACCGGGGTGCCCAGGGCCAGGCCCCAGACCAGCGCCGGCAGGCCGGCGGCCGGCAGCTGCAGGGCCACCGCCAGCGGTGCCGCCAGCAGCACCAGCGGCAGGCCGGTCAGCAGCCAGTGCGCCGTCAGCTTGGCCGCCACGGTCAGGCCCAGCGGCGCCTCCGCCAGGCACAGCTGCTCCAGGCTGCCGTCCTCGTAGTCAGCCCGGAACAGGCGGTCCAGGGTCAGCAGCATCGACAGCAATGCGCCCACCCAGAGAATGGAGGGAGCGAAGCCCGCCAGCACCGGGTCGTTGGGGCGGGCGCCGAGGCCGAACAGCAACACCACCATCACGAAGAACAGCAGCGGCAGCAGCCAGTCCATGCGCGAGCGCAGGGCCAGCCGCAGTTCGCGGGTCAGGATGGCCAGGGCCGCGCTCACGGGCTGAGCACCAGGTTGCGCACGCCGGACAGGCCCGCCGGCAGCGGCTGGTGACTGGTGACGATGGCACCGCCGCCACCGGCCGCGTGCTCGCCGAGCAACTGGGCGAACAGCTCCAGGCCCTGCCGGTCCAGGCCGTCCAGGGGTTCGTCGAGCAGCCACAGGGGCCGGCGTTGCGCCAGCAGCCGCGCCAGCGCGGCCCGGCGCTTCTGCCCAGCCGACAGCGTGCGCACCAGGCGGTGGCGCAGCTTCCAGATGCCGACGCGCTCCAGCGCCGGCTGGCAGGCTTGCGCCGAGGCGCCGTTCAGGCCACACCAGAATTCCAGGTTCTCCAGCACCGACAGGCTCAGGTTCAGGGCATTGCGGTGGCCCAGCCAGTGCAGTCCTCGCTCGTCCGGCAGGCCCAGGACCTGGCCAGAGGCGGGGCGCCGCAGCCCTGCCAGGGTCTCCAGCAGGGAGGTCTTGCCGGCGCCGTTGGCGCCCTGCAGGTGCAGGATCTCGCCATCCGCCAGCGAGAGGTCCAGCCGCTCGAACAGCATGCGCGGCCCGCGCCGGACGGCGAGATCGCGAATTTCTAGCTGTAGGGGCTGGAGCGACATGAGGCGCGGAATTCTAGCCGCATTTAGAATGTGCGCCGATCATTCCCGTTCTCCGTTAGGGACATTCTCTTGCCCGCACAGCTCATTGACGGCAAAGCCGTCGCCCAATCCGTCCGCGATCGCGTCCGCGCCGCCGTCGCCGCGCGCGTCGCCGCCGGCCACCGCGCCCCTGCCCTGGCGACCGTCCTGGTCGGCGAGGACCCGGCTTCCGAGGTCTACGTGCGCAGCAAGCGCAAGGCCTGCGAGGAACTGGGCATCCGCTCGGTGCCGGTGCATTTCGACGCCTCGGTCACCCAGGAGCAGTTGCTGGCCGAGGTCGACCGCCTCAACGCCGACGACAGCGTCGACGGCATCCTGGTGCAGGTGCCGCTGCCGGCGCAGATCGACACCACCCAGGTGATCGAGCGCATCCGCGCCGACAAGGACGTGGACGGCTTCCACCCCTACAACCTCGGCCGCCTGGCCCAGCGCCTGCCGATGCTGCGCCCCTGCACCCCTTACGGCGTGATCGAGCTGCTGAAGTCGGTGAACGAGCCCTTCAAGCACCGCACCGCCGTGGTCGTCGGCGCCAGCAACAACGTCGGCCGCCCGATGATGCTGGAGCTGATGCTGGCCGGTGCCACCGCCACCTGCTGCCATCGCTTCACCGCCGACGTCGCTGGGGAAGTGGCCCGCGCCGATATCGTCGTGGTCGCCGTGGGCAGGCCCGAGATGGTCAAGGGCGCCTGGATCAAGCCCGGCGCCACCGTGATCGACATCGGCATCAATCGCATGCCGGACGGCAAGCTGCGCGGCGACGTGGAGTTCGAGGCTGCCCGTGAGCGAGCCGCCTTCATCACCCCGGTCCCCGGCGGTGTCGGCCCCATGACCGTGGCCATGCTGATGCAGAACACCCTCGAGGCCGCCGTGCTGCGGGCGAAGTGACCATGGACGGAAAAGCCCCTGTGACCGACCTGTTTGCCCCGATGCCCTTCGCGCACGGCCCGGCGATGAAGAACCGCCTGATGCTGTCGCCGCTGACCAACCTGCAGAGCCACGACGACGGCCAACTGTCGGACGACGAGTTCCACTGGCTGGTCAAGCGCGCCCAGGGCGGCTTTGGCATGACCATGACCTGTGCCGCTTTCGTGCAGATGGAGGGCCGCGGTTTTCCCGGCCAGCTCGGCATCTCGGACGACAGCCAGCTGCCGGGCCTGACGCGCCTGGCCACCGCCATCCGCCAGGAAGGCAGCCTGGCCACGGTGCAGTTGCACCATGCCGGCGTACGCTCGCCCAAGGACCTCGACAACGGCCTGCAGCCGGTCGGCCCTTCGCCCTTCGAGGAGACAGGTGCCCGTGGCCTGAGCCATGCCGAGGTCGAGCAACTGATCGAAGCCTTCATCGCCGCCGCCGTGCGCGCCCAGAAGGCCGGCTTCGACGGCGTGGAAGTGCATGGCGCCCACGGCTACGTGGTGGCGCAATTCATCAGCAGCGAGTTCAACCAGCGCGAGGACGAATTCGGAGGCTCGCTGGAAAACCGCTGCCGCGTGCTGTTCCGCATCATCGATGGCATCCGCGAGCGCTGCGGTCCGGACTTCAACCTGGGCCTGCGCATCTCGCCGGAGCGCTTCGGCCAGAAGATGTCCGAGGTCATCGAGATCTGCGAGCGCCTGTTCCGCGAAGCAAAGATCGACTACCTGGACCTGTCGCTCTGGGACGCCTTCAAGGAGCCGATCGAAGAGGCCTACCACGGCAGCAGCCTGCTGTCCTGGTTCACCCGCCTGGACCGCGGCACGGTGCGCCTGGGCGCGGCCGGCAAGGTCCGTGGCGCCAAGGAAGCCCTGGCCTGCCTGCAGGCCGGCGCCGACTTCGTCGCCATCGGCCGCTCCGCGATCCTGCACCACGACTTCCCGCAGCGCGTGCGCGGTGACGGCGAGTTCCAGCCGGTGAAGACGCCGGTGACGGCGGACTATTTGCGCAACGAGGGCCTGGGGCCCAAGTTCGTGGAGTACATGAAGACCTGGCCGAAGTTCGTGGCGGATGATTCGCCGCGCTCTGGCGATGCCTGAACGGCATCGCCTGCGGCGGATCATGCCCGGCCATGGATGGCCGCGCGGGGGTTAGCTGGGCGCATTGCGGTCTCGCCATGGATGGCGCCCCCGCTGGCCTCCTCTCGCCCGCTTGCGGGAGAGAGGCCGGGAGAGAGGGTGCCTGTAGCTGTCCCCGGGTTAGCTCAAAAGTAGATTTACAGAAGCCCTCTCCCGGCCTTCGGCCACCCTCTCCCGCAAGCGGGCGAGGGAAAAGCGGGGTTGCCATCCGTGGCGAGACCTCGGTGCGCCCATTGAACTCCGGGGGTATTTGGCCGCCCGCCAGTTCAACGCGAGTGACATTTAGTCACTCACGTTGAACTGGCCCAGACCACCGGCTTCTTCTGCCTCAGCCAGCCGTCGAAGTACTTCGCGTAGTTGCACTCGATCGCCGGCCGCTTCACCTTCAGCGTCGGCGTGATGAAGCCGTTCTCCACCGTCCACTGCTCGGTCACCACTGCCAGGCAGTCCATCTGCTCGTGCGGGTCCAGCTCCGCGTTGATCTTCTCCAGGTGCTGGCCCAGCGAGGCCGCCAGGGCCTCGCGCTCCGCCGGGGCGCGGGCATGGTTCGCGGCGTCCTGCGACAACATCACGATGCCCATCGGCTGCGGATAATTGGCGCCCACCACGCAGCAGGCCTCGATGGTGGGATGCGTCACCAGACGGTCCTCGATCGGTGACGGCGCCACGTACTTGCCCTTGGAGGTCTTGAACAGGTCCTTCACGCGGCCGGTGATGCGCAGGCGGCCTTCGGCGTCGATCTCGCCCTTGTCGCCGGTGCGCAGGAAGCCGTCCTCGGTCAGGGTTTCGCGGGTCTTCTCGGGCTCCTTGAAGTAGCCGGTCATCAGGGCCGGGGAGCGCATCTGCACCTCCCCGCCCTCGCCGATGCGGCACTCCACGCCCGGATAGGTCACGCCGACATAGCCGGGCTTGCCCTGCCCCGGCAGGTTGCTGTGGGAGCAGCCGAAGTTCTCGGTCATGCCGTAGCCCTCCAGCAGTTCCAGGCCCAGGCCCTGGTACCACTTGAGCAGGTCCGGCGGCATCGGCGCGGCGCCGCCGCCGGCGAAGCGCACGCGGTCCAGCCCCATGCCGGCGAGGATCTTGCGCTTCACCAGGCCGCCGACCAGGGGAAGCTTCAGCAGGCGATCGAGCTTTTCCTTGGGCATCTTGGCGTAGACACCTTGCTGGAACTTCACCCACAGGCGCGGCACCGAGATGAATACGGTGGGGCGCGCGCGGCGCAGGTCCTGCGGGAATGTGTCGAGCGACTCGGCGAAGAACACCCGGCTGCCGGCGCTGAGCGAGCCGGACTCCACCACCCAGCGCTCGGCGACATGCGCCAGCGGCAGGTAGGACAGCATGCGGTCGTCCGGCCGGCTGCCGAAGCGCTGGCGCAGCGATTCCGCCGACCAGGCGATGCTGCTGAACAGGTGCATCACCCCCTTGGGCATGCCGGTGGTGCCGGAGGTGTAGACGATGGTGGCCAGGTCGTCGGCGCGGCGCAGCGGGTTGCCCGGCAACGCTGGCGTCTTCGCCACGATCTCGTCCCATTCCGGGAAATTCTCGGCCGGCGACAGCGGGTAGCGGATGCACTTCACGGCGCTGCCGAGCACGCCGGCGCGCATCATGTTCCAGTCGTCGAGCTTGCCGACGAAGCAGGCGCGCGATTCGCTGTGCTGCAGGATCTGCTTCACCGAGTCGGCGGTCAGGGTCGGATAGATCGGCACGCTGACGTAGCCGGCCATCCAGATCGCCAGGTCCGACTTGATCCACCAGGCGCAGTTCTTCGACAGGATCGCCACGCGCGAGCCCGGCTCCCAGCCGAAGGACTTGAGATAAGCGGCCATGCGCCGCGCCTCGTCGGCGACCTGCGCCCATTGGTAGTCGCGCATCTTCCCGCCACCGAGCGGCTGCGACAGGTAAGTGGCCTGGGGCTGCGTGGCCTCCCAGTGATACAGGCGGTTCAACGGCAGCAGGGACTCGTCGATGACGGCCATCGTCACTCCTCGATAATTATTGTTACCGAACGCCTCGGGTTGCGTGGCGCTTGGCGCGGGGATTATGTTGCGGCCATCCACAACCACGAACCGCCCCCGCGGTAATGAATATAACCATGAAGCATCCGTTCTACACCGAAGACCACGAGGCCTTCCGCCAGCAGCTGCGCCGCTTCGTCGAAAAGGAGATTGCCCCCAACATCGACAAATGGGAAGCCGCCGAGGAGTTGCCGCGCGAGCTGCATCGCAAGGCGGCGGAGGCCGGGCTGCTGCAGATCGGGTTTCCGGAGTCCTGCGGCGGTACCGAGGTCGATCCCTTCTATGGCATCGTGGTGACCGAGGAACTGGCCCGAGCCGGCAGCGGCGGCCTGATCGCCAGCCTGATGTCGCATGGCATCGGCACGCCACCGGTGGCCTATGTCGGCAATGCCGAGCAGAAGGAGCGCTTCGTGCGCCCGGTGCTGGCCGGCGAGAAGATCGCGGCCCTGGCCATCACCGAGCCCGGCGGCGGATCCGACGTGGCCAACCTGCGCACCAAGGCCGTGCGCGACGGTGATCACTACGTGGTCAACGGCTCCAAGACCTTCATCACCTCCGGCATGCGCGCCGACTTCATCACCACGGCGGTGCGCACCGGCGCCGACGGCATGGGCGGCGTCTCGCTGCTGGTGATCGAGGGTGACACCCCGGGCCTGACGCGCTCGCCGCTGCACAAGATGGGCTGGTGGTGCTCGGATACGGCGACGCTGTACTTCGACAACTGTCGCGTGCCGGTAGCCAACCGCATCGGCCCCGAGAACGCCGGCTTCATGGCGATCATGATGAACTTCAACAACGAGCGCCTGATGCTGGCAGCCCAGGCCTGGGCCTTCGCGCAGGTCTGCTACGAGGAATCGCTGGCCTACGCCCGCGAACGACAGACCTTCGGCAAGCCGCTGATCCGCAACCAGGTGATCCGCCACAAGTTGGTGGACATGCGCATGCGCAACGAGGCGGTCAAGGCCAACCTGGATTTCCTGGCCTGGCGTATCGGCCAGAAACACTTCCCCGTGGCGGAACTCAGCATGCTGAAGAACTTCGCCACCACCTCGCTGGAATGGGTGGCCAACGAGGCGATGCAGATCCTCGGCGGCGCCGGCTACCTGCGCGGCGCCAAGGTTGAGCGCATCTATCGCGAGACCAAGGTGCTGACCATCGGCGGCGGCTCGCTGGAGATCATGAAGGACCTGGCGGCGAAACAGATGGGCTACTGAGGCCAGCAAAACGGCCGCAGCGGTTACAATTTCCGTTTCCAGCAAGGAAGCCAAGATGACGGAACAGACCCGCGAGCTGATCGAACGCTATTACGCCGCCTTCAATGCCGGCGACATGCAGGCCTTCCTCGGCATGCTGACCGAGGATGTGGTGCATGACGTCAACCAGGGCCTGCGGGAACACGGCCGCGAGGCTTTCGTGGCCTTCATGCAGCGCATGAACCGCAGCTACCGCGAGCAGATCGCCGACCTGGTGGTGCTGGCCGAGCCCTCCGGCCGCCGCGCGGCAGCGGAGTTCACCGTGCTCGGCGAGTACCTGGCCACGGATGCCGGCCTGCCGGAAGCCAACGGCCAGACCTACCGCCTGCCCGCCGGCGCCTTCTTCGACATCCGCGACGGCAAGGTCGCGCGCGTGACCAATTACTACAACCTGCAGGACTGGCTGGCCCAGGTGCAGTAATGGAGGGCGAACTGCGCGTGGACCTGCTGCGGGGCGGCGATATCGCCCGGCACGTGGATGCCCTGGCGCAGTTGCGCATCACGGTCTTCAGAGAGTTCCCCTACCTCTACGACGGCACGGCCGACTACGAGGCGCATTACCTGCAAACCTACATTGCCTGTCCCGACAGCCTGATCGTGATGGTGCGCGATGGCGAGAAGGCCGTGGGCGCCTCAACCAGCCTGCCGCTGGCGGCCGCCCACGAGGAGATGCGCGAGCCCTTCCAGGCCGCCGGGCTGCCACTGGAGCGCTACCACTACTTCGGGGAGTCCCTGCTGCTGCGTGCCTACCGCGGGCGTGGCCTGGGGGTGCGCTTCTTCGAGGAGCGCGAGGCACATGGTCGCGAGCTGGGGCTGGACTGGGCGACCTTCTGCGCGGTGGACCGCCCCAAGGACCACCCCTTGCGCCCTTCGGACTACGTGCCCAACGATAGCTTCTGGGGACGCCGCGGCTACGTCCGGGCCCCTGCCCTGCAATGCCGCATGTCCTGGCTGGATGTGGGCGATGCCGCCAGCAGCGACAAGACCCTGGTGTTCTGGCACAAGCGGCTGGCGGCGGCATGAGCGGCTTCATCGTCGCGGCGGCGCAGTACCCGGTCGGGGAGTTCACCGCATGGGAACAATTCGAGGACAAGCTCTCACGCTGGTGCCGCGAGGCGGCCGCCCGGCAGGCCCGACTGCTGGTCTTCCCAGAGTACGCCAGCATGGAGCTGGCGTCGCTGCTGGGCCCCGCGCTGCGCGCCGACCTGCATGGGCAGATCGCCGCCATGCAGGAACTGCTGCCGCGCTGGCAGGCGCTGCATGCCCGCCTGGCCCATGAACTGGGCGTTTATCTGGTAGCCGGCAGCTTCCCGGTGCGGCAAGGCGGCGTTTACCGCAACCGGGTATTCCTGTTCGCGCCGGACGGCGACATGCAGCAGCAGGACAAGCAGATGATGACGCGCTTCGAGCGCGAGCAATGGGACATCGGTGCCGGCAGCGACCTGAAGGTGTTCGAAACCGCGCTGGGGCGTATCGGCATCTGCACCTGCTATGACGTCGAGTTCCCACTGATCGCCCGCGCCATGGTGGAGGCCGGGGCCGACCTGCTGCTGGCCCCCAGTTGTACCGACACCCTCGCCGGCTACCACCGGGTGCGCATCGGCGCACAGGCCCGTGCCCTGGAAAACCAGTGTTATGTGGTCCAGGCCCCCCTGGTAGGCGATGCGCCCTGGTCCCCCGCGGTCGACGTCAACATCGGCGCCGCCGGTTTCTATACTCCGGTGGATCGGGGCTACCCGGATGATGGTGTCCTCGCGGCGGGCCGCCTCAACGAACCGGGCTGGATCTACGCGAGGATTGACCCGCAAACCCTCGCCACCGTGAGGGAAACCGGACAGGTCTTCAATCACCGTGACTGGCCCCGCCAGCCCGGGCCCGCCTCATCTATCAAAACCATTAAATTCGGGTAATTTGCAAGGTTGCGGCCGAATTTCACCCTCGACGCCAAAATTCCTACTGCTGACGCGGCGATAGCGTTGATACCTCATGCTGGAACCAGCTAAGATCGCGCGAGCTGTACATATCCAATTCCGGGGGCCACATGTTTAAGAAGCGGTTGGGAGCGGCGCTGAAGGGCGCTGCCATGATCGGAGCGACGGCGGCTGCATTGCTGTCGACCTCTGCAAATGCCTACGAGCCGGGCTGGTACTTCGGCCTCAGCGGTTCGTACTCCGCGATCGAGGATTCGGACGGCACGCTGAATACGTCGCTGACGTCCACGACCCCGGCGACGCCGGGATCGACCCAGGCCTGCTTGCTGCAGGCGCTGCCGGGCCTCGGCCCGCTCCTCAACGGTGTCGTCGGCGGCCTGGGCGTCCAGGGCTGCCTCCTCACCCTGCTCGGCCCCGGCACGACGACCCCGGGCGCCCCCGGCACCACCAACACCCAGCGCCTTGCCCCGGCACGCGCGCAGATCACCTTCGATGGCGGCTACAGCATCGCCGGCAGCCTGGGTTATCTCTTCGACGGTGGCTTCCGCCCCGAACTGTCGCTGGCCATCTCCGAGAACGACGTCGATGGCTCCAGGGTCAACACCCAGGCCGGCGCCGTCTCCCTGAGCAGCGACGGCAAGCTGACCACCGCACGCCTCATGGCGAACGCCTGGTATGACTTCGACTTCGGCTCCTCGATCGTCCCCTACGTGGGCGTGGGCGCTGGCTTCCAGCAGAGCGACCTCGACCTGAAGTCCGCCGGCCTGTCGGACAAGGCTTCCGGCCTGGTGTACCAGGCGGGCGCCGGTGTCGGCTTCGTCCTCAGCGAGGCCACCACCCTGTCCCTCGACTATCGCTACGTCGTGGGCGATGACATGGAGGCTTCGGGCCAGTCGCCCACCGCCGCCGATGGATCGTTCACCTCCTCCACACTCGAGAGCGAGTACAAGGCCCAGACCATTGGCCTGAGCCTGCGCCGCAGCTTTGGTGGCACCCCCACCGACAGCGACGGTGACGGCGTGCCCGACCGCCTCGACAAGTGCCCCAACACGCCGAAGGGCGTGACGGTGTACTCCGACGGCTGCCCGGTCGATACCGACGGCGACGGCGTGCCCGACTACCTCGACAAGTGCCCCGGCACCCCGAAGGGCACCGCGGTTGATGCCAACGGCTGCCCGGCCGACTCCGACGGCGACGGCGTGCCCGACTCGCTCGACAAGTGCCCCGGCACCCCGCGCGGCGTGATGGTGGGCCCGGATGGCTGCCCGATCGACAGCGACGGCGACGGCATTCCCGATGCCTACGACAAGTGCCCCAACACTCCGAAGGGCGTGATCGTGGGTCCGGACGGCTGCCCGGCGGCTGACGCCGATGGCGACGGCGTGCCCGACTTCATGGACAAGTGCCCGGCGACCCCGCGCGGCGTCGCCGTGGGCCCGGATGGCTGCCCGCTGGATAGCGATGGCGACGGCATCCCCGACTACCTCGACGAGTGCCCGCGCTCGCCGCCGGGTGCCAAGGTCCTGCCGAACGGCTGCGCCCTGACCGGCGACTGCCGCAAGCCCCGCCCGGGCGAAGCGGTCGATGCCAACGGTTGCGCGCTGGACAAGAACTTCATCCTGCGTGGCGTGAAGTTCGAGTTCGACTCCGACCGCCTGACCGAGCCGGCCAAGCTGATCCTGAACGAAGTTGCCGAGACGCTGAAGGCCTACCCGACGATCAAGGTTGACCTGGAAGGCCACACCGACAACGTCGGCACCGACGCGTACAACCTGGGCCTGTCGGAGCGCCGCGCCAACTCGGTGAAGACCTACCTGGCGGGCCGCGGCATCGAAGCCCCGCGCATGAACCCGGTGGGCTACGGCGAGTCCCGCCCGATCGACAGCAACGACACCGAAGAGGGCCGCGAGGAAAACCGCCGCGTGGAACTCAAGGTCATCGAGTAAGCGACAAGCTGCCGTAACTCAAAGCCCCGCCAGGGTCACCTGGCGGGGCTTTTTCTTTGGCGGGCGCCTGCGGGTTGGCGTCCACGGCGAGTCATCGGCAAAGCGCGGCGAGGTCTCCACGGCCAGAGGGTCGAAACCCCAGGCGATCCCGTCCAGACATCGGCGAGGCGCGTCACCTCAACCGCAGGAACAACCCTGCAGGGTTCCGTGTCCTTTGGCCGCCATGCCGACAGGAAGTGACGGGACAGCGACATGCGACGGCGACATGCGAAAGAGTGCACACATGGCACCGGCGAGGGATCAGGCGCCCTCGCCGACCGGATACTCGGTCAGGCGCACCGCACGCTGGGTCAGGCCTGTCGTGACCACGGTCGGTGCCGGCAAGCAAGCCAGACCATGCGATCACTCGATGCAGCCGTATCGGCTCGCGATCAGCAGTTCACCGGCCTCAGCGCAAAGCCGATCTCGCGGGTGAAGGTGATGGGCGGAGGATCAAACCTGTTGCCGTCGACCACCACGGTCGGGAGCCGCAGTTCGTAGCTCTCCGCCTGTCCCCGGTCCAGATCCACGAACTGGCCAAACGTCCGGGGAGCAGCCCCCAGGAGCAAGGCGACGTCCCCGCCCACCAGAGGGTCGAGTGCTGGGGTCTGCTGGAGTCGCCGCTCGCCAGGGGCGTCATGGCTGAACGCTCCCAGGTGATACCGCTGTCGCCTTCCCTCGACAAGCAGCTCGACCTCGTCGGAAGCAAAGCGGGCTACGCTGCCCTTGGGTATCCACAGGCCGATGGACAGGCTGCCGTTGCCGTCGCTGAGCCGCCACTGCACGGCTCCGATATCGAATCTCATGACATCTGCCGGAGCCACAAGGCCGGCACAGACGTTCTTGATGACGCTGCCGGAGACCGCTGACGGCCGGTAATAAACCTCCCGCATCGGTACACAGGCGCCAAGCCCCAGAGCCAGAACCAATGTCGCCCTCGACAAGCCGCTCCTCATGGGTGGCTCCTTGATATGGACCAGGCAGGCGCCCGACCCGGCAGGCGGGTGAGCAAAAAAAGAGGGCGCCACCAGGGCGCCCTCCTCAAGTCCTGATGCAAAGACTTACGGCGTCGGCAGCGGCAGACGCGAGCAGGCCGTGTTGACGTTGACCGCCGTCAGCAGCGACAGCAGGCCACCGCGGAAGGTCAGCTTGATGCCGTCGTACGGCTGGGTCGTCACACCGGTGGTCAGCAGGAACTGCGGAGCATCCGGCAGGCGGATACCCAGCAGCGTCAGGCGCAGGACTTCCGAGTTGGTGGCCGGATCGTCGTTGTCCACCAGATTTCCAGCCGCGTTGCGGCTGACCGTGGTCACTTCCAGGCTGCCCAGCAGGGCGGCGGCGAGGATGTCGTTGCTGGTGCGGCTCACCACGAAGCCCACCGGCCGGCCGGCCGGAATCTGCGCGGTGCCTGCCTTGTTCGCCGCGGTGATCGAGACGTCGGACAGCGTCAGCAGGCCCAGCGGGAGGCTCATTTCCGCAACGGTCGCCAGGTCGCCGTCGATGACCAGGTCCGGGGTGCCAACGGAGCAACCCAGGCAGAGCGGGCTGGCACTGGTGGCGGTCTCTGCCACGGGCGCCCGGAATTCGGTATCGCAGAACTCGTTGGCGGCCGTGACGTTCAGGGTGGCGCTCGCGGAAGCCGGAACGGGCGGCGGCGTGGCGCCGCTGACGACCGTGCCGGTGATCGTGGCACTGCCCACGGTGTTGGCGGTGAAGACATTGCTCGTGGCGGAGGCGGTCGACGCCACTGCCGGCTGATTGCTGCTCCACTCCACGCCATACGGCGGGGTCGCAATGCGGTACGGCTGGCCATCCGAGAACACGCCGATCGCTTCGAACGGAACCTGGAGGCCTACCGGGCGGCTATAGACATTGCCCGCCGGGGTGGTGGGGCAAGCGGGCACCGGGTCACCGGTGGTCACCGGGCGCACGCAGCGGACCTCGCCGCCACTCAGGGTGGCGTCGGTAACCGTGACGCTCTGCGTATCGCTCTTGCCTTCGAAGCTGCCGGTGATGACGGCATTGCCGGTCGCAACGCCCTTGACCAGGCCATCCTCGACCGTCGCAACGGTATTCGCGCTGCTGCTCCAGGAGGCGCCGGAAACGACTTCTTGGCGCGTCACCACCTGCTTGCCTTCAACGACTGTGACGGTCTCACCCGAGGCAGGGGTATAGCCCGGAGGGACCGTGGTCTGCACCGTGGCGCGGAGCGCGAACTGTCGCTCGGTACCCTTGGGCAGGCTGGGAACAGGGAGGGCGGGAATCTCGGTGTTGGTGCCGTTGACGATCAGCACCGCCGTGACCTTGCTCTCCGGCTCGAAATCCGGGCTCTTGGGGCCGCCATCGCAAGCAGCGACTGCCAGCGCACTCATCACCAACAACCAACGAAGTCCTTTCATCTCGAAACGCTCCCTGAGCGGATGGGTTACCGGCGGGCTGTGGAGTTTGTGCCCGGGTTCGTGGAAAATATTATGCCATTGGTAGAAGCGATTGCGCGCACGCAAGTGGTTTTCTGACGATTGGTAGCAAACGCCCCCACGGGCGTTGCTGAAAAATTCGTCGTGGAACCCGTTTGCGCGGTACAGTCGCGTCCGCAGCTCTTTCAGGGATGGGAGATTCAAGAATGTCGAAATTTGCATGGCTGGCCGCGGCAGGCCTGCTCTGGGCCGCCACGGCGTCCGCGCAGGACGCGGGCAAGTACGACCAGCGCTGGTACGTGTCGCCCTCGATCGGCGGGGTCTTCTCCGACAAGCAAGACATGAACAGCGGCATCGCCGGCTCGATCAGCGTCGGCCGCGCCCTGGGCCGCTACACCGGCTTTGAAATCGAAGGCAACTACAGCAGCCTGTCGGTCTCCAGCCTGCCGGCGGAGAAGGACTACGAGCGCCTGACGCTCGGCGCCAACCTGCTGCAGTACTTCGCCAACGACAAGGCCGACATCCGTCCCT
>JBPOHT010000037.1:0-108072 GCA_052035235.1 Pseudomonadota bacterium | reverse complement strand
CCGCTGTCCATCCTCGTCGCCAATGCGGCCAAGGACACCTACGACTTCCTCGGCAGCCCCGAGGGCGAGCTGGCGCTGGCGCAGGCGGTGGTGCATCTGGCCACCGCGCCCAAGTCAGTCGCCGTCTATGAGGGCTACAAGGCGGCGCGGAAGGCGGCGCACGAGACCGGTTCGTTGATGCCGCCGGCGAACATCCGCAACGCGCCGACGAAGCTGCTGAAGGAGCTCGGCTACGGCAAGGGCTACCAGTACGACCCGGACGCCGAGGACGGCTTCTCGGGCGCCAACTATTTCCCCGAGGGCATGGAGCGCCGGACCTTCTACAGGCCGAAGGGCGAGGGGCATGAGGCCAAGGTCAAGGACCGGCTGGAACGCTGGGCCGAAATGCGGGCGCGCAAGCAGTCAAAGGGCGGCGAAGACTAACCGTTGCCGTAGGGGAAGTTCGCGCGCATCCTCCCGCCGTCAGCTTTCTCTGGGGAGGGAACAATGAGCATGACGGTAAGGACGCCCTGGCACATCTGGGTCGTGGGCGTGATCTCGCTTCTGTGGAACGGCTTCGGCGCGTTCGACTTCATCCAGACCACCACGCGCGGCGAGGCCTATATGCGCGAGGCGGGCTTCGATCAGGCCATGATCGAGTACTTCATGGCCATGCCCAACTGGATGTACGGGCCGTGGATCCTGGGCGTCTGGGGCGCCGTGATCGGCTCGATCCTGCTGCTGCTGCGCAACAAGCTGGCGGTCTGGGCCTTCGCGGCCTCGGCGCTGGGCGCGCTGATCAGCCTGATCTACGGCAAGATGATCGATCCGCCGCCGCCGCCGCCGGTCGGCATGGAGATGATGGGCTACATGCCCTTCGTCATCATGGCCGTCGCGGCCTTCCTGCTCTGGTACGCCTGGACCATGGCGAAGAAGGGCGTGCTGCGCTGAACTGACGGCTTGGGTCGGGCGCGGTTCGTGGTAAGCCTCGCGGCATGACCGTGACCGCGCCCCGCCTGACCCTCATCCTCGCCGCCGCCTGCCTGATCGGCTTCGGCGTGCTGATCCAGATGGCCGTCGGCCACCGGCTGGGGGTCGGGGCCGGGCAGGCGACCGAGATGGTCGCCATGGCCAGCTATGCCGCCGCCATCATCTTCCTGCTGGCCCCGCTGGGCCGCGCCCGCGCGCTTCTGGCCGGTGGTCTGGCGGTGATCCTGATGGCCTGGGCCATTCACCTGAACGCCCGCCTGTCCGCCAATCTGGAGAACCAGTTCGGCGGCAATGTCATTCCGGCCCACCGCATCCTGATCAACACCGTGATCATCGGTCCGGCGCTGGGGATCGTCGTCGGCATCGCCACCGGCCTGATCGCCCGCTCGGGCCGCATCCGCTGGACGCCGAAGACGCCCGTCGCGTGAGCGCCCGCGCCCCTGTTTCCCTGACGCCCGAGGATGTCGCCGCCGTCCGGGCCATGGTCCTTGTGCAGGACTCGCACATCCTCGTGCTGAACAAGCCGTCCGGCCTGTCGAGCCAGGGCGGGCGGATCAAGGCGCATACGCTGGACGACCTGCTGTGGGCCTTCATGCGCTCGAACGGCAAGCGGCCGGAGCTGGTGCACCGGCTGGATCGCGATACCTCAGGCGTGATTCTGGCGGCCAAGACCAAGCCGGCGGCAGGCTTCCTCGGCAAGGCGCTGCAGGCCAAGCGATTCCGGAAGACCTACCTCGCCCTGATTGCCAGTGCGCCGGAACCGGCGTCGGGGACCATCGAGGCGCCGTTGCTGCGGCAGGAGATCGGGCGCGAGAGCTATATGCGCGTCGTGACCGCCGACACGCCGGGAGCGCAGGCGGCGGTGAGCCGCTATCGCACGCTGGCGACGTCGGAGGAGGGGGCGCTGGTGGAACTGGAGCCCGCCACCGGGCGGATGCACCAACTGCGGGTGCACATGGCGTCGATCGGGCGGCCGCTGGTCGGGGATGTCCGCTATGGCGGCGCGCTGACCTTCGCCGGGAAGCCGGCGCCGCGGCTGATGCTGCACGCGGCGAAGCTGGCGTTTCCGCATCCCGAGGGCGGGCAGACGGTGGTCGAGGCGCCGGTTCCGGAGGACTTCCGGGCGTTGATGTCCGAAGCCGGCCTGGACTGAAGCAGGAACCTCGCACCCCCGGCGACGCTTTCTCCAGCACACGGAGTTAACGCCATGAAGCGCCTGACCCTTCCCCTGATCGCCGTGGCCGGACTGGGCCTCGCGGCCTGCGCCAGCCTTGCGCCCTATGGCGCGCAGACCTCGCCGGGCGGGCAGGGCTATGCCGAGCAGCGGATCGAATCCAACCGCTATCGAGTGACCTACAATGGTGTCGGCGCGCCCGGGCCGGTTGCGGATTACGCCCTGCTGCGCGCCGCCCAGCTGACGACTTCGCAAGGCTACGACTGGTTCGAGGTCACCCAGCGCTGGACCGATGGCCGTCCGGACAGCGCCGGCGGCGTGCGTCCCAGCGTCGGCGTCGGCTATGGCTCCAGCCGGGGCTCGGGCCGCTACGGCAGCTATTCGGGATCGGGTGTGGGCGTCGGGGTCGGTCTGAACTTCAGCGGGCCGTCGGCGACCTCGACCACGCTGGAGGTGGTGATGGGCAACGGCCGTCGCCCCGACCGCCCGGACGCCTATGACGCCCGGTCGGTGGAAAGCAATCTCGGTTCCAGGTTCTAGGGATTAGGGATTAGGGATTGGGGGGGCTTGGCTGAAGCGGCCCAAGTCCGTCGATCACCGGCCGAACCTGCATCTCCTAATCCCTAATCCCTGGAACCTAATCCCTAGTCCCTACCTGCCTCTCGTGAGCGCCCGGTACTCGACCAGACGTTCCTTGTCGCGGCGGACCTGGTCGGCGACGGCGTTGTCGACGTCCAGCGAGGCGTAGCGGACCCAGCCCTCGACGCCGAGCTTGTCCTGAACGGCCGAGACCGGCGTGCGCCAGCGGAAATAGGACAGCCAGCTGACCAGCACCCCCAGCAGGACCGCGACGCCCTGCAGCGCCCGGAAGGCGGTGGCGTCGGCCGGGGCGGGTTCCAGCGCGAACAGGGCCAGCCAGACGATCAGGACCAGCGGGGTCATGATCCGCTGCGCCCAGCGCATCCAGTAGCGCTCGCGGCGGATGCGCCACAGCTCCATCTGGACGTACTTTTCAAGGTACTCCATCCGCGCGCCGATCCACATGGTCAGGCGGGTCAGATACAGGGCGCGCTGGCCCCAGCCCTTGCCGTCCATCTGGTATTGCGTCTCGGCCTGATCGGCCATGGCGCGGGCGGAGGTGAACAGGTTCTGCAGCTCGCGGGTGCGCTGAACGATCTCGCGCGACAGCTCGTAGGAGTCGTTCTCCAGCTGGAACCGGTATTGGGTGAAGAGGATCGCCTGCGCCGCCCAGAACACGCCAAGCACAGCGAGCATGGCGCCGAAGGCCAGGCCGAGACCGACCGGGGCGGAGCCGGTCCAGGTCGTGAACCAGGTCGGTCCCAGGGTCGCCAGCAGGGTGAAGGCGATCATGGCCAGCGCCTGGCTCAGTCGCTTGACCGACACATGGACCACCAGCGCCTTGAAGACGCGACGGCCGTAGTCGTGGATGTGTTTGCGCAGGTCGCTGTCGACCGGGAATCGTTCCTCGATCTGGCGGCTGAACAGGACGTGGAAGCGATCCGGCTTGCCCTCGCTTTCCCAGAAGGGGAACAGGTCCAGAGGCTGGTTGAAATACTCGTCGATGTGGGACGACACCGCGGCGATCGAGGCCGGATCGTGCGAGAAATATTCGCTGTCCTGAATGGGGCGCAGGATGCCGTCGGCGCTGCGCAGGGGCGTGGCGGCCGCGTGCGACGTCGGGTGAGGCGCCACGCGGTCGGCATGGTCCGAGGCGCCCGGCGGTGGCGGGTTGGCGGCCTGCAGACGCTGGTCGTGACCGTGGCCGCCGTGGCCGCCGTCAGTGACGGAGCCGTGGCCGGCGTGCGGGTCGTGGCCGGTATGGTGATGATCGTCGTGCGACATGCGCGTCGGCGGTCCTCTGATTCAAGCTTCGCCAGCCACTATGGCAGATCGCGCCGCCGGACGGACGGCGTTCTCTCAGGACGCGAAGCGGCCCCGCTTCAGCTATCGCTGTTAACCCTGCGGTCCGGCAAGTGAAGTTTCCTTCAGAAGGGCCAGCGGGCCATGGCGGCGGCGCAGGCCAGAAGCACAACCAGTACAAGCGCCTGCAGGCCGGTAAGGCCCCGCAGGCGGGCGACCTCGGCCGGATCGGGGCGGAAGGCCGCGTCCGCCTTCATCGCCTTGCTCCACTTCAGGAAGGCGATAGTGCCCGGGACAGTCAGGGCGCCGATCAGCAGGAAACAGGCGATCTTGCCCCAGAAAAAGGGGTTGGCTTCGTAGAAGGCCCAGCCCTTGCCGCCCCAGATGGCCCGCGCCACCCCGACCGCGAGCACGACCGCCGACAGGCCGCCTGCGCCGGCATCGACCCGCGCCAGCCGTCTGACGTCGGGTGTCGACGCGCTCAGCAGGGTTCGCGTCGCAATCATCATGGCGACCAGTCCGAAGACCAGGATGTGATGGACAATGGCCAGAACCAGATCGGTCACCAGATTTCTCCCTCGGCAAGCATTTGAAGAGCGGGAATCAGACCCAGTACGGCGCCCGCCGCGATGGGCCATTTCGGCAGTTTCCGGGTCTTCCTGACCAGCTAGCTCGCGAAGGCGACCGCGAGCCCCCAAAGGGCTCCGGCCAGCGCGCCCGCGCCAAAGAACCAGAACATCGGATCACCCCTCACCCTGTCCCACGCAGCTTGCCCCGATCTGCTGCTCACACAAGGCCGCACGATGTGTATAAGCCCGCACCATGACACGTGTTCTGATCGTTGCAGCAGGCGGGGCGCTGGGCGCGGTCGCGCGCTACGGCGTCGGGCGTCTGGTGCCGGCCTCCGGCTGGCCGTGGGGGACGATGGCGGTCAATGTGGTCGGGGGTCTGGCGATGGGCCTTTTGACCGGCTGGCTGGCGTTCCGGGGCGGGGCAGGGGGCGAGACCGTCCGCCTGTTCGCGGCCGTCGGCGTGCTGGGCGGCTTCACCACCTTCTCGGCCTTTTCGCTGGAGACGGTGCGCCTGGCGGAGGAGGGGCAGATGGCCGCTGCCGCCGCCAACGCCGCTCTGAACCTGGTCCTGTGCCTGGCGGCCTGTGTCCTGGGCATGGCGCTGTTGCGGCGCTACGCCTGAGCCGGCGGAGCGGGCTCGCCCACCGATAAGCGTAGGCTCCCGGGTTTCTGGCGCCTACAATACGCGCCACAAGAATCACGGACTCCTCCCATGCTCGACCCCAAGCTTCTCCGCAGCCAGACGGAGCAGGTCGCCGCGCAGCTCGCGCGCCGCGGCTTCGCTTTCGACCTTGACCGCTTCAATGCCCTGGAAGCCCGCCGCAAGCAGCTCCAGACCGAGACCGAGCGCCTGCAGTCCGAACGCAACGCCGGCTCCAAGCGTATCGGCCTGGCCAAGGCCAAGGGCGAGGACGTCACGCCGATCCTGGAGAGCATGGACGCGCTCAAGCGCCAGCTCGGCGACAACGAGCAGGCCCTGTCGGCGCTGCAGATGGAGTTCGAGGACTTTGCGCTGCGGCTGCCCAACCTGCCGCACGCCTCGGTGCCGGATGGCAAGGACGAGAACGACAATGTCGAGGTGCGTCGCTGGGGCACCCCGCGCAGTCTCGAGAATCCCAAGGATCACGCCGATCTCGGTGAGGCGCTGGGCCAGATGGACTTCGCCGCCGGCGTCAAGCTGACCGGGGCGCGCTTCACCGTACTGCGCGGTGGCCTGGCGCGCCTGCACCGTGCCCTGGTGCAGTTCATGCTCGACGTGCATAGCCGTGAGCATGGCTACGAGGAGGTGTACGTTCCCTACATCGTCAATGCTGCCTCGCTGCGCGGCACCGGCCAGCTGCCGAAGTTCGGCGAGGACCTGTTCGCGCTCAAGGGCGAGCAGGAGTGGTTCCTGATCCCGACGGCGGAGGTGCCGGTCACCAACCTGCTGCGTGAGGAGATCGTCGCCGCGGAAAGCCTGCCGCGCCGCTGGGTGGCGCACACGCCCTGCTTCCGCTCGGAAGCCGGTTCGGCCGGCCGTGACACCAAGGGCATGATCCGCCAGCACCAGTTCGAGAAGGTGGAACTGGTGCATGCCGTGGAGCCCTCGCAGTCCTACGAGACGCTGGAACAGCTGACGCGGCATGCCGAGGCGATCCTGCAGAAGCTGGAGCTGCCGTATCGCGTGCTGGCGCTGTGCACTGGCGACATGGGCGCCGGCGCCGCCAAGACCTACGACATCGAGGTCTGGCTGCCCTCGCAGCAGCGCTACCGCGAGATCAGCTCCTGCTCCAACTGCGAGGATTTCCAGGCGCGCCGCATGCTGGCGCGCTACCGCGGCGCCAACGGCAAGCCGGAGCTGCTGCATACGCTCAATGGTTCGGGGCTGGCCGTAGGGCGCACCCTGGTGGCCATACTGGAGAACTACCAGCAGGCGGACGGCTCGGTGGAGATTCCGGCAGCGCTGCGTCCGTACCTGGGCGGGCTGGAAACCATTACGGCCTGAGCGTTATCACGGACTCCCGGGCGCGTCCCGGAGTCCGGCCAACAAAAAAGCCCGCAGCGTGAGCTGCGGGCTTTTTGTTTGAAGCCAGGAAGCTTACTTCTCTTCCTTCTTGCTCTCGTCGACGGCGTCCTTGTCGGTACGCGCGGCGTCGGCGGCCTTGGAAGCGCCGGCCGGGATGACGACGCTGCCGCTGGACTGGAAGCCGCCGAGGGTGGTCGGGGCCTTGCCGGCGAACGCAGCGCTGGAAACCACCGCCAGGGAGGCGGCGAGCAGCAGGTTACGGATGTTCATGTCGAAATACCTCGCGATCAAGCAGGTTTTAGAAACGGAAGTTGTAGCCGATGGCGCCACCGAACTCGGTGTCGTCGCCGAACTGGGCGCTCACGTTCTCGCCGGTCACGTTCAGCGCGCCCAGGGTGATGACCAGCGGGATCTGGCGAAGCGGCACGGCCGAAACACCCAGGTTCAGGGAGTTGCCGGTCCAGTCGCTGATCAGCGAGAACTGCGGGTGCACGTACAGGGCCAGGCCGCCGAACACGTTGGCGCCAGTGTCGCCGGCATCGTTGAAGCGGTTGTCGCCGAGACCGAGGTTCACGGCCAGCGGCATGCCGCCCACGTTGAAGAACTTGGTGCCCACGGCGTAGACGCTCGAGGTGCCGGCCTTGGCGTTGCCCCAGCGGCCGACGTTCTCGACGCCCACGGCGAAAGCGGCGTTGCCCGGCAGGTTGGTGTGCAGCTTCAGCGCGAAGGCGCCGTCATCGCCGAAATCGTTACGCAGGCTGATGACATCCACGACGGCTTCGAGGCCGACGTACTTGTTGGCATCGCCGAGGCCGAGGACCAGGGCGGCGGAGCCGTCCACGTCCTGCGAGTTGTTGTCGCCCAGCGTCTGGCCGCCGACGCCGACGCCGACATCGCCCCAGCTGGCACCGAAGCCGATCGGCGAGCCGATCGAGAGGCCGGGCGCAGCAACGGCCGGAGCATTGGTGACGCCGGAAGCAGCGGCGGAAGACTGAGCAGTGGCCACGCCGCTGGACAGAACGCCAGCGACGAGGGCGCTAGCAGCGAGGACGGTTTTGACGTTGGTGGAGCGTTCGGAACGCATGTTGTAATCCCCTTGAAATTGCTTAAGACCCTATACGAAGCGTTCCGCTGAGCGGATGCCTTAAAAAATTAAAGCACATTCTTACGGCGAATGCGAGCTCGGCGCCCCCCTTTTTGGGTTGTACGAACAGAGGGTTAGCACCTGAACAGCCGATGAATGAAGTGCCCGGACAGCACCGAAACGGAGCATGGCTGGCACGACGGGGCGAGTCTAGGCGATTGTGTGCTTCATGCCTGTGAAGCACGTCATGGTTCGGGGCTCAGGATGCCCTGCGACGGAGCACCGTCAGGGCGCCGTCGGCTGCCGGCTGATAGGCCAGCTCGAAGTCCTCGAAAGCCTTCAGGCAGACCTGCGGGTCCTGGTCCGGGCGCAGTTCGAAGCCGTTGATGCCGCAGCGGGCCATGCCGTGCAGCTGGTCGCGCACCACGGCGCCGCCGCTGGCGCGGACTTCGCCCCGGTAGCCGTAGCGGTCGCGCAGCACCCGCGCCTGGGAGTAGGCACGGCCGTCGGCAAAGCCCGGGAATTCCAGGTTGATCAGGGGGCGATCGGAAATCTCCGCCCAGATGTCTTCGACGTTGACCGTGTTGGGCAGGCGGACGCCGACCTCCAGGCCGGGAGCGCGCAAGGCCGCTCCATCCTGGCGCCAGCGCTCCAGGCTCACGATGAGCTTGCCGGAAGCGGGCGGGGCGGCGTCGTCGGCCAGCAGGGGGAAGTCGTGCTCGACCAGCTTCTGGTCGCGGATCAGGTGGGTCATGGGAAAGCTCAGGCCGCCACGGCCTCGTCGGCGTAGAGGCGGGTCTTGAAGGGCGTCATGCCGACGCGGCGATAGGTCTGCAGGAAGGTTTCGTCTTCGCTGGAGCGCTGGTCGAGGTAGACCGCGATGATGCGCTCCACCGCCTGCACGATGTGCGCGCGGTCGAAGGACGGGCCGGTGCGGTCGCCCAGCGTGGCGTCGTTCTCGGCGGAGCCGCCGAGCGTCACCTGGTACCACTCCTCGCCCTTCTTGTCGACACCGAGGATGCCGATGTGGCCCACCGTATGGTGGCCGCAACCGTTCATGCAACCCGACATCTTGATCTTCATCTCGCCGATGTCGTACAGGTCGTCCATCGACTCGAAGGCATCGGTGATCTCGTCCGACACGCCGATGGAGCCGGCGTTGGCAAGCGAGCAGAAATCCAGGCCCGGGCAGCAGATCAGGTCGGTCAGCAGGCCGATGTTCGGCGTGGCCAGGCCCTGTGCCTTGAGCGCCTTCCAGACCGCGTACACGTCCTGCTGGCGCACCTCGGCCAGGACCAGGTTCTGGTCGTGGGTGGAGCGGATCTCGCTGAAGCTGTAGTCGTCGGCCAACTGCGCCACCAGTTCCATCTGCTCGGCGGTGATGTCGCCCGGTGCCACGCTGGGCGCCTTCAGCGACACGAACACGGCCTTGTAGCCCGGCACGCGGTGCGCCTTGACGTTGCGCTTCACGAAGGCAGCAAAGGCCGAGTCCGACGCCACGGCGGCGTCGAAGCTGGTGTCGGCATCCCCGCCGGCCACGTAGGGGTGCGCGTCGAAGTGCGCGGCGATACGGTCGAAGTCCGCGCGGGTCAGCTTGAGCTCGCCGTCGCGGATCTTGGCCCATTCGGCCTCCACCAGCTCGGTGAACTTGGCCGGGCCGGTTTCCTTGACCAGGATCTTGATGCGCGCCTTGTAGATGTTGTCGCGGCGGCCCAGGCGGTTGTACACGCGCAGGATCGCCTCGAGGTAGGACAGCAGGTCCATCTCGGACAGGAAGTCGCGGATCTTCGGTGCCACGATCGGAGTGCGGCCCAGGCCGCCGCCGGCGTAGATCGAATAGCCCAGCTCGCCCTGCTCGTTGCGCACGATGAACACGCCGATGTCGTGCAGGCGCGTGGCCGCACGGTCCGTCTCGGAGGCGCAGAAGGCGATCTTGAACTTGCGTGGCAGCCAGTTGAACTCGGGGTGGAACGTGGCCCACTGGCGGGTGATTTCGCAGTAGGGGCGCGGGTCCACCAACTCGTCGGCGGCAACGCCGGCCAGGTGGTCCGTGGTGATGTTGCGGATGCAGTTGCCGGAAGTCTGGATCGCGTGCATCTGCACGCTGGCCAGGTCCGCGAGGATGTCCGGCACCGTCTCCAGCTTCGGCCAGTTGTACTGGATGTTCTGGCGCGTGGTGAAGTGGCCGTAGTTCTTGTCGTACTTGCGCGCGATATGGCCCAGCATGCGCATCTGATTGGCGGAGATCAGCCCATACGGGATGCTGACACGCAGCATCGGCGCGAAGCGCTGCACGTACAGGCCGTTGCGCAGGCGCAGGCTGCGGAACTCGTCATCGGGAAGTTGCCCGGCGAGGAAACGCTCGGTCTGGCCGCGGAACTGTGCAACGCGGTCGTCCACCAGCTGCTGGTCGAAAGAATCGTAACGGTACATGCCTGCCTCAAAAAGCGCGGTAGCGAGCCCAAAATTATAACAGGCTCCTGCTTATGCTCGCTTTCGGTGGCGATCGCCCCTGCCGTCGCTCAGGATTCCGGCAGGGCCGCCGGGTCGATCAGCTGCTGGGTGCGTTGCATACGGGCGTCATGGTCGGCGATGCCGGTCAGCTCGTCGACCAGGTCGTGGGTCAGGTGCTCTGCGAAAACTGACATGAAATCATACATGTAGCGGCGCAGAAACATGCCGCGGCGGAAGCCGATATGGGTCACGCTGGGCTCGAACAAGTGGCTGGCGGCCAGGCGCTTGAGGTCCTTGTCGGCGCGCTCGTCATAGGCCATGTTGGCGATGATGCCCACGCCCATGTCCAGGCGGACGTAGGTCTTGATGACGTCGGCGTCCACGGCGGTCAGCACCACGTCGGGTTTCAGGCCGCGCGCGGCGAAGGCCTGGTCCAGCTTGGAGCGGCCGGTGAAGCCGAAGGTATAGGTGACGATGGGATACTGCGCCACGTCCTTCAGGGTCAGCTTGCGGACCGCCGCCAGCGGGTGGTCCGGCTTGACCAGCACGCAGCGGTTCCACTGGTAGCAGGGCAGCATCACCAGGCTGTCGAAGTGGTGCATGGCCTCGGTGGCGATGGCGAAGTCCGCCTGGCCCTCGGCCGCCATCTTGGCGATCTGCGGCGGCGAACCCTGGTGCAGGTGCAGGGTGACCTTGGGGTAGAGCTTGCGGAAGCGCTGGATCACCTGGGGCAGGGCATAGCGGGCCTGCGTATGGGTGGTGGCGATGGACAGGTCGCCGCGATCGGTATCGCGGAATTCCTCGGCCACGTTCTTGATGTTCTCGGCCTCGGACAGCAGCCGGGCAGTGTAGTCCAGGATGCGCTTGCCGGCCGGGGTGATCTCGGACAGGTGCTTGCCATTGCGCACGAACACGTCGACGCCCAGTTCCTCCTCCAGCAGCTTGATCTGCTTGCTGACGCCGGGCTGTGAGGTGAACAGCGCCTCCGCGGCCGCCGTGACATTGAGGCCGCGGCGCGCCACCTCGTGGATGTAGTGGAGCTGACGGAGCTTCATCGGCGCACCCTTATGCGATCTGGAAATAACACTATAGCCAACAATTCTTTCGTGGGCTAAGCCCCCGCTGCTAGGTTGCCGCTCTTTTTGGTGGCGATAGCATGCAGGATTGGGCCTTTTCCCTGGCGGGACTCGTGGTGGGTACGGCGGTCGGCGCGACCGGTGTCGGCGGCGGCTCGCTGATGACGCCGATCCTGATCCTGTTCTACGGCATCAGCCCGGCGGTGGCGGTCGGCACCGACCTGCTCTATGCCAGCATCAGCAAGGCCTTCGGCGTGGTGCTGCACGGCCGCAATGGCTCGCTGGACTGGAAGATCGTCGGCTGGCTGTCGGCCGGCAGCGTCCCGGCCGCCCTGCTCACCCTGCTGTTCCTGCGGGCACACGGTGCCGATAAGGAGCTGGACCACCTGATCAAGCTGGTGCTGGCCATCGCCGTGCTGGTGACGGCCACGGTTTCGCTGCTTCAAGACCGCTTCTGGCAAGCCCTGCAGCGGCACCAGGGTGATTTCGTGGAATGGCTGCACGGCGCCGGCCAGCGGCCCATGACCGTGGTCTGCGGCGTGCTGATCGGCGCCCTGGTGACCATCTCCTCGGTGGGGGCCGGCGTCATTGGCATGATGATGCTGCTGATCCTGTATCCGAAGCATTCGCCGATCGGCCTGGTGGGCAGCGACCTGGCGCATGCCGTGCTGATCACTGGCATCGCCGGCATCGGCCATGCCGGCATCGGTACCGTTGACTACAACATGCTGGTGTTCCTGCTGATCGGTGCCCTGCCGGGCATCTGGATCGGCAGCCGCATCGGCTTCAAGCTGTCCGACAAGGCCCTGAAGAAGACCATCGCCAGCCTGCTGATCTTCATCGCGCTGACCATGCTCTGGAAGCTCTTCGCCCACTGACGCGCGTTAAACTGCGCGCATGGAACACTTCCCGATATTCCTGCGCCTGAAACAGGCGCGGGTGCTGGTCATCGGCGGGGGCGAGGTCGCCGCCCGCAAGATCCGCCTGCTGCGCAAGGCCGGCGCCCGGATCGAGGTCGCCGCGCGGGAGCTGAACGCCGAGTTGGCCGAGTTGGCCGCCAGCGGCGAGCTGGTTCATGGCGGTACGGAGTTCGATCCTGCCGCCGTCACTGGCTGCCGCCTGGTAGTGGCCGCCACCGACGACCTGGCGCTGAACGCCCGTGTCGCGGCGGCGGCGGTCGCCGCCAACATTCCCGTCAACGTCGTCGACGATCCCGAGCTGTCCACCTACATCACGCCGTCGATCGTCGAGCGTGCCCCTGTGACCGTGGCCATCGGCACCGGCGGCGCCGCCCCGGTGCTGGCGCGGCGCCTGCGCGAGCGTATCGAAACCCTGCTGCCGGTGGCCTATGGCCGCCTTGGCGAATTCATGGGCCGACAGCGGCCGCGGGTCAAGGCCTTGCCCCCGGAGTCGCGCCGCAAGCTCTGGGAAGACTTCCTCGACGGCCCCGGCCCGGAGCGCCTGTTCGTGGGTGACGAGAGTGCCGCCGCCATCGAGCTGGAAAGCCTGCTGCGCGGCGAGCCGCCGCGCGGCGAGGTCTACCTGGTGGGCGCCGGCCCTGGCGATCCCGACCTGCTGACCTTCCGTGCGCTGCGCCTGATGCAGCAGGCCGACGTGGTGCTCTACGACCGCCTGGTGTCGCCCGCGATCCTGGACCTGGTGCGGCGCGACGCGGAGCGCCTGTTCGTCGGCAAGAAGCGCAACTTGCACACCGTGCCGCAGGACGAGATCAACGCCGAGCTGGTGCGGTTGGCGGAGCAGGGCAAGCGCGTGCTGCGCCTGAAGGGCGGTGATCCTTTCATCTTCGGCCGCGGCGGCGAGGAGATCGACCAGATCGCCGCGCGCGGCATTCCCTTCCAGGTGGTGCCGGGCATCACCGCCGCCAGTGGCTGCGCCGCCTATGCCGGCATCCCGCTGACGCACCGGGACTACGCGCAATCCTGCATCTTCGTCACCGGCCACGCCCGTGCCGACGGCACGCTGAACCTGCACTGGGACCAGCTAGCCCGCCGCGGCCAGACCGTGGTGATCTACATGGGCCTGGCGACGCTGCCGGAGCTGTGCCGCCAGTTCATCGCCCATGGCCTGCCGCCGGATTGGCCCGCCGCCATCGTCGAGGACGGCACTTCGCGCCAGCAGCGCGTGCTGGCGGCCACGCTGGCCGATCTGCCGGAGCAGGTCGCTGGCTCGGACGTGAAGGGCGCCACCCTGGTGATCGTGGGTGAAGTGGTGCGCCTGCGCGAGCGCCTGCAATGGTTCAAGGCGGGGCGCTGACGTCCGCCTGCGGTGACTTGCGGTAGCGCTGTGGCGACACGGCCTTCCAGCGCTTGAAGGCGCGGATGAAGGTGGAAGGCTCCGAGTAGCCCAAGCGCTCCGCCACCTCCGAGATCGCCAGGTTGGTGCCGCGTAGCAGTTCCTCGGCCAGCGACTGGCGGGTTTCCTCCACCAGGCTCTCGAAGCGCGTGCCCGCCGCTTCCAGGCGGCGCCGCAGCGTGCGTGCGGTTTCCTTGAACTCCGCCGCCACCATGTCCATCGTCGGCATGCGGTTGGGGTCACGCAGCAGGCGCTCGCGCACGCGCCCGGCGATGCCGGCCAGCGCCTGGTGGCGCTGCAACAGGCGCTCGCACTCTGCCTCGAACATGCGGCGCATCGGCAGGTCGGCCTGCGGCAGCTTCCAGTCCAGCATCGTGCGATGGACGCCGACGCGGTTCTGGGTCTGTCCATAGGCGATCGGCCGGCCGAACAAGGCTTCCGCCCGCTTGTGGTAGGTAGGCGCCCCCAGGCGCGTATCGACGTGTGTCAGCGTGAAGCGCGTGGGCAGGATGTCCTTGGCCAGGTTCATCAGCGTGGCGCCATCACGCTCCAGCAGGAAGTCGCGCACGTCCGCCGGCAGTTCCGAGTCGTCGGCCAGGATCTGCAGTTCACCGTCGGACTGCACCAGGCGGATACGGCAGTAGAACGAGGTCAGGCGCAGGTAGCGCAGGCCGAGGTCCACCGCGTACTGCAGCGTCGGGCTGGACAGGATCATGAAACCCCAGACCCCGAAGGTGGTGGGGTGGTAGCGCAGGCCGGCATCCAGGCCCAGCGGCAGCGAGTTGCCCAGCCGCTGCAGGATGTTGCGGATCACCTGCAGCTCGTCGTGCGCGGCCACCATGGCGGTGTGGTCCTGCAGCAGGGCCGGGTCGAGCCGCGTTCCGCGCAGGCATTCGGATACGCTCATGCCGTGCTCCGCGGCGACCTCGGTGAGCACGCGTACGCTGCAGATGTTCCGCGGATAGTCCCAGTAGGCCGACACCGTTGTCCCCAAATGCCTATTTCTGGCTCATTGTGCCATTATCCGCTGGAAGAATTGCCGTTAAGTTTGCGGCCATGGCACTCCCGCATAGCGTGAGGCCGTGAAGAAACATTCAGTCACTCTTCTGGAGGGCTGAAAATAAATATAAAAATCAGCCTTCTGGCGGAGAAATGGGGTTGAAGAGACAGACCGAAGACGAGGCTGGCCGGGGCGACTCCGGCTGGCAGGCCGCCCGCCTTGGGTTGGCCGACATCCTGCGTGGCCTGACCGATTGGCAGCTGCGGCAGATCATCACCACCTCGATGGCGCCGGCCATCTACGTGGTCTGTGTCGGTGCCGTGCTGGCGCTCAACCTGTTCATGGCGCTGCGGGCCTTCCAGCAGTCCCTGGCCGAGGGGCTGGTGTGGCTGCTCCTGATCATGCCCATCACCTCCATCGCTGGCATCGTCATCGTGCGCGTGGTGCTGGAGTCGCTGTTGTCGTTGTTCCGCATCGTGGTGCATATGGAGTCGCTGATGGAGCAGCTCCATACCCTGCGCGGCCAGACCGAATCGATCGCCGACCGCGTCGAGGACCTGCCGCTGCCGCGCATCCAGTTCTGGCGCAGCCGCCGCCGCGACGCCGAGGAAAAGTCCCGTGACCGTGATTGAGCGCGCCCTGCTGCTGGCGCTGCTGCTGCCGGGCCTGGCCGTCGCGGAGGACTGGGAATCGCAGTGGAAGAACCGCCTGACGCTCGGCGTCGCCATCCGCACCGAGGCGCGTGATCCCGACCTGGTCGGCAAGTCCAACCTCGACCCGCAGCTCTGCGCCAGCGACGACTGCCTCTCGGCCAGCCCCAACAACACGGCACCGAACGAGCGCTACATGGCGGCGCCCGGTGCCTTCAATTCGGTCTACGACGAGGGCAACCTCAACTACGACCGCGGTGACCTGATCTCCGCCCCGGTGAAGTGGACCTCGCGCTTCCAGCTGCGCCGCGGCGACCTGCTGATGGAAATCGGCGGCTTGGCGTTCTACGACCCGGTCAACGCCGATCTCGAGGAATACCACCCCAACCAGATCGTCATCGCGGGCCCGCAGCCGGGGCAGGTGGTGCGCAACAAGCGCCCCAGCAAGACCCGGGAGGAGATCGGCTACGGCTTCCAGCTGCTCGACACCTACATCCAGGACACCTTCGACATCCTCGACCGCCCGGTGGATATCGGCATCGGTCGCCAGCGCATCGTCTGGGGTGAGTCCAGCTTCGTCACCCAGGGCAGCCTCAACGTCATCAACCCGCCGGACGTGAACAACCTGACGCGCCCGGGGCAGGACCTGGACGAGGTCTATCGTCCGGTCGGCATGTTGCTGGTGCGTGCACCGCTGAACGACGAGATCAGCGCCGAGGGCTTCTACCAGCTCGAATGGCGCCCGGTGGGCATTCCGCCGCGCGGCTCGTTCTTCTCGTTCTTCAACGCCGGCAACGAGGTGACGCAGGACGAGGGCATCATCGCCCCCTTCGGCAAGGCGCCCTACGATCCGCAGCAGATCGGCACGCCGGCCAACGACGTCTTCGCCCTGGTGACGCAGACCAGCTATACGCTGCGCCGTGCGCCCAACCGAGAGCCCGACGACATGGGCCAGTACGGCATGGCGCTGTATTTCCACCCGGAATGGCTGGGCGGTTCGGAACTGGGCGTCTACTTCGCCAACTACCACTCGCGCATTCCCGTCGCCAGTGCCTATGCGGCGGAATCCAGCTGCACGCGCCGCGAGGGCAACCCCGCCGGCATCGATGCCGTGGACCTGACCAGCTTCATGGCGGCCTGCGGCGTGCCCGGCACGCAGCTGCGCGAGGCGGTGCCGCTGGATACCGCACGCTACTTCCTGGATTACCCGGAGGACATCAAGCTCTTCGGCCTCAGCTTCAGTAGCCTGGTGGGCGGCGTCGCCGTGCGCGGCGAGCTGGCCTACCGGCCCAACCAGCCGGTGCAGGTGGACCTGGAAGACGTGCTGTTCGCCGCGCTGCAGCCGGCGCTGCCGCGCCAGGACATCCCCCTGTTCGGTACCGCCGACACCCTGCCGGGCCTGCTCGCGGCGATCCAGGACCCGGGCAACATCCTCAACGTGGCGGCCGGAGCCGCCGGCAACCTGCCGGGTGTCATCAGTGCCCTGCAGGGCCTGCTCACGGCGCCGAACCTGCTGGGCACCACAGTGCCGGGCTCACGCACCGGCATCCCTGATTTCCTCACCGCCTATCGCGGCGGCACGCCGGGCGAGATCGAGGCCGGGCAGTACATCCGCGGCTATGAGCGGCTGAAGGTGCTGCAGGGCTCGCTGGGCCTGACGAGCATCTTCGGCAACAGCGCCTTCCTCGGCACTACCGACGCGCTGGTGCTGGCGGAGTTCACCGCCATCGGCGTGCTCAACCTGCCGTCGCGTTCCAGGCTGCAGTTCGAAGGGCCGGGCACCGACACCCACGCCGGTCCCGGCGCGGCCGACACCGGCAACGCGCTGCACATCAACCCGGTGCGCAACACCGGCGGTTATGTCGATGCCTTCTCGTGGGGCTATCGCCTTGGCACCATGCTCCACTACAAGGACGTCGGCATCCAGGGCTTCGACCTGCGGCCGTTCCTGGTCTTCACGCACGACGTCTCCGGCGTCTCGCCGGGCCTGGGCGAAAACTTCCTGGAGGGCCGCAAGCTGGCGGTACTCGACGTGCGCCTGAGCTACGGCGACTTCGACGCCAGCCTGGCCCAGGCCTTCATGTTCGGCGGCGGCAATCGCAACACGCTGCACGACCGCGACTTCTTCACCGCCAGCATCGGCATGCGCTTCTAGGATATTCCCGTGAGCAAAACCACGATCTTCTTTCTCGCGATCCTGCTGGGCGCCGTCATCGGCGGCGCCATCGCCGGCTGGTGGGTGTTCCGCAACGTCGATGCGCGGCTGATGCTGCGGGACCAGCCCGCCATCATCGTCCTGCCCGAGCCCCTGAGCGTCAGCGCCGACGTGCTCAACGACCTGTCGATCGAGATCGACACGGCCATCACCACCACCGTGCCGGTGGACCAGCGCATCAGCATTCCGGTGGAGGAGACGCTGCGCGTCAACGCCAGCTTCGACAGCGAAATCCCGATCAAGATGAACGTGCCGGTGAAGGACTACATCGTGATCGACCAGTTGCTGGACGTGAACACGGTGGTCAAGGCCGATCTGCTGGGCGACACGCACGACCTGCCGCTGCGCGGCAAGATCCCGGTCAAGGCCCGGGTGCCGGTCAACCTCAACATTCCCGTCGACCAGATGGTGCACCTCAAGTTCACCGCGCCGGTGGAGGCCAAGCTCAAGCAGGCGCTGGACGTGCCGCTGAAGGCCGACATCGCCGCCACCATTCCCATCCGCAGCAAGATGGACGTGCCGGTGAAGTCGGCGCTGAAGGCCAACATCACCGTGCCCGACCCGGCGTCGGTGGTGATCACCGAGGCCGACCTGCGCCTGCCGCTGCGCACGCTGCGCCTCAATACGGCAGGTGATGATGCCGCCGCCCCGGCCACGGCGAAGGAACCGGCGCCGTGATGCGCCTGCTGGCCAAGCTGGGCTTGGGCCTGCTGCTGGCGGCGGGAGGTGCCGCCCTGGGCTTCTGGCTCTACCTGCACCTGGTGGTGCGCCTGACGCTCAGCGACCAGCCGGGCCACGTGCTGCTGCCACCGCAGGCCCATGTCATCGCCGAGGCCACCAACAAGATCACCATCAAGCTCGACGGCTACATCGACGCCGAGGTGCCGTTCAAGCAGACCCTGGACCTGCCGCTCAAGGGCAACTACGACGCCGACATCAAGCTGGACACATCCGTGCCGATCCGCATGGTGATCCGCTATCGCGGCGTGGTGCCGGTGGATACCTATGCCGACATCGAAGGCACTACCGACTTCACCTACCAGAACGTCAAGCGCCTGCGTAACGTGAAGTTCAAGGCACGCATCCCGCTGCGCTTCGAGCAGCCGGTGTCGTTCACCGTGCCGGTGGACACCACCATCCCCTTGAACTACCGCGGCCCACTGCGCCTGACGCTGGACCAGCGCATCCGCGCGCCGGTGGATACGGTGCTGAAGACGCGGCTTAAGGCCGTGCGCGAGATCACCACGCCGATCCTGGCGCGCTTCGGCATGAACGTGCGCTTCCCGCAGGAGCCGGTGCCGGTGATCGTCAAGCACGCGGACCTCGGCTTGCGTATCAAGGGCCTGCGCCTGGAGCGCATTCCGCAGGATACGGCGCCGCAGGCGGAAGCCAAGGGAGGGGAGTCATGAAGGCATTGGGTGACGGTCAAACCGCCCAGCGGGTTGCCGGACTGCTGCGGCGCCTGCCGGGTGCGGACTTCGCCACGGAACGCCTGCAAGCCGTGGAGCGCCAGCTGCTGCAGCAGCTCAAGCGGCGCATGGATCGCCTGGAATCGCCGGGTTCCATCTCGGTGCTGGCGGTGGCCATGCGCACCGTCGCCGACCGCTCCGCGAGCGGTGCCAGCCTGCAGGATCTGCTGCAGCGCTCCTCCGAGCAGGGGCGCGACGAGGCCCAGGCCGAATTCTTCGGCTGGGTGACCTCGCAGCTCGTGCCCGACCAGGCGCGCCTGCTGTCGGCCATGTCGGACGGCTCCACGTATCCCGTGATTCACGTGCTGGCGGGTTCGCGCATCGGCCTCACCGCCGAGCCGGTGGTGGAGTGGATCAGCAACATCGGCCGCAATGCCGGTGTGCAGTGGAACGACACGACGCCGGTCTTCATCGGCCGGCTGCGGGCCCTGGGCTTGGTGGAAACCGGTCCCGAGGATGCCGCGCGCCGGGTCCAGTACGAGATGCTGGAAACCGAGCAGGTCGTGCGCGACGGCATCGCCCGTCTGCACAAGGGCGGACTCAAGGGGCATATCGTGCGGCGGGTGCTGATGCTGTCGGCGCTCGGGCGTGCGTTCTGGGAAAACGGTCGTGTTGCCGAGGATCTGACCGGCTCGTTCGCGGGTTCGGTTGGCTAGAAGAAACGAAAAACAGGTACGGGTAGGGGAGAGAGACATGCAAAGCTGGGCAGAAATCGTCGTCGACGTACAGCAGAACTGGTTCCTGTATGCGTCGATGCCGTTCGTGGCGGCGATCATCGGCTACGTCACCAAGATCGTGGCGATCCGCATGATGTTCGAGCCGATCGAATTCGTCGGCATCAAGCCACCCTATCTCGGCTGGCAGGGCATCGTGCCGCGCAAGGCCGCCATCATGGCCAGCATCGCCTGCGACACCATGACGCAGAAGCTGATCAAGCCGGAAGACGTGTTCGACCGCCTGGATCCGGATCGCATCGCCCAGGAGATCGAGAAGCCGCTGCTGGAAGCCGTGGAAGAGATCACGCGCAACGTCGCCGAGCAGTACGCGCCCGGACTCTGGGAGGCCGCGCCCGAGACGGTCAAGCGCATGATCATCAGCCGCATCCAGGAGGAGGCGCCCGATATCGTTCGGCAGATCATGGTGGACATCAAGTCCAACATCAATTCGGTGTTCGACCTCAAGGACATGGTGGTCAGCAACCTGCTGCGCGACAAGCCGCTGCTGAACCGAATCTTCCTGGAGGCCGGTGCCGGAGAGTTCCGCTTCATCCGCAACTCCGGCCTGTTCTTCGGCTTCGCCATCGGCTGCGTGCAGGCCGTGGTCTGGGCGATCACGCAGAACGTCTGGGTCATGCCGCTGTTTGGCGGCTTCACCGGCTGGTTCACCGACTGGCTGGCGCTGAAGATGATCTTCAACCCGAAGCATCCCACCAAGTACCTGGGTGGCCTGTTCACCTGGCAGGGCCTGTTCCTCAAGCGCCGCCTGGAAGTCTCCGCCGAGTACGGCCGCCTGATCGCCGCCGAGATCGTCACCCCGCACAACATCATCGACGCCGTGCTGCGTGGCCCGCTGTCGGATCGTCTGTTCGGCATGATCCAGAAGCAGGTACAGCGCGTGGTCGACGCCCAGTCCGGCGTGGCCAAGCCCTTCGTCGTGCTGGCCGTGGGCAGCTCCAAGTACCAGGAGATGAAGCGCCTGGTCTCGCAGGAGATCATGAAGCGCCTGCCGGACACGATGAAGCACATCGAGAAGTACGCGCATGACGCCATGGACCTCGAACGGACCCTGGCCACCAAGATGCAGGACCTCACCGTCGAGGAATTCGAGAACCTGCTGCACCCGGCCTTCGAGCAGGACGAATGGATCCTGATCACCGTCGGCGCCGTGCTTGGCTTCCTGGTCGGCGAACTGCAGGTTCACGTGATGCTGCACTTCGCGGTCCACTGACCGTCGGCCGCAGACCGATCCGCCATTGCCCGGTGATCCCCAAGGCACCGGGCTTCTTTATTCCAGGAGCCCATCCGTGAAATCGCCACGGATGGGCTCCATACGGGAGTCGCGACACATGGCCAAGCTGCTGCGCTCCGCCTGGATGCTCGGCTCGCTGCTGGTGGCAGCCCTGCCGGGCCCCGCCGCCGCCGCGCGCGACGAAGCCGCGCTGCGCAGTTGCCTGGCCGCCAATCTCCCGCAGAAGTCACTGGCACAGGACATCACCCTGCGCCAGACCGACGCCGGCGGCACCGTGCGCGAGCTGGTCGGCAGCTGGTACTGGCGGCGCGACGCCGAGGGCCACCAGGCCACGCTGAGGCTGTCCGCGCCGGCCGACCTGGCCGGTGCCGCCTACCTGTTCGTCACGCGCCAGGGCAAGGAGGATTTCTATGTCTACCTGCCCGCAGTGCGCAAGGTGCGGCAGGTGACCGGCGCCACGGTGGCCCAGAGCCTGTTCGGCAGCGGCCTGTCGGCCTTCGACCTCAAGTTCCTGTTCAGCGGCCTGCACGGCGGCAAGCTGACACGCATCGGCAGCGGCTACAGCGGTGGCCGCGCCGTGGAGCAATGGCGCTTCCTGCCGGCCGGCAACGATCCTGACATCCTCTACGACCGGCTCGACCTGACCATCGACAACGCCTGGTGCCTGCCGCTGAAGGCCGACCTCTACGGCGGTGTACCCTGGAAGAAGCTGGAGGTTGATCCCGCCTCGGTGCGCCAGGTCAACGGCCGCTGGGCCGTGGGTCGCGCCACCCTCACCGACCTGCGCGAACGCAACACCACGGAAATCCGCCTGCGCAACGACCGGGTCGACGTGCCGCTGGCGCCGGAACTGTTCCGGCCCAACCGCTTCTACAAGACGCGCTGAAAGGCAGCCTGCTTCAGGCGGCCTGTTCCGCGCGTCGCAGGTCCAGGCCCAGCCAGCCCAGGATCGCCACCGGCCCCCAGATGCCGAAGAGCTCGATCAGCACGCTGCGGGTGGGTACGCCGAAGCTGCCGTACTCCCAGACGTGATGCACCGCATGCAGCGCCGAGAACAACAGCGCCATCACCACCAGCGGCAGCGCCCTTGCAGGGCTCAGCGCCGCCCACAGCAGTGCGGCGCCGATCGTCAGGTAGGCGGTGCCGACATCGGTAACGAAATGCGCGCTGTACAGTGCCGCGCGCGCCGGGTTGGCGATACACAGGTACCACTGCTCGGTGAAGGCCACCATCAGCACGCCGTTGGCCAGCGAGGTGGCGGCCATGAACATCAGCAGGAAGTAGCGCAGGGGTGGGTGCGGGGCGTGGCTCATGCGGAAGCTCGGCAGGGAGGATGGGTCCAAGCCTAAGCCATCCGTGCGCCGCGGCGATTACCTCCAGGGTAATTGCCGGCCCGCCGGCCCGGGCTGAGCATGGACTCCAGAAACCACGGAGATGCCCGCCATGATCCCGATGTCCATCGTCGCCGCCCTGTTCCTGCTGATGGGCCTGGCGGCCTTCGCTTTGCCGCAGCGTTTCCTGCGCAGCTTCGACCTGCCGGCCGAGACGCCCACGGCGCGCAACGAGATCCAGGCGGTGTACGGTGGCTTCGGCCTGGCGATGGCCCTGGCACTGATACTGCCGCTATGGCTGCCGGCCCTGCGCGACGGTATCGCACTGACAGTGGCGCTGGCCCTGGGTGGCATGGCCTTCGGTCGCTTGGTCGGTGCCCTGCGCGAGCGCCCAGGACCCTGGCCGGTCGTGTTCTTCTTCGTGGAAGCCATCGGCGCCGTCGTGTTGCTGGGCGTGCTGCCGGCCGGCAGCCTGTCCGCCTGAGGAGCGAGCCCATGATCATGATCGCGACCCTGGCGGCGCTGCTGCGCCGGCTGCTGGATCTCGGCGCCGAGGCTTCGGTGATGGAGGAGGGCATGCAGTTGAGCTGCGGCGCCCTGGGCCTGGCCAGCTACGGCATCCCGGTGGCGCCGGTATGGCTGCCGGAGGCCTTGCTGCGCGAGCGGCTGGCGCCGTCACGGCAGCGGGACGACATCGAGCTCTAGAGCAGCAGCCCGGCGGCGCCGAGCGCCTCGCCGATGGAGCCGCGCGGCGGCCAGTACTGCAGGTGTCCCGGCACGGTGACGCCGATGGCGCCGTAGAGATCCGGCTGCTCGCGCACCAGGCACAGCGCCAGGCGGCCGTCCTCGCCGTAGACCAGCACCGCCGGGGTATCGCCGGGGATGCAGGTCCAGCGGTGCCAGTAGCGCAGGAACAGGCGCGGCAGCCGCGCCTTGATGCGCTCGAAGCTGCTGGCGAACTCCGCCAGCTCCTCGGCGCTGAAGCGGCTGGATGGCGGCGGAATCTGCATCGGTTCGTGCATGCCCATGGCGCTGGCTCAGGCCGCCGCGTGCATCATGCTGCCGTTCTGGCCGTTGCGGTAGATCAGGATGTTGCGGCCCTGGGAGTGCACGAAGCCGTCGTTCTTGAGTTTCTTCAGCACGCGGCCGGCCATCTCGCGCGAGCAGCCGACGTGGCGCGCCAGCTCCTGGCGGCTGATCCGCACGACGATGCCGCTGGGGTGGGGCACGGCGTCCGGCTTCTTGCTGAGCTCCAGCAGGGCGTGGGTCAGGCGGCCGGCCACGTCCATGAACGCCAGGTTGGCGACACGCTGGTTGAGGTCGCGCAGGCGGCAGGCCATCTGGCCGGACAGCTCGAACATGATGTCCGGCTGGTCGCGGACGAAGCGGCGGAAGTTCTGGTAGCTGAATTCGGCCACCAGGGCCTGGGTGCGGGTGCGCACCACGGCGCTGCGCAGGTTGTGCTCCGGGAACAGGCCCATCTCGCCGAAGAACTCGCCCGGGTTCAGGTAGGCCAGCACCACCTCGCGGCCCTCGTGGTCCTCCAGCACCACGCTGATGGAGCCTTCCAGGATCAGGTACAGCGAGTGCGGCTCGTCGCCCGCGTGGATGACCGTGTGCTTGGCCGCGAAGCTCTTCTTGTGCGCCTGGCAGATGAATGCCTGAACCGCCGGTTTGTGCAGCATCGCCTTGTTCTCCCTGAGATCCCTGTAAGGAGGAATTCCCGCTCCGGGGAGCGGATTCCGCTGAACCTGCGCCTGGAATCCCGAGGCATCCGAGCCCGCCCAGAACGCCAGATCATCCTGATGCCCGGCCAGGTACGGCACAATTGGCCTGACGGTGTAGTCAGGTTCGAAAGGGGATTAGCCAAATGGCTAATAGTCGTGGGCAGCCGGGAGCGGTAGCGTTGAACGACGCCAATTCATCCAGCCGGAGTGCCACGGACTTGGGCATGTCGCATCTACCCATCGAACTGCGGGAACGGGACGCCGAGTTGCGCTCCCAGCAGGGCGAATTGGTGTTGCTGATGGCCCAGCAGGCGCGGCGTATCCCGCTGCAGCGCTATCTCACCAGCGTGCTGATGGCGGCGCTGCTGTGCTACTACATGTCGCCCCTGTTGCCGTTGCTTTGGCTGGGGGTGGTGATCGCGGCCGTGGCCTGGCGTACCCATGTCCTGCTGCGGCTGCCGGAAGACCGTACGCGTTCCGACCACAGCAAGCTGCGCCTGGCATCGAACCTGTTCCTGCTGACCGGCGTGGTACAGGCACTGGTGGTGCTGTTCTTCCCGGTGGTGCCGGTGCTGATCGGCGCCATCGTGACGATCTACATCGTCGGCGTCTGTTCCGCCACGATCCAGGCCACCGCCGGCTACCGCCGCATCTGCCTGCCCTATGTGCTGACCATGATGGTGCCGGTGGGCGTGGTATGGACCCTGACGCCGGTGGCCGACGTCGCGGTCTCCGAGCGGCTGTTGTTCGCCGGCCTGATCCTGATCTACATCACCACCATGCTGAGCCACGCCCGCGGCGTTTCCGGAGTGTTCATGGAGTCGTACGACATCCGCCAGCAGCGCGTGGACCTCAACCGCAAGCTGCGTTCCGCCCTCGGCAATGCCGAGACCGCCAACCGGGCCAAGACGCGCTTCCTGGCGTCTGCCAGCCATGACCTGCGCCAGCCGATCCATGCGCTGTCGCTGTTCAGCGGCTCGCTGCTGCTGCGGCCCATGGATACCCGCACGGCCGCCATCGCCGAGCAGATCGACAAGGCCGTCAAGTCGCTGGCCGGCCAGCTCGACGCGCTGCTCGACATCTCGCGCCTGGATGCGGGCGTGATCGAACGCTCGATCTCCAGCGTCGACCTGCCGACGCTGCTGTCGCAACTGGTGGACGAGTTCCAGCCACAGGCCGACCGCAAGGGTTTGCGGCTGACGCTGCAGGGGCTGGATGGCAGCCTGGTCCGCACCGATCCGATGCTGCTGCAGCGCATCCTGCGCAACCTGGTCTCCAACGCCATCAAGTACACCGACCAGGGCGGCGTGCACCTGTCGGTGGAGCCGCTGGGCGACAAGCTGCGCATCAGCGTCGCCGACACCGGGCCGGGTATCCCCGAGTCGGAGCAGGAGCGGGTGTTCGAGGAGTTCTACCAGCTCAACAACCCGGAGCGTGACCGCAGCAAGGGCCTGGGCCTTGGCCTGGCGATCGTGCGCCGCCTGACCGAACTGTTGGACATCGACCTGAAGCTGGCGTCCAGCCCGGGTAACGGCAGCCGCTTCTCGGTGGATATCCCGGTGACACGCAATCCGGGCGTGCCGGTGGCGGACGAGGCCGTACCGGCCGGGCCGCTCTGGCGCCATGTCCAGGTGCTGGTGATCGACGACGAGGAAGCCATCCGCCTGGGCATGCAGACCCTGCTGGAGGAGATGGGCTTCACGGTCGAAACCGCCGCCTCCACCGACGCGGCGGTCGACAAGGCACTGGGTTTCACCCCGTCGATCGTGCTGGCCGATTTCCGCCTGCGCGGCGACGACAACGGCATCCGCACGATCCGTGCCCTGCGCCAGACCTGGCCCGAGCTGCCGGCCCTGCTGATCAGCGGCGACACCGCCCCCGACCGCCTGCGCGAGGCCCGCGATGCCGGCGTCGAGCTGCTGCACAAGCCGGTCAATGCCATGACGCTGCGGGAGTCGATCCTCAAGGCCGTCAACGAATGACTCGACCGCGGCCGGCACCGGGAGACCTGTCCGGCCGCTGGCTGTCGCGTGAGTTCGCCGAACTGCTGTCGGATTCCGGCAAGTGTCATCGCACGCCGGTCCTGGAACCGGCCTACGACATTGTCATCGTCGGTAGCGGCTATGGCGGCGCCGTCGCTGCCGCCGAGCTCGCCGGCTGCACGGAAGACGGCCGCCCCCTGAAGATCTGCGTGCTGGAGCGCGGCCGCGAATACCTGCCCGGCGCCTTTCCATCGCAGCTGGCCGATCTGCCAACACAGTTGCGGGGCAGCTTAGGCGGCCGCAGCAAAGGTGGCGAAGGCCTGTTCGATATCCGTGCGGGTCGTGACCTCGGCGTGCTGGTCGCCAACGGCCTGGGCGGCGGCTCGCTGATCAATGCGGGCGTCATGGAGATTCCGCGGCGTGAGGTGTTTGATGCCCGCTGGCCGCGCGCACTGCAGGGGCGTGTTGCCCTGGACGATTACTACGTCCAGTCCAAGCAGATGCTCGGTGCCTCGCGCGGCGCCGAGGACAACCGTATCGGACTGCATGCGTCCTTGCAGGACGAGCCACTGGCCAAGACCCGCGTGCTCGGAGCCATGGGGCGCGGCGCCATGCGCGAGGCCGCGGTAACGGTGGCGATGCAGGATGGCACCAACGCCGAAGGCGTGGCCATGAAAGCCTGCAAGCTCTGCGGCGACTGTGCCACCGGCTGCAACTACGGCGCCAAGGAATCGCTCGACACCAATCTGCTGGTGCGTGCCGCCCGGCATCACGCCGACATCTGGTGCGGTGCCACCGTGCTGCGGCTCCAGCGGCCGGCGGAGGATGCCGACTGCTGGAGCCTGGAGCTGGCGCACACCGACGACAAGCTGCGCCTGCAGGATGCAGGACCGCGCTGGCTGACGGCGCGCCGGGTGATCCTGGCAGCGGGCGCACTGGGCTCCAGCGAAATCCTGCTGCGTACCCAGAGGCGCAGCGCACGCACGCTGTTCTCGCCGATGCTCGGCCAGCGCTTCTCCGGCAATGGCGACCTCATCGCGTTCGGCTATGGATATGGACCCAAGGCCCGGGCCAATGCCGTGGCCGACGAGGACCAGCCGCCGCTGCAGCGCCATGTCGGGCCGACGATCACCGGCGTGATCGATACCGACATCGAGGCAGGGCCTGGCGTCGCCGCGCAACGCATCGTGGTGGAGGAGCTGGCGGTGCCCGGCTCCCTGCGTCGGGCAGCCGAGGAGTCCATCACCACCGCCCATACGCTGCACGAGCTTGGCTGCTTCGACGATAGCCGCCATCGCGAAGGGCACCCGGCTGATGATCCCTTCGCGGTGCAGCGCGAGCGTATCCGCCACATGTCGATATTCGCCGCCATGGGTGACGACGGAGCCGATGGCAGCCTGAAGCTCGAGGGCGACGTCGATGCGCAGACCGGAGACGGCCACGTCGCCGTGGTCTGGCCGGGGCTGCCGCAGCGGCGCTTGTTCGACGCGCAGTTGCAGCGTATCGATGCCCTGCGTGCCGCGGCCGGCTTCGATGGCCGTACCATGCCCAACCCCCTCTGGCGCTTCCTGCCGGACTCCATGGGTTTCCTGGTGCAGGACGCACGCGGACCGGTGGTCAGTGTGCACCCGCTCGGTGGTTGCGCGATGGCCGATGACGTCGCCCGGGGCGTGGTGGACGACTGTGGTCGCGTGTTCGATCCCGCGCGACAGGGCCAGGCCGAAGCCTGGCATCCGGGCCTGGTCGTGCTCGATGGCGCCATCCTCAGTTCGGCGCTCGGCACCAATCCGGGCCTGACGATTGCCGCCGTGGCCCTGCGCGCCGTGCGCATCCTGCGGCAGCAATGGGGCTGGATGGCGCCGCCGCCCGCCGTGCCGCCCCCCATCAGCCGTCCTCGCCTGGGTGACGTCGAGCGGGCGATCATCGAGCGTGCCACGCTGCCGCGCGAGGGCACCAAGGTCGCCGTCTGCGAGCGCCTGGCCGGCCCGCTGGGGCTGCGCGATGTCCATGGCCTGGATCGCGACTGCTGGGTGGAGCTGACGCTGGACTACCAGCCCCTGCGCCTGGCGCAGCTGTTCCGGCCCGACGAGGAGGGCCGGCTGAGCGGCGCCCGGCTCGATGTCGGTGGCCAGGGCCCGGCGGAACTGCGCATCTTTCCGCTGCGCGAGTGGCAGGCGCTGCAGGCACAGGCACTGTCCCGCGAGGAGCGGCAGCGGCAGGAGCGGCAACTGGCGCGTGTCTACCGCGTCCAGGGAACGCTCATCGTGATGGAGCGCGAGGCCAGCGGTTTTGTCTGGCGCACGGTTCGGGGTGCCTGGGCCTGGTGGCGCAATCGTGGCCTGCGCGACAGCGTGCTGGGGCTCATGGCATGGGCGCGCAATGCCATTGCCGGAGAATCCAGCCAGGGCCCCGGCGTGCTGGAGCGCATCTGGGGCATGCTCAAGCTCGCCAGCCGCGCCGGCGAGTGCCGCCGCTTCGAATATCGGCTGAAGATCGTCGAGGACCTCACGCCCACGGATGTCCAGGCCGGCTTCCAGCCCGCGGCGACCCTGCTGGGCGGTGACATCCTCGGACACAAGCACATCACCTATGCCCGCCCCAGCAATCCCTGGCGTCAGCTGCAGGAGCTCAGCCTGACACAGCTTGGCAGGTCACTGACCGGTCCCGCCCTGCTGACGCTGGACCCGCAGTACCTGGCGTCGCGTGGCCGCCCGCTGATGCGTATCGAGACGCAGGATTGCCACGTCGAAGCCCTGATGGATTTCGTCTCGCTTGCCGCCTACTTCATGCGCCTGCTGCTGACGATCCACGTCTGGAACCTGCGCAAGCCGGATACGCCGCGGCACCGGGCGCTGCAGCGCTTGCCGGGCAAGCTGCCGGGACTGCCGGCGCCGGAAATCCACTGGCTGGAACTGGGTGAGGCCGAGGGTACGCCGCTGCGCCTGCGCCTGGCGCGATACCGCCGTGCTCCGACTGCCACCGTCGATGCCGGCACGGCGGCGCCGGTCCTGCTGATCCACGGCTACAGTGCCAGCGGCACCAGCTATGCGCATCCCGTGCTCGAACCCAGTCTTGCGGCCCGTCTGGCTGCCAGCGGTCGCGACGTCTGGGTCGCCGACCTGCGCAGCAGCGCCGGCCTGCCGACGGCTGGCCTGCCCTGGACCTTCGAGCAGGTAGCGCTCAACGACATCCCCGCCGCGGTGGACTACATCTGGTGGCGCAGTGGCCAGCGGCCGCTGGATGTCGTTGCGCACTGCATGGGTGCGGTCATGCTGAGCCAGGCCGTCCTGTCCGCCGGAAAGACAGCCGCGGAGATCGAGCGGCTGCTACGCCCGCGTGGCTCATCCACCGACAGCGGTCCGGACCGATACGCCGTGGAGCGTCGCGTCCTGCCGCAGCGGCTACGCCGGGTCGTGCTGTCGCAGAACGGCCCGGTGATGGTGATGAGCCAGCAGAACATCTTCCGCGGTTACGTGATGTCCTACCTGGAGCAGTTGTTCGGGCCGCTGCGCTATGACTTCCGCCCCGAGCCGGAGCAGGGCCTGGGCATGGAGTTGCTGGATCGCTTCCTCGGCAGCCTGCCGTATCCCGACGAGGAGTTGCGCCAGGAAAATCCAGTGCTGCCTTGCCGCACCGAGTATCTCGCCTCGCGCCATCGCATGGATGCGATCTATGGGCGCACCTTTTCCCTGGGCTCACTGAGCCCCAAGGTCCTGGATCACATCGACGACCTGTTCGGGCCTCTGAACCTGGACACCGTAGCGCAGGTCATCCATTTCACCCAGCACCAGACCATCACCGATCGCAGCGGTCGCAACCGCTTCGTTTCGCGCGAGGCACTGCAGGCGCATTGGCGTTTCAGGACACTCGTGCTGCACGGGCAGGACAACGGCCTGGCCGACGTCGCGACGGCGCATCGTGCCGAGGCGATACTGCGCGATGCCGGCTGCGAGGTCGAGAAGCGCATCCTGCCGGGCATGGGACACCAGGACAGCCTGATCGGCCGCCGGGCAGGGGAGACCTGCGCTCATATCCTGGGATTCCTGGACGCCCCCGTAGAGCCGCGATCCCAGCCTCGCGTGGAGCAGCGCCCCTACATAGCCGAAGCGCCCTGGCTGGGGCCGATGCTGCAGCGCCGCCCGCAGGGCGCATGGACGCTCGGCCTGGGAGCCAGCCCCCAATTGGGCCGTCCGGAGGCCTTGTGCCTGCTGCCGGTGGAACCCGATGCCCAGGGGCGCTGGCGCTACGGGCACCTGATGCGCAGGCTCGGTCTCGGTCCGGAGGGCATCCTGTTGCCGCTGACCGGGCACGACACCGACTGGTTCGCGCAGGACCTGCCCCCGTGGACCAGGGACGCGGCCGTGCGGCAGCTGCTGGTGCTGCCGCTCTATCCCCAGCCGCCCTGCATGGACCAGCGGGCCTTCGATCCGTCGGAGAGCAATGCCGCCCGGAAGCTCTGGCAGGAGCGTGCGCCTGCCGCCAACGAGGACATCGCTGCTTCGGCGATGGCCGATGCCATCGAAAAGGCGGTCGAGCAGATCAACCTCACGACATCGCCGAGCCCTCCGGGGCTGGTGCGATTGCCTGCATCGTCCGACACACCCGGCCTGAGGCTGGCGCTGGGCAGTTGCGGCTATCCGCCCGGCATCCTCAACGAGCGTTGCCCGGCGCAGCCTTGGGAACTGCTGAACGATCGCCTGGACGGTGACGAGCCGCCGCAGTTGCTCGTGCTCACCGGCGACCAGATCTATGCCGATGCCACCGCCGGCCTGTTCGATCCCATCCTGGCGGACGATCGTTATCGCAAGCCATACGAGGCCTGGCTCCATCAACGCAGCGTACGCCGTGCCCTGGGAAGGGTCCCCGTGGTCTGCCTGCCAGACGACCATGAGCTCGAAGACAACTGGGAGCCCTTGCCGCCGGACGCTCCTGAACCCGCGCGGCGGCACAACCAGGAAACCCTGGAGCGCGGGCTGAAGTACTTCCTGCGCTACCAGCGGCTGCACTGGACCCACACGGCCGAGGAAGCGCTGGCGGAGCCGCTGTGGCGCGCTTTCGAGGCGCAGGGCATACCGGTCTTCCTGCTCGATACCCGCAGCCGTCGCCAGGGACGTCATGGCGATACTGGCATCGGTGCACAGGGACTGCTGGGGGCCGAGCAGTGGAACGCCTTGCGCCGCTGGCTGCTGGATGGCCCCCGCGACCGGCCGCGGCTGATCGTGTCCCCGGCCGTGCTGCTGCCACGTCATCGCTATGCCATGCCGGCACGGTTGGCCTTCGGCAAGCAGGATGCGGGCACGCGTGCCTGCCGCCGCTCCGACGGCTGGGACGGCTACCCGGAAACCCTGCTGTCGCTGCTGGAGTTGATCGGCGAACACCAGTTGCGTGGCCTGGTGTTCCTGTCCGGCGACGAGCACCTGGGCCTGTTCACGACCGCTCGTTTGCGTCGGCCGGGCGCTGCGGAGGAGGTCGTCCTGCACTCCATCCATACCGCCGGGCTCAATGCCCCTTACCGTTTCGCCAACGCCGACGCGGCCGAGTTGGCCCAGGCGGAAGTCCTGTGCTTCGAGGGTGTGAGCGGAAGCTGGGAGTGCGAGATCGACACTCGCGTCTACGGCGGTGCCGGATTCACGCAACTGTCATTGCAGCCGGAATCCCCTCGGCGCTGGCAGCTGCATTGCGAATTCAGCACAGACGAATCGCTTGCACAGCCGCCGGAGCGGCAAGTGCGCGAGACGCTAGATCTTTAATCCGAGGCGCGCCGCGGTAAACACCGCCTCGGTGCGGTTGCGCACGCCCAGTGCGCGGAACGAGGCGGACAGGTGCGCCTTGACCGTCGCCTCGGACACATCCATCTCACGGGCGATCACCTTGTTGGCCTTGCCCTGCATCGCCAGCCTCAGCGTCTCCACCTGGCGCGGCGTCAGCTCGGCCAGCAGGTCGCCCGGTTGCTGCGCCGTGGTGGTCGGCGAGGCGGCGCCCAGCAGTGCATGCGGAGGCAGGTAGGTTCCGCCGGCCAGTACCAGGCGCAGGGCCGCCATCATCACCGCATGGCTGGAGGTCTTGGGGATGAAGCCCGCGGCACCTTCATCGATGGCCTGTACGATCAGCGCCGGATTCTCCTCGGCCGACAGCACCACGATAGCCGGTTGCTCGAAATGCGCGCGCAGGGCGCGCAAGGCCTCGAAGCCATGCGTGCCCGGCAGGTGGAAGTCGAGCAGGATGACATCCAGCGGCGAACTGGCCGGGTGGGCCAGGGCAGCATTGCAACTCGGGGCTTCGGCGAAGACGACGTCCTCGGCCAGGTTGGCCAGCAGCAGCTTGATGCCTTCGCGGAACAGTTCGTGGTCGTCGACCAGCAGGATATTCAACGTCGCCCTCCATGGACGGCGTCCATTGTCCGGGCGCGGCGTGCAATTTGCCAGCCTTGACCGCTCCGGACTCCGGTTCGGGATTTCAGGTGATCACGCTCGGTGCCTTGCGGCCGGTCAGCTCGCCGATGCGCGTCAGGCGATCGGCCAGGTTGACCAGCGGTGCCAGCGCATCGCGGGTTTCCCAGTTCAGCGCGCTTTCGCGTGTTTCGTAGCGCTCCAGGTACACGCGCAGCGTCGAGCCCTTGGTGCCGGTGCCGGACAGCCGCAGGATGATGCGCGCCGCATCGCCAAAGATCACGCGCAGGCCCTGGTTCACGGCGATGCTGTTGTCCACCGGATCGCGGTAGCTGAACTCATCGGCCTCGCTGACCGTGTAGTCACCGAAGCTGCGTCCCGGCAGTTCGGCGAGCTGGTTGGCCAGTGCCTGCATCACGCTGTCGGCGGCGGGGCCGGGCAGTTCGTCGTAGTCGTGGCGCGCGTAGTAGTGTCGGCCGAAGCGCTTCCAGTGCCGCTGCGCGATCTCCTTCACCGACAGGCCGGTCACCGCCAGCACGTTGAGCCAGGCCAGCACCGCCCAGACGCCATCCTTCTCGCGGGCATGGACGCTGCTGGTGCCGAAGCTTTCTTCGCCGCAGAGCGTCAGCTTGCCGGCATCCAGCAGGTTGGCGAAGAACTTCCAGCCGGTGGGCGTTTCGTAGAGGGGAATTGCCAGCGCGCTGGCCACCTTGTCGGCGGCGCGGCAGGTCGGCATCGAGCGCGCCAGGCCGGCCAGGCCACGGCGATAGCCGGGCAGTTCGTGCAGATGGGCCGCCAGCATTGCCAGCGAGTCACCTGGCGAGATGAAGATGTCCTTGCCGAGGATCATGTTGCGGTCGCCGTCACCGTCGCTGGCGGCCGCCAGGTCGGGGCCATTGGCGCTGAAGGCCAGGTCCACCAGCGGCTTGGCGTAGATCAGGTTCGGGTCTGGGTGGCCACCGCCGAAATCTTCCAGCGGGCTCGCGTTCTGCACGCTCAGCAGCGGCGCGCCGAGTTGCTCCACGAAGATGCGCTCGGCATACGGGCCGGTCACCGCGTGCATCGCGTCGAAGCGCAGTGTGTGGCCCTGCTTGAACCAGTCGCGGATGCGGTCGAAGTCGAACAGCTCCTGCATCAGCTGCGAGTAGTCGTCGACGCAGTCGATCACCTCGATCTCGGTGCTGCCCAGCGTCTGCAGCCCGCGGCGATCCAGGTCCACCTGTCCGCCCTCGTGCGCCCGATAGCGCGTCAGCTGCTTGCTGGTTTCGTAGATGCGGTTGGTGAGGCCTTCGCTGGCCTGTCCGCCGCCGGCAATGTTGAACTTGATGCCGAAGTCGCCGTCCGGTCCGGCCGGATTGTGGCTGGCGGTGAACAGCAGCCCGCCCTGTGCGCCACGCTTGCGGATCAGGTGAGAGGCCGCCGGCGTCGACAGCAGGCCGCCCTGGCCGATGACGATGCGCGCCACGCCGTTGCCGGTGGCCACCGCGCAGGCGGTCTGGATCGCCGTGCGGTTGTAATAGCGGCCGTCGCCCCCAATGATCAGGGTGCCGCCGCGCAGTTCCTGCACGCAGTCGAAGACCGATTGCAGGAAGTTCTCGAGGTAGTGCGGCTGCTGGAAGACTGCGACTTTCTTGCGCAGTCCCGCCGTGCCGGATTTCTGGTCGAGGTAGGGTTTGGTGGAGATTTCTCGGATCGCCATGATGCTCTCCTTTGTTTTGTTTGTCCCAGTCGTGAGCCCTATCTTATAGTCACCACATGCAAGCCTCCACTGGCCATGGTTACGTCTGTCCCTGCTGCGGCAAGTCGCGGCGGCTGGCGCACCTGCTCGATCTCTACGAGCGCAACTACCACCTGCTGGAGCGGCTGATCCCGGAGCTGGAACTGCCGTTCGACGAAGCCGTTTCCCGCAGCCAGAGCGACCTGCCGCTGCACCTGCGCGTGACGGACCGTGACCGCTACACGGTCAGCTTCAAGCTGTCATACGAATTCGTGGACCAGGACGGCGTCCGCCGCCAGCCGGACCTGTGGGTGCGCGTCTACCGCGACGCCGCAGTGGCCGAGGCCCTGGCCTGCAGCCAGCGACCGCCCTGGGATGCGACCGAAGAAGGCGACCCCAAGGCTGGGCAATTCCTCAGCGCGCAATGGCAGCGCAACCTGATGCTCGGCAAGTGGCTGGAGTACCTGCTGGAGCACGGCCATGGTTTCAGCCTGGCGGCGCGCCCACGCATCCTGCCTGCCGCCGCGCTCTGATTCCGTCGCGATCCGCGGGCGAGGTCACAGGGCTCCGGCCTTCTTCAGCAGTTCCGCAATCTTCTCTGCCATCTGCCGGTAACCCTGGGCATTGGGATGGATCTGGTCGGACTTCAGGCTGCGGTCGCCCAGCACTTCGGCGATGACCCGGTCCTCGATCGGCAGGCCGTGCTCCTGCGCCAGCGCCGCGTAGCCGGGCTCCGCCTTCAGCGACAGCAGTTTCGGCTCCGGCACACCCAGCAGCATCAGGGGGATGCCACGTCCGCGTATCTCCTGGATCATCGCGCTGAGGTTGGCGCGCATCTGGGCGCGGTCCATCTGCCGCAGCATGTCGTTGCCGCCCAGGCAGAGGATCACCAGGCCGGGTTCGGTCTCGTCCAGGATCTCCGGCAGGCGATCGCGTCCTTCCGCCGTGGTTTCGCCTGGCACGCCGGCGTTGACCACCTTGCGGCCGATCAGCCCCTCCAGCACCGCCGGATAGCTCTGGCGCGGGCTGGCGCCGGTGCCGTAGGTCAGGCTGTCACCAAAGGCCAGCACCACCGTGTCCGGTGGCAGGGCCGGGAGCTTGGGCGTCTTGTCGCTGCAGGCGCCGAGCAGCAACAAGGCTTGCAGCAGCAGCAGGCTGCCCGCCAGACTGCGGAAATCGACCATCCCTTTACGAAAGCCACTACGGAAGCCACGCATGATCTACGCCCTCGATGGACGGGAGCCCCAGTTTAAGGGGGATTGCTGGGTTGCACCCAACGCCACCCTGATCGGCGCCGTGACCTTGGAGCACAATGCCAGCGTCTGGTTCAACGCCGTGCTGCGCGGCGACTGCGACGAGATCGTGATCGGCGAGAACAGCAACGTCCAGGATGGCTCGGTGCTGCATACCGATCCCGGCATCCGCCTGACCATCGGCCGCGACTGCACCATCGGCCACCTGGTGATGCTGCACGGCTGCGAGATCGGCGACAACTCGCTGGTCGGCATCGGCTCGGTGATCCTCAATCGCGTGAAGATCGGGCGCAACAGCATTGTCGGCGCCAAGTCGCTGATCCCGGAAGGCAAGATCTTCCCGGACAACTCGCTGATCATGGGTTCGCCGGCCAAGGTGGTGCGTGAGCTGGGCGAGCAGGAGGCGGCGTTCCTCAAGCTGCAGGCGCAGCACTACGTGCAGAACGCGCAGCGCTACAAGGCCAAGCTGCAGACGATAAAGGCCGGCTGATCGCTGCCATCCCCGGCGATTGGGTCGCTGCCATTCCCAGCGACCTTAGTCGCTGCCGTCCTTGGGATACAGGTAATGACGCAGCTTGCCCAGCCCCGGGCCGGCATCGCGCCAGTGTTCGATCTCCAGCGCCACTTGCACGACCGCACAGGTCGGAACCTCGTCGAAGGGGCAGGGCGCCAGCAAGCCCGCCAGCTGGCTGAAGCCGGGGTTGTGACCGAACAGCATCACGTGGCGGTCGGCATCGTCGAGCTGGCCGAGGATCTGCACCAGCGTGGCCGGTGACGCCTCGTAGATGCGCGGCTGCAGCAGGATTTCCTCGCGCCCCAGGCCAAAGCTGTCGGCGAAGACGTGCGCGGTGGTGATCGCGCGCAGGGCCGGGCTCGACACCAGCCGGTCGGGGACACCCAGCAGCCGGCGCGCGCGCTGCGCCATCGCCGGTGCATCGCGGCGCCCGCGTTCGTTCAGCGGACGCTCGAAATCGCTCAGCTCCTCGTAGTCCCAGGAGGACTTGGCATGACGCACCAGGCTCAGCAGTCGCATTTCTTCCTCTAGGGGTTTGGCGGCTGCCGCAAGCGTATCGCAAGCCGGCGCGCGTGCGTCACCGTATTCCTACGGGGAGGTCCCGCACAGATAGATGTCGAAGCGCGCCTGCGTGCCGCGCTGTTCCAGAGAAGGCTTGCGGGCCGCCATCCAGGGGGCGTGCAGCGGCCGCTTCACCGCCACCCGCAGGCGTGCCGCCTGCAGTGCCGGCTCCAGCAGGGCATCGGCATCCGGATCCGCCCCGGCCAGGTCGCGGAAGATCTGCATTTCCTTCTGCGGCAGGGCGGTCTTGCCGCTGTGCGGATACATCGGGTCCAGGTAGACGCTGTCCCAGCGACCCTCGCGCAGGATCGTGGCGGCGTCACCGCGGCGCAGTTCGATCCGCGCCGCCGCCGCAGCCAGCGCCGGGTCGGCCAGGGCGCGCCGGTGTGCGTCGGCCAGCAGGTCGGCGATCTGCGGCTGGCGCTCCACCAGCGTCACGCGGGCGCCCAGGGACGCCAGCGTGAAGGCATCGCGGCCCAGGCCGCCGGTGGCATCCAGGATTTCCAGATCCGGTCGCCTGGCCAGGCCCAGCGCGCGGGCCATCAACTGCTTGCGTCCGCCGGCGATACGCCGGCGCTGCTCGGCGCTGCCCCAGTCGATCCAGATGGCACCGTAGTCCGGGCGGTGCAGGGCGCGCAGCTCCAGGCGACCCTGGTTCTCCTGCAGCGCAAACGAAAAACCCCGGGCATCGCTGCCCAGGGCTTGTTCGGCACTGATCGAAGGATCAGAGCTTGGAGGCATCGAAGAAGCTGGCCATGCGCTGCGCGAGCATCAGGTCGCCGTCGACCTGCAGCTTGCCGGTCATGAACGCGGTCATGCCGTTGAGCTCGCCCTTCATCAGCGCGATCAGGTCGTCGTCTTCCATGGTGATGGTCAGGTCGGCGTTGCCGGCCGTGCCGTCGTTGGCCGTGCAGGTGCCGTTGTTGATCACGACATTGACTGGCTTGGAGCAGACGAAGTTGATCGTGCAGTTGGTGCCCGAGGCTTCGGCGGCATTGAACGCGGACGGCAGCTTCTTGAGGAAGTCGGCAGCGGACATGATGTTCTCCAGATAGTGGTAATCGTAAGGACCCGGATCGTAAACCCGGCGCGCCGGTCTGGCAATTTCAGATCGTGCGGCGGGGGACAAGGCGTATTACTGCCCCGGCTCCAGGTTGCCCGACAAGTGTTTCAGGAGTCTTTCGGCCAGGGCATCGTCCAGCAGGACGATGTTGACGCTGTTGCGATAGACCCGGTCCTGCGCGCGCAGTTCGGCGATGCGTGCATCGTCGTGCTCCGGACGCAGCAGCAGGAAGTCCTGCCCCTCGCGCAGGCCGGGCTCCAGCCGCTTGAAGGCGCGGAAAGCGGCGCCCTTGGCCTGGCCGGTGGCCTCGTCCAGCTCGCGGAAGGTTTTCAAGCGGGTTTCAGTCCGGCGTCATCAGCAGGAAATGCGCGCGCGCCACCGCTACTGGCCGCTCCTGCGACTTCTGCCAGCAGCGGATCGTGGCTTGCGCCACGCGGCTGCCCATGCGCCCGATCTCGCAGTCGGCGTACAGCTCCTCGGTGCGTGCCGGCAGCAGGTAGTCGATCGAGAAATCGATGCTCTTGGGCACGCGCGCGGTGTCCAGCTGGTAGAGCAGGTGCAGCATCGCGGCATTTTCCATGAAGGCCGCGGTGATGCCGCCATGCAGTGCCGGCAGGCGCGGGTTGCCAACGAGATTCTCGCGGAAGGGCAGGGTCGCGCGCGGCTTGCCCTCGTGCAGCGACAACTGCACGCCCAGGTACTTCGCGTAGGGAACGGTGGCGACCAGCAGGGAGAAGTCGCCGTTCTCGCGTGCCAGGCGGCGGGCCTCGCTGAAGGGATCGGCCACGGAGTCGATCAGGGGTTCGCTCATGCGCGGGGCTCCGGTTTCCAGGGCTTGCCGGTCGAGGAGCGCATGAACGCCGACTGGCTGATCGCCACCGGCTGCTCGCGGTCGTCCTGCCACACCGTGGCCCGCACGAAGGCGATGTGCGTCGTCATGCGGAAGCACTCGGCGCGGCAATACAGGTCCTTGTCGCGCAGGGCCGGGCGCAGGTAGTCCATGCGCAGGTCCAGCGTCGCGATGGTCTCCGGCACCGGCGTCGCGGCCAGCACGGCCAGACCACAGCTGCTGTCCACCAGCACCGTGATGGGGCCGGTATGCAGCACGCCGCGTATCGGGTCGCCGACCCATTCCTCGCGGAACGGCAGGCGCAGTTCCACGCCCTCGGGCGAGCCCCGGACCAGGCTCAGCCCGCACTCGCGCATGTGCGGGATGTAGCCCAGGAAGGCCGCCGCGATGGTTTCCAGGTTGGGGGTGCTCATCCATCGATTGTAGGTGAAGGGGGTAAACTGGCGAACAGAAATATACATTCCGGTAATCACGATGACCGACTGGGAGTCGCGCCTGCGCCGCGCGCTGGCCGACACGTCCGAGCAGCCGCCGCGGCCCATGTCGCGCCTGGAACTGCCGCTGAACATGGACAAGCTGCTGCTGACACCGGCGCTGCTGAAATCGCTGCGCCCGGCCGCCGTGCTGGCGCCGGTGATCCGACGGCAGCACGGCCTGACCATGATGCTCACGGTGCGCTCCGACCGCCTGCGCTCACACAAGGGGCAGATCAGCTTCCCCGGCGGGCGCCGCGACGAGGGCGATGCCAGCGCCGCCGCCAATGCCCTGCGCGAGGCCGAGGAGGAAGTGGGCCTGCCGCCGGCCAGCGTCGAGGTGCTGGGCTACCTGGACGATTACCCGACCATGACCCGCTACCTGGTCACCCCGGTCGTCGGCATCGTCAGCGGCGAGCCCGAGATCCGGCCCTGCGAGGACGAGGTGGCGGAGGTGTTCGAGGCGCCGCTGGACTTCGTGCTGGACCTGCGCAATTTCGAACACAAGCTGCTGTCCCGCGAGGGGCTCAACGTGCCGTTCTTCGAGCTCAACTTCGGCCGCCACCGCATCTGGGGCGCCACCGCCGGCATGCTGTGGAACCTGGCCAACAAGGTGGCGGAGACCCCATGAGCGCAAACCCCTTGAGCGAAGCCCTGCGCCTGCAGCTGGAAGCCGCCGAACTGGAGTTCGACTGGCGCCACCTGGACGAGCTCTGGGACAAGCTGGCCGAGGAGGTCGGCGAGCTGAAGGAGGCGGCGGGGCAGGGACGCGACCGCTCCGAGGACGAGCTCGGCGACCTGCTGTTCATGGCCGTGAACCTGGCACGCCACCTGGGCGTGGACGCCGAGCGCGCCCTGGCGCGTACCAACGCCAAGTTCGAGCGCCGCTTCGGCCATGTGCTGAAGCACCTGGCGGACCTGCCGCCGCCGGGCGACCCGCGCCGGCTCGACGAGATGGAAAAATACTGGCAGCAAGCCAAGCAGGCCGAGCGCGTGAAGGAGTAAAATCGGCGCCCCGCTTTAATCTGCAGCTGCCGCCATGTCCCAGTCCCCCGTTCGCATCGCCGTCCTCGGCGCCAGTGGCCGCATGGGCCGCGCCGTGATCCAGGCCACCGACGCCTCGTCGCGGGCGAAGCTGGGTGCCGCGCTGGAGCGCGAGGGTTGCCCCGAGGCCGGGCAGGACGCCGGCCAACTCGCCGGGCTGACCGCCAACGGCGTCAAGCTCGTGACCCAGCCGGCCCAGGTCGTGGCCGACTTCGACGTGCTGATCGACTTTACCCGGCCGGAAGCCACGGTGGCGCTGCTGCCGTTCTGCATCGAGCACGGCAAGGCCGTGGTGATCGGCACCACCGGCTTCACCCCGGAACAGCAGGCTGCGGTGGATGCCGCCGCCCGGCGCATCCCGGTACTCAAGGCCGGCAACTTCAGCATCGGCGTCAACCTCTGCCTGAAGCTGCTGGAAGACGCCGCCCGCGTGCTGGCCGAAGACTTCGACATCGAGGTGGTGGAGGCCCATCACCGCCACAAGGTGGATGCCCCCAGCGGCACCGCCCTGATGATGGGCGAGGCCGCCGCCCGCGGCGCTGGCCGAGACCTCAAGGACTGCGCGGTCTACGAGCGCTACGGCCATACCGGCGCCCGCGAGCGCCAGACCATCGGTTTCTCCACCGTGCGTGGCGGTGATGTGGTCGGCGACCACACGGTCATGTTCCTGGGCGAGGGCGAGCGCGTTGAGATCACGCACAAGGCCAGTTCGCGCGCGATCTTCGCCAAGGGCGCGGTGCATGCCGCCAGCTGGCTGGCCGGCCGCCAGCCGGGTCTCTACTCGATGCGGGATGTCCTGGCCTGAGCAGCCTCCGGGCGCCATAAAGGGGCGCGGCACGGCCTCCAACCCGGAAGGCCGTTTCGAGACCCGTGCGCGCGAGGACTTCGACGACGGCTGGCTGCTGGACGAGCCCGACCAGCCGCGGCCGGACACCACGGTGACGCCGGAAGCCTCCAAGAGCATCATCACCCGCAACCAGTCGCCGGACATCGGCTTCGAGCAGTCGATCAACCCCTATCGCGGTTGCGAGCACGGCTGCATCTACTGCTACGCCCGCCCAGCGCATGCCTACCTGAACCTGTCGCCGGGCCTGGATTTCGAGACCCGGCTGTTCTACAAGCCCGACGCGGCGAGGTTGCTGGAGGAAGAGCTGCGCAAGCCCGGCTACCGCTGCTCGCCGATCGCCCTGGGCTCCAATACCGACCCCTACCAGCCGGTGGAGCGGGAGTACGGAGTCACCCGGGCGATCCTGGAGGTGCTGCAGCGCTGCCGCCACCCCCTGACCATCACCACCAAGGGCGCCGCCCTGATCGAGCGCGACATCCCGCTGCTGGCGGACATGGCCAGGGACAACCTGGTGGAGGTGGCCATTTCCATCACCAGCCTGCAGCCGGAGCTGAAAAGGGCCCTGGAGCCCCGCACCGCCGGCCCCCAGGCTCGCCTGCGCATCGTCCGCCAGCTGGCCGACGCCGGCATCCCGGTGATGGTGCTGGTGGCCCCGGTGATCCCCTTCGTCAACGACGCCGAGATCGAGCAGATCCTGCAGGCGGCCAAGGATGCCGGCGCCCGGGAGGCCTCCTACATCATGCTCAGGCTGCCTCACGAGGTGAAGGACCTGTTCCGCGAATGGCTGCAGGTCCACCACCCGCAGCGGGCGGAGCACGTCATGAGCCTGGTCCAGCAGATGCGGGGCGGCAAGGACAATGACCCGCGATTCGGCAAGCGCATGACCGGGGAGGGCGAGTACGCCCAGGTCATCGCCCAGCGCTTCAAGGTCGCCATTGCCCGGCTGGGGCTGGGTAGGGGCCGTCGGTTCAAGCTGGATACGGCGCTTTTTCGTCCACCACCACCACCACCGCCCGACAAGGGCCAGATGGGTTTCGGTTTTTGAGAGGACCTGCCCGCGCCCCTCGCGCCGCGCCGTGGCGGGGTCGCTGTGGCGCATGGCGTCGTGTCCCGGGTCGCGGATGTACGTCCCGTGCACCGCGCGCCTCGGGACATTGCCCGGCACCCAAGCATCCCGCGCCCCGGCACAGCCCCGGACGCGGGCAGATCCTCAAAATATATTCACCGGAAAGCGCGAAAAGCCATGGACGTTGTGCAGTGCACACACTAGAATTCGCGCCTAATCCACGACGGGGGCCAAAAGCCCCCGTTTTAGTGTCCGTCCCAAGGATTAGGCCAGCGCTCTATGACCCCTTCCAAACCGGCTTTGCTCGCACTCGCCGACGGATCTGTTTTTCACGGTATCTCCATCGGCGTTGACGGTCAGACCGTTGGCGAAGTGGTTTTCAATACCGCAATGACGGGATATCAGGAAATCCTGACCGATCCGTCATATCGCGAGCAGATCGTCACCCTCACGTACCCCCACATCGGCAACGTCGGCACCAACGACGAGGACGCCGAGTCGGAAAAGGTACAGCTCGCCGGCCTGGTGCTGCGTGAAGTGCCGCGCCGTCACAGCAACTTCCGCTCGACCCAGGACTTCAGCGAATACCTGAAGGCCCAGAAGGTCGTCGCCATCGCCGGCATCGATACCCGCCGCCTGACGCGCCTGCTGCGCGACAAGGGCGCCCAGAACGGCTGCATCCTGGCCGGCCGCAAGATCTCGGAGAAGACCGGGCTCAAGCTGGCCCGCGAGTTCCCGGGCCTCAAGGGCATGGACCTGGCCAAGGTCGTGTCGGTGAGCAAGTCCTACCCCTGGACCACCGGCTCCTGGGAGCTCGAGACCAATCGCGAAACCACGCTGAAGAGCGAGAAGTTCCACGTCGTGGTCTACGACTTCGGCATCAAGCGCAACATCCTGCGCATGCTGGTGGACCGCGGCTGCCGCATCACCGTGGTGCCGGCCCAGACCAAGGCCGCCGAGGTGCTCAAGCTCAAGCCCGATGGCGTGATGCTGTCCAACGGCCCTGGCGACCCCGAGCCCTGCGACTACGCCATCGCCGCCGCGCGCGAGTTCATTGCCAGGAAGCTGCCGCTGTTCGGCATCTGCCTGGGTCACCAGATCCTGGGCCTGGCCGCCGGCGCCAAGACGCTGAAGATGAAGTTCGGCCACCACGGCGCCAACCACCCGGTGCAGGACCTGGACGACGGCACGGTGATGATCACCAGCCAGAACCACGGCTTCGCCGTGGACGAGGCCACGCTGCCGGCCAATGTCGTGGCCACGCACCGTTCGCTGTTCGACGGTTCCCTGCAGGGCATCCGCCTGACCGACGCGCCGGCCTTCAGCTTCCAGGGCCACCCGGAAGCCAGCCCCGGCCCGCATGACGTCAGCGTCCTGTTCGACCGTTTCATCAAGATGATGGCCGCCTGAGCCCGACCGAAGCCATGCCAAAACGCACAGACATCAAGAGCATCCTGATCATCGGCGCCGGTCCCATCGTGATCGGCCAGGCCTGCGAGTTCGACTACTCCGGCGCCCAGGCCTGCAAGGCGCTGCGCCAGGAGGGCTACAAGGTCATCCTGGTCAACTCCAACCCGGCCACGATCATGACCGACCCGGAGATGGCCGATGCCACCTACATCGAGCCGATCCGCTGGGAGACCGTCGCCCGCATCATCGAGAAGGAGCGCCCGGACGCGGTGCTGCCGACCATGGGCGGCCAGACGGCGCTGAACTGCGCCCTGGACCTCGACAAGCACGGCGTGCTGAAGAAATTCGGCGTGCAGATGATCGGCGCCTCGCCCACCGCCATCGACCTCGCCGAAGACCGCCAGAAGTTCCGTGACGCCATGACCGAGATCGGCCTGGGATCGGCGCGCTCGGGCGTGGCCCACACTTGGGAGGAAGCCAAGAAGATCCAGCTCGACGTCGGCTTCCCCGCGATCATCCGCCCAAGCTTCACGCTGGGCGGCACCGGCGGCGGCATCGCCTACAACCAGGAAGAGTTCGAGGAGATCGTCACCCGCGGCCTCGACCTCTCGCCGACCACCGAAGTCCTCATCGAGGAATCGCTGCTCGGCTGGAAGGAGTACGAGATGGAAGTCGTCCGCGACCGCAAGGACAACTGCATCATCGTCTGCTCGATCGAGAACTTCGATCCGATGGGCGTGCACACCGGCGACTCCATCACTGTCGCGCCGGCGCAGACGCTCACCGACAAGGAATACCAGATCATGCGCAACGCCTCGCTGGCGGTGCTGCGCAAGATCGGCGTGGAGACCGGCGGCTCCAACGTGCAGTTCTCGATCAACCCGAAAGACGGGCGCATGATCGTGATCGAGATGAATCCGCGCGTGTCGCGCTCCTCGGCACTGGCCTCCAAGGCCACGGGTTTCCCCATCGCCAAGATCGCCGCCAAGCTCGCCGTCGGCTACACGCTGGACGAACTGCGCAACGAGATCACCGGCGGCGTCACCCCGGCCTCGTTCGAGCCGAGCATCGACTACGTCGTCACCAAGATTCCGCGCTTCACCTTCGAGAAGTTCCCCCAGGCCGACTCGCGTCTCACCACGCAGATGAAATCGGTGGGCGAGGTTATGGCCATCGGCCGCAACTTCCAGGAGTCGCTGCTCAAGGCGATGCGCGGCCTGGAAGTGGGCAGCGACGGCTTCGAGCCGCAGGTGCCGGACTACGAGGCCGTCAGCCTCAGCCGCATCCGTGACGAGCTGGCCACCCCGCGCGCCAAGCGCCTGTGGTTCGTCGGCGACGCCTTCCGCTCCGGCATGAGCGTGGAAGACGTGTTCAAGCTGTCCAAGATCGACCCCTGGTTCCTGGAGCAGATCGAAGAGATCATCCAGACCGAGACCGAGATCGCCGAGCAGAAGATCAGCACCGTCGAGGAAGCCGACCTGCGTCGCTACAAGCGCCTGGGCTTCTCCGACCGCCGCATCGCCAAGCTGATCGGCGTCAAGGAAGAGTCCGTGCGCAAGCGCCGCCACAAGCTCGGCGTGCGTCCGGTGTACAAGCGCGTCGACACCTGCGCGGCCGAGTTCCCGTCGTCCACCGCCTACCTGTACTCCAGCTACGACGAGGAGTGCGAGGCGCAGACCTCCAGCCGCGAGAAGATCGTGGTGCTCGGCGGCGGCCCCAACCGTATCGGCCAGGGCATCGAGTTCGACTACTGCTGCGTGCACGCGTCCCTGGCCCTCCGCGAGGATGGCTACGAGACGATCATGATCAACTGCAACCCGGAGACCGTGTCGACCGACTTCGACACCTCCGACCGTCTGTACTTCGAACCGCTGACCTTCGAAGACGTGATGGAGATCATCGACCTCGAGAAGCCCAAGGGCGTGATCGTGCAGTTCGGTGGCCAGACGCCGCTGAAGCTGGCCCGTCAGCTCGAGGCCGCCGGCGCGCCGATCATCGGCACCACGCCGGACGCCATCGACCTCGCCGAGGACCGCGAGCGCTTCCAGAAGCTGGTCGAGAAGCTCAAGCTGCTGCAGCCGCCCAACGGCGTCGCTACCTCCGAAAAGCAGGCGCTGGCCGTGGCCAACAAGGTCGGCTACCCGCTGGTGGTGCGCCCGTCCTACGTGCTGGGCGGCCGCGCCATGGAAATCGTCCATGACGACAGCGACCTCAAGCGCTACATGACCGAGGCCGTGCAGGTCTCCAACGATTCGCCGGTGTTGCTGGACCGCTTCCTCAACGACGCCATCGAAGTCGACGTCGACGCGCTGTCCGACGGCAAGGACGTGGTGATCGGCGGCGTCATGGAACACGTGGAAGAGGCCGGCGTGCATTCCGGCGACTCCGCCTGCTCGCTGCCGCCGTATTCGCTGCCGAAGAAGATCGTCGACGAGATCCGCAACCAGATCTTCAAGCTGGCCAAGGCGCTCAACGTGGTCGGCCTGATGAACGCGCAGTTCGCCGTGCAGGACGGCAAGGTCTACCTGCTGGAAGTGAACCCGCGCGCCTCGCGCACCAGTCCCTTCGTGTCCAAGGCCACCGGCCGCCCGCTGGCCAAGATCGCTGCGCGCTGCATGGCCGGCCAGTCGCTGAAGAGCCAGGGCGTCACCGAAGAGCTGATCCCGAAGTACTACTCCGTCAAGGAGTCGGTGTTCCCGTTCAACAAGTTCCCCTCGGTGGACCCGCTGCTGGGCCCCGAGATGCGCTCCACCGGTGAGGTGATGGGCGTGGGCGCTTCCTTCGGCGAGGCCTTCAACAAGTCGCTGCTGGCGGCCGGGCAGGTGGTGCCTTCCAAGGGCACGGCCTTCATCTCGGTGCGCGACCGAGACAAGAAGAAGGCCGTGGAGCTGGCTCGCATCCTCAGCGGCCATGGCTTCAAGGTCGTGGCTACCCACGGCACGGCGGCGCTGGTGCAGAAGGCCGGCATTCCCTGCGAGGGCGTCAACAAGGTCAAGGAAGGCCGTCCGCACTGCGTGGACATGATCAAGAACGGCGGCATCCAGTTCATCGCCAACACCACCGAAGGCAAGATCTCGATCGAGGAGTCCCGCTCCATCCGCGGCGCCGCGATCCAGCACAAGGTCTGCTACTTCACCACCATCGCCGGTGCCCTGGCGGCGGCGGCGGCGATGGAACATCTCAACGAGCTGGAGGTCAACAGGCTGCAGGCGCTGCACGCGACCCTGTAAGTCTGAAGGCCTGCATTCAGGTACCCGGGATTGTGGGGTATCTTTGATTGAATCCGGACAGAACCTGCCGCCCCAAGGAGGGGCGGTGGGTCTGCTTTTGCTTTTGGTAACGTCTTAGAGAAGAGATTCGGAATATGAGCATGACCCCGATGACGGCGCGCGGCGCCAGCAAACTGCAGGAAGAACTCCGCTACCGCAAGAGCGAGTTGCGGCCCAAGATCATCGAATCCATCGACGAGGCCCGCAAGCAGGGTGACCTGCGCGAGAACGCGGAATTCCACGCCGCCCGCGAGCAGCACGGCTTCAACGAGGGTCGCATCCAGGAGATCGAGGGCAAGCTGTCCATGGCCCAGGTCATCGATGTCACCAAGCTGCCGGCCTCCGGCAAGGTCATCTTCGGCGTCACCGTTGACCTGTCCGACGTCGATAGCGGCGACGAGCTCAAGTACCAGATCGTCGGCGAGGACGAGGCCGACGCCAAGGTGGGCCTGATTTCGCTGAATTCCCCCATCGCCAAGGCCCTGATCGGCAAGAAAGAGGGCGACATGGTGGCGGTAGCCACCCCGGCCGGCACCCGCGAGTTCGAAATCATCGCGGTGCATTACATCTAAAGGCCGGGAGCCTGGAATGGGGGCTCGGGAATCGTAGACGCCAAACCGCTGTTACGATTCCCGCTTCTCGATTCCCCATTCCCGGGCAAAGCCCCATGAGCCAGAAACGCCGTCCCAGTTCCGCCCGCTGGCTTGCCGAGCACAAGGCCGACACCTACGTGCAGGAGGCGCGGCGCCTGGGCTATCGCTCACGGGCGGTGTTCAAGCTCAAGGAAATCCAGGAAAAGGACCGCATCCTCAAACAGGGGCAGGTGGTCGTGGACCTGGGCGCCGCCCCCGGCGGCTGGAGTCAGCTGGCCCGCCCCCTGCTGGGCCCCTCCGGCCGCCTGCTGGCCCTGGACATCCTCGACATGGAGCCGATAGCCGATGTGGAGTTCATCCTGGGCGACTTCCGCGAGGAATCCGTGCTGCACCGGCTGGAGGCTGCGATCGGAAGCCGGGCGGTAGACCTTGTTTTGTCGGATATGGCCCCCAACCTGAGTGGAATAGACGCTGCGGACCAGGTCGGCAGCATCCTTCTCTGCGAGCTGGCGCTGGACTTTGCCAAGGCCCACCTGAAACCAAAGGGCGTCCTGCTGGTCAAGATTTTCCAGGGGGAAGGCTTCGATGCCTACCTCAGGGCGATGCGCAAAGCCTTTGAATCGGTAACGATTCGCAAGCCCAAGGCCTCGCGACCGCGCAGTAGTGAGGTTTATCTGCTGGCGCGGGGGTACAGGGCGTAGTAACGTGCGGTTGCGGCAACCGTTGCGGTAACGGTAACCAAGGATAAAGCTTTGAACGATCTGGCCAAAAATCTGTTGCTCTGGGTGGTGATCCTCATCGTGCTGATGACGGTCTTCCAGAGCTTCTCCTCCCGCAGCCGGGCGCAGCCCGAGCTGCAGTATTCGGAGTTCATCAACCAGGTCAAGGAAGGCAACGTCGCCGACGTGGTCATCGAAGGCCAGATCATCCGGGGCGAACTCAAGGGTGGCTCGCGCTTCACCACGGTCAGCCCCGAGACCGACAACAAGGCCATGGTCGGCCAGTTGCTGGACAGCAACGTCAAGTTCACCGGCAGCCTGCCCAAGGAAACCCCGCTGCTGCTGCAGTTGCTGATGAACGCATTCCCGATCCTGCTGCTGATCGCGGTCTGGGTGTACTTCATGCGCCAGATGCAGGGCGGTGGCGGCGGTCGTGGCGCCATGTCCTTCGGCAAGTCGCGTGCCCGCATGCTCAACGCCGACCAGGTCAAGATCACCTTCGCCGACGTTGCCGGCGTCGAGGAAGCCAAGCAGGAAGTGGGCGAGCTGGTCGACTTCCTGCGTGACCCGGCCAAGTTCCAGAAGCTGGGCGGCAAGATCCCGCGCGGCGTGCTGATGGTGGGCTCCCCGGGTACCGGCAAGACCCTGCTGGCCAAGGCCATTGCCGGCGAAGCCGGCGTGCCGTTCTTCACGATCTCCGGCTCTGACTTCGTCGAGATGTTCGTCGGTGTCGGCGCCAGCCGCGTGCGCGACATGTTCGAGCAGGCCAAGAAGCACGCGCCCTGCATCATCTTCATCGACGAAATCGACGCCGTGGGCCGTCACCGTGGCGCCGGCCTGGGCGGCGGTCATGACGAGCGCGAGCAGACCCTGAACCAGCTGCTGGTCGAGATGGACGGTTTCGAGGGCAGCGAGGGCGTCATCGTCATCGCCGCCACCAACCGCCCGGACGTGCTGGACCCCGCGCTGCTGCGTCCGGGCCGCTTCGATCGCCAGGTGGTCGTGCCGCTGCCGGACGTGCGTGGCCGCGAGCAGATCCTCAAGGTCCACATGCGCGCCGTGCCGCTGGCCGACAACGTCAAGCCGGAAATCATCGCGCGCGCCACGCCGGGCTTCTCCGGTGCGGATCTGGCCAACCTGGTCAACGAGGCCGCGCTGTTCGCCGCCCGTGCCAATAAGCGCCTGGTCGACCACATCGATTTCGAGAAGGCCAAGGACAAGATCATGATGGGCGCCGAGCGCCGCAGCATGGTGATGTCCGAGCAGGAGAAGCAGCTCACGGCCTACCACGAGGCCGGCCATGCCATCGTTGGTCTGTCCGTGCCGGACCATGATCCGGTCTACAAGGTCACGATCATCCCGCGTGGCCGTGCCCTGGGCGTGACCATGTTCCTGCCGGAGGAGGACCGCTACAGCGAGAGCAAGCAGGCCCTCAATTCGCGCATCTGCACCCTGTTCGGCGGCCGTATTGCCGAGGAAGTGATCTTTGGTGCCGACAAGGTCACCACCGGCGCTTCCAACGACATCGAGCGTGCCACCGCCATCGCCCGCAACATGGTCACCAAGTGGGGCCTGTCGGAGCGCCTTGGCCCGCTGTCCTACAGCGAGGACAACGGCGAGGTGTTCCTGGGCAAGAGCGTGACGCAGACCAAGCATGTTTCCGACAACACGGCCTCCGTGATCGACCAGGAAATCCGCGAGGTCATCGACCGCAACTACAAGCTGGCCAAGGACATCATCGAGGGCAACCTCGACAAGCTGCACGCCATGTCCGAGGCGCTGATCAAGTACGAGACCATCGACGCGGCCCAGCTGGCCCGCATCATGGCCGGCCAGGAACCCGGAGAGCCGGAGAGCTGGTCCGACGGCAGCGGCCGTCCGCCCGATGCGCCGCGCTCCCCTCCGGAGCGCCCGGCGCCGGGCCCGGCGGGCAAGCCGGCCAGCATCGGCTGAGTTGACGACGGGGCGCGGCGACGCGCCCCGTCTTTTTGCTTCCCATGTTCCTCCAGTTACCCCGGCGGCGACTGGCGCTGGATGCGCCGGTCGTGATGGGCATCCTCAACGTCACTCCCGATTCCTTCTCCGACGGCGGGCTTCATGCCACGCGGGAGCAGGCCCTGGCGCGCGCCCGGCAGATGGTGGGCGAGGGCGCCGCCATCATCGACATCGGCGGCGAGTCCACCCGCCCGGGCGCTGCACCGGTGACCGAAGCCGAGGAACTGGAACGGGTGGTGCCGGTGATCGAGCGCCTGTCCCGCGAACTGGACGTGGTTCTGTCGGTGGACACCACCAAGCCCGCCGTGATGCGTGAGGCTTGTCGCGCGGGCGCTGAAATAATCAATGACATCAATGCACTGCGGGCGGAATCTGCGGTAGAAGTGGCCGCTGCGGCCGGCACCGCGGTGTGCCTGATGCACATGCAGGGTGAGCCGCGCACCATGCAGCAGGACCCGCGCTACGCCGATGTCGTGGCCGAGGTCCATGGCTTCCTGGGAGCGCGAATGCAGGCCTGCCTGGCGGCCGGCATCCCGCGCGAGCGGCTGGTGCTGGATCCGGGCTTTGGGTTCGGCAAGCGGCTGGAGCACAACCTGGCGCTGCTGGGGCGGCTGGAGGCTTTCGCCGACCTGGAATGCCCCCTGTTGGTGGGCTTGTCGCGCAAATCCATGTTCGGACAATTGCTGGGACAGCCGGTGGAGGGCCGGCTGGCGGGCAGCCTGGCGGGCGCGGTACTCGCTGCCTGGCAGGGCGCCCGCATCCTGCGCGTCCATGACGTAGGTCCTACCGTAGAGGCCTTGAAGGTCGCACAATCCGCAAAACAGGCTGGGGCGAGCAGCCGTAACTCCCCGAACAGCCAACTGGGCTAGAGAGATAACGATATGAGCCGCAAGTACTTTGGAACGGACGGTATCCGTGGGCGGGTTGGTGAGAAGCCGCTGACCCCGGAATTCGCACTGAAGCTGGGCTGGGCCGCCGGCAAGGTGCTGGGTGGCCAGCCGGGCCGCCAGGTGCTGATCGGCAAGGACACGCGCCGTTCGGGCTACCTGTTCGAATCGGCCCTGGAGGCGGGGTTTTCCGCTGCCGGCATGGACGTGGGCCTGCTGGGGCCACTGCCCACTCCGGGCGTGTCGGTGCTGACCCGCAATCTCGGCGCCTGTGCCGGCGTGGTGATCTCCGCTTCGCACAACCCCCACTACGACAACGGTGTGAAGTTCTTCGGCCCCGATGGCGGCAAGCTCAGCGACGAGGTCGAGCTGCGCATCGAAGCCTTGCTGGAGGAGGAACTGCGTTGCGTGGCTCCGGAGCAGGTGGGCGCCGCGCGGCGCATCGCCCGCTCGGTGGAGCAGTACGTCAGCCATTGCCTGATCGCCTACCGCGGCCCGCGGCTGGACGGCATGAAGATCGTGCTGGACTGCGCCAACGGCGCCGGCTACCAGACCGCGCCGGAGACCCTGCAGCGTCTCGGCGTGCAGGTCATCGCCATCCACGCCAAGCCGGATGGCTTCAACATCAACGAAGGCTGCGGCTCCACGCACCTTGGATCCCTGCAGAAGGCGGTGCTCGAGCACGGCGCCGATCTCGGTATCGCGCTCGACGGTGACGCCGACCGCTGCCTGATGGTCGACCACGAGGGCAGGGCGGTCGACGGTGACGAGATCCTGTACATCCTCGCCAACGACCGCCTGCGCCTGCAGATGCTGCAGGGGCCGGTCGTCGGCACCCTGATGAGCAACCTGGGCCTGGAAAATGCCCTGCGGGCCAAGGGTGTGGACTTCCACCGCGCCAAGGTCGGTGACCGCTACGTGCTGGAGATGCTGCGCGCCAAGGGCGGCGTGCTCGGCGGCGAGACCTCCGGACACACGCTGTGCCTGGATCGCAGTACGACCGGTGACGGTACCGTCACCGCGTTGCAGGTGCTGGAAGTGCTGGCGCAGACCGGGCGCACGCTGCAGGAGTTGGCCTCGGGCATGCAGAAATATCCGCAGGTGCTGATCAACGTGCGGGTCACCGGCAAGGCCGCGCCGGTGCTGGAAGCGGCTGGGGTCAAGGCCTCGGTCAAGGAAGCGGAAGCGGGCCTGGGCCAGCGGGGCCGCGTTCTGCTGCGAGCCTCGGGCACCGAGCCGCTGGTACGCGTCATGGTCGAGGCCGACGCGCAGGACCTCGCCGACAGCAGTGCACGCCTGATCGCCGATCGCGTGCGCGAAGCCGCCAATTCCCTCGCTTCAGCCGCCTGAGGATACGAAGCAAGCCTGCTCCGCTGCCCGATCGTGCATCTCGGGTGCTCGCCGTACTTCGGTACGGCGCCGCTCCTCGATGCAAGCTCGGGCATGCTCGCTACGGTTTCTTCGCATCCTCATGGGGTTATCCACTAAAATCCACGATTCACCGAACTGATCACGAATACAGGGGAATGCGATGAGCCGCCGTTACATGGTTGCCGGCAACTGGAAGATGAACGGCAATCGCGCCGAGAACGCCGCGCTGCTGGATGGCCTGCTGGCCGGTGCCGGCGCCAACGCCCAGGTGGAAATCCTGGTCTGCCCGCCGTTCCCCTACCTGGACTCGGTGGGTGCGCGCCTGCAGGGCTCCGCGGTGCTGCTGGGTGCCCAGAACCTGAGCGAGCAGGAAAAGGCCGGCGCCTTCACCGGTGAGGTGCTCGGCGCCATGCTGCGCGACACCGGCTGCGGCCATGTCCTGGTCGGCCATTCCGAGCGTCGTGCGCTCTATGGCGAGACCGATGCCCTGGTGGCGCAGAAGTACCAGGCTGCCCAGAAGGCGGGGCTGGTGCCCGTGCTCTGTGTCGGCGAGACCCTGGCCGAGCGCGAGGGTGGGCAGACCGAGGCCGTGCTGGCACGCCAGCTGGCTGCGGTGCTGGACCTCTGTGGGGTGGAGAGCTTCACCAATGCTGTCGTCGCCTACGAGCCGGTCTGGGCCATCGGCACCGGCAAGACCGCCTCGCCGCAGCAGGCGCAGGACGCCCACGCCTTCATTCGTGGTCAATTGCGCACCCGTAGTGCTAATATTGCGGATTCCACGCGGATTCTTTACGGCGGCAGTGTCAAGGCGGATAACGCCCAGGCGCTCTTCGCCAATCCGGATGTCGATGGCGGCCTGATCGGTGGCGCCTCGCTGAAGGCCGCGGATTTCCTGGCGATCTGCGCTGCGGCGCAGTCCCTGAGCTGACACAGTCTTTCTTCGGGGTTTTCGAGTTCATGCATACGTTTCTGGTCATCCTGCAGGTGTTGGTGGGTATCGGCCTCGTCGGTCTGATCCTGCTGCAGCACGGTAAGGGCGCCGACGCCGGCGCCGCCTTCGGCAGCGGCGCCTCGGGCACCGTCTTCGGCTCACGCGGCTCGGCGAATTTCCTGTCGCGTGCCACGTCCTATCTGGCGACGGTGTTTTTCATCGCCAGCCTGGCCCTGGCCTACCTGGTCCACGGCACCAAGGAAGCCACTTCGGTGGTCGACTCGGTGAAGACCGAGGCTCCGGCCGCGGTGCCCGCACCGGTCGTTCCGGCTCCGGATGCCCCTGCAGCGGCCCCGGCTGCCGAGCCTGCCGCCCCGGCAGCGCCGGTCGTTCCGGAATAAGCACGAATCCGGCGACAAATTCGAGACAAACTCGAAAAGGGGCGCTACAATCCGCGCCCCTCGACAGACCTCGGCAGCATCGTGATCCGTCGGTGGTTTTGGTAAGCAGTGCCCACGTGGTGGAATTGGTAGACACACTACCTTGAGGTGGTAACGGCGAGAGCCATGGGAGTTCGAGTCTCTCCGTGGGCACCACCCCAAAAGCAGTACTCCGGAGCCAATCGTCCGGAGGTTGTCCAAGCCTTCGAAAAGCAGGCTCAAGACAGCGCAAAGTGGTTGATTGATCAGTGGTAACAGACTACAATGGTCGTCTGTCTGGTGCGGGGTGGAGCAGTCTGGCAGCTCGTCGGGCTCATAACCCGAAGGTCGTAGGTTCAAATCCTGCCCCCGCTACCACATTTATCTTACAAGCGGTCCCTAGACCGCCGGCGATCTCAGCTACGAGGCCGCCGCCTTCCGGCACCAGCCGGATTTCCTCTCCCAGCAGTTCCTTGATCGCCTCGCGCGCCGTGGTGACGTCCTCGACTTCGTTCAGGCGCTCGACCATGCCGCGCCAGATGTCGCGTGCGCGTGGCAGCATCTGCGCAGGCGCGTAACGGCGCAGGGCGGAAAGTTCGGCTTCCGACTCCAGCACGGCCGCTTCTGCTGCTTCCAGCGCTTCCTTGGTGCTGGCCGTGACAATCCCAGCCCTGATGGCGTTCATGATGTTGTCGCGCTCCCGCTGGGCCTGCTGCAGGCGCTGTTCGGCCTGGCGGGGGATTTGCTGGGCGGCCTGTAGGGCGACGCGGGCGCCAGCCTCAAATACCCGGTAGGCGTCTTCGCTGAGCATCTCCTGCTGGATGCCGGCCAGCAGCATCGTCTCGACCGTGGCGCGGGGCACCTTCTCGGCATTAGTGCAGGCGGCCGGGCCGCGATCCTTGTGGGTGCCGCAGCCATAGCGGTAGCGATCGACCACAACGTAGCTGCCACCGCAGAGTCCACAGCGCAGAAGGCCGCTGAACAGGAACTTAGGGCCACGGCCGGCGCGGGCTCTGGGGCCGCCGGTGGCCTGCGCAGCGCGGGTGCGGTGCTGCAGCGCCTTCTGGCGCGCCAGGGCGGCGTCCCAGAGCTCCTGGGACACGATGCGGAGATCAGGCCGCTCCGAGGTCACCCATTCGCTCTTCGGGCGCTCCTGGCGCCGGCGGCGGCCGGATATCGGGTCCTTGACCCAGTGGCTGCGGTTCCAGACCCAGAGGCCGATGTAGGCAGCGTTCCCCAGGATCCCGATGCCTCTCTTGTCGGCGTAGATCGCGGTCATGGCCCAGGTGCCGCCGCGTGGCGCTGGGACCTTCTGCCGGTTGAGCTCGGCGGCGATCTCCCGGGGGCTCTTGCCGGCGACATACCATTCGAAAATCTGCCGGACCCAGTCGGCCTGCTCTGGCGCGACGGCGCGGTCGTGGCCGTCGCCGCCGGCGGCCTCAATGGACCGGTATCCGTAGGGCAGGCCGCCGGCGCTCCGGCCGCGCAGCGCCTGGCCCATCAGGCCGCGGTGGGTCTTCTCGGCGAGATCGTCCAGGTAGACCTCACCCATCAGGCCGCGCATGCCGACCTCGATCTTGGAGCTCTTGCGGCTGGTGTCGATGCCGTCGCTGACGCCGATCAGGTGCACGCCCCAATATTTGAGCATGCGGACGGCGCGGCCGGTCTCGATGTGGTCGCGCGCCAGGCGGTAGATGTCGTCCACCAGCAGGACGTCGAAGCGGCCGGCCTCGGCGGCCTCCATCATCTGCCGGTACTGCAGCCGGTCGATGCGGGCGCCGGTGACCGCGGCATCGCTCCAGACCGTGGGCTCCGGCCAGCCAGCACGCTGGCAGTAGGCGCGGACGTTGCGCAGCTGGTCCTCGATGCTGGCTTCCCGCTGGCCGTCGGAGCTGTAGCGGGCGTAGGCGGCAGTTCTCATCTGGGACACGCTACCGGTTGGCCGATTTGTTCGGCAGAGGGTGATTTGAGCGCGCGGGCGCATCCTGCTGATTCGGTTGGCGAACTGCTGTTAGATGCTCGCGCACGGCCTGCTGGGCCAGTAGCTGCAGCAGTGCATGGATAGGCGGCGTGGGTTTCATGGAAGCGCCTCCGGGACCTGGGCGACCTCGTTGAGGTGCCGGGGCGCTGTGCGCGGTATCCTGCTGGCCTGATGAGGCGCCGCGACGAAAACCCGAACCCTGGCCCAATCGGTGAACTGTCTGATCACGTCGGGCAGGATTGGATCCGGCTGCACTGCACCAGGTGCCAGAAGTGCGGACAGTTTGATCCCCTGGACTTGATCGAGCGATACGGCGACATCTCCTGCGCCACGCTGGTCGCCAAGGCCGTCTGTGGCCGCTGTGGCGGCCGCATGCCGGAGTTTCGACTGGCCCCGACCTGCCGGCCGGACAGGTCCGATGCTCCGAGACAGCGGGGTGAGTGACTGGATCACTGCATCGCCCTCAACAAGGACTCCGGTATCGGCTCGTAGCCCTGCTCCAGACGCGAAAGAACGGCGCTGCCCATGCCCAGGCGTTGGGCTGCTTCCCGTAGGCTCTCGCGGCGCGCCACGCGGGCATCGCGCATCAGCCGGCCCTGGCGCATCCACTCCGCCATCTGGAACGGGACCGCGCCGCGGCCGCTGCATCGCCGGCACGGCATCATGCCGCTGCGGTGCTTGCTGGCGTCGGGGCCGGTGTTGACGAAGGCGAAAACGTCCTTGGCGCCTTTGCAGTCTGGGCAGATCATCCCTGATTCTTCCCAACCAGCAGTTGCCGGATTTCCGGAGTCAGGATGGCTTCCAATTCGCCTGCGGCCACGTCGTAAGCCTCCGCTTTCCCAACATAGAAAGCAGGATGAAGCCTCGGATTCTCCTCATCCTCTGCCAGCTTCTGGAGATAGCGAAAGGTCGCGGCGTCCTTCGCGACAGCCTGCATCCCGCCCATCAAAGCGGCGCGCTCTTTCTCTGCACGTTCGGCGCGGTGCTTGGCGATGTTGAGCTGCTGGGCATAAGTCGGCGGGGTGTTCGCATCCTTGACGCCGTTGGCGAGGATGCTCCAGAACTGGTCGCGGATGGGCAGGTCTTTGCCCTCGCTGCGGAACCAGTCCTCCAGCGTCTTCCATCGCTCGGCGTACCACTGCTGGGTGAATGCGCGCGATTCCAGGGCTTCGGCCAACTGCCTCTCCAACGCCGCGATCCTATCGCCCTCTGTGGCGCTCACGCTCGGCTGCAATGCTCCCGCAGATTCGACGGCGGCCAGGCGCGCTGCTTCGGTCTGCTCCAGCAGGTCACACAGTCCCTCGATGTGCTCCCGAGCTGTGCTATTCAGGTAAGGGCTGGCGATCGCGTAGTTCCGCGAGTACGCCAAAGCGTCCGGGACTGGGGGCAGTCTTTTGCTGTTCATGCGGCCTCCTTCGATGACGCTCATGGGGTCTTGGGCTCCTGCGGGACTTTGAACAGCACCGGATGGCTGGGGAAGACGTCGTCTTCGCTGTGGGTCCACCAGCTGCCGTTGGGCCATTCGCCTTGGTAGTTGCAGTGGTGGATGCCAGTAGAGCCAGGCTCAATCGCGTCAAACACGCTCCCGTCCTTGGGGCAATAGATGGCTTCCTTCCACCCCAGCTGCTTCAAGCGAAGCCACGCATCGAACATCATGCGGATGGCGGTGCTCTCGTCCGGCATCAGCTCCTTGCGCCTGGCATCTTCCTCATCGCACTTCTTCAGGATCGCATCGGCTTCGGACTGCAGCAGCGGCAGGTGGCGGAAGCCGCCTTCCTTACTGAGGAAGGTTTTGTGGCCGACAACCGGATCATCAGCTATGCCCAGTCCTGCCGGCATGGCTACCACTCCGTTGAGGCAAACAGGCATGGGAATTCCTGGCCCGCTGCGATCATGGCGTCCAGGGCCTCGCGGAAGGTGGGGCGCTGGCCGGTCGGGCGCTCGTTTTCGTCCACCTCGGCAATGCGGAGCTTGTCCATCTGCTCGTCGGTCAGCGGCTCCGGCAGCGCATTGGGATCGTCATCGCCCAGCGCTTCCTCGCGAGTAACGCCCGTCTCATGCATGTAGTAGGCGAGCATTTCCTCGGGGGTGCATGCGCCTGCCCACCACTCCATGTCGTTCATCACAAAAACCCGAATGGGTGTGGCGTTCATGCTGTCGCGCTCGGTGTTGGTGTTCTGCGTCATATGGCAATCCTCAATGTCCGGCCTTCATGCCTGTGATCGGTGCGCCGCCGGCGTTGGAGCGCGGGCAGCCAGGGGAAGCGCTCCTGCAGGCCCTGCTGGAGCCTGTGCGTATTGGCGTGCTGGAAATGGCCCTGGTAGCTGCGCCAGACCGCGAGCCCGGCGCGCAGGGCCTCTGGCGTGGCGACGATGGCGTCTGCGCGCACGTGGGCGCGCTCCCAGGCCTGTAGCTTGGTCTTGGCGTGGGTGACGACGCGGCGGCGCACGAGGGTGTGGGTGGGGCGCACGATGTAGCCCAGGAAGTCGATGCCGTCTTCCAGCGGCCGCAGGCGGACGTCGTCCTTCAGGCGCAGGCCCAGCTCGCGGTGCAGGAAGGCCTCGATCTGGCGGTGCCAGGTCTGGAGCTGCTCGCGGCTCTCGTGGACCAGGACGAAGTCGTCGGCGTAGCGCAGGTAGCGCTTGGCCTTGAGGACGTGCTTGACGAACTGGTCCAGGGCGTTGAGGTAGACGTTGGCCAGGAACTGGCTGGGCAGGCTGCCGATGGGAAGTCCGCAGCCGGGCGCCGCGGCCTCCAGGCGCTTGTGGTACGGGACCTTGGCCAGCTGCGCCGGTGAGGCACGGCTGCGGATGCCCTGCTCCAGCGGGGAGCGGCGGAGCAGGGCGTGCACGACGCGCTGCTCGATCTCCGGCATGCGCCAGCGCTGCATCATGCGGCGGACCATGCGCCAGAGGCGCTTGCGGTTGATGGAGTTGAAGCAGTTGGCGATATCGAGCTGCAGATACCAGCCGCGGCCCTGGCCGCTGGCGACCTGGCGGACGAAGCGAGTGAGCTGGCGCACGGCGGCGTGGCAGCCTTTGCCGCGACGGTTGGCGTAGGAGTCCGCGATGAAGATGGGCTCGTAGCGCTGTTCCAGCTTGGGCACGATCCAGTGGTGGACGACGCGGTCCTCGAAGTCCGGCGCGTGGATCTGCCGGGCCTTGGGGGTTTCTGCCACGAAGACGGACGTGGGCAGCGGCAGCCACATGTGGCTGTTGATCTGCTGCTCCAGGAAGGTGATGCGCTCGTGCCAGTCGGCTTCGAAGCGCATGCGGTTGCAGCTGGGCACCTTGCCCTTGCGGGCAGTCCAGAAGGCCTTGAACAGATCCTGTCGGCTGATGCGCCCCGCACTCTGATACTCACTGGCGGGCGCGGCCAACGGCGACACGGGGAGGGCGAGCCCTTCGTTGTTGCGGTTGTTGATGTTGGCGTTGCCGTTGTTGAGGTTGACGCCCCAGGCATAAACCGGAGCGGCAGCGTCCCCCGACTCTTTGGACCAGGCCGGCCATCCCGTGTTGGCGTAGGCAGGCTTCGTCATCCCATGGCCCCTGCGAGGCGGCCGGGGTACTCAGTATCTGGGCGCGCTGCGCCGGCGCGAGAGGCCTGCGCATTCTGGCCCTTGGAGTGCTCCTGCAGCGGATGCCGTCTTTTCAGGGCTCCGCATTGTTTCCCGAGGTCTTTGGCCTCGACCATGATCGCGTCGAACTGCCCGAAGCTCCGGAACACCCGGATCATCTGGCCTAGGCGCAGATCGGCCTTGAGGTCATCGACCGCCGCGGCGAGGCTGGTCAGGTGCTGCGGCCGCTCGCCGCGGTCCGTCCAGGCCTTGTGGGCCAGGCGTACCACTTCCTTTGCCTGCCGCCGCAGCTCACCGCCGTGCGCATACCGGTGATGGCGCGGCCACGTCGCTACGGCGGCCTCGGCCATGGCCCGGACAAGCTCGGCTTTCTTGATGATCGGCGGCAGGTCAAAAGACATTAAAAGCCCCTATGCCCTAGGACTGACTGGCGGGCGCGGCCAACGGCGACACGGGGAGGGCGAGCCCTTCGTAGTGGCGGCTGCCGACGTAGGCGAAGCCGTTGGGGAGGCCGACGCCCCAGGCAAAAACCGGAGCGGCAGAATCGGCCTCGCGGGCATAGGGGTCGGACGTCCAGAGCCAGCCGTATTCCGGGAAGTGCGGGAACAGGTTCTTGTCGAACGGCCCGTTCGGGTTGGTGAGGTCCGCCAGCGCCCAGGCCTCGCGAACCGTGGCGGAGCGCCAGGTGGCACCCAGCAGATTCACCTTGGCGCACTGGGCCATGGCCTGGGCATGCGGCACGGCCTTGCGCTTGCGCACGTCGATGCGCAGATCGTTGACCAGCAGGATGGCGTGCTTGGTGGAATCCGCCGGCAGCAGGTTTCCCTTGGCGTCGTACTTTAGGATCTTGGTCACGAAGAGTCTCCGGTGTGGATTGAAAGGTCGCAGCCCAAAGCCCTAGGACTGACTGGCGGGCGCGGCCAACGGCGACACGGGGAGGGCGAGCCCTTCGCGGTTGCGGTTGCTGACGCCGGCGAGGCCGTTGCTGAGGTTGACGCCCCAGGCATAAACCGGAGCGGCAGGATCGGACGGCTTTGCATCCGGCGTGCAGGTCCAGAGCAAGTCGTTGCCCAGGCGCGGGAACAGGTCCCGATCGACGGCGGGGTCCTGCTTGGTGCGGTCGGCGACGTAGAGGAACAGCTCCTCCACGGTGCCCAGGCGCCAGGTGCGGTCCAGGGCCTTGGACTCGGCGGCGAAGCGGGTGCAGCTCTCGTGGTTGCCGCGATGCAGGGCGCGCACGTCGATGATCAGGCCGGCCTTGCGGTCGATCAGGAAGGAGTGATCGCGGCTGGTGAGGGGCAGCTCGGTGCCGCTGGCATCCAGCTTGGTGTGGCGCGGCTGCGTGCAGGCTCCGGCAGTGCCGACCGTGGGCGCGGACTGCAGCGCCTGGCAATCCTCCAGAAGCATGGTGGTCTGGGCGCCATGCCGCGAAATGCGGATGCTGTCGCCGGCGGCGAGGATGATGCTGAGATTGGTCATGGGTTTCTCGGGTGGGTGGGTCAGGCCGCTTTGGCGCGGCGGGATGCGTGGTGGTAGTTCGCGGCGATCAGGGCGGCTAGCGGCCCTTGGGTTGCCCTGATCGCAGCAGATTCGATTCGGCGTGTAACTCCAGCGCCGCATCCGCGACCTCCGCTATCTCCTCCCAGCGAGAGTCGAACCGGAAATTCGACATGGGGTCTTCAGGGTCATCACTATCCTGACGCAGCAACTCCATGACCTGGGTGAGGGCGGAGTAGAGTGCGTCGGCGCGGAAGCTATCGGAGACGCCATCTGCGGTCCTCGTCCCGGCAAATAGGTGGGTTCCTTCTGCGGGAGGTTCGCCCAGCCAGTCGATGTTCGACTGAACATCCGGGCGCCCGCCGTGGTTCTTGCACGGCTTGTGGCGTACTACAGCAATTGCTGCGCCTGCGGACGGTGCCTGTTGCAGGGCCTCATACCACCCGCACAGCGTCTTCCGGTCCGGCGCCGTGCCCTTGATGATGTGCTCTGCCATTTCTTCGGCGATCATTTACGAATCCCCTTGGAATTGCGTCGGCTCGGCCGCTGTCGAGTGACCACGTGTGGGAATTTCAGGAAGCAACATCCCATTACTCCCGCTGCTCTTCGTGAGCAAAGCTCAGATTGCCCTGGCCTTCCTGGTAGTGGCGCGCCGTGGTGAAGAGGCGGCCAAAGCAGGCGCCGTGATAGAGCTTCTGGTCCGGGCCTTCGTGCTGGTCGGTGCCGTGCATGGGCAGCGTGCAGTCCGCGCAGCGCGGCGTGCCGGGGTGGTTCTGGGTGGCGCTCATGCATGCTCCCCGCAGCCGCGCCCAACCAGGCCCTTGTCCTTGTCGCTGACGTAATCGCGCCAGTAGACCCAGTCGGCCTTGCAGTGGAAGCCCCAGCGGCGATACACCGGCCCGGTGAGGAACAGGCTCCAGCAGTGGCCGCCCTCCGGCACGAACAGCCGATGGCGGAAGTGGCCGAGGCGCCCCCAGGCCTGCCCGGCCTTGCGCACCACGTCATAGGTGTAGCCGGGCACGTAGTCCCAGCTCGGCTGTTGCGCCTGGCGCAGCGGTAGGCGCTCGATATAGCCGCCCTGGAGCAGGATGGAGACGTTGGCCCAGGGGTGGCAGTGCAGGGCGCGGTCAGGGTCGCCGCGCAGGATCTCGTGCAGGTAGATGTTGAAGAACGGGTTGCGCGGGATCACCCACCAGCGGCGGATGTACGGCTCGGCACGCTCGCCGATGATGAAGTCCGGCGCGCGCGCGCTGGCGCGCTGGATGAGCCACTGGGCAAAGCGCTGGAACAGGTTCATGCGGCTTCCTGGCTGGAGGGCTGGGTGGGCTCGCCGGCTGCAACCGGCGCCGGCAGATTCGAGAGGGTGTGGAAGATCGACTTGAGGTCGTAGCGGCGGAGCGCGGCGACGTTGGGATGCAGCCAGCCGCGGTTCTGGTCCAGGTCCGTCTCGTGCACCAGGCGGGCGAGGGTTTGCTTCTGCACTTCCAGCGACTGCGGTTTGAAGTTTTCCTGCAGGACAATGGGCGGGATAGGCTTGCGCATGGGGATCTCCGTCAGTGGATGCGGACGAGGAAGAACGTGGATTTGTGCTGGGCCACGGCGAAGCCGCGCGCCAGGGCGCGGCGCAGGAAGTCGTCCACCGTCACGCCACGCAGCTCGGCCTGACTGATGGGGATGCCGGCCAGCGGCGCCGCTTCCACGCGCTGGATGGTCAGCATTGGCCAGCCTCCATGCGGTAGTGGCGGCGGCAGGTTTCGCAGGAGCCCTGCACCAGGTGATGGTCCACCTCGCCGCACAGGTCGCACTCGCCGATGCGCTCGGCCGGTGCGTCGGGCTGCGAGTGGCAGGAGTCCTCCGGGTGGGGCGCGGTGAAGGAGCCGGGCGGCAGTGAGGTGGTCATGGTCTACCCCTGTTCCTGGTTGCCGGCAGCCGCGCCGCTCTCCGAGCTGCCGAAGCCGTGCTCGTCGTAGTGCCAGGCGCTGGCCCAGCGCACGGCAACACCCTCGGTGCGCATGAAGCCGCGGTGTTCCAGCACGCTGGCAGCGGCCTGGGCCACGCGCAGCGCCAGGGCACGGTCTGTGGTTTCCACGACCACAGAGCCGATGCGGGTGACGCCGCTCATGCGCGGGCTTCCTGGTGATGGGTGATGTCGATAGGCATCGCTGCGTTCCGCATGGATGGAAGGGAAAGCCCCAAAGCCCTAGGACTGACTGGCGGGCGCGGCCAACGGCGACACGGGGAGGGCGAGCCCTTCGTCGTAGCGGCCGCCGATGTCGGCGTAGCCGTCGCAGAGGTCGACGCCCCAGGCACAAACCGGAGCGGCAGGGTCTTCCTCGCGGGCGTAGGGGGTGGAGGTCCAGAGCCAGCCGTATTCCGGCAGGTTGGGGAAGAGGGTCTTGTCGAAGGGGCCGTTGGGGTTGTTGAAGTCGGCTACGGACAGGACTTCCGGCAGGGTGGCGGCTCGCCAGGGGAGCGCGAGCAGATCGCCTTCATCGCAGCTGCCGATGGCCTTGGCCCAGGCCTTCTTGGTGCGGGGGCGCACGTCGATGCGCAGGCCGTTGATGACGAGGATGGCGTGGGCGGTGGTGTCGGCGGGCAGTTGGTTGCCGGCGGCGTCGAGCTTCTGGATGGTGGTCACGAATGGAACTCCGGTGATGGATTGAGGAGGAAAAGCCCCAAGGCCCTAGGACTGACTGGCGGGCGCGGCCAACGGCGACACGGGGAGGGCGAGCCCTTCGTAGCGGCGGTTGGCGAGGTGGGCGTCGCCGTCGTAGAGGGGGACGCCCCAGGCACAAACCGGAGCGGCAGGGTCTTCCTCGCGGGCGTAGGGAGTGGAGGTCCAGAGCCAGCCGTATTCCGGCAGGTTGGGGAAGAGGGTCTTGTCGAAGGGGCCGTTGGGGTTCTCGTCGTCCACGAGGGCGAGGACTTCGCGGCGGGTGGCGGCGCGCCAGGTCAGGCCCAGCAGGTCCACGGCCTGGCACTCGGCCATGGCGGCGGCGTGGTTCTCGGAGAACTCGCGGGGGCGCACGTCGATGCGCAGGCCGTTGATGACGAGGATGGCGTGGGCGGTGGTGTCGGCGGGCAGGAGGTTGCCGGCGGCGTCGAGCTTCTGGATGGTGGTCATGGGTGCTCCCTGGGGTGTGGGAGCATAGTAAACATGCTTACGTAAGCATGGCAACATTACAATGTAAGCAAAGTTACATTTTCCGACGAACGGTAGTCATGCAGAGTGATATTCTGCGGGCCACGTTTAGGAGAACCATGATGAGCGGCACAAAGCCCTTAACCATGCGCCGTGTCTACGGAGTCAGTATTACCTCCATGATTTGGCTAATTGCATGCCTGGCGGCCAGCTCGCCGTGGTGGTTTGCTGTGTTGCCGGTGGTGTTGAATTTTTATGCGTTCGGGGGTGGTTGGCGTGGTGCAGCTGAGGGTGGTGAGACCCTGGCGCATGCCCGATATGTATCCGCTGAAGTTGATCGGCTCCGTGGAATGCTGGAGGAGCTAAACAGCCGGACGAAGGCGCTCGACATCACTTTGCATCGAGTGGATCAATGCGTTAGAGAGGTTGACTAATTTACGCCGATGGCAAAGCGCTCCTCTCCCCGTGAAACACTTGCCTCAAATCTTCGGCATTTGATGATCAAAAACGAATGGACTGAGGGCGAGGTGGCACGTCGCGCTGGCACGTCACAGAAGACCGTCAACAACCTGCTGCACGCGCGGCATCCTCCGAATCTGGAGATCGTGGATCAGGTGGCAGGTGCGTTCAGCCTGGAGTTGTGGCAAATCCTAGTGCCTGGCCTTTCTGGCCAGTGAGCCCAGGGCTAAGCTCGCCGGGGAATGAGGCGCAGCAGAGTCGCGACTGAGTCGAAAACGGCGTCAGGGATGTTGGAGTCCCCGGCAAGCTGGCGCACGAGGGCAATGACCGTGGCGGCTGCAGGTCGAACAGCGAAGTATGAAGGGGCTGACTCGCGCGTGCCGAGCGGTTCCCGTGTGCCACGGCCGGTTGCCAGCCATTCTGGATCGACCGCGAGCGTGCGAGCGGCGTCAAACAGCACGTCGCTGCTAATTGTCTTGGTGGCTCCGCTTTCCCAGGCTGTAACAGCTTCTCTCTTGATGCCGCAGGACACTGCCAGCATCTCCTGAGTTACTTTTGCCTGCGTCCTTGCAGAGCGCACTCTCGTGCTCAGTTCATCCATGGCGGCGGACTGTAATTGAGCTTGGGGTAAGTATGTTGACGTGACGAAGTAAGCATGGTTACATATCCCTGTGACCAAGCAAGAAGCCATCGCCCATGTGGGAAGCGTCGCCCAGCTGGCTGTCCAGTTGGGGATTACCACCAATGCGATTTATATGTGGGATGACGGGCGTCCTATCCCGGAGCGCCACGCCCTCAAGCTGAAGTACGAGATTCCCCCTCGTGTTGGTGTGGGCGCAGTTACTTCTGCGGATTCCCAGCATATTACCCCCTCCGGCGTCAAGGTTTCGTGACGTGAGGCCGCTCTCCGCTGCTTCCCGCCTTCACCCGATCTCCCTGCTGGGGCGCCTGCTGTTCCGCGCCCTGGTCTTCTTCGCCGTGCTGGCGCTCTGCTGTGCCGCCATCGTTCTTCCGCTGCCGCTGTGGATCGCCTCGGCGATGACGGCGGCGGGTGGGGCGGTGGGGATTACGGTGGTGCAGGGAGGTGTGGGATGAAGGCCCTGGCCGCTCGTTTGCTGATGACGGCCGTGTGGCTGCTCGCTATCGGCTCGGGCCTGCTGGTGATCGCCGCTGGAATGCTGGTGGTGATGCTGAGTGGCGAGGTTCCCGGAGTGTGGTGGCGGGAACTGGTGATCAGCCTGCTGGCGTTGTGGGCGGGCTGGCTTCTTGGGGCTTATACGGGCCGTGGTCATGCGACCCTGCGCTAAGGCCTCCCTGAGCCCCGGCATCTTCCCCAAGCGTGAGCCTGTGCACGCGCTGCCGCCCCCACGGCAGCACTCCCTCCCGCGTGCCCAGCGCGGACATAGGCAACTGGGCGCTTCTTCCCATCTGTCTTCCCACCTGTCACTGCAGCCTGCCGCCTCGTTCGGCTCGGGGCTGTGCTGGAGCGCACAATGAAAACCCTCTGCATCTATCACGGCAACTGTGCCGACGGCTTCGGCGCTGCCTGGGCCGTGCGTGCCGCGCTGGGCGATCAGGTCGAGTTCCATGCCGGCATCTATGGCGCGGCCCCGCCTGACGTCACAGGACGCCGCGTGGTGCTTGTGGATTTCAGCTACAAGCGCGACGTGCTGCTGGAGATGGCGCAGACCGCTGTCAGCATCCTGGTATTGGACCATCACAAGTCAGCCGCCGCGGATCTCGCTGACTTCCCCGCGCCGCCGCCCCCAGCCTGGGACCTGAGCGGCCACCCGATCGGCGGCTGGCTCCCGGACGCTGGCATCTATGCGCTGTTCGACATGCATCGCAGCGGTGCCATGCTGGCGTGGAATTACTTCCTCCCGGATCTCCAGCCTCCGAAGCTGCTCGAGCATATCCAGGACCGCGACCTCTGGCTGTTCAAGCTGGAAGGCACGCGAGAAATCCAGGCCAACGTCTTCAGCTACCCCTACGACTTCCAGGTCTGGGATCAGCTCATGGCCACAGACGTGCAGCTGCTGCGTGCCGAAGGCGCTGCTATCGAGCGCAAGCACCACAAGGATATTGCCGAGCTGGTGGGCGTCACCAAGCGCCGCATGGTGATCGGTGGTCACGACGTGCCGGTCGCCAACCTCCCATACACCCTCAGCAGTGACGCCGGCCACCTGATGGCCAAGGGTGAGCCCTTCGCTGCCTGCTACTGGGATACGCCCACGGGCCGTGTCTTCTCCCTGCGATCGACCGACGAAGGCCTGGATGTCTCTGCGGTAGCCGTTGCCTATGGCGGCGGTGGTCATCGCAATGCGGCGGGATTCAAGCTGGTACCTGGCGCCGATCTGTAAGCGCTTGCCATGAGCTCCCCGCGAGCCCCACGCCTGCGCTGGACCGCCCAAGACTGCGCCGCCCTGCGCGCCGCCTGGGAGGCCGGTGGCATCGTCGCCGCCCGCCAGGCCATCCATGGCCGCACCAGCGCCGCTATCTGCGAGAAGGCCAAGCAGCTCGGCCTGCAGAGCCCGCGCGCCTGGACCGAGCCCGAGAAGCAGATCCTGCGCGACCTGTATCCCAGCGGCGGCATGCCCGCCGTGGTCGCCCTGCTGCCCGACCGCGACCCCGATGCCACGCGCCAGATGGCCTTGCGCCTGGGCCTGCGCCGCACCGACTACTGGTGGACGCCCGAAGAGCGTGCCGCGGCCACTGCCGCTTACGCCGAAGGCGGCATCGCCGCCGCCAGGGCCGCCGTACCGCGCCGGACCCCATCCGCCATCCGCATCAACGCCGAGCGCCCCTCCGCGCGTAACTGGACTGCCTCCGAGCTGCAGACCATCAAGCGCGAGTGGCCGATCGCCGCGCCCAGTGCATCGCTGCCCGGCCGCACGCTCGATGCCATTCGCCGCAAGGCCCAATACCTGGGCCTGACGCCCTCCCGGCCGGCCTGCCGCTGGGATCGCACCGACCTGGCCATCCTGAAGCGCCTGTACCCCTCCGTAGGGCCCGAGGAAACCGCCCGCCGCATGGACTGGCGCAGCCCCACGGCCATCCGCTTCAAGGCCAGCCGCCTGGGGCTGCAGCCGCCTGCACAGGCCTGCCCAGCGCCCGCGTAACCGCAACACGGTCACCGGCGCCGCAAGCCAAGGGGATGAATCGCCCGCACCGGAGAAAAGAGACCCGCACCGACGGGAGCGCCAGCGAAACGCGCAGACACACGGTACTGGCCTCGCGGGTGCAAATCCCGGACGCGGCTGGCGGCGGGGCGAAGCCTGGTAGCCGGGGGTGATTGAGTGAGTCGATCACAGACCAGGGCCTGCGAAAGCAGGGGTAGGACCTTCTCAACCCCATGGGGGGTAGGGGGGGCGTTGGTAGGAATTCAGATTGGAGAGAGGGCTTAAATGGCGGAAACACCCGATTTCATCGCGTGGTACCAAAAATTTCCTCGCCGCGAGGCTCGGGCCGACGCCTGGAAGGCCTGGCGTCAGACCGAAGGCGTCCGTCCTGCGCTCGACGTGCTGATCACTGCGGTGGCCCGCCAGACCCTGGAGCTGGACTGGTGCCGCGAGCGCCGCCGCTTCATCCCCCTGCCGGCCACTTGGCTGCGTGGCCAGCGCTGGGACGACGACTTCGACGTGCCCGAGGCTGTGCTCCCCGCCAAGCCCCTGCCCAAGCTCGACCCGCAGGCCGCGCTCGCCGCCGCCGCCGAGTCGGCCTGGGCCGAGGTCTGTGCCGCCAACAGCAAGGGCATGCCCCTGCTCGGGTTCCAGGATGCGCGCACGCTGCCGGCCATCCAGGCCATGGGTGGCATTGGCGTCATCCGCGATATGGGCGAGCGCAACCGCCACTACCGCCAGCGTGAATTCATCGCGGCCTTCAAGGCCGTGCAGCTCCAAGCCTCGCCGGCGCAACCCGGCTCCAACGTCGTACCCATGCGGAGAGTGGCATGACCCAGATGGCCCAGATGGTGATATCCCCCGCGCCGCCCGCGCGCACCCGCCGCCGCGAGCCCAAGACCCTGCGCGAGCGCCTGTGCGATCTGGCGCTGGAGCGCTGGTTCGAATGGCTCCTCATGACCCGCCTGCCGCGCCGCGTCACCTCGCTCACCGGCAACGGCGACAACATCGAGGAGACCTGGAACGCCATGGTCCGCGCCGGACGCTCCAACGTCGAGCACAGCGATGGCGTGCTGTCGCGGGTGCTGGCCGAGGAGGCCATGGGCTACGACTGGGCCAGCAGTATCCACGGCATCATCCTGGAATACCCTAAGGACTGGCAGTTCGCCCTGATCGGCACCGCCATGCACCGCAGCCAGAGCGAGATCGGGCAGGCCCTGGGTATCGACCAGCGCTACGTCAGCGTCATGCTCAGCTTGGTGCGCTCGCGCTTCGTCCCGGCGCTGCTGATGCTCAACAGCACCGGCCGGTACTGCGAAAAAATCCTCGGCCAGAGGCCCTGACTTGCACTCACGGTAAGTCCAGGGTATAAAAGCGCATCTTGGCGTTGTTCGCCCGGAGAAAAGAAAGCCCCGCCCCGAGCGGGGTTTTCGCGTTTCAGGCCGCCTTCGGGCGGTTTTTTGTTGGGCGCTGTCCTGGGTGAATCCCGGGGCGGAAATCAGGACTGGCGCGAATCCGCGCGTGCAGGAGGGGCAGTTTCCAATCGCGGAATGCGACGGAGTGCGAAGCGTCATGGCCAAGGGCAGGAAGACAGGCGGCGGGTCCCGCAAGGGCAAGCCGAACAAGGTCAGCAAGACGGCCCGTGAGGCTGCGCTGCTGGCGATGATCGAGCACGGCGCCAACGGCCGTGGCCAGAACGGCCTGGACGGGTTCTACCAGCAGTGGGCCAAAGACGATCTGCCCGGCTTCCGCGAGCGCATCGCCGCGCCGATGGCCACACGCATGACCGTGGAGCTGAACGCCGACGAACTCGAAGGCGGCCAGCTCAGCATCGGCTGGACGCTGCAGCCCGTGAAGCCCGGTGCCGACCGTCCAGATTCCTGAGAAGCTCCTTCCGCTCTTCGTCAAGCCCAAGAGGCTGAAGGTAGCGGTAGGCGGCCGCGGGCCAGGCAAGAGCATCAGTTTTGGCGACGCCTTCGTGCGCTTCGCCGCGTGTGGCGAGAAGGTGCTGTGCGCCCGCGAGTTCCAGAACTCCATCGATGAGTCGGTGCACAGCCTGTTGCTGGACCGCATCAGGACCCTGGGCGTGGGTGGCTTCACCCCGTCTGCGAAGGATATTGCCCACCGTAGTGGTGGCCTCATCAGCTACCGTGGCCTGGCGCGCAACATCCAGTCGCTGAAGTCGCTGTACGGGTACAAGAAAGTCTGGATCGAAGAGGGCCAGACCCTCTCGCAGAACACCATCACGACCCTGTTTCCGACCATCCGAGAGGAAGAGTCTGAAATCTGGATCAGCGCCAACCGGGGCAGCTCGAACGACGCGTTCAGCCGCCTGGTGCTGAAGAAGGCCGAGGCTGAACTGGCGCGCTGCGGCTACTACGAAGACGACGACATGATCGTCGTGGAACTCAATTACCGGGACAACCCCTGGTTCCCGGCGGTGCTCGAGAAGGAGCGCCTCAAGGATTTCCGTGAGATGCCCCGGTCGCTTTACGACCACATCTGGGAAGGGAAGTACGCCGACACCGTGGAGAACGCCATCATCCTGCCCGAGTGGTTCGACGCCTGCGTCGATGCCCACCTGGTGCTGGGGTTCAAGCCGCTGGGCCGCGAGGTGGTGGCCTATGACCCATCGGACACGTCCGATCCGCGCGCCTACGCGCACCGGCACGGCGTGGTGATCCTCCGCGTGGAGGAGAACACGACCTCCGACGTGAACGAGGCCACGGACTGGGCTACCGGCCACGCAGCAGAGGCGAAGGCGGATGCCTTTATCTGGGATGCGGATGGCCTGGGCGTGAGCCTGCGGCGCCAGGTGGGCGATGCGCTGGAAGGCAAGAAGTGTGACGCCATCCCGTTCCATGGCGGGGCGGAGCCGGAGCATCCGGACGCGCTTTATGAGCCGCTGGGCGATGGCAACGGCAAGGCCCGCAGCAATGCGGACACGTTCTACAACCTTCGTGCGCAGAAGTACTGGGGCCTGCGGGATCGGTGCTACCGCACCTATCTGGCCGTGGTGCACAAGAAGTACACGGACCCCGAAGAGCTGATCAGCTTCGCGGCGGGCCCTTGGGTGCAGCAGTTGCGCTCGGAGCTGTGCCGGATACCCCGCAAGCCGAATGGCTCCGGACGTATCCAGATCCTCAGCAAGGTGGAAATGAAGGCCAAGGGCATCCCCAGCCCGAACATGGCCGACGCCGTGATGATGTCTTTCAGCGGTGGGGACAAGGCGCTCAAGCGCCGGAGCCGCGGTGTCAGCGATCAAATACAACACCAGCCTGGCATCTGGGCTGGCTAGGGAGAGTAGGCATGTCCGTCGTGAAGGAAGCCCGTGAGCGGTTCGAGGCCGCCAAGGCGGCCATGTCGGAGACGCACAAGCAGATCACCGAGGACCTGGAGTTCTCCAACCCGTCCAAGCCCGAGCAGTGGCCGGACGCTGTGCGCAAGATTCGCGAGGGCGGCGGCAATGCGGCGGCGCGGCCGTGTTTCACCTTCGACCGCACCAATGAGCGGATCATGCAGGTGGTCAATGATGGCCGGCAGAACAAGCCGGGCCTGAATGCGATCCCTGTGGACTCCGGGGCGGATATCGACGCGGCCAAGCAGATCGAGGGCATGTTCCGGCACATCGAGTACGCATCGCGTGCGTCGATTGCCTACGACACGGCCCTGGAGTTGATTGCCCGCTGCGGCCTGGGATGGCTGCGCGCGGTGCCCGAGGTGGTCAACGCCCGGCTGAATGAGCAGGAAATCCGTATCAAGCGGGTCTTCGACTCCAAGAGCGTCCTGATCGACTGCGAAAGCACGGAGCCGGATGGCCAGGATGCCATGTGGGGCTTCGTGGAGAGCCGCATGGGGAACGACGCCTTCAAGCGCCGGTTCAAGAAGGCGCGTGGCCGGGGCCGTTCGGATGGCGCGGGTTGGTTTGATGCCGATGGCCAGCGGGTGTGCGAATACTTCCGTGTGGAGTTGGAAGAGCGAACGCGCGTCTATGGCCGCACCCGGGCCGGTGATCACTTCGACATGGATGCCGACGAGTACCAGGCGTCCAAGCTTCGGGAGGATGGCGCCGAGGTCACGAACGAGTATGCGAAGGACCAGCGCAAGGTCATCTGGGCGCAGATGAACGGCAACGAGATACTGGAGGAGACCGAGTTTCCCAGCATCTGGATCCCCCTGGTTCCGGTGTACGGCTACGAGCTGTTCGTGGAGGGCAAGCGCCACATCTGCGGCATGACCCGCCGCATGATGGACGGCCAGCGGGCCTACAACTATGAGCGCTCGGCCTGGATCGAGTCGGTGGCCCTGCAGCCCAAGGCGCCGGTGGCGGTGGCCTGGGAGGGTATCGAGAATCACCAGAATGCCTGGAACGAGGCGGGCACCTCGACGCGCGCCTGGTTGCCCTACGACCATGCTGACGAGAACGGCAATCCGATCCCGGCACCGCAGCGCCTGAATCCGCCGACCATGCCGGCGGCGTTTGCGGCGGGTGGACAGCAGGCCCTGGCCGATCTGCAGGCGTCCGTTGGGCTGCACAACGCCGCCGTGGGCGAGAATGAGAACCGGCAGTCCGGCCGCGCCCTGCTGGCGGTGCAGCGCCGGGGCGATACCGCAAACTTCCATTTCATCGACAACCTGGGCCGCTCCATCGAGCAGCTGGGCCGGATCGTGGTGGACATGATCCCGCGGGTGTACGACACCAACCGCCAGGTGCGCATCCTGGGCATGGATGGGCAGCCCTCGTCCGTCCAGATCGACCACGACATGCCGACGGCGGTGCGGAAGAAGGCCGGCAAGGTGGTCGCCATCAATCCGGGTGTGGGCAACTACGACGTGCGCGTGAAGGTGGGCCCGAGCTACGCGACGCAGCGGCAGGAGTCGGTGGAGGCGCTGAACCAGATCCTGCAGGGCAGCCCGCAGCTGATGGCGATCATCGGCCCGCTGTGGGCCCAGATGCAGGATTGGCCGAATGCCGACAAGTTCGCCCGCGTGTTGCTGGCCATGGCGCCGCCGCAGGTGCAGGCGGCCTATTCCGACGAGAGCGAGGAAATCCCGCCGGCCGTGAAGGCCCAGATGGCGGCGCTGGAGCAGCAGGTGCAGCAGATGCAGCAGGTCATCCAGCAGGGTGGCAGCCAGCTGCAGGAGGCCCAGCAGCAGGTGGCCAAGATCGCCGGGGAGGGTATGGGCGCCAAGCTGCAAGCCGCCCAGAAGGAGCTGGGGCTGCAGCAGCAGATCATGCAGCTCCGCCAGCAGCTGGCGGAATCCAGTCTGGAGAAGGACTCCATCACCATCGAGGCCAAGGTGGAGAAGCTGACCACCACGGCGGTGGACCAGATCAAGATCATGGTGGCGCAGCTGGATGACCAGACCCAGCAGATAGATTCCGCGCTGAATGCGGCTGTGGCCGCGGCGATGCCGCCTGCGCTGGGCGATGGCCTGGAGCCGGTGGACCAGGCTGTGACCGTTGACCCGGTCATGGCCCAGATGGCCGAGATGATCGCGCAGGCCCAGCAGACCGTGGATGCGGTCAGGGCGGCTGCGAACGAGGCCATCGTGGCCCTGACGGCGCCAAAGCGTGTGATCCGCGATGAATCCGGCCTGGCGGTGGGCGTCGAGGTTCTGGCGCCGGTGCCGTTCGCGGTGTAGCGCGGCTACAAACACAAGAGACACAGAACCAGGGCGCTTCGGCGCCCTTTTTGTTGCCCGACTGCGCAGGGCTTCATGGCGCTGATGACCGAAAGGTGAGAAATGAGCGAAGCAACACAGGGCGCGCCGGCCGCTGCGCCCGAATCGACTGCGGCCGAAGGCACCACTCAAACCCCTGCCGTGGTGCAGCAGGAAGCCGGTAGCGAAGGCCAGCAGCCCCCCGCTGCCAAGCCCGAGTTGACCGAGGAGCAGCGTCGTCTCCGCAGCCTGGAGCGAAAGCTCGACAAGGCCTACCGCATCAATGCCCGCCAGCACATGGAACTGGAAGGGATGCGCCGTGGTGGTGGCAATCAGCAGCAGCCTGCGCCGGGTGGCGAGGGTGCCGACGGTGAAGAGCGTTTCACGAGGCAGCAGGTGCAGGAAATCCTGCAGCAGCAGCGCAGCGTGGACGATGGGGCGCGAGCCCTGACCAGCGGCATCCAGAAAGCCGTGCAGGCCGGCGCAAAGGCGTACCCGGACTTTGACCAGAAGACCAACGAGCTGATCCAGGCCGTTGATCTGATCGGACCCGGAAACCAGCCGACCGCGCTGCTGGAAAACATCCTCGACTGCGAGAAGTCGCACGAGGTGATCCATCACCTGGCCAACAACCTGGACCTGGCGGAAGAGATCGCGGAGTTGACGCCGCGGCAGCAGATCAAGCGGCTTGCGCAGCTCGAAACCGAGCTGGCGGCCAAACCCAAAACCAGTGCAGCCCCGAAGCCGCTGGCGCCTGTGAAAGCCACCGCCACAAGTGACGACGAGCCCGACCCGGCCAACGTCAGCGCGTGGATCGAGTGGGATCGCAAGCGCAATGCGGGCAAGCGGCAGCGCTAAGCCCAAGGAGTTACCGTGGCAAACAACATCATCACCTCGCAGATCATCGTCAACAAGACGCTGGCCGCGCTGCACAACTCGTCTGCCTTCCTCGGCAACATCGACGTCCAGTACGAGGAGGAATTCGCCAAGAAGGGCGCCAAGGTCGGCTCGACCATCAACATCCGCCAGCCGGTGCAGTTCACGGTCCGCAATGGCGCGACCGCCAACATCCAGGACGTGAACGAGACCACTGTCCCGCTCACCATCCAGCCGGAAATCGGTATCGACTGGGCGTTCTCGGACTACGACCTGACCCTGTCGATCGACGAGTTCGACAAGCGTTACCTGCAGCCGGCCGGTGCCCGCCTGGCGACGGAACTGGATACCCGCATCGGCTCGCTGTACTCCTCGGTCTGGAACCTGGCCGGCACCCCGGGCACGCCGCCGGCGACCGTTGCGTCCGCACTGGATGCGGCGGTGTACCTGGACAACAACGCTGCGCCGCGTGACGGCTGGCGCGTGGCGGCCATCGACCCGGTGGCCAACGCCAAGCTGGTGGCCGGCATGGCCAACGTGTACCACGCCCAGGACCGCAACTCCCAGCAGGTGAAGGACGGCCTGATGAAGACCAACCTGGGCCTGGACTTCCAGATGTCGCAGAACCTGCCGACCCACACCGTGGGCGGCCTGGGCGGCACGCCGCTGGTCAACGGCGCCAACCAGGGCATCATCAACGCCGGCAGCACGGACAACCCGTACGCTGCGACCACGTCACTGGTGACGGACGGCTGGACGGCCGCCGCCGCCAACCGCCTGCGCAAGGGTGACGTGTTCACCATCGATGGCGTCTACGCCGTGAACCCGGACAACAAGGTGTCCACCGGCCAGCTGCAGCAGTTCGTGGTGACGGCCGACACGGCGTCGGACGGCTCCGGCAACGCGACTGTGGTGATCAGCCCGGCCATCATCGCTGGCGGCGCCTACCAGAACGTGACGGCTCGCCCGGCGGACAACGCCCCGATCACCGTCCGGTCCGGTACGGCGAATACGGCCTACAAGCAGAACATGCTGTTTCACAAGTCCGCCATCACCCTGGCGACCATCGACATGGAACTGCCCAAGGGCATGGACATGGCGGCGCGCGGCGTCTACGAGAACGTGGCCCTGCGCTTCGTGCGCGGCTACGACATCATCAACAACCGCCGCATCTGCCGCTTCGACCTGCTGACCGGCTACACCATGCAGCGCCCGCAATGGGCGGCCCGCCTCACCAGCTGAGGCCTTGCGCACGGCGGTACTGGAAGTCACTCAGGGGCCCCGCAAGGGGCCCTCTCTTTTGGAGAGAACCATGCAGAATTTCCCCAAGTGGGTGTTTCACCGCGAGCTGCCGGCGCGGATCGTTCAGGACGCCAAGGAACTGGCGGCGCTGGGCGAGGGCTGGGCGCAGGAGCCGTTCCCGGTGGAGGCCCCGGAGTCGGCCGGCGAATTGGCTGGGCAGCAGCAGGCCGACCTGGCCGAACAGGTGGCCCAGCTGGAGAAGGACAAGGCCGAATTCGCCGACCTGGTCGTGGAGCAGGCGGAGGCCTTGCAGGCCGAGCGCCAGGCGTTCGAGAAGGAACGCGATGAGGGCCGGGCCGAACTGGCCGGCCAGCTGAAGAACCTCGAAGAGCGCGAGACCGCCCTGCGCGATGAGCGCGCGGCCTTCGAGAAGGCCAAGAGCGCCAAGCCCGCGGGCGAGAAGGCGCGTGGCAACAGCTAGCCAGATCATCCAGCGGGCCTACCAGCGCCTGGGTGTGCTGGGGGCTGGCGAGGCAGCCAGGGCCGACGACGCGGAGCTGGGCTTTGGCCTGCTCAACGGGATCATCGACCAGTGGGCGGCGCAGTCCATCTACGTCTACGCGGTGTCGATGGTGCCGTTGACGCTGGTCCAGGGCGTGGGCGCCTACACGGTGGGCCCCAGCGGTGACGTGGCGGCCAGCAGTGTGCCGCCGGCCCTGGTTTCGATGCCCACCTATGACCTGGGCGGCAGCGTCCGGCAGGTGAGCGTGATCAACCAGGCCCCGTTCTCCGCCATCATCTATCCGGCGCAGGCCGGCCCGCCGGAGGTGGCCTACTACGCGCCGGGGCCGACGCTGGGCACGCTGAATCTCTGGCCGCTGCCGGACGCGCCCTACGTCATGCAGGTGCCCATCGGCGCCCAGCTGGTGGCGTTTCCGGACCAGGGGACGGAGGTCTCGCTGGTGCATGGCTATTTGTCCGCCCTGGAATGGACCCTGGCGGAGGAGGCGCAGTCCACCTTCGGCCGCGAGCTGTCCATCACGGACCGGCAGCGGGCCAAAAATGCCCGCGACGTGATCCGCCGCAACAACCTGCGGCCGGCTGACATCGGCCTGCCCTGCGGATCGGGCTTCAACATCCTCACCGGGGGGTGCTGACGTGGCCGCGAAGCTGCCATTCGTAGGTCCGGCCTACCGGGCTCGCTCGCGCCGGGCCGACGCCCAGCGGTGCGTGAACCTGTTCCTGGAGTACGACGACAAGTCGCCCCGGGCGCCGCTGGCGCTGTACGGCACGCCGGGGCTGCTGCGGCAGTGGACATTCCCGGCCGGGCCGGTGCGCGGGGCCGTGGTGATGGCGGGGAACTCGTACTGGGTGGCTGGCAATGCCGTGTACCGGCGCGCGCCGGGCGGCGCCCAGACGACGCTGGGGGTGATCAGCACCAGCACCGGCCGTGTCGGCATCGTCACCAATGGCGCACAGGTGCTGATCGTGGACGGCGCCGCAGGCTGGATCGCCACAGCAGGCGCGCTGACGCAGATCGCGGATAGCTCGTTCCCCAACGGGGTGACGGCGGCGACCTACCAGGACGGCTACTTCATCGTGGCCGGCGATGGCAGCGGCAAGTTCTACCTCTCGGATCTGCTGGATGGCAGTGCCTGGGATGCCCTGGACTTCGGCAGCGCGGAGAGTTCGCCGGACGCGCTGCTCCTGCCGATCTCGGATCACCGGGAGCTGTGGCTGTTCGGGGAGACCACCATCGAGCCCTGGCAGAACACGGGCAATGCCTCGTTCCCGTTCCAGCGGGTGGGCAACACGACGATCGAGAAGGGCCTGATGGCCCGGTTCGCCGTGGTGAAGGCGGACAACTCGCTGTTCTGGATCGGCCGCAGCGAGGAAGGCGCCGGCTCGATCTGGCGCGCCAATGGCTACGCGCCGCAGCGCATCAGCACGCATGCCATCGAGTTTGCGCTGGCGCAGTACCCGACGCTGGCGGACGCCACGGGCTTTGCCTACGAGCAGGAAGGGCACCTGTTCATCGTGTTCAGCTTCCCGTCCGGGGATGCGACGTGGGTCTATGACGTGTCCACCGGCGAGTGGCATGAGCGGGCCTGGCTGGACACGGAGGACGGCACGCTGCATCGCTGGCGTGGCGACGTCTACCTGTTCTGGAACGGCCTGCACCTGGTGGGCGACCACAAGGACGGCCGGGTGTATAGCCTGGACCTGGATGTGTTCACCGACGACGGGGATCCCATGGTGGCGCTGCGCACCAGCGCCACGCAGTCCAACAACTTGCAGCGGGTGTTCTACACGCTGGTGGAAGTGGATGCGGAGATGGGTGTCGGCAGCGCCGAGGATGACCCCGAGGTGCGGCTGCGCTGGAGCGATGACGGCGGCTACACCTGGAGCAACTACCTGCGGCGCGGCCTGGGCAAGATCGGCCAGTTCCGCAACCGGGTGCAGTTCTTCCGCCTGGGCTGCGGGCGGCAGCGCGTATTCGAAGTTTCCATTACGGACGACTGCCGCCGGGTGATCCTGGGCGCGACGGTCGAAGCACAGGCCGGAGGCCACTGATGCCCGCGATTTCCAGCAGCGCCATCGGCGCCATGCTCAATGCCCTGGCCGTGGATACGGCCAGCCTGCACACCGATTTCCCGGGGCTTACCGGGGCGAACGAGGTGAGCGGCGGAGCGCCGGCCTATGCCCGCATGCCAGCAGCCTTCGGCGTGGCAGCTGGCGGCATCCGCTCGCTCAGCGGGGCCGTGACCTTCGACGTGCCGGCCACGACGGTGCGCTGGATCGGCTTCTGGGCGGCCTCGACGTTCCTCTACTACACGCCGAATGGCGGGGGCACGCCGAAGGAGTTCATCGCGGACCCCGCGGTGGATCTGGTGCGCTGCGTGGCCCATGGCTACGCCAATGATGACCTGATTGTGTTCTACGGCGGCGTGGTGCCGGGCGGCCTGGTGGAGGGCACGCCGTACTACGTGATCTCCTCGGCAACGGACAGCTTCCAGGTGGCCGCGACGGTGGGTGGCGCGGCGATTGACCTGACCAGCGCCGGCGGCACGGATGTGCAGGTGTGCTCGATCGTGGCGGACGTCTACGCCTCCCAGGGTACGCACCAGCTCGCCACGGCGCAGTTCGGCCTGCCGCTCTGATGGCCAGCACCGGCTCGGTCGCGGTCTTCGGCTTCGGCGCCGCGACCGCGGCCACAGCCGCCCGGCGCACGGGGTCACAGGCCGGCTTTGCCTTCGGAGCTACGACGGGCGTCTTCGACGGCGGCGGTGGCCTGACCTACAGCCGGCAGCGCGACCAGGACTGGCTGCCCAGCGAGCGCCAGCCGTTCGGGTACTTGGGTGGGGATCGCAACAAGCCAGTGTACCTGGACGTGGTCTGGTACCGGTTCTTCCGGCACCTGGCGCAGGTGAGCCTGGGCGGCCTGACGGCGCCGACGGTGCCGGACGTCTCCATGAACGTGGTGGGCGCCAAGGGCGCGGCTACTGTGGCGCAGCAGCAGGCAGCGGTGGGCTACCAGTCGGCCCGCATTGTGGCGGACGCCGTCAACTACCTGCAGAACGTGGTGGGGCGCCCGGACTCGGAGAACGTGGCCAAGACGCTGGACCCCGTGGTGCTGCCGGCCTTCCCGGGTGGCGGCTGATGCGCGAGGTGTTCGGCTTCGATGAGGCCTGCGCGCGGGCGATGTGGGCGGCCTACGAGACGCAGGAGCCGGTGGAAGCCTTCCTGGAGCGCGCGAGGGGCGTGACGGCCTTCTTCGGGCTGTGGATGGGCGATGAGCCGGTGGGCGCGGCGCTGTTCGACGGGCCGGTGTTCCACGTGGCCGTGACCCGGCCGGGTCGGGCGGCCTTCGCGATACGCCGGATCGTGGCCTATGGGCTGCAGCACCTGCCGTACCTGCTGGCGCCGGTAAAGGTGAGTAACCGGGCGGTATGCCGCCTGGCAGAAGGATTGGGTTTCGTGATTCATGCGGAGGCCGATGGCCGCCGCATCTACCGGAGGGATGCAGATGGGCTTCGTTAAGGATGTGATCAAGACGGTATCAGGCGTCGATCTGGTGGGTGATATCGTCGGCGATCTCACGGGGTCGAATGCCGCAACGAAGGGCGCCCAGAGCGCCGCTGCAGCGCAGGAGGCCGCAGCGCGCGAGGCGAACCAGCTGGCGCGCGACGTCCACACCCAGGGCCGCACCGACCAGCTGCCGTGGCTGGCGGCCGGGCAGGGCGCGCTGAATCCGCTGCTGGCGCTGACCGGGCTGCCGCAGGTGACCAATGCGCAGATCCAGGCGCTGAGCGCCGGGCCGCTGGGCTCCAGCACCGCGGGCCAGGCTACGGGCACGGGGACCACGCCGGCCGGGGCGGTGCCGTCCAAGCCGCTGCCGGCGCCGACGGCCCAGACGCCCGTGCCCGGCACGGCGCTGACCACGGCACCCACGGACATCAACCAGCTGCTGACGGTGAACCCGGCATACCAGTGGAACCTGGACCAGGGCCAGAAGGCGCTGGAGCGCAGCGCGGCGGCCCGCGGCGGCCTGGTGTCCGGCGGATTTGCCAAGGACCTGACCAACTACGCGCAGGGCGCGGCCTCCAACGAATACAACAACATCTGGAACCGCTACGCCAACATCGCCGGCGTGGGCCAGACCACGGCCCAGAACCTGGGCGGCCAGGGGCAGAACTACGCCACGCAGGCGGCCCAGAACCTGGGCGATATCGGCAACGCGCGGGCCAGCGGCTACGTGGCGGCCGGCAACCAGCGGACGAACAACTTCAACCAGCTGCTCAATGTGGGCACGGCCGCGGCGTATGCCTTCAGCGACCGGCGCCTGAAGACAGACGTGGTGCGCGTGGGCACGCATGCCAGCGGCCTGCCGCTGTACGAGTACACGATCTTCGGGCGGCGCGAGCGCGGCGTGATGGCGGACGAGGCGCAGAAGCTGCGGCCGGACGCGGTGATGGAAGGCCCGGACGGGTATCTGCTGGTCAACTACGGAGCACTGTGAGATGGCGATCGATCCGACGATTCCGCTGCGGGGCGTGCAGGCCGCGCAGGACCAGAGCCAGAACGCGCTGCTGGGCCTGGCGCAGGGCATCCAGGGGTTCAAGAAGCAGCGGCGTGAGCGGAACATGCTGCTGGACCTTCAGCAGGATGGCGCGGACCCGGAGAAGATCCTGCAGAAGTATGGGGATTTTGCGGGGGCGCAGAATTATGCGAAGGGGCGGGCGGAGATCGATGCGAAGAAAGCCGACGTGCTGAAGACGCAGGCCGACACGCAGAAGCTCCAAGACGAGAACGCGCGCTTCAAGATCGGGCTGGCATCGCAGTTGCTGGGCGGCGTGCGCGATGAGGCTGGGTGGCAGCAGGCCCGGCAGACGGCGCAGGGCTATGGCCTGGACCTGACTGGTGCGCCGGAAGGCTATGACCCTGCCTGGGTGGAACAGTACCGTGGCTACGCGCTGACGGCGATGGATCGCTTGAACCAGGCGAACAAGGAACGCGAGCTGGCCGGCGCGGATGCGACGCGCGCGGAGACGGCGCGCCACAACAAGGCGAGCGAGGGGCTGACAGCGCGTGGTCAGGATGTGTCCGCGGCTACATCGCGCCGTGGGCAGGACATGGCTGATACGCGAATCCGTGAGAACTCGCAGCGGCAGCGGCCCATGACGGAGTTCCAGGGCAAGAGTGCGATCTATGCGGATCGCGCGGCCGAGGCAGAGGCGGCCATGGACAAGCTTTCTGCTTCTGGCGTCCAGCAGCCGGGCCTCGTAAAGCGAGCTGCCGAGGGCATTGCAGGAGGCGTGCCGTTCATTGGCGATGGCCTCTCCCAAGCCGTGGGTACCCTCACCAATTGGACGCAGAGCCCCGAGCAGCAGCAGGTGGAGCAGGCGCAGCGCAACTTCGTGAATGCCATTCTGCGTCAGGAATCCGGCGCGGTGATCAGCCCTGCCGAATTCGACAACGCCAGGCGCCAGTACTTTCCCCAGCCGGGCGACTCAAAGGAGGTGCTGGCGCAGAAGACCCAGAACCGCCGGACCGTGATCGAGGGCTTGCGCCGTAACTCCGGGGCCGTGCCTGAGGCGCCGCTCGCACCGGCTGCTCAATCGGATGATTTCTCGGCTCTTTGGGGGCAGTGATCATGGCCAAGCCTTGGGCGGAAGTGGCGGCGTCACCGCAGTATCAGGCGTTGAGCCCCGAGCAGCAGGAGCAGGCGCGTTCGCAGTATTTCGAGCAGGTTGTGCTGCCCCGTGTGCCGGCAGGACGCGAACAGGATGCGCGTGCCCAGTTCTGGAATGCTGCCACGGGTGCTGGAAGCGTATCCGCTCCGCCTAAGCAGAATTCGGAGCCGGCTCCTGCTTCGCAGCGATTCATCGCTGGGCTGCGCGGCCAGGTGGCAGGGCTGAACCAGTTTGTACAGCACGCGTTGCCTGACGTGGGCGGTTCTCGCGAGGTCGCAGACCGTATGGCGGCCGGCGCGCTCCGCAACTCGGAGGATATGACGGCCACGCTGAAGGGCGGCATCGATTGGGCGCGTCTGGGCGGTGAGGCCACTGTGCCTGCGTTGCTGGGCGCCGTGGCGCTGCCATTGATACCCGCGAGCCCGGGTGGTGCTGCCATGCTGGGTGCTGGCCAGGGCGCCATTGCAGGCACTGCGGCGCCGGTGGATGTATCGCGCGGGGGCTACGCAGGGCAGAAAGCGGGACAGGTCCTGGCGGGCGGTGGTGCCGGAACTGTGTTTGGGCCTGCCGGTTTTGCCTTGGGCAAGGGCGCATCGGCGCTTTTCGGCAATATTGCCCAGAGAGTCCGCGCGCTCTCGCAGCAAGCCGGCCGGGCTCCATCGGCCGCGCAGGTGGATGCGGAAATTGAGACCGTGCTGCGCTCCCAGGGCGTTGATTGGGCGTCCATGGCGAACCAGGTCAAGGACCGAATCCGCCAGCAGGTGCAGGCCGCTGGTGTCAGCCCCGCGGCGCTCGATCCCGTTCAGCTTGCGCGTCGCGCCGATGCTGAGCGCCTTGGCGTGCAGTTGACGCCAGGTGACGAACTGCGCAGCACCGGCCCCGAGGGCGTGCGCCGCTGGAGCATGGAGCGCAACCTGGCGAAGATGCAGGGCGGCGAGCCGATTGCGCGCCAGATCGACACGAACAATCGCCTGATCCTTGCTGGGCTGGACCAGCAGCGCGCCGGCATTCCCGTCGCGCGGATGACGCCCATGGAGGCGGATGACAGCGTTGTTGCTGCCATCAGGGCCGCGGCAGATCCGGTCAATACGCTGGTCAATGATCTGTATCAAGTTGCCTACGGATCGCAGGCGGCAAATATCCCCCTCAGGGGAAACCGGTTGATGGATCTGACGCGCCGAGAAACTCACGGCGCTGGCGGATTGATCAATGTTGAAAAGGGGCTGCGCCGTCAACTGGAGGACCTGGATGCTGGGCGCAATCCGGCGGTGCAGCGTCGCCTAGCGCAGACCACTCCATTTACCGTGGGTGATGCAGAGGCTTTGGCCCAGTATGGGAACGCACAATGGGCCGACCTTCCGGATATCCAACGGTCCGCAACGGCGGCAGCAGTGCGCGCGGTGCAGCGTGCCGCCGACGAGGCAGCAGGTGGCACAAGCCCCTTCTGGCAGGGCCGCACGATGGAGGCGGCCCGCCAGCAGTTCCTGGATGAGGTGCCGGCTTATCGACAGGCGTTGAACCTGGATGCCGTGCCGGACGGCTTCATCCAGAAGAACGTGCTCTCGCAGAACGTGAAGCCCACCCAGTTGGTCAACCTCATGCGGGCCCTGGATGCCGATGCGCCGGAGGCCGCCGCCGCGATCCGCGCTCGCGTTCTGGATCAGATCCGCGATGCGGCCGGCGCGGGCGCAGGTGGCGTCGAGGGAGTATCCCAGGCGCAGCTCAACAAGGCGCTGGATGCCATCGGCGACGACAAACTGCGTGCGTTGTTCCCACCCGAGCAGGTGGAAAACCTGCGGGCGGCAGGGCGCGTCTCGGAAGTCATCAACATGCAGCCGCCCGGCCATTCGGTGAACAACAGCAATACGGCCATCGTCGGCGGCCAGGGCCTGATTGGCCTGATGAGCGGAAACCCCCTCTGGGGCCTGGTGCGGCGCTATGTGCAGCCCTCCTTCACGGAATCCCGCGCGACTGCTGCGCTGCGCCAGGTGCCCCTGGCGCCTCCGAAGAACCAGCTGCTGACCGTGCGTCCGCCGTCCTACATCAGCCGCCTTCCGGGTCCCCTGGCCGCCGCGCCGGCTGAGGCCTGGGCCATCGAAGAGGCCAGCCGCTAACCGCGGCGTCTTCGGCATAGCGCGCTCGGCGCGCTGATCTCCCCTTGCAGCTCTGGCTGCCCGAATCCGGGCGGCTTGGCTGTGCCCGTCACTTTTTTCGTCACCCGGAGTGGTCCATGACGGCCTACGTGCTCCCGAACATCAAACAGCAGTACTTCGACCTCAAGGGGAATCCCCTGGTGGGCGGCAAGGTGTACACCTATGCGGCCGGGACGAACGACTTCAAGGCGACCTACACCGATGCCACGCAGACGGTGCCGAACCCGAACCCGGTGATCCTGGATGCGCGCGGGGAGGCGGCGATCTACTGGAACGGCACGTATGGCGTGCGGATCGAGGATGCCAACGGGGCGCTGGTGGGGACGGCGGACAACATCGAGCCGCCGAAGCTAGCGGAGATCGAGGCGGCGGCGGAGAGCGCGGTGGAGAGCGCCGCGGTTGCGGTGGCGTCTGCGCAGAGCGCGACGACGAGTGCGGCTGAGGCGAGCATCGACGCGGCGCAGGCGGCGGCGAGCGAGGCGACGGCGACGGCAGCGGCGACCAGCTCGGCCACCAACGCGGCGAGCGCGCTGGCCAGCGCGGCCTCTGCGGCGGACAGCGCGGTGCTGGCGGACGGCTATGCGGACGCGGCGGCGAACAGCGGGCGGGTGTACCCGAGCACGGCGGCGGGGCTGAGCAATGGGGTGGTGGGCACGACCGGCCTGGTGGGCGGCTCCGGCGGTACGAATGGCAGCTTTGCGCTGGCCTTCACCGGCGGTGGCGGCAGCAATGCGGCAGGCACCTTCACGGTGGCCGGCGGGGCGGTGACGGCGATCTTCATCACCTTTCCGGGGTTCAGCTACACGTCTGCGCCGACGCTGTCCTTTGCGGCGTCGTCCGGCCTGACGGGGGCGTCCGCGACGGCGGTGATCGGGGTGGCGAACCCGGTAGGTTCGAGCTTCAACCTCTACAGCGCGTCGGCCGACAACGCCTATGACGTGTACCGGGTGGACTCGGGCCCGGTGGCGACGCTGGTGAAGACGACGCCGACCGCCACGAACGTGGTGAACACGCGCATCACGGACAAGGACTATGCGGGCCAGCGGCCGGAGTTCTTCGCGGAGATTGCGCGGTTCACCAAGGCGCGCACGAACGGGACGGCGCTGTCGGGCTTTACGGCGACGTACAACGCGGGCGGGCTCGATATCGTCTCAACGCAGTCGGGGCGACATGTGGTGGTGTCGACGGACTTCAATACCCACGCGCTGACGCAGAGCTGGGAGGTGACGGCCAACGGGATCACGATCAACACCAGCTCGATCATGGTGGGTGTGGCGTTTGGCCCGGCGGGGGCGACACGCCGGCAGTACCTGTACCGGTCCAATGGGCAGGTGTTGGTGGTGAAGGACGACGAGACGCTGGATTACGCGATTGCTCCGGCGATTGCGGGGCGCGCCTATGTGGCGGGCAATACGGTGAAGATCAAGGTTTCCCGCAAGGCGGATGGGTCCGGCGTGGTGCGGATCACGCTGCCGAATGGGACGGTGCAGAGTTTCGTGGTGTCGGGGATTCCCGCGGGGCCGGTGTGGTTGGCCTGGCGCGGCGACGGCAACATGCATGTGGTGCAGCTGTATCAGGAGACGATCAACGCCGATACGCAGGCGGCGATTGACACGGCGGCGGTGCCGGAGCTGACGCCGGCGAAGAACGCGACGCTGTATGCGTCGGACCGGCTGCTTCAGAAGATGCGGGTGAAGCCGCCGGTAGGGTTCCCTTACCAGCCGGATTTCGGCATCTACCGCTTCAGCACGGCGTCTTTCTTCGATGACTGCGATTTCGAGGCGCGGCGGCCGTTCCAGGCGGCTGCAGCCAGTACGACGCTGTATGTGGACGTGGCCACGGGCAGCGATGCGAATGCGGGTACGGCCAGCGACCCGCTGAAGAGCCTGTACCAGGCGGCGCATGGCCGCAGCGGGAATGTGCAGATCTATGTGAAGCCGGGGGTGTACGCCGGCAACGATTCCTGGCGGGATGCGAACCCGACCAGCGCGGGGCTGGTGGTGGAGCCATGGCCGGGGTTTGCGGGGCGGGTGGTGAGCCGGCGCAACAACACGGGGCTGAGCTGGGCGCTGAGCTCGGGGAAGACGAACACCTACGAGGCGACGATCACCAGCGTAGGCAGCGTGGTGGACGCGGCGAACCTGGATGCGGACGGGGACTACACGCGCCTGGTGCCGGTGGCCAGCGTGGATGACGTGGAGGCGACGGCCAATAGCTATTACGTGAGCGGGCTGACGGTGTACGTGCGGACGTTCAACAACCGGGCGCCGGACGCGAGCCTGCTGGTGTTCCTGGATGCGCGCAACGGCTGCTACCAGCGGGTGGATGGTACCTGCTGGGTGAAGGGGATCGACTTCGAGGGCGGCAGCCGGCCGTTCCAGGTGGCGGCGACGACGGGCACCTACATGGCCACGGGCTATCTGTGGGATTGCTCGTTCAAGTACAGCGGCGGCAGCAGTGGCAAGAACGGCCTTGGCACGGATGGGCATATCACGCTGTATGTCCGTGACTGCTTGGGCGCGGGCAATGTGCTGGATGACGCGAACTACCACGGCGTTCCGGGCAGCCTGCCGCCGATCACCTTCGAGTTCAACTGCATCTGGCGCTCGGGTGGGCATGAGCCGGGCGGCACGAACAACGGCTCTACGATGCACGACGGCGGCATCATCATCCGCGTGGGTTGCCTGGTGTACCTGAACCAGAACCGCAACATCCACGATGTGAACAACGCCTACAGCTGGAACCTGGGCGTTATCTCGCGCGACTCGCGCAGCGGCATCAACAGCGTGAATTTTGCCGCGGGCACGGGCCCGACGGCGGACGCGACGATGATGTGGCTGGACTCGTGCACGAGCAGCGGCAGCGTCTACGACTACGAGACGACGCCGGAGGGGCGCATCTACGTCTACCTGCCGCAGGGCGGCAACGTGGCGAAGCCGGGCTCGGTGGTGACGACGTACACGCCGTGAGGGGATGCCATGAACTTCGACCAGGCATTCGAGCGGCTGATCGGGCACGAGGGTGGCTTCACTGACAACCCGAAAGACCCGGGGAACTGGACGGGCGGGAAGGTGGGCGTGGGCCAGCTCAAGGGCACCAAGTACGGCCTGGCGGCCAATACCTATCCCAGCCTGGATATCCGCAACCTGACGCGCGAGCAGGTTCGGCCGATCTACAAGCGGGACTGGTGGGACAAGCTGAAGCTGGACCTGCTGCCGGCCGCGGTGCGCTTCGACGTGTTCGATGCGGCGGTGAACTCGAGCATCCCCCAGGCGGTGAAGTTCCTGCAGCGCGCCGCCGGCGCGAAGGACGACGGGGTGATGGGCCCGGCCACCGTGGCGGCGGCGAATGCTATGGACCCCGAGCAGCTGGACTCGCGTCTTTCTGGCTACCGGCTGCTGTTCCTGGCGGACCTGAAGACCTGGCCGGACTTCGCCCGCGGTTGGGCCCGGCGCATCGCCAGCAACCTGATCGAGGACTGAGGCGTGATCGCGTTCCCGCACCTGTGGAAGCTGGTGGCCCTGCTGGGCTTGGTGCTGTGCGTGGCGGCCTATGGGAAGGGGCGCCGCGATGCCGATGCGGCCTGGGAGGCGCGCCAGGCGGCCCGCGCCGCGGCGGAGGCGCGTCAGGACCTGGCGACGTCGGAGAACAATGTCCGAGAGGTGATCAAGTATGTGGACCGGATCAAGACAGTGGAACGCAATGTTCCTGTTGTGCGCGAGCGTGTTGTGCGGCTGTGCGACGAAGGCCCCCGTTGGGCAGTGCATGGTGCCGGAGAGCTTGCTACGGCCGCTGAAACCGACGCCCCTGATAGACGAGCTGACCTCGCTGCCGAGCTCGTTGCCTCCCGCGAAAACCAAGAGCAGTGCCGGGCCCTGATGGCTGTGGTGCGCCCGCAGGCGCACGCGTCGGCAGCGGCCGACTGACAATGCTGTGAAGGCTGTTTCCACGAAAGGAGGATGAGCATGGCGGTGAGCAAGAAGGCGAGTGGCGGTGGCCCGGGTCCGGTCCGCAAGAAGGAAGGCGGTGGTGGTGGCGGGAAGCGCCGGAAGTGAAGGCTGCGCTCCTGCTGGTGGTCGTGGGCCTGACCCACTACGGGTATGCGGCCTACGGCGACCCGCAGGAGCAAAGCTGGCTGTTCTACATCTTCCGGGGCGTGGAGGGGGCCGTGCTGTTCTGGCTGCTGCTGGACTATGTGCGGGAGGCGGTGCTGGTGTGGATCTGCTGGGTGGGCATGATCGAGGAGGGCGCCACGGCGGTGTGCGGGGCGCTGAGCTACAAGGAAATCGACTATGGAAGCTCGCTCTGCCTGGATCAGGTGGGAGTGCTTCCCTTTGCCGCGGCTGCGGCATTCATCATCGTTTGGGGGAAACACCATGCTGCCCGGAAAGGCTGATCCTACGACCATCGCGGCAGCCGGGACGATCACGTCCCTGTCCCCGATCCTGGGCGAGTACGCCATCATCCTGCTGGGGGCGGTGGCGGGGGCGCTCTGCGCGCTGTCCAGCATGGACCTGCACGGGCGGAAGGGGTTTCTCTACTTCTTCCGGGCGGTGACGATGAGCGCGATGACGGCGAGCTTTGCGGCGGCGTACCTGTCCGACCTGATCGGGCACCCGGTGCAGCAGTTGCTGATGCCGGCGGCGTTCATCATTGCATTGGTCGGGGACAACTGGCTGGGGCTAAAGGATTGGCTCCTGTCCCGAATCACCAAGGAGCGGGCTTCATGATCTACCTGCATGTGGCGATCTGCGCGGGCCTGGTGGGCCTGGGCTACTGGCGTGTGATGAAGGCGAATTCAGAGACGGCCAGGGGGGTGCGGCTGTCCCTGTCGCTGCTGACCACGGCATCCCTGGGGATGCTGCTGGCGCCGTTAGCCTGGGGGCAGACGATCACGGGGGCGGTGCTGTTCTTCGAGGCTGCGCTGCTGTTCCACCAGGCGACGACGGCCAGGCTGTGGCGCGATGGGCCGCCGGGGATGCTGCAAAAGGCCTGAGAGGGCCTGTGGATAAGTTGGAGTTTCTGTTTTCGGTCAAATTGCTCTATGCTTTTTGGCTGTGTCCCCCTATAATTTGCGCTGTCTTGGCAGCAGCGGCACACGGATTACGCGAGTCAGATTGGTTCCGTATCCTGCCCCCGCTACCAATTTAAGATTATTTGTAGGCTCCGACATGGCCCCTTGAGGGCCATTTTCATTTCTGAAGATTTTCTGAAAATGACTGTGTTGCGCGAGAGGTTGGTACAGATGCTGGAGCCCGTCGTGGAATCGATGGGTTACGAGCTCGTGCTGCTCGAGTTCAGCCCGAACAGCCACAATGCCCTGCTGCGCCTGTTCATCGACAGCGCCAACGGCATCGGCGTGGAAGATTGCGAAAAGGTCAGCCGCGAAGTGGCTGCCCAGATGGATGTCGAAGACCCCATCAGTACCCAGTATTCGCTGGAAGTCTCCTCGCCCGGCCTCGATCGCCCGCTGGCCAAGCCGGCGCATTTCGAGCGCTTCATGAACGAGCAGGCACGTATCCAGTTGTTGGCCCCCAAGAACGGACGCCGCCGCTTCATCGGCTGGATCCGTGCGTCCAACGACAAGAGCGTGACCCTCGAAACCGAGCAGGGCGACATCGAAATCGAATATTCCGAGATGGAACGGGCGCGTCTCGTTCCTGACTATGACCGGGAGTAGTAGCGCGTGAACAAGAACATTCTCTTGATGGTAGACGTCGTCTCCAACGAGAAGGGCGTCGAGAAGGAAATGATTTTCCTGGCCCTGGAGGCCGCGCTCGCTTCCGCCGGCAAGGAAAAGTACGGTGACGAGTCGGAACTGCGCGTCTTCATCGACCGCACCACCGGCGAATACGACACCTACCGTCGCTGGGCCGTCCTGGAGGACGACAGCGAGGACTTCGAGTACCCCGAGCGCCAGATCAAGCTGACCTACGCGCAGAAGGAAAAGGAAGACGCCCAGCCCGGCGACGTCATCGAGCGCAAGGTCGAGTCCGTGGACTTCGGCCGCATCGGCGCGCAGAAGGCCAAGCAGGTCATCGTGCAGAAGGTGCGCGAGGCCGAGCGTTCCCAGATCGTGGCGGCCTACAAGGCTCGCGTCGGTGAGCTGATCACCGGTCTGGTCAAGCGCATCGAGCGCGGCAACGTCATCCTGGACCTGGGCGGCAACGCCGAGGCCATCGTGCTGCGCGACCAGCTGATTCCGCGTGAGCCGGTGCGCCCGGGTGACCGCATGCGCGGCTACCTCTATGAAGTCAGCCCGCAGGTTCGTGGTCCGCAGCTGTTCCTGTCGCGCACCTCGCCGCAGTACCTGATGGAGCTGTTCAATCTCGAAGTGCCGGAAATCGCCCAGGGCCTGATCGAGCTCAAGGGCGCCGCACGCGATCCGGGCCTGCGCGCCAAGATTGCGGTGCAGGCCAAGGACAAGCGCATCGACCCGGTCGGCGCTTGCGTCGGCATGCGCGGTTCGCGCGTGCAGAGCGTGTCCAACGAACTCGCCGGCGAGCGTGTCGATATCGTGCCCTGGGACGACAACATCGCCCAGTTCGTCATCAACGCCATGGCCCCGGCCGAAGTCGAGACCATCGTCGTTGACGAAGAGTCCCACGCCATGACCATCGGCGTATCGGAAGAGAAGCTGGCCCAGGCCATCGGCCGCGGCGGCCAGAACGTGCGCCTGGCCTCCGAACTGACCGGCTGGTCGCTCAACGTCATGACCGCGGCCGAGGCCGAGGCCAAGAAGGAACAGGAAAACCTGGGCGTGCTGCAGGTCTTCATGGACAGCCTCGACGTCGATGCCGAAGTGGCTGGCGTGCTGGTGCAGGAGGGCTTCACCTCGCTCGAGGAGATCGCCTACGTGCCGACCGAAGAGCTGCTGCAGATCGACGAGTTCGACGAGGCCATCGTCGAGGAGCTGCGTAACCGCGCCCGCGACGTGCTGCTGACCAAGGCGATCGCCAAGGCCGAACGCGCTGCCGGCGCCACCCCCTCGGAAGACCTGCTGTCGCTGAAGGGTATCGACGAGGACACCGCCTACGCGCTGGCCGAGGCCGGCGTTGCCAACTGCGAGAGCCTTGCGGACCTCGCGACAGATGAATTGGTGGAAATGTTGCCCGACCTGGGCGACGAGCGGGCCTCCGCGCTGATCATGGCGGCGCGTACCAAGGCTTACGCCTGAGGCTGCCTGCGGAAGGCGAAGGAACACTATGTCGATAAACGTAACGGTTCAAGATTTTGCCAACGAGCTGAAGCGGCCCGTCGCCGAGCTGCTGGTGCAGTTCAGCGAGGCTGGTGTGTCGGTGTCCGACGCACAGTCTTCCGTCACTCCCGAGAACAAGGTGGCGCTGCTGGCCTACCTGCGCCAGAAGGCGCCGGGCGGTGGTGGCGGCACGCTGGGCACTCGCGGCAGCAGCAGCATCACGCTCAAGCGCAAGGAAACCACCGAGCTCAAGCTCGGTGGCGGCCGTGGCGCGCCGACCAAGACGGTCAGCATCGAGGTTCGCAAGAAGCGCACCTACGTCAAGGATGACCTGATGGAGGGCGGCGCGGAAGCCGTCGCCGCTGCTGCGCCCGCTGCTGTCGAGCCGGAACAGCCGCTGGATGAAGAAGCCATCCGTGCCGCCGAGGAAGCCGCGCAGCGCCTGGCCGCCGACAAGGCTGCCGCCGCCGAGCGGGCCGCCGAGTTGGCCGCCCAGCGCGCCCAGGAAGACCTGGAGCGCCAGCAGGCCGTCGCGGAAGAAGAACGCAAGCGTGCCGAGGCCGAGGCCAGCGCGCGCGAGGCTCGTGAGACCCACGAGCGTCGCATGAAGGAAGACCCGCTGTACCGCGCCAAGTACGAGGCCGAGTCCTCGCGCAACCGCGCTGCGGAGAACGTGCGCCGTGCCGCCGAGGCCGCGCGCCTGGCCGCCCTGGCGCCGCCGCCGGCCCCGGCCCCCGTGGCCGCGCCGCGCCGCCCGGCAGCCGCCACCACCGCCGCCACCCCCGCACCGGGTACCGCGCCCGCGCCGGGTGCCGACCGTGGTGGTCGCCGCGACGACCGTCATCACCGCACCGAGCTGCACCTGGCCGAAGGCAAGGGCGGCAAGCGCGACAACAAGAAGAGCAAGAAGCCCACCGGCCGCATCCGCGTCGACAATGCCCACGGCTTCGAGAAGCCGGTGGCGCCGATCCTGCGCGAGGTCGAGGTGCCGGAGGCGATCACCGTCGGTGAGCTGGCCAATCGCATGGCGATCAAGGCGACCGAGCTGATCAAGGTCATGATGAAGAACGGCGTCATGGCCACCATCAACCAGACGCTCGACCAGGACACCGCGGTGCTGATGGTCGAGGAAATGGGCCATACCGCCCGCACCGTCAAGGCCAGCGATTTCGAGGACAGCCTCGAGCAGGCCGTGACCGGCAGCGACCAGGAAGAAGTCGAGGGCACGCCGCGCCCGCCGGTGGTTACCATCATGGGCCACGTCGACCATGGCAAGACCTCGCTGCTGGATCACATCCGCAAGACCCGCGTCGCCGCGGGCGAAGCGGGTGGCATCACGCAGCACATCGGCGCGTACCACGTGGAAACGCCGAAGGGCATCGTCACCTTCCTCGACACCCCGGGCCATGCCGCGTTCACCAAGATGCGCGCCCGTGGCGCCCAGGTGACCGACATCGTCATCCTCGTGGTGGCGGCCGACGACGGCGTCATGCCGCAGACCCGTGAAGCGATCCAGCACGCCAAGTCGGCCAAGGCGCCGATGATCGTGGCCGTGACCAAGATCGACAAGCCGGAAGCGGATCTCGATCGCGTCAAGAACGAGCTGACCAAGTACGAAGTGGTCGCGGAAGAGTGGGGCGGCGACACCCAGATCGTCGGCGTGTCCGCCTTCACCGGCCAGGGCATCGATGCCCTGCTCGACGCGATCCTGGTGCAGGCTGAAATCCTCGAGCTGACCGCGCCGATCGATGCGCCCGCTCGCGGCAACATCCTCGAATCCTCGGTGGAAAAGGGCCGCGGCCCGGTCGCCACTGTGCTGGTGCGTGCCGGTACCCTGAAGCAGGGCGACGTGATCCTCAGCGGTCCGCATTTCGGCCGCGTCCGCGCCATGTTCGACGAAGCGGGCCGTCCGGTGAAGGAAGCCGGTCCGTCCATCCCCGTGCAGGTACTCGGCTTGTCCGGCGCGCCGGATGCCGGCGACGACGTGGTCGTCGTGGCCGACGAGCGCAAGGCTCGTGAGCTGGCGATCGTGCGTGAGCAGAAGCTGCGCGAGCAGCGCCTGGCGCAGTCGCAGGCCGTGCGCATGGAGCAGGTCTTTGCCCGCATGGGCGAGGGCGAGCAGAAGTCGCTCAACCTCATGGTCAAGGCCGACGTGCAGGGTTCCGCCGAAGCCATCACCGAAGCGCTGCGCAAGATTCCCAGCGAAGAGGTCAAGGTCAACGTGCTGTCGACCACCATCGGCGGCATCAACGAGTCCGACGTCGATCTGGCGCTGGCGTCCAAGGCCATCATCATCGGCTTCAACGTCCGTGCCGACGCTGGCGCGCGCAAGCACATCCAGGATACGGGTGTGGACGTGCGCTACTACTCGATCATCTACGAGATCATGGACGACGTCTCCGACGCCATCTCGGGCCTGTTGGGCACCGAGACGCGCGAGCAGATCGTCGGCATCGCGCAGGTGCGCGATGTGTTCCGCAGCTCCAAGTTCGGCGCCATCGCCGGCTGTCTGGTCATCGACGGCCAGGTGCAGAAGAGCCTGCCGATCCGCGTGCTGCGCAACCAGACCGTCATCTACGAAGGCACGCTGGAATCGCTGCGCCGCTTCAAGGACGACGTCGCCAAGGTCGAGGCCGGCACCGAGTGCGGTATCGGCGTCAAGGACTACAACGACGTCAAGGTCGGCGACCAGATCGAGTGCTTCCAGCGCATCGAAGTGGTCCGCAAGGTCAAGGCGGCTGCCTAGTGCCCAGGGAATATCCGCGCAAGCTACGCGTCAACACCCAGCTGCAGGCCGAGCTGTCGCAGTTGATCCGTAGCGAGCTGTCGGACCCGCGGGTGGCGGGGGTCACCGTGACCGGCGTCGACGTGGCGCCGGACATGCGCGAGGCCAAGGTCATGGTCAGCCTGTTCGGCTCCGACGAGCAGCTCAAGGACGCGCTGAAGGGGCTCGCCAGCGCCGCCGGCAAGCTGCGCAGCGGCCTGGCCAAGCGCATGCTCATGCGCACCGTGCCCAACCTGCGCTTCGTGCCCGACCTGGCATTGCGTGCCGGCGACCAGGTGAGCGGCCTGATCCGCAGCGTGATCGAGGCCGACAAGCAGCACGCTCGCGACCGCGGCGAAGAGCCGGGCAGCGAAGATCCGGCCCAGCCGGACCCGGACCGGGGCAACTAGCCCTGCGTCACATGAAACCCCGGATCCCGCGGCGTCCGGTCCACGGCATCCTCCTGTTCGACAAGCCGCTGGGCCTGTCCTCCAATGACGCCCTGCAGCGCGTCAAGCGCCTGTTCCGTGCCGAAAAGGCCGGCCATACCGGCAGCCTGGATCCCCTGGCCAGCGGCATGCTGCCGATCTGCTTCGGCCAGGCCACCAAGCTCTGCGGCCAGTTGCTGGAGTCCGACAAGCGCTATGTTGCGCGCCTGCGCCTGGGCCAGAAGACCACCACCGGCGACGCCGAGGGCGAGGTGATTGCGACCAGCGACGCCTCCGGACTGACCCGCGAGATGCTGGAAACGGCGATCCCGGCCTTCACCGGCCCCATCTCCCAGGTGCCGCCGATGTACTCGGCGCTCAAGCACCAGGGGCAGCGGCTGTATGAACTGGCCCGCGAAGGCATCGAGATCGAGCGCCAGCCGCGCGAGGTCACCATCCACGAATTGCGCCTGACCGCCTTCGGCGGCGGCGAGTGCGAGCTGGACGTACGCTGCTCCAAGGGCACCTACATCCGGACCCTGGCCGAGGACCTGGCCGCCGCCGTCGGGCATTGTGCCCACCTGGTTGGCCTGCACCGCATCGCCGTAGACCCGTTCGAGGGCGCGCCGCTGGCCTGGGAGGCCCTGGAGGCCCTGGCGGCGCAGGGCGAAGACGCGCTGGACGCCAGCCTGCTCGACACCGCCGCGGCCGTGCGCGGCTGGCCGCAGGTCCGGGTCGAGGAGGCCCGCGCGCATTACCTGAGCCGCGGCCAGGCCGTGCAGGTGGCCGGAGCGCCGCCGCAGGGGCGGGTGGCGGTGCTGGACGAGGCCGGACACCTGCTGTGCCTGGCCGAGATCGACGCCGCGGGCCTGGTAGCGCCGCGCCGCTGGCTGGCCGTGCCGGTGGCGGGCCCCTAGACGGCCCCGCCGCCGGTCGGCCCGGTGAAAAATCCCGCAGGAACCGCTTGTTAGCCTGTGCCCCGCGCCGCTATAATCCGGCGCTTTACGACAGACGATTTTAGAGTTGGAGCAAGAGTCAATGACGTTGACCGTTGAACAGAAGGCCGAAGTGGTGAAGAAGTTTGCCCGCGGCCAGGGTGATACCGGCTCGCCGGAAGTCCAGGTTGCCCTGCTGACCGAGCGCATCAACAGCCTCGCTCCGCATTTCGACCAGAACAAGAAGGACAACCACTCCCGCCGTGGCCTTCTCAAGATGGTGAACCAGCGCCGTCAGATGCTGGACTATCTCAAGAGCAAGGATGAGCCCCGCTACAGCAAGCTCATCGCCGAGCTGGGCCTGCGCCGCTAACAAGCGGCGTTTTTGCTTTCTGGAGATGCGGCCGGTGCGACCGCTCTCCGACGGACTGAAATCCACGCGGCCCGCTCGAAACTTCGGCGGGCCGCCTAGTTAACGAGGACATGCCCATGGCGATCTCCGCCTATCCTGCAGCGCCCGTCACCAAGACGTTCCGCTACGGCAACCACACCGTCAGCCTCCAGACCGCCCACATGGCCCGCCAGGCCACCGGCGCCGTCGTCGTCAATATCGACGACACCGTCGTGCTGGTCACCGTGGTCGCCAAGAAAGAAGCCAAGCCGGAGCAGGATTTCTTCCCGCTCACGGTCGACTACATGGAGAAGTTCTACGCCGGCGGCCGCATCCCGGGTGGCTTCTTCAAGCGTGAAGGCCGTCCGACCGAGAAGGAAACCCTGACCTCGCGCCTGATCGACCGCCCGATCCGCCCGCTGTTCCCGGAAGGCTATTACAACGAAATCCAGCTGATCGCCCAGGTCGTGTCGCTGAACCCGGACGTGGACGGTGACATCCCGGCCCTGATCGGCGCTTCCGCTGCCCTGGCGCTGTCCGGCGTGCCCTTCCAGGGCCCGATCGGCGCCGCCCGCGTCGGTTACAAGAACGGCAACTACATCCTCAACCCGAACGTCTCCGAGCTGGTGGATTCCGAGCTCGACCTCGTCGTCGCCGGCACCAAGGACGCCGTGCTGATGGTGGAGTCCGAGGCCGACATGCTGTCCGAGCAGGTCATGCTCGGCGCCGTGCTGTTCGGCCACGAGCAGATGCAGGCCGTCATCACCGCGATCAACGAATTCGTTGCCGAAGCCGGCAAGCCGAAGTGGGACTGGAAGGCGGGCGACCGCTCGGCCGTCAAGGCCTTCGTCGCGCCCTTCGAAGGCAAGATCGCCGAAGCCTACGGCTTCACCGACAAGCAGGCCCGTTACGGCAAGCTCGACGAAGTGGCCAAGGCCGCCAAGGCCGCGCGTCCGGCGGATGGCAGCCTGACCGACAACCAGATCAAGTACGAACTGGACGAGCTCAAGGCCAAGATCGTGCGCAACCGCATCCTCGATGGCCACCCGCGCATCGACGGCCGCGACAAGGTCACCGTGCGTCCGCTGTCGATCAACGTCGGTACGCTGCCGCGCACCCACGGTTCGGCCGTGTTCACCCGTGGCGAGACCCAGGCCCTGGCCGTGGTCACCCTGGGTACCGGCAAGGACTACCAGATCATGGACGCCATCAGCGGCGAGTGGCATGAGCACTTCATGTTCCACTACAACTTCCCTCCGTACTCGGTGGGTGAGACCGGCCGTCTGAACTCCCCGAAGCGCCGCGAGATCGGCCACGGTCGCCTGGCCAAGCGCGGCGTCGCCGCCGTGATGCCGGACCTGCAGAAGGAATTCCCGTATGTGGTGCGCGTGGTTTCGGAAATCACCGAATCCAACGGCTCCTCGTCGATGGCCTCGGTCTGCGGTTCCAGCCTCGCGCTGATGGACGCCGGCGTGCCGATCAAGGCACCGGTGGCCGGTGTTGCCATGGGGCTGATCCTGGAAGAAGGCCGCTGGGCGGTGCTCACCGACATCCTCGGTGACGAAGACCACCTCGGCGACATGGACTTCAAGGTGGCCGGCACGCAGGACGGCATCACCGCCCTGCAGATGGACATCAAGGTCGCCGGCATCACCGGCGAGATCATGGCCCAGGCCCTCAAGCAGGCGAAGGACGCCCGCCTGACGATCCTGAGCCAGATGAACGAAGTGATCGCCAAGCCGCGCACCGAGCTGTCGATGCACGCACCGCGCATCACCGTGATCAAGATCCACCCGGACAAGATCCGCGAGGTCATCGGCAAGGGCGGCGCCACCATCCAGGCGATCACCCGCGAGACCGGCACCTCCATCGACATCGATGACGACGGCACCATCAAGGTCGCCGCCGTCGACGGCAAGGCTGCCGAAGCCGCGATCGCGCGCATCAATGCGCTGACCCGCGACGTCGAAGTCGGCACGATCTACGAAGGCAAGGTCGCCAAGATCATGGACTTCGGTGCGTTCGTGACGATCACCCCGGGCAAGGACGGCCTGGTCCACATTTCGCAGCTCTCCGACAAGCGCGTCGAGAAGGTGGAAGACGTCGTCAAGGAAGGTCAGATCGTCAAGGTCAAGGTTCTCGAAGTCAGCAAGGACGGCAAGATCCGCTTGTCGATGAAGTCCTTGGACGTCGAGGCCCAGGCCTGATCAGCTTGATTGGTGCGCTGCGATAAACGCACAATGACTGTAGTGGCAGCTTGTGGCGCACCGAGTGGTGCGCCACAAGTCTTTCTGGAGAGGGGGAAACGCGCCGATTACAACCATAACGACGGCGCAAAATATAAAAACTGAGTGGCTTGAGCAGTGGTTTAAAAAGGCGGTCCAAAAAAAACCCCCGGGGGGACCGGGGGCAAGGTGCGAGAAAGGCGCTAGGCCTTTCTGGAGGAGACCGTTCAGACCCGGCAGCGCAACCCGTTGCCGGGTTTTTTGTTGTCTGCCGTTCTATGTTGCAGTGCAGTATAGGGATGGTTAGCGTGCTTGTCAATAAATTTAACGAAAATTTAATAACAAGCTAATCAATCACTTAAGTCAAAAATACAGCTGTATTTTTGTGCACTGCAGCGTAGCCTGGGAACAAAAAAGCCGCCTGCCCCGGATGGGGTAGGCGGCCTTTTCTGAGACCTTACTCGGAGGGCGGCAGTTCTTCGCCGTTCTCGTCGATGCCGGCGCGGCGCTTGATCAGCTTGGCCTTGGTCGAGAGGTTCTTCAGGAACTCACGACGCACCGAGCGCCAGATCGGCACCTGCTTGTCGGCCATTTCCTTGAGGACGTGCAGCGGCTGCTGGGCCTGGCCCAGCATGTTGCGCAGCTGGTCGGTGAACTGGCTCTGCTGGTCCTGGAACAGCTGGGCCGACAGCTCCAGGTAACGGCTGATGCTGGTCTGCATCGGATCGCCGTAGTAGCGGATGATCGACTCCAGCAGGTCGTTGGTGAAGATCGGGTTGCCGCCTTCTTCCTGCTCGGCGATCACCTGCAGCAGGATGCTGCGGGTAATGTCCTCGTGGCTGCGCTTGTCCTCCACCCGGAACTTGGCGCCCTGCAGCACCAGCAGCCGGATCTCTTCCAGCGTGATGTAGCGGCTGATGTGCGTGTCGTAGAGACGCCGGTTCGGGTACTTCTTGATGATGCGGATGTCGGACATGATGCTCTGGCTGGATTTTGCTGCACTGCGTTTGCTGCATAGCATCATGCCAGAATGGTCAATTAGTCTCCACCTTGCGATGCTGCGCCGCGGCAAGCCTACCAGGCTGCCAATGGGCCAGGCCCCAGGCCAGGATATCCGCCGGCGCTGCGCCCTCCAGCGAGGGCGGCGGGTCCTGCCGCAAAACCTGCAGGCATCGCCAGAGGCTGGTTCCGGCCGCCTCGGCCTGCAGCGGCGCAGCATGGTTCTGCTTGCTGAGCTTGAGCCCGTCGCCGCCCAGCAGAAGGGGGCCGTGGGCGTAGGCGGGCGGTTGCCAGCCCAATTGCTGCGCCAGCAAGCGTTGCCGGAAGGTCGAACCCAGCAGGTCGGAACCCCGCACGACCTCGGTGATACCCTGGTGCTGCTCGTCTACCGCACAGGCCAGCTGGTAGCCGGTCATGCCGTCACTGCGTCGCAGCACGAAGTCGCCGACCTCGGATTCCAGCCGGCGGCGCTGTTCGCCCTGCCACCGATCCTGGAACTGCAGCAGGCCTTCGTCGACCCACAGGCGCAGGGCCAGCGGCCCACCGGGGGCGGGCGGGTGGCGGCGGCAATGGCCGTCGTAGACCGGGCCGTCGGGGCCGGGCAGGGAGCTCTGCTGCAGTCGCGCGCGAGTGCAGCCGCAGGGGTAGGTGAACCCGGCGGACGCCAGGCGTTCCAGGGCCTCGTCGTACTCCGGCTGGCAGGCGGTCTGGTAGCGCGGTTCAGCGTCCCATTCCAGGCCGTGGGCCTCCAATTGCTGCAGGATGACCGTGTCCATGCCCGCTGGGCAACGCGGGCGGTCCAGGTCGTCAATGCGCAGCAACCAGCGGCCACCATTGGCGCGTGCCTGCAGCCAGCTGGCCGTCGCCGTCAGCAGCGAGCCCAGGTGCAAAGGGCCGCTCGGCGTCGGTGCAAAACGCCCGACGTAGGGTTTGTCGGGGTTTCCATCGGCCGAAGGGCCCCTGTCGTCGGTGGAATGCTGCATCTGGAAAGCCCGGGTCTACAGTAGATACCAGTGTGATGTGCGTATCGGCAGGGTGTGATGAAAGCGCGGAGAATCACACAATATGTTCGAAATCATGCTACAGTAATCTCAGTGTCAACAGTTGCAGGACACCATGGAATCCGAGCCTTGCCAAAGTAGTCGCCGTAACGTCGGAGTGGTCTCATGACGTTGCGGGCCGTACTGTTCGATGTGGACGGCACCCTCGCCGACACCGAGGCCCTGGGCCATCGCCCCGCCTACAACCGTGCCTTCCGCGAGTTGGGGCTGCAGTTCCGCTGGGGCCCCAAGCTCTATCGCCGCCTCCTGAAGCAGCCCGGTGGCCGCGAGCGGCTCAAGTATTTCTTCGAATCCGAGCGTCCCCCCCTGGGCGAGCACCAGGCCGAGGCTGACGCCAACATGGACGCCTGGGTCTCCCGCGTCCATGAGCTGAAATCCCGCCACTTCAAGCGCTACATGCGCCACGGCCGTGTGCCGCTGCGCGCGGGCATTGCCCGCATCATGCGCGAGGCGCGCGAGGCCGGCGTACAACTGGCCATTGTCACCAACGCCAGCCGCAAGACCCTGCACCCGGTGCTGCGATACAGCATGGGCCCGGAGTTGGCGGCCGAGATCGCCGTGATCGCCAGCGGCGAGGAAGTGCGCAACAAGAAGCCTGCGCCCGATCTTTACCGACTGGCCATGCAGCGCCTGGGCGTCACGCCGGAGGAATGCGTGGTGCTGGAGGATTCCGAGATGGGCCTGGAGGCCGCCGCCGCCGCGGGCTTGGCCGCCGTGGTCACGGTCAACGCCGACACCGTGGCACAGGACTTCACCGAGGCCTCGCTGGTGGTCAGCAGTCTTGGCGAGCCGGGTGCGCCGACGCGTGTGATCCGCGGCGAGCTCGGCGAGTATCCCTGGGTGACGCTGGAAACGCTGCGCCGCATCTGCGACACGCGCCTGGCGCCGCCGGTGCCGGTTGCACCGACTGTGATGCGGCACGCCCAGGCCGCCTAGGCTTCATCCCATTCCCTTTGGCAGGGCCCTATACTCCCTCGAAAATCATGAGGGAGCCGCAATCCGTGCGACGCTGGAATGGCTGGGGTGACGACGCCGAGCATAACCCCCTGGGCGAAGATGCCCTGGCGTTCCTGAAGGAACGCGTCGGCGAGACGCAGCCCAACCGCGATGCCTCGCAGGAAGACGCACTGGCGCAGGTTCCTGCCAGCCGCCTGCCGCAATCCACCGTGTTCAGCACCGACGCGCGCCTGCGCATGCTGCGCGCGCGTGGACAGAGCTTCCCGGACTGGGTTGCGATGAAGAGCGGGCGCTTCGGCCCGGTGGCCGACGGCGTCGCGTTGCCCTCCAGTCATGAAGAAGCCGCCCAGGCCCTGGCCGAGGCACAGCGCCTGGGTGCCCTGGTGATTCCCTACGGCGGCGGTACCAGCGTCGCAGGGCACCTGGACGTGCCAGCCGGCGATCGCCCGGTGGTCAACATCTCGCTGGAACGCATGAACCGCCTGGTGGACGTGGACGCCGAATGCCAGCTGGCGCGCATCGGCGCCGGCACGCCGGGACCGATGGTGGAAGCGCAACTGGCGCGCTACGGCTTCCTGCTCGGACATTTCCCGCAGTCCTACGAGTACTCCACGGTTGGCGGCTGGGTGGTGACCCGCTCCTCCGGCCAGCAGTCCTACCGCTACGGCCGCATCGAGCAGATGTTCGCCGCCGGTCGCCTGGCGACACCGCGCGGCGAACTGCGCGTCGGTGGCCATCCGGCGTCTTCCGCGGGCCCGGACCTGCGCGAGGCCGTACTCGGCTCGGAGGGGCGCTTCGGCCTGCTGACCGACGTCACTGTTCGCGTGCGCCCGCTGCCGCAGCAGGAGAGCTTCCACTCGGTGTTCTTCCCCAGCTGGGACGCCGGCCTGCAGGCGGTGCGTGCGATGACCCAGGCGGACGTGCCGCTGTCGATGCTGCGCCTGTCCAACGAGGTGGAGACCGAGACCCAGCTGCGCCTGGCCGGTCATCCCGAGATGATCAAGTGGCTGCAGCGCTACCTGGGCGTGCGCGGCATCGGCCCGGGCCAGTGCATGCTGGTCTTCGGCGTCACCGGCAACCTGGCCGAGACCCGGCGCATGCGCCGCGACGCGTTGGCCATCGCCAAGCGTCACCGGGGCGTGCACGTCGGCAAGACCATCGGCAAGGGCTGGGCCAAGAACCGCTTCCGCGGACCCTACCTGCGCAACTCGCTGTGGGAGGCCGGCTACTCGGCCGACACGGTCGAGACCGCCATCAACTGGAACCGCGCCACGCCGATGATGCGCGCCATCGAGCAGGCGGCGCGCGAGGTGCTGGGCGAGCAGAACGAACGCGTCCACGCCTTCACCCACCTGTCGCACGTCTACCGCCAGGGTTGCAGCATCTACTCGACCTTCGTGTTCCGCTCCACCGGCACGCCGGAGGCGGATTACGAGCGCTGGCGCAAGCTCAAGACGCGCCTGTCGGAGACCATCGTCGCCCAGGGCGGCACCATCAGCCACCAGCACGGCGTCGGCAGCGATCATGCGCCGTACCTGCCGGCCGAGAAGGGCGAGCTGGGCATGGACCTGATCCGTGCCATGGCACGCGAGTTCGATCCGGCCGGCATCATGAACCCCGGGAAGCTGTTCGCATGAAACTCACGCGCACCGGCTTCGCCGTGATCTACCAGTGGCGCATCAAGGCTGGCATGGGCGCCGAGTTCCGCGCCGCCTGGGAAGACCTGACCGCCTGGATGGAGCAGCGCTACGGCGCGCTGGGCGCGCGCCTCCACCGTACCGACAACGGCAACTTCGTCGCCTACACGCAGTGGCCTGATCATCGGGCCTGGGAGAAGTCCTGCACCCTGCAGGAGGAGGGGGCCGAGCAGCAGCAGTCGGCCGCCGAGCCGGACGAAGGCGACGCCATCTCGCAGCGCCTGCTCGCCACGGTGGAGGAGGCCTGGTCGCCGATGTTCCTGAGCACGATCTCCGACCGCCTGGTCCCCGAGCAGACGCAGCTGGACCTGCCGCGTGACGTCAAGCATTGAGGGCTTGTCCGCCTCCTACGATCTGGCGATCGTCGGCGGCGGCATCACCGGTGCCGGCCTGTTCGGCGAGGCGCTGCGCACCGGCGCGCGCGTGCTCCTGGTGGAGCAGGGCGACTTCGCCTCCGGCACCTCCGCCTGGTCCTCCAAGCTGGTGCATGGCGGCCTGCGCTACCTCAAGGAAGGCCAATGGCGGCTGACACTGGAATCCGTGCGCGAGCGCCAGCGCCTGCTCGCCGATGCGCCGGGCTTGGTCGAGACGCAGTCCTTCCTGATGCCGCTCTACCGCGGCGCTCGTCCAGGGCGCGGCGTCATGCGCCTGGGCCTGGCCGTCTATGACCTGATGGCAGGCCGGCTGGCCTCGCGCTGGGTGCCGCGCGACGAGCTGCTGCAGCTGGAACCGGGCCTGTGCCGCGAGAACCTGCTGGGAGCGATGGCCTACGAGGATGCGCGCACCGACGACACGCGCCTGGTGCTGCGCCAGATCCTTGAAGGTGTCGCCGCCGGCGGCACCGCGCTGAACTACACCCGCGCCGAACTGCGCCAGCACGGCGGCCGTGTGCATGGCCTGCGGCTGCGCGACGTCGAGACCGGTGCGGAGCGCGACATCGACGCCGGCATGGTGATCAACGCCGCCGGCTGCTGGGCCGGCGGGCTGCCGGGAGCGCCTGCGGGCGCTCCGCTGCTGCGTCCGCTGCGCGGCAGTCATTTCGTGTTCCCGGCGGACAAGCTGCCGCTGGCCCGCGCCGTGTCCTGGCTGCATCCGCGCGATCGCCGGCCGGTCTTCGCCTATCCCTGGGAGGGTGCAGTGCTGCTCGGCACCACCGACCTGGACCACGAAGGCGCGCTGGATCGCCCCGGCATGAGCGTGGCCGAGTCCGCCTACCTGATCGAGGCGCTGGACGCGCAGTTCCCCACGCTGGGCCTGAAGGCGCGCGATGCGATCTCGGTCTACGCCGGCGTGCGCCCGGTCGTCGCCAGCGGCGACGGCGATCCCTCCGCCGCCTCGCGCGAGTCCGCGCTGTGGAGCAGCCCGGGCCTGGTCGGCATCACCGGCGGCAAGCTCACCACCTTCCGCGTCACCGCGCGCCAGGCCCTGGCCGAGGCGGCCAAACAGCTGCCGAAGCTGAGGCCCGCGCAGGACGCCCCGGTGTTCCCCGCGCCGGCCGGTGGCGGCAGCCAGCGCCTGCAGGGGCGCCTCGGCGCCACCGTGGTGGCGCGCATCGCCCGTGAATTCCCCCGCGAGGCCATGCAGGCCATCGGCGGTACGCCCTTCACCTGGGCCGAGTTGCGCTGGGCCGCGCGTGCCGAGCAGGTCCGCCACCTCGACGACCTGCTGCTGCGCCGCACCCGCCTGGGCCTGCTGCTGCCGCGTGGCGGCGAGGACCAGCTGGAGCGCATCGGTGCCGTCTGTCGTGAGGAGCTCGGTTGGGACGCGCCGCGCTGGCAATCCGAGCGCGCGGCCTGGCTGGGACACTGGCAGGCGCAGCACGCCCCGCGATGAACGACGCCCGCCTGCTCTCCATCGACGTCGGCACGCAGAGCGTGCGCGCCATCGTGTTCGACGCCCAGGGCCGCCTGCTGGCCAAGGCTCAGCAGGTGTTCGAGCCCACCTACCACTCACCGCAGCCCGGCTGGGCCGAGCAGGACCCGGAGCTCTACTGGCAGGGCGTTGCCGCCTGCTGCCGGCGCCTCTGGGAGCAGGGCGTCGTCAGGCCGGAGCAGATCAGCGGCATCTCGCTGACCACGCAGCGCGCCACCGTGGTCTGCCTGGACGCCGCCGGCAAGCCATTGCGCCCGGCGATCCTGTGGCTGGACCAGCGCCGCTGCGACCAGCCTCCGCCGATGGGCCCGGTGTGGAACACCCTGTTCGGTCTGGCCGGCGCCACCGACCTGATCGCGCACCTGCAGGGTCAGGCCGAGGCCAACTGGCTGGCGCAGCACGAGCCGCAGCTATGGCGCGACACCGCGAAATTCCTGCTGCTGTCCGGCTGGCTCAGCTATCGGCTGACCGGTGAGTACCTCGACTCCGTCGGCTCGCAGGTGGGTTTCATTCCCTTCGACTACAAGCGCCTGGGCTGGGCCGGCCCGCGTGACTTCAAGTGGAAGGCTCTGGCCATCCGGCCGGAGCAACTGCCCCGTCTGGTGCCGCCGGGCGCCCCGATGGGGCCGCTGTCGGCCGCCGCCGCCGCGGAGCTGGGCCTGCCCGCCGGCGTGCCGGTGATCGCCGCCGCTGCCGACAAGGCCTGCGAGGTGCTGGGCTGCGGCGTGCTGGAGCCGGACGTCGGACAACTGTCCTTCGGCACCACCGCCACCATCAACACCACGCAGTCCCGCTACATTGAAGTGCAGCGCATGCTGCCGCCCTGGCCGGCGGGCCTGCCGCAGGCCTACAACACCGAGATACAGATATTCCGCGGCTTCTGGATGGTGAGCTGGTTCCGGCGCGAGTTCGGCATGCGCGAAGAGTCGCTGGCCAAGGAGCGCGGCGTCGCGGTCGAGTCGCTGTTCGACGAGCTGGTGAAGGCCGTGCCGCCGGGTTCCATGGGCCTGATGCTGCAGCCCTACTGGACCCCAGGCGTGCGCGAGCCGGGGCCGGAGGCCAAGGGCGCCATCATCGGTTTCGGCGACGTGCACACCCGCGCGCACGTCTACCGCGCGATCCTCGAAGGCCTGGTCTACGGCCTGCGCGCCGGCCGCGAGCAGATCGAGCGCCGCACCGGCCGTCCGCTGCGCCTGCTGCGCGTGGCCGGCGGTGGCTCGCAGTCCGACGAGGCGCTGCAGATCACCGCTGACGTCTTCAACCTGCCGGCGGAGCGCCCGGAGCACTACGAAACATCCGCACTCGGCGCCGCCATCAGCTGCGCCGTGGGACTCGGCCTGCATCCGGATTATGCGAGCGCGGTCGCGGCCATGGCCCGCATCGGCCGCCGCTACGAGCCGCGGCCGGAAGTGGTGAAGACCTACGACGCGCTGTACCGCGAAATCTATCGCGGCATGTATCCACGGCTGAAACCGCTGTACCGGAAGATCAGGAAGATCACGGGCTATCCGGCTTGAGAAAGATGAACCGGTGGGAGCGGCCTGGGCCGCGATCTTCAACGTTCAATCAGTCAAATAGCCCTTCCTCTATCACTGGCATGGCCCGAACGGGTGCCCTTGTCCACGGCTGGATGCCATGTTTTGCCCAGCCTCAAATTGTATCGAGCGGGCTCACCACACCGCGCGGTCCCCGATTCAGCACGTGGGTGTAGATCATTGTCGTGCTGACATCAGAATGTCCCAGCAACTCCTGCACCGTCCGGATGTCGTAGCCGGACTCAAGCAGATGCGTAGCAAAGGAATGGCGCAGCACATGCGGAGAAACCGGCTTGTGGATATCCGCTTCGGCAGCGGCGCGCTTGACGGCTCTTTGCACCAGCTGTTCGCTGACGTGATGCCGTCGCCGGCTCCCGTCGCGGGGGTCATGCGAAAATCCGTCTGCTGCAAAAACATACTGCCAGGCCCATTGCTTGGCCGCCGTCGGATATTTGATGGCCAATGCGTCGGGCATCCAGACTTCCGCCTGGTCCAGCGCCAGATCGCTTTCATAGAGCTCGCGCCGCATCGCCAAATGCAAGCGCAACGACGCAACCAGTTTCTCGGGCATAACCGTGATCCTGTCTTTGCCGCCCTTGCCGTCACGCACCATCACCCGCTTGGCATCCACTTCCAGGTCCTTGACCCGCAGGCGTAACCCCTCCAGCAGGCGCATGCCGGTACCGTATAAGAGCTTGGCAACCAAGCCTGCGGGTGTCGCGGGCAGGCGTTCCAGCAAACGCTCGGTTTCAACGCGAGTCAGCACGGTCGGCATCCGTTCAGACTTCTTGGCGCGTGTGACGTTTTCCAGCCATTCCAGATCAGTGCCGAGCACCTGCCTGTAGAGAAATAGCACCGCAGCCAGGGCCTGGTTTTGTGTGCTGGCCGAAACCTTTCGATCCACTGCCAGGTGAGTCAGGAATCGCTCCACCTCTGGCGCCGCCAATTCACGAGGGTGTCGTTTCTGGTGAAACAGGATGAAACGGCGAATCCAGTGGACATAGGCTTCCTCGGTGCGCACGCTATAGTGAAGCGAACGTATCCGCTGCCGAACCTGATCCATCAATCGCGGCGACTGACTGAAATTTTCCACGGAGGGCTCCATGACGTATAAGCCGATTCGAGTTCTTATACATCAAGCACTTGTCCTCTTTCATCCTGAATTAGGCGTCAGGTTTAGGCGTCAAAATGAAATCTAATTGGCGTTAGGCACTTATGGAACTTGAACAGGTCCCTCCTCGACTCCCGTATCACACCGACGATAGTTGGTGGCGGTTGCTACGTGGGAGTGCCGGAGAGCTTTTCATACTTGTCAATTGCGAAGCGTCGTTTGTTAGCTTCGAGCTTCTCATTGAGCTTAACGCAGAAGAGTTAGAAGATTATCGGGGGTTAGGGTGGCTGTCGCTCCAACATCTAGCAAATCGTGTTAACTACTTCGCCAATACCTATAAAGGCCGTCACGTTAGCGGTCCAGACTTTCAAGCGGCACAAAAAGCAGCAGGACAATGAGCGCAGAAGTAACGAGCGTGCCTAACGAGCGATTCAAGCCGACCGACCAAGCCTTCGGCTTGTCCGGCGGCTTAACCTAGGGCGTTGGGCGTAACAAGATGCCGAACATTTCCATCAAGATTCCAAATACAGCTACGTCTGCGCTGGTGGTTGCGGCCGTGCGTGCAGCAACAGGGCGTGGCATTGGTGAGATTGCAACAGCGATCCAAGAAAGCACCCCGATATTCTGTGGAGAGTTGTTTGCTCGTCCACGTGAAGTGACGATTCGGAGCGTTGTGACACTACTGCAGAAGCTAGAGGAGCTTGGCATTCCAGTTTCCATCGAAGAAGGCGGCCAAGCAATATCTCCTTCGGTGTTACGAAATATTGTTCGGTCGTCAGAGGAAAGTATGTTCCACCTCCGAGAGTTGGATGAACACGGTCATTCATAGTTTCGCCCAACTAGGGGTTCAACCCGACGGCCCCGCCTCCGGCGGGTCCGCAGGTTAACCAAGGCGTTGGGCTTAAACCAGAATGACGACCTTGCAGCACATGACCATGCGCTCTGCGCTTCGGGCCGCCGCCGCTGGTGACCTAGAGGAAGGTTGGTTGTTCTTGCCGAGTTCTGGGAGGCCGGAATTGGAAACAGCGTGCCTTATGGTCAACGCTGATCCGGACGATGACTCAGCAGCACTCGCCGCCGACCAGGGTTTCCCACAAGAGGGATTAGATACTCCAACAATAGAAGACACGGCAAAGGCAGCACGTCTATTCGCAGACCCTCCATCGGATGAACTCTTGTTGGAGTCATTCATTTACTACTGGCGCTTCGATGCGTGGCTCCCAGCTCCGGGGGCGCCAGATCCTCTGCCCTGGGAAGAGTCAAAGAGAAAGCTAGATCGTGAGTTCTTCGATGCGCTTGGTATAGAACGATCCGATGTTCCATGTCGAGCCACTGGGTGCAGTCGTGGGGCGGTGCATCAGAGTGTTCTGTGCCGCATCCATCATTTTGAGATGATCAAGAAGGAATCATGTCCTTTTACGGATTAGTCGCAGCCCAACTATTGCTTCAAGCCGACGGACCCGCTTCGCGGGTCCGCGGCTTAAGCTAGGGCGTTAGAGAGCACAAAAAAGCATGGCTCGCCCTCGTGTGACAAAAGCGCGACCTCTGTCCGTGGATCTTCTAAAGAAGGTACGGAGGCGGGAGCATCATTTCTGTCCATACTGTGGCGGAGAGTTTTCCCTTAAAGTGGTACGGCCAGCTTTTCGTAGACACCCGAGTTGCCATAATTGATGGCAAAGACCGAGGTGTTTATGAGCAGCAATCGGCAGTACACGGATGAGTTCAAGAGCGAAGCGGTAAAGCAGGTGATCGAG
>JBPOHT010000061.1:0-3746 GCA_052035235.1 Pseudomonadota bacterium | reverse complement strand
CGGAGTTGAACAGGCGACGGGTGTGCTCTTCCAGGCGGAAGATCGCGGTGCCCTGGGGGGTCTTGTAGGCGCGCACGCCCTCGAAGCAGCCCACGCCGTAGTGCAGCGAGTAGGTCAGCACGTGGGTGGTGCACTCGCGCCAGGGCTTGAGTTCGCCGTCGTACCAGATGAAGCCGTCGCGGTCGTTGAACGGGGTGCTCATGCTGCCTTGATCCTCTCTGAAGTTAGTGGGCGTCGCCGATCAGGCGGCAGCCGGTGCGGTCCTGCATCTCGGACAGGGTCACGCCGGGGGCGAGTTCGCGCACGCGCAGGCCCTCCGGGGTTACGTCCATGACGCCGAGGTCGGTGATGATGCGGTCGACCACGCCGACCCCGGTCAGGGGCAGGTCGCAGCGTTCCAGGATCTTGCGGGCGTCGCCCTTGGCGGTGTGCTCCATCAGCACCACCACGCGGTCGACACCGGCGACCAGGTCCATGGCGCCGCCCATGCCCTTGACCATCTTGCCGGGGATCATCCAGTTGGCCAGGTCGCCCTTCTCGGACACCTGCATGGCACCGAGGATCGACAGGTTGATGTGGCCGCCGCGGATCATCGCGAAGGAGTCTGCGCTGCTGAAGTAGGCACTGCCGGGCAGGTCGGTGACGGTCTGCTTGCCGGCATTGATGAGGTCGGCGTCCACTTCGCTTTCGGTGGGAAAGGGGCCGATGCCGAGCAGGCCGTTCTCGCTCTGCAGCCAGACGTCCATGCCCTCCGGGATGTGGTTGGCCACCAGCGTCGGCAGGCCGATGCCGAGATTGACGTAATAGCCGTCACGCAGCTCCTGGGCGGCGCGGCGTGCCATCTCTTCCTGGGTCCATGCCATGTCAGTTGCTCCGGACGGTGCGCTTTTCGATGCGCTTTTCGGGACGGGAATTGAGCACCAGGCGCTTCACGTAGATGCCGGGGGTGTGGATCTGGTCGGGATCGAGGCTGCCGTTCTCGACGATCTCCTCGACCTCGGCCACGCACATGCGGCTGGCGGTGGCGCACATGGGGTTGAAGTTGCGGGCGGTCTTGCGGAACACCAGGTTGCCGGCGCGGTCGGCCTTCCAGGCCTTCACCAGCGACACGTCGGCGCGCAGGCTGCGTTCCATGATGTACCAGTGGCCGTCGAACTCGCGGGTTTCCTTGCCCTCGGCAACCAGGGTGCCGTAGCCGGTGCGGGTGTAGAAGGCGGGGATGCCGGCCCCGCCGGCGCGCAGCTTCTCGGCCAGGGTGCCCTGGGGGGTGAACTCCAGCTCCAGCTCGCCCGCCAGGTACTGGCGCTCGAATTCCTTGTTCTCGCCGACGTAGGACGAGATCATCTTGCGCACCTGGCGCGTCTCCAGCAGCTTGCCGAGGCCGAAGCCGTCGACACCCGCGTTGTTGGAGATCACGGTGAGGTCGCGCGCGCCGCTGTCGCGCAGCGCGTCGATCAGTGCTTCCGGGATGCCGCAGAGGCCGAAGCCCCCGACGGCGAGCGTCATGCCGTCCTTGACCAGGCCGGCCAAGGCGTCCTGCGCTGAGGGGTACAGCTTGTCCATGTCAGCCCCGCTGAGCGTTGATGAAGAAAGCCGGAACGTCCTGGAGGACGCCCCGGCAAGTTCCCGGCGACGAGGTGCCGGGGAGGAGAAGCGGCGCCGATCAGGGCATGAACAGCGTCGCCGGATGTTCGAGCAGGCTCTTGATGGCCTGGATGAACTCGGCGGCATCATAGCCGTCCACGATCCGATGGTCGAAGGAGGAGGACAGGTTCATCATCAGCCGCGGGACCACGACCCCGTCCCGGATCATGGGGCGTAGCACCATCTTGTTGACGCCGACGATGGCCACCTCCGGGGCGTTGATCACCGGGGTGGAGGCGATGCCGCCCATGGTGCCCAGGCTGGTGATGGTGATGGTGGAGCCGGTCAGCTCCTCCCGCTTGGCCTTGCCGGCACGGGCGGCCTCGGCCAGGCGGCGGATCTCGGAGCCCGAGCCCCAGAGGTCCAGGCGCTCGGCGTGGTGCACCACCGGCACGACCAGGCCCTGCGGCGTCTGGGCGGCAATGCCGACGTGCGAGGCGGAGTGGCGGTACAGCACGCCGGCCTCGTCGTCGTAGTTGGAGTTGATCTGCGGGAAGCGCGGGCGCAGCTTGACCAGGGCCTGCATCAGGAAGGGCAGGACGGTCAGCTTGCCGCGGGTCTTGCCATGCTGCTCGTTGAGGTGCTGGCGCAGCGCCTCCAGTTCGGTGACGTCCACCTCCTCCACGTAGGCGAAGTGGGGGATGCGCTGCTTGGAGCGCTGCATGGCCTCGGCGATCTTGCGGCGCATGCCGATGATGCGGACGGCCTCGACGGCGTCGCCGGCGGGCGGGACGGCGGACACGGTGGCGGCAGAGGTGGGACGCGACAGCGCCGCCTGCACGTCATCGCGCAGGATACGGCCGCGCGGGCCGCTGCCGGCGATGCGGGTGAGATCCACGCCGAGCTCGCGGGCCAGCTTGCGCACGGCCGGGGAGGTCTGGGGCTTTTCGTTGACCACCGGGGAGGGAGCCGCGGCAACCGGGGCCGGCGCCGGAGCGGCAGCGACCGCGGTGGCAGCCGGTGCAGCGGCCTTGGCGGCGGCCGGAGCCGGCGCTGCCGCAGGGGCTTCGGCGACCGGGGCGGCGGCACCCTCGGTATCGATCACCACCAGCACGGCGCCGACGGCGATCTTGTCGCCGGGCAGGCCGCGCAGTTCCACGATACGGCCGGTGACGGGCGAGGGGATTTCCACCGCGGCCTTTTCGGTCAGCATGTCGACCAGGGCCTGGTCTTCCTGGACCATCTCGCCGACGGCGACGCGCCAGGTGGCGATCTCGGATTCGGCGATGCCCTCGCCGACGTCGGGAAGCTTGAAGTTGTAGTGACCCATTTCTAGTTCTCCATCACGCTCTTGAGTGCGTGCATGACACGCTTGGGGCCGGGGAAATACTTCCACTCCAGCGCATGCGGGTAGGGGGTGTCCCAGCCCGTGACACGGCGGATCGGGGCTTCCAGGCTGTGGAAGCAATGTTCCTGCACGAGCTGGCCGAGCTCGGCGCCGAAGCCCGAGGTGCGGCTGGCTTCGTGTGCGATCACGCAGCGGCCGGTGCGCGCCACCGAGGCGGTGATGGTCTCGACGTCGATCGGGAACAGCGAGCGCAGGTCGATGACCTCGGCGTCGATGCCGGATTCCTCGACCGCCGAAAGGCAGACGTGGACCATGGTGCCGTAGGTCAGCACCGTGCAGGCCTTGCCGGGCCGCACGATGGAGGCCTTGCCCAGCTCGATGCGGTAGTAGTCGTCCGGCACCTCACCGGCGGGGTGGTTGGCCCAGGGCTGCAGCGGACGATCGTGGTGGCCGTCGAAGGGGCCGTTGTAGAGGCGCTTGGGTTCGAGGAAGATCACCGGATCGTTGTCCTCGATGGCGGCGATCAGCAATCCCTTCGCATCGTAAGGGTTGGACGGCACGACGGTCTTGAGGCCGGCGACATGGGTGAACAGCGCTTCCGGGCTCTGGCTGTGCGTCTGGCCGCCGAAGATGCCGCCGCCGGTCGGCATGCGCACGACCAGCGGTGCAGTGAACTGGCCGTTCGAGCGATAACGTAGCCGCGCCGCTTCCGACACGATCTGGTCGTAGGCTGGATACATATAGTCCGCGAACTGGATCTCGACGCAGGGCCGCAGCCCATAGGCCGCCATGCCCACGGCGGCGCCGACGATGC
>JBPOHT010000003.1:0-3850 GCA_052035235.1 Pseudomonadota bacterium | reverse complement strand
GTTGCCCCGCTTCAGCGGGGCCGCGGATGGAGGGTGTGTTTCTCTTGGTTACTTCTCTTCGCCTAGAGGCGCCTACTGTTGGTTCACAAGAAAAGAGAAGTAACTCGCCCTTGGGCGAAATAAACCTCCAGAGATCCACAGCGCCTCACCGGCGTAGTCGCCGGCGCCACCGAACACCCTTGGAGGGTTTCCCCAAGCACCACCCTCACCCCAGCCCTCTCCCGCCAGCGGGAGAGGGAGCACAAGAGGTGACGCCATCCATGCCATCCTCCGCGCGGCACTCGGGATGAACGGTTCGGCAGACACAAACGGAAAAAGGCCGGAGCGATCCGGCCTTTTTCTCGTTACAGCCCGAAAATCTCAGGCTTCCGTCAGGAACCTGCGCACTTCCGCGAGCCGGCGGCGCGACACCGGCAGCGGGTCGCTGGCGTGCTTCATGCGCAGCCAGTGGTGCTGGTCGCCGTGGCGGTCGCGCTCCAGGCCTGCGATGAAGCGCGTGGCCACCAGGGCCTTGCGGTGGATGCGGATGAACCAGGGGGCGAAGTCCTGCTCCAGGGTCTTGAGGGATTCCTCGATCAGCACCTCGCCGTGCAGGTGCTTCACGGTGGTGTACTTCTGATCCGCCAGGAAATAGATGATGTCCTCGGCCGGCACGCGCACCAGGCCGTCGCGGTTGGTGGCCAGCACGAACTCGCGCTTGGGCTTGCCGCCCGGCACCGGCGCGGCGACCGGCGCCGGCTTGTGGGCGCGGGTGGGCTTGCGCACGCGCATCAGCGCTTCCTTGAGCTTGTCCACCCGGATCGGCTTGAGCAGGTAGGCCTGCGCGGCGGCGTCGAAGGCCGACAGCGCGTGCTCCGAGTAGGCGGTGGTGAAGATCACCGCGGGCGGTACCTCCAGCTCGGCGAGCTGGCGCGCGACCTGGATGCCGTCCATGCCGCCCATGCGGATGTCCAGCAGGACCAGGTCCGGCTCCTCGTCGTCGATCACGTCGAGCGCACTTTCGCCGTCGCCGGCCTCGCCCACTACTTCATAGCCGGGGAATTCCGACAACAGACGCTTCAGGCGCTCACGGGCCAGCGGCTCATCATCGACGATCACGACACGCATGCTTCAGTCTCCTTCCGGCTCTTTCTTCGGTTCTCGCGGCAACACCAGACGGGCCCTGAACACGCCGCCCTCCAGCCGCAGATCGCGGCCCAGTTCGAGCCGCGCGCTGTCACCGTAAATCAGGTTGAGGCGCTGAGCAATATTGTCCACCGCAATCCGGTTGCCCTGCGAGGTCAAGGATTCGCCCTGCGGGATGGGATTGGTGACCTCGATCACGAGCCGGCCGAAGATTTCGCGGCCGGCGATGCGCACCTCGCCGCGGCCGGCCATCCGGGAGATGCCATGGTGCACGGCGTTCTCCACCAGGGGCTGCACCACCAGCATCGGCACCGGCCACTCCAGCAGGCGGTCGGGGATGTCCCAGTCGATCTCCAGCTTCTCGCCCAGGCGCAGCTTCTCGATGCGCAGGTAGGCATGGCACAGGCCGATCTCGTCGGCCAGCGGGCCCATCTGGCCACGCTTCTCGAGGCTGGCGCGGAACAGGTCCGACAGGTCCACCACCATCGACTCGGCGTCGTCCGGCTGCACGTGGATCAGCGCCGCGAGGCTGTTGAGGCTGTTGAACAGGAAATGCGGGCGGATGCGGGCATTCAGCGCCTGGTAGCGCGATTCGCCCTCGGCCTTGACCTGCAGGCGCCATTGGTGACGCACCCAGAAGTAGCGCAGCAGCAGCATGGCCACGATGGCGGCAATGGCGACGTGGCGCAGGACGAAATTGATGCGGGGCTCCTGCGCGATCAGGCCGTCCCAGCGCAGCACCTCGGTGAAGACCTGGTGCGCGATGGCCGATACCGCCATGACCACCACCACCAGCAGGCCCCAGCAGTAGAAGAACACCACGCCCGGCCGCGCCAGGGGGAACCAGCGCCGCGACCAGCACAGCACGGCGGCCGAGCACAGGGCGATCCACTGCAGGTACAGGGACAGCATGGTGAAGGTTTCCAGCGCCTCGTCCCCGCCGTTGCCGCGGCCCAGGGTCAGCACGATGGCGACCAGCTCCATGGTGAACGCCAACGCCAGCACCGACGACCCCTGGCAGAAGTTGGGGATCATGCTGGTGAGCTGCATCGATTGCTGGGGCGTAATGCGTTCCACGTGATTTTCTATATGACTTTATAGTCTTATATTGATTTATTTAAACAATCCCATCGGGACGGGCACCGGCTGCACGCCTATAATCGCGCACTTTTTACCGAGCCACAGCATGTCCTCCGGCAACGCAAAACTCTGGGGCGGACGTTTCGCCGAGTCCACCTCCGCACTGGTCGAGAAATTTTCCGAATCGGTCAGCTTCGATTCGCGCCTGTACCGCCAGGATATCCGCGGTTCGCAGGCCCATGCGCGCATGCTGGCCAAGGTCGGCGTGCTCAGCGCCGAGGATGCCCAGAGCATCGTCGCCGGGCTGGACGCGATCCTGGAGCGGATCGAATCCGGCAACTTCGAATGGAGCGAGAAACTCGAAGACGTGCACATGAACATCGAGGCGCGGCTGACCGAGGACATCGGCGATGCTGGCAAGCGCCTGCACACCGGCCGCTCACGCAACGACCAGGTGGCCACCGACCTGCGCCTCTACGTGCGCGACGTGATCGATGACCTGGCCGAGCTGATCGGCCGGCTGGAAGGCGCCCTGCTGGACCTGGCCGAGCGCGAGGCCGACACGGTGATGCCGGGTTTCACCCACCTGCAGATCGCCCAGCCGGTGACCTTCGGCCACCACATGCTGGCCTGGCGCGAGCAGATCCTGCGTGACCGCACGCGCCTGCTGGACTGCCGCAAGCGCATGAACCTGCTGCCACTGGGCTCGGCCGCGCTGGCCGGCACGGTTTACCCGATCGACCGCCACTATACGGCCGAACTGCTGGGCTTCGACGGCGTCACCGAGAACTCCCTGGACACGGTCAGCGACCGTGACTTCGCCATCGAATTCTGCGCCGCCGCCAGCCTGATCCTGGTGCACCTGTCGCGCTGGAGCGAGGAGCTGATCCTGTGGTCCACGCCGATGTTCGGCTTCGTGGATCTGCCCGACCGCTTCTGCACCGGCAGCAGCATCATGCCGCAGAAGAAGAACCCGGACGTGCCGGAACTGGTGCGCGGCAAGACCGGCCGCGTGATCGGCAACCTGCAGGCGCTGCTGGTGCTGATGAAGGGCCAGCCGCTGGCCTACAACCGCGACAACCAGGAAGACAAGCCGCCGCTGTTCGATACCGTGGATACGGTGTCGATCTGCCTGCAGGTCTACGCCGAGATGGTGCCGCATATCGCGGTGAAGCGCGACAACTGCCGCGCCGCCGCCGCCAAGGGCTTCTCCACCGCCACAGACCTGGCGGACTACCTGGTGAAGAAGGGCCTGCCCTTCCGCGACGCGCACCATGCCGTGGGCAGCGCCGTGGGCCATGCCGCGCAGAAGGGTTGCGACCTGTCGGACCTGTCGCTGGAGGAGCTGCGCCAGTTCTCGCCGCTGGTGGAGAACGACGTCTACGAGCGCATCACGCTGGAAGGCTCGCTCAATGCCCGCAACCACTACGGCGCCACGGCACCGGCGCAGGTACGCGCGGCCATCGCCCGGGCGCGGGCGGCGCGCCAGTAGGCGCTCTCAAGCCTGCCAACGAAAAAGAGCCCGCGATGCGGGCTCTTTTTTTGCCTGGGCTTTTGTGGGAGCGGGGTGGGGCGCGAAATTGGGGGGGGGCGGGAGATCGGGGGCGGAGGCGCGGCCCACGGCGGCCCGGACGGGGGGGCGCCC